>JAHBSF010000066.1 GCA_019639255.1 Acidobacteriota bacterium | reverse complement strand
ACGCCGCTCCGCGGCTGAAAAACTCAAGAAACTTTGTTTACAGAGTAATTACGGAAAAGATGAGTATTTCCGTATGTTCCGTCTATTTTCGAATGTTGCGTTATCTCGCTTCAATGTCCGGATCTCGTAGGGTTTGGATTAGAGGGGATGCGGCAATTATGAGCGGTGAGAAGAGGATCGACGACTGGCGAATCCGTATCGACGAACTCGACCTGCAACTGGTTGAAATCTTCAACGAGCGCGCGCAGTGCGCCATCGAGATCGGGCATATCAAGCGGCGGCTCGGACTCGAAGTTTACTCTCCGTCGCGCGAAGCCGAGGTCATAGCAAACGTCACCGGCGCCAACCGCGGCCCGCTCGACGCCGAAGCTATACGCCGCCTGTTTGAACGCGTAATAGACGAATCGCGCCGTATTGAACGCATCGAAGCCGGAGCATCGGCTGCGCAGTCCGACGCGCAGTCGATAGTCGAAGAATTAAATTCGCAGGAATGAGAGGCCTTAACCGCAATGATAGTAGTAATGGAAGAAAACGCGCCCGAGGACAAGATTACACGCGTCGTAGACAGACTTGTAACCCTCGGTTTTGACATCCACCGCTCCACCGGAGCGCGGCACACGATTCTCGGCGCGGTAGGCGCGCAGATCGCAGATACGCGAGACCTCGAACTGCTCGACGGCGTGCAGGAAGTCGTGCGCGTGAGCGTCCCATATAAACTCGCGTCCCGCGCATTCAAACCCGAGGGCACGCAGGTTCGCATAAAGGACGTGGTGATAGGCGGCGAACAGGTGGTGATGATGGCCGGACCGTGCACGATTGAAAGCCGCGAACAGGTGGAAACCACCGCCGCCGCCGTCGCTTCTCAGGGCGTACAGATAATGCGCGGCGGCGCATTCAAGCCGCGCACATCGCCCTACAGCTTTCAGGGCCTCGGCGAACAGGGCCTGAGAATGCTGCGCGAGGCGGCGGACCGCTATGGCATGCTCACCGTATCGGAGATTATGGAATCCTCGCAGATTCCGATGTTCATACGCTATGTGGACATACTCCAGGTCGGAGCGCGCAATATGCAGAATTTCAATCTGCTGAAGGATCTCGCCAAACTCAACAAACCGGTGCTGCTTAAACGCGGGCCTGCGGCGACCATAGAAGAAACGCTTCTTTCAGCCGAGTATCTGATGGCGGGCGGCAACCACGAAGTGATCATATGCGAGCGCGGCATCAAGACGTTTGAAACCTATACGCGCAATACTCTGGACATATCGGCGATTCCCGTAATCAAGAAACTCTCGCACCTGCCCGTCATCGCAGATCCGAGCCACGGCACGGGCCGCCGCGACAAGGTGCCGCCGATGGCCCGCGCCGCAGTAGCCGCGGGCGCCGACGGACTGCTCATAGAAGTTCATAGCGACCCGGACCGCGCATTGTGCGACGGCGCGCAGTCGCTGCTGCCCGAACAGTTCACAAAATTGATGGCGCAACTACGGCAAATCGCCCCTGCGGTAGAACGCCGAATGTAACCGGATGTGCGGGCGGGACTTTTCAGAAATGAGGCGATGATGCCTGGACGTGTACTGATACTCTGCACCGGAAACTCGGCGCGCAGCCAGATGGCGGAAGGGCTGCTGCGGGCCGATGGGGGCGGAAATTTCGAGGTCTTCAGCGCCGGGGTCAAACCCTCGAGCGTACGGGCTGAAGCCATTCAGGCGATGCGCGAAATCGGGATGGATATTTCCTGGCATCGCTCGAAATCCGTCGATGAATTCACGGGCGAACGCTTTGATTACGTAATCACCGTTTGCGATAACGCCAATGAAACCTGCCCGGTGTTTCCGGGAGCGGCCCGCCGCATACATCGGAGCTTTGAAGATCCACCCGGGCCGGATGTCGGCAGCTACGAATACCGACTAGCCATTTTCCGCCGCGTGCGCGACGAGATTCGGACCTGGATCAAGAGCTTTATTGCCGCGGAAAGCGCCGGATTATAAACGTTTTTTACAACGCAAGATTGTGATCCTTGCCATTTATTCAGTTCGTTCCGTTTGTTCCGCTTATTCCGTTTGTTCCGTTGTTTCTCTTTTGTTTTGTTGTTTCTCTTATGCTCCGCGTTCGATCCCGAACTATTTTACGACTGCCGGAGGAGCAGGCGGCGGCGGAGCGGGAGGCGCACCCGGAGCTTCGATAGCCTCGGATGCGGGAAAGCGGAACGGAGAGCGCATAACCAGAATCTCCGTTTGATTCGCGCCGCGATCCCGCGCCTGCCGCACAAGCACCGTTACCGAAGGCGCGCCCGGGATCTGAAACAGGGATTGTTTCCGGTTCCGCTCGTTGACGAAAAGAAAGGGTTTTCCGAGTTTCTCCTGATAAAACCGGCTGACGGTCTCGAATTCGTCTTTCGTGCTCTGCTTCAACAGTTCCCTGCCCGGTATGCGGCTGAACTGCCCCGTAGATGCTCCCTGATATTCAAATGCTGCAAGATCGAGCGGCTTTTCACCGCCCGTCAGTATGTCTTCGCCTCTTTCAGCCGCCCTTTCCGCGTCCCGGCTCGCGCGTTCGACCGCTTCGAGTCTGCTTTCGATTTCACGGCGCAAACGCTCCTGCTGCTCTACGGCAGAACCGGCCATCGTAGCCCTTAACCGATCCTCGGTGCGCAATCGCTCGAGCCGTATCTCATCCGTGCGTTCAAGCAGCACGCGGCCCGAGTTCGATTCCTCGTTGATCAACGCCCCTACGCCCATGCTCATCATCATCGCCATAAGAATCGCTCCCCATTTCAGAATGCGGCGGCGGCGGCGCTTGGGCTTGAGCGAGGCGGTGTCGGGGGCGGCGGCAGGTACGCCGGGCGGTGTGTAGACGTGAAGCGATGCCTGCGGAGTGCGCGGGTAACGAGCGGTTTCACCGGCAACGGCGTCGCCGATGCTCGGCGGAAGCGGAGCCGAACCTGCTGTGGCAACGGCGGGGCCCTGGCGACCGTAATTCCTCGTAGTCGCCTCCATAGGATCGCCGTCTGAAATCAATAGCGCGCCGCACTGACGGCAAAACTTCGAAGTCTCGGGAGATACATAACCGCACGATTGACAGGTCACCATAATCACCGCTCCCACATTTTCCGGACTGCCCTGACGGATTACAGCCGTTTCGATTTCGGTGTTCATTACTCTGTTAACAAAGTTTTGAGTTTGTCAGCCGCGAAGCGGCGAAAGATCTGTAGCCCAGGGCGTAAGCCCTGGGTAGGTGCAGAGAAGCGGCGCCAGCCCCGGAGGGGCGGAAGATCTTTCGCCCTTTCAGGGCTCAAACATTCTTTTCTACTGACCTGGCGCTCACGCACCAGGCTACAGCTCTTTCGCCGCTCCGCGGCTGACAAACTCAAAACTTTGTTAACAGAGTGCTGAACACCAAAATCGAAACCTCTTTAAACGAAAATCGGCGAAACCACCGTTATTATTTACGTCGCCCGCGGGGTTTTGTTCAAGCGAAATTGTCCTGTTCCGATCGGGAAAGAAAACAGAGATAACGCAATATTCGAAATGAAACGAAAATTGCGGAACAGGTGAATACTTCCGTGGTTTCCGTCTTGTTTTCGTTCGTTCCGTTATCCTCTTTGCTCCTGTGTCGTGCGGGTTGGGTCGGGCCTATTTCTTGAATATTATCGAGTCGGGCGGAATCGTGCTGGTCTCCGAACCATACCATCCTATTTCATCGAGAGGGATAAAGGTTGTTTTGTCCCGTAACTTTGGGGAGCCCAGAATGTATTCCATTTCAAGCCAGGTGATTTTGCGGCGTGTCGGAATATCCTTGAGCGTGAGGAAATAAATGTGTTTGGCTTTCTGGATGAAGGGCAGTTCCTGCTGCATCAGCAGGCTGTAGTCGCCGTTGCGCGCGGCAGTTCGTGCGGCGTTCGAGACCACCGCTTCACCATTGCCCAGCGTCCTGGCGCCGAAGATGGCGCCGAAATCCTTATGTAGTTGCGCCATACCGGATTCCGGCAGATCAACCTTCATCACCGACCCGTCCGGCAACCGGTAGTTTACTGTTCCCCCCTGATAAGGTCCCATAAGGATCGTATCGCCTATCTTGGGATTGTTGAAGTTGTCGACCGACATCGCAGGCTCGGTCGCCTTGTCCATCCAGTACTTGCTCGTTACATATCCCTTGGCGGGCCCGCTCCAGCGCGTCGAGGGCATTCTGGCGCTCAGCGAATTGAATATCGGCCTGCCCCCCAACGTCCCCGTCAGCCACGATCCCCCGGCGCCGATGCCGCCCCCAAGCAGTTCGCTCCGGCGTTTTGTGCCCAGAGTCTCGCCCGTCCAAATGTTGTTGCCCGTGGCGCCCTGATATATATCCGTGATTCCGAATTGATCGCCGATTCCGTAAAGTATCGCCCAGTTGATATCCTCCGATTTTCCGGCCTGTATCGACTGCGAGGCGCGGCCCAGAATCGAAGCCGCTACGCTGAACGTCAACCCGACGCCCCCGGCAAATACCAGAGCCGGAAGCGAAACTATTCCCGTCACCACCAGCGCCGTCGCCCCAACCATCAACGCCGCTCCGGTCAACAGCGTAGAACCGGCCGACCAGCCTACGGTCCACCAGTCGATCTCGTTAGAAGAAAATCCGAAGTAATCCGTTAGCGTGCCCGGCGCGTGATGCGCATACGCATACACATTCGCTCCGTCCGCAAATCCAAGCGGATCGCGCTGCAAGAACCGCCCGAATCCCGGGTGGTAGCTGCGTGCGTATGTTTCGTAAACGCCCGAGCAGGCATCGGCGAGATATCCTGAGAACCCGAAAGGGCCGGGCCAGGCCGCGCTTTGTTCAAGCACTCTGCCGAACGGATCATAAACGCTTCGCTCCTTTATTTCGCCGTTGGGCGCAGCCCAGCCGAGCAGCGAATCCATTGCGTCGAACACAGGGAATCGGTCCGCGCCTCCGGCGGCCAAGTGTGCAAACTGATTCGGTCTTTCGAGCGGTATGACCTGCGCTTCAATCTCGCTTCCCCGCCGTATCTCCAAAACGCGCAAACCGGCGTATAACAATCGCCTTTCTGTCTCCGGCGTCCTCCACTCCACAAGCCTTCCAAGCGCGTCGCGCCGCATCTCGACGCGGCCCTCCGGAGTTTCCGCTTCAGCGAGCCGGTTGTAAGCGTCATAGCGATACCGGTTTACTCCATCCCCGAGCAGATTCCCGGCGCAATCGTAAAGGCAGCGACGACCGCCCACTTCTATGTACCGATCCTGCACATCGGTTTCGTAATTAACAATCGAAAGCTGGCCGCCCGGCTCCGTTGCCTCTTCGGTCGCCAACCTGTTCGCCCGCTCATCGAGTCGATAATCGAATCTGCGCGCTACGGGCCGGCTTGCGACGCGCGCCTCCGCTTCGGAAATCAGCGCGTTCATTTTCGCCTGATAATCGACAGGCCCCGGAGATGAAAAACCCTGAGCTGCAGCTATCCCCGAACAGTCAATCAGCGGCTCGCCTGTGTATTCCCTCACCGTGCTCAAGTGCGTTAACGCATCATATTCGAGTATCCGGAACCGGTCATCGGCCTGCTGAATGCGCAACTCGCCCCGCACGCCATACACATTTCTTACGCTCGCCAATGCACTGGCGCCCGCCGTTGCCTGCGTCCAGTCCATCCCGACTACCCGCTGCAATGGGTCGTAATGTATCCGGGCATTAATCGCTTCGCCGAATCGCATCGAAAGCGGACGGCCCCCTATGCGCGTTATCGACAGCAATCGGCGCACATCCGGCGCTGCGGCGTCCCCCGGATAATTTGCGCCGCGCGAGGTCTGCAGGATTTCCGCCAGCCCCCCCGCAGGAACATATGCGAACGCCAGTTGCCGGCCGTCGGGATAAATCAGATTCGTGCGCCGGCCCACAGCATCGTAACGATGCATGAAGCGAAGGTCGTTGCATCGCTCCTCAAGCAGCCTTCCCAGAGAATCGAAGCGGTAACGACACTCCCCGAGATCGTTGCGCGCAACGGCTATGGCGCCCGGAGGCGTGTAGCTGAACTCACGGCGCGAAGCCTCCGCCGGCCGATACGAGGGATCGTCCCCGGAAACCTTGAACCCGTTCAGATCCGCTTCCTCTCTCAACATTCGCCCTTCGGCCGAATACTCGCGCTTGAAAACGACGCCGTTTTCGTTGCGCTCGGTCGTTGCATTACCCTCGGCATCGTATTCGTACTCGCTTTCGGTTATTCCGTCGCGGAGCGTGCGGACAAGCCGGTTCAATCCGTCGTAGACGTATTCCACACGGTTGCCGGAGGACAACTCCAGCCCGATCACATTGCCGTTTGCATCGTATTCGACCTGTTTGCGACGAGCACGGTCTTGCGCCGTTATTTGCTGCCGGACGGGCTGCCCGAAGACGTCGTATTCAATTTCGAAGACGCGGCCCGCGGGTGCGGTTATTCGCACGAGCAATCCCCGGCTGTCGTATTCGCGAAGGGTAGTGCGTGCGAGATCATCGATTTCCTCTACGGGCAGACCCCGCGCATCGGATCGAACCGTGCTGCTGAAAACCTGTGTGATTCTTTCGCCGGCCTCATTGATTCCGCTTTCCACGCCGATGACGGCAAGCGTGCGGGCCGCGTCGTCATATTCGAACCGCGTCTCATTGCCCTGCGCATCCCTGCGCGCAACGAGCCGCCCGAGGCGGTCGTGCGTTTGCAGCCATTCCACTCCCTCAGCGTCGATCACCCTTTCCAGACGGTGCAGTCCGTCATAAAGAAAACGCGTTCGCTGCAACTCGTCTTCCGCCGTTTCTCCGGGCGAAAAAACATGATCTATAGCCTCGATCATCCGGCCGAGCGCGTCATACCGCATCTCCGTTTCCGACCACCGCACCACGGCGCCGGTTTCCGGATGTTTGCCGTACAGGCGTTTGCGCACAACCCTGCCTGAGGCGTCGTATTCGCACTCGACGGCGTTTCCGTCGGGCGTTAGGACGCGTCTTGCCCGCCCGAAAGCATCCCGCTCAATGCGCGTGCGCGCTCCTCGCCCATCAATTACTTCAATGGTTTCGCCGGCGCGGTTGTACACCAGACGCCGCGTAACCTGTTCCGGTTTCCCCCAGGCCATCGTTACCGATCCGGCGAACATCCTCGCATCGTGCCGAATCAGCGTCTGATTTCCCAGAGCATCTATTTCCCGCTGCGGCACACCGGCCGGGTGATAGATCGTCCTGAGTACGCGCAATTCCGGCTCAGATGCCGTGCCGGCGCTCATACGAACCCGGCGGCCGTATTGATCGTAACGAAAGCTCTGCACCAGCGAACCGTCCGGATGCGGCGAACCGTCGGGCGACAATATCGTTTCTTCGGTTCGTATTACCTGCCGGTTCTTGTCATACAGGTAAGCGATTTCGGGCCGCGCACCTCCACTCCTCATCTCGGGCAACACGACGCGCTTCACCGCGTCAAACGGGGTGTATTCTATATCCGTGCGTGCGCCGAAAGGATCTTGCACGCCGGTTAAACGTCCCAATGCATCAACCTCGAAGCTGGTGGCAAGTCGCGCTCCGTCGGCGTCCGCAATCCGCTCGCGCACGTGGCCTGAACGCACATCTCCATCAAAGTATGCCAATTGCGTCCGCAATCCGCCGGTAATGATTTCTGCAAGTCGCCCGCGTTCGTCGTGTATGTAATGCGTAGGTTCGACCCGCTGCGCTTCACCCCGGGCGTCTATCGTATCTGCATAACGCACCGCCGTGAGATTGCCGCGCTCGTCGTAATCGTGAAATACCTCGCCGATGGTTTGTCCGGAAAGCGGTCTCAACTGAAGGTCTGAATAGTATGGACCGCGCTGTGAGGCGAGACGGTTGTTGCGCGTATATGTGTATTCGGTGACGATGCGCCGCGTTTCATTGAAACCCGGCCGCGGCATTTCTACGATGCGAAGCAGATTGCCGAACGATAAACGTTCAGCAGCGCTTGCACCTTCGGCGCTCCCGCCGTGGAGTTCGCCCCACGCTTCCCGCTCGTACCGGTACAGCAGGGCGCTTCCCTCGGGTCGGCGCTCTTCTATCAGCAATCCGTCGGCGTTGTAGCGAAAACTCGCCGTAAGCGTTTCCACGAGGCCGGTTGATCCGAGTATGCGCTCTGTGCGGCGCACAGCATTACCCTGAGCATTAAACCAGTGCTCCAGGATGTGTCCGTTGGGGTGCGCAACGCGAGTCAATGTCCTCGGTACGTTTATTGGATCGAGCGACGGATCGACGCCCGATTCGTGCACGAAGTCGTATTCGTAGGCGAACTCGCCGTCGGCTGCGCGCTGACGCACGACGCGGTTGTATTCAAGCGCGCCGGGCGTTTCACCGTATATGCATTCGAGCACGCATTCGCCTTTTGGACTGATTATATGCGTCAGATTGTGCTGCAATTCGAACGGCAGTTCGGCGCCCGAGTACCGGTAATCGACGCCCGAAACCATATCGCCGAGCAGGTGATCTACTTCTTCAAGATCGCCGTTGCTGCTGTAGAAGTAACGCACGCTTCTATTGCCCGTGTGGTCGCGCAGCGCTGTAATGCGATTGAGCGAATCGTATTCGAGCGTAAAGCGCCTTCCCACCGCGTCGATTATTTCAACGAGAAGATAACCGTCGTAACGAAGCGTCATCGTATTGCCGTTGCGATCCGTGATTCGCTCGGCGTAAAGATTTTCGCCGTACTCGAAACGCACTCCTGCCGGAGTTTCGAGAATGTAGCAGCCGCCCGTCTTTTCGAGCCGGTCGAAAAATCCCGGCGGCCCTTCAAATACCGCGTCTGTAGTTCCGCCAAGCGGCGGCATCTCACCCGTTGCAGAACCGATAACCTGGGTGTAACGGTCTTCGCGCACGCTTCCGGTAGATCTGTAAACAACGTTTTGAAGCGACCCGTCGGGCAGGAACTCCCGGGACTCGCGCAGCCACAGGTTGTAAGCATGATCCCAGTGATAACCGAGCGGCCCCTTGTAGATCGTCTGATTGAGATACGTGCGAGTGAAGGCGAAGTGCAGGCCGAGTCCGGCAACTTCGAGGTCGGTGACCTGATGATAAAGCTGCCCGGAAGCGAGCACTACCGGATCGCCGCCGGTCTTGCCCGGTTCCGAGCCGGTTCCCTGCCCGTCGGAATCCCCGCCGGGTTGGCCGGTGGGAGAGCCGTTGAGCGATGCCCCCCCGGGCTGAACACCGCCGGCGCCTCCCGCAGGCGGCAACGCACCGTCGCCCTGCGAGGATTTGACGTTCCCCATTCCCTGCGGGGGCAGCGGCGCGGGCATCTCCGGCGAAATAAGGGTCTCGGGACCGATCTCGAACGAATCGCCCCAGATTTTGCGAGCGGCAGAGTCGCTGACGTAGGTGATTACAAGGCCGATGACGCGCGGATCGTCGCCGTAAATCCTCCTCAACAGCTCCCACTGCTGATCGGGCGTCAAATCTTTTCGATCCGTGATTACCTCGAAAATCGTCCCGACTACATATTCTCCGACGAAGCCTTCGCGCGTGGTCGGATCCCCTACCTGAAGCGTCGTGGAAGCGCCGGACGGATCGATCGTCACATCGTTCAACGACCCATCGGTGAACTGTTTGATGAGAATGAAGGCGGCAACCTCGGGATGTTTCGCCGGACGGATGATCGGCTCGCCGTCGGGGCCGAGCTTCGGATTGTTGTTTTCATCGAGTTCGACTTCCCAGAACCGAATCTCGCCGTTTTCATCGGCGGCAGGGAAATACCCGAGAGGCATCGCTTACCTCCAACCACCATCCCGACAAGTACCAACTCGAAGGGCGATTCCGCTACGAATTGTAAAGCCTCAGATCTTCTTCCACGTTCGGCCGATACAAGGGTGTTTGGTCATCGCTTCCTGGTTCTGGAGGCGCTGGGGCGAGCCGGCGCGGCGGGACCCTTTTGCGGCGTCGCTACGTCGGGACGGCTCCAGCGATCCTTCAATGCAGGAGGAGCCCCTTCGAGACCGAGCGCCGCCCGCCTGAGCTTTACCGCTTCGGCCGCCGTAAGACCGAAACGATCCGACATTTCCGTCAACGACATTTGCAGCAAACGCCCGCGCGACAGTTTGGCCGCCGCCGCCGCAACCCTCGACCGCAGCGACGCATCGAGCCCCTTGATCGACGCGAGCGGAACGTTGTCCGGATGCCCGCTTTGGCGAACCAGACGGCCGATTGCTGATGCGATGAACTGCGTATCGATGAACTTCACGGTTCCGAGCTTGTAGCGCTCCGGGTGATTGAAACTCGTCAGTACGAAACGCCCGATTTCGGCGCGTAATTGATTGGCTTCCTGAATCGTAATCTGCGCCGTAGCGCCGATCTGTTTGTCGGTAATGTTCTTGAGCGGACGCTCCCAAACAACCCCGCTCGATCCGGAAGCAGCCTGCGCCTTCGCACACGTGCTGACGCTGCGCCCCGTCATCCAGAGCGTCTGGGTATAACCTTTCACCTTCGGGGTTCTGTTGCGTATGAACACGGTGGTTTCGAGGTCCAGCCGGCCGTCTATGGACTGGTTGGGCACAGGCCAGGTATTGTCTATGAATTCCGCCCGTATCTTTCCCCAAGCCACGACGTGATCGCGCGCAGCTTCCACCCTGCGATCGACCACGCCCACACCGCCGTCGGTCGTTATGCGGTATCCCCCGTCGCGCTCCAGATCCACTTCCCAGCCCGAAGGAGGCGTGTAGGTTTCGGAATCTTCAGCGAAGATCGTGAGTGAATCATCCTGCCCTGAAAAAAGAGGGTCTTTTTGATCGGGCGCCGCAAGCCGCATATGCAACTGAAGCGATCCGACCCCGGTTTCATACTCGTGGATCGGCTCCTGCCCGAGATGCGCCGTTTCGAGATACGCTTCTACACAAATCTCCTCGACCGCCCTGGGACGCACAACGACAAGGAACACCTCCTGTATTCCCTCCATCACGCGCGGCCCGTTTACGAAGGTGTTGGGCGCCTGTACGATGTGCGGACGCGGCAGCATGTAAAACACCGCGCGATTTGTGCCGAGATGATAGCTGTTGAACTGGTGATACATCTGCGTAAGCTGGGTGGTATGCGAGAATGTCTCGCGCGCTTCGCGCCCGGCTTCCGTAGTCCGAATGTCGGCGACCTGTCCCTGATTGATGTCGCGCGTGCCCCATTGTCCCTGTACGCCCACCCCTCCTCCGACTCCCTTCGGCGTCGTTACTTCCAGACTTGCGCCGCCGAAGATGTCGACTACTTCGCGCGTGTCCGTAGTCGTCGCGCCCTTGTGCACACTGACGTTTTCAAGAGACCGCGACATAACTTCACCCGTTTCGGAAACAAGCTCGTAAAGTTCGCGCTTCTTCGGTTCGAAGTCTGCGAAGTAGGGGTACTGCGAAAGCGGGATCTTCGCCGTCTGTTCCGGCGTCCCTTTCGGGGTGACGACGACTTCGAGCACGGCGCCGTAGCAGCCGTAATACCGCGTTACGGTTTCTTCATAATTCTCGATCACGGCAGGATCGCGCCAGGCAAGATATGCGCGGCGATCCCGCAATCCGACCTCTTCGGGATCGGCCTGAAAGCCGGTCAGAGATACGACGACTTTCATATACGACACGATCTTATCCTCGTCGTTCTGATATTCGGGCGGCGGTTCATAACCGAATACGGCGAGCGACGAACGCCAGCGCCGAGGCAACGCATCGTCGAGGTTGCGCACCATCATATCCTCGCTGGCGCACAGACGATTCCAGGGGATGTCGACGGGAAGGCTTAATCCAAGCATGGGCGATTCTCCTGACTGAGGAACAACTCGTGAGGTCGTTAGCGTCGTACGTACAGGCTCGGGATGGGGCTGATCTGTCGACTGATTCATTTATCCCGGCGAGCACGCATACTACCCCCCCGCATCGCCGATTTCCACAAAAAAGTGATGCGCCCGCCTCTACCTGGGTTGATTGACGCAGCATCGGGGTTTCGAGTATAGAAGTTGCCGGACGCGAGGAGGAAATGCAGCAGTGCGGCACTCGGCAGGGCCGCACTTCCACTCACTCGTCACCCAACATATGCTTCCCTTCTCGCACATCGCAATCGTCGGATGCGGCCTGATAGGCGGATCGCTGGCGCTCGCGCTGCGACGCGCCGGTTTTGCCGGCCGAATTACGGCGTCGGGCGGCTCCCGCGGACCGCAAATCGCCCTCGAACGCGGAATAATCGACGCTGTAGAGGAGAGCTTTTCGTGCGGTGAAATATGTAAAGCCGATCTCGTATACCTGGCCGCCCCGATAGGCGCAATCCTGGATTTCCTCCGCACACGCGGGGCACAGCTCTCGCCCGGCGCACTCGTCACCGACGCCGGAAGCACGAAGGCCGAAATATGCCGCACCGCGCGATTGCATTTGCCCGAAGGAATCGGTTTCATAGGCGGCCACCCCATGGCGGGCAGCGAAAACGCGGGGATCGAATACGCCCGGGCCGACCTGTTCGACCGCGCCGTATACGCCATTGCAGTCAACCCGGATTCCGACGCCGAACAACTCGAACGAATGTACCTGCTACTTGAATCCATCGGAGCGCGCGCATTGCCGGTTGACCCCGATCAGCACGACCGCGCGGTCGCACTCATCAGCCACCTTCCGCAATTACTCTCTACGACGCTTGCCGCCCTGCTCGGATCCGATGTCATAACCGATATCGGCCAACGCACACTCGCCCAGGATCTGGCCGCAGGAGGTTGGCGCGACACAACACGGCTTGCGGGCAGCTCCTTCGGCGTCTGGCGCGACATATTGATGACGAACACTTCAAACATCTCTTCCGCCCTCGACAACCTTATAAGCGAACTCGAATCCGTGAAGACGGCTCTCGACGCCCGCGACCTCAATTTGCTTCGCGAACTTTTTGCCGCCGCCAACCGCTCCGTGGATGAGCAGCGCGCCCGCCGATATCAGTCCTTCGAGAAAATTTAAACAGCGTCACTCTCTCCGTTTGTTCCGTATACTTTCGCTTGTTCCGTTATTGCTTTTGGGTTGCGGGCTTTGCCTCAATCACGCCAATTCACCCGACCGGATTCTTCCGTGCTGGGCGATTTGCCCCTATAAAACGCTCACCCGTCTATGGTGAACGGATTGCACGGAATCTGAGTTCTGATGGCAGGAAATAGCAACCGGGTAAAGCAAACTGACCTGTAGGCAGGACGGCGGGAATGGGTGATCACATTGTAGCGGCGGTAGCCGGGGAACCCGAAGCGCGCATTTTTATGAAGGCGCTGCTGGCCGATCTGACCGCGCTCGAACGAATGATCGACGCCGGGGGAATCGAGAGCGGCCCGGCGCGCATAGGGGCCGAGCAGGAGATGTTTCTCGTGGACCGGGATCTGCATCCTGCCGCGATTGCGCCCGAGATTCTCGCAAACATCGGGGACGGACGTTTCGCGCCCGAAATCGGCAGATTCAATCTTGAAGCCAATCTTACGCCCCGGCTGTTTGAAGGCGCCTGCCTGCGCGAACTGGAACGGGAAACGGAGGAACTCGTAAACAAGGCGCGCACGGCGGCCGAACGCTACTCGGCGGATGTTTTGCTCACGGGCATTCTGCCCACGATCCGCCCCTCGGATCTCACGCTCGACAACCTCTCGCCGGGCCCGCGCTACGCGGCGCTCAACAGCATGCTCAACCGTCTGCGCGGCGACGCATTTCAGGTGCATATCAAGGGCATAGACGAGCTGCAGTTCTCGCACGACAACGTCATGCTCGAAGCCTGCTGCAACAGCTTTCAGGTGCACCTGCAGGTAGATCCGGAACGATTCGCCTCGCTTTACAATCTCGCTCAGGCGATCGCCGCCCCCATAGTTGCAGTTGCGGCAAACTCGCCTATACTGCTCGGACAGCGCCTGTGGCACGAATCCCGAATCCCGCTTTTTCAGCATTCGGTCGACGAACGCTCCGCCGTGCGGCAGCGCAGGCAGCAACCGCCGAGGGTGAGTTTCGGCGACAAGTGGATAGAACATTCAGCCCTTGAAATCTTCCGCGAAGAAATAGCGCGTTATCGCGTCATCCTCACCAAACTCATAGATGAAGATCCGGTGGATGCAGTCTCGCGCGGAGAATGCCCCCAGCTTGCTGCATTGCGCCTGCACAACGGAACCGTGTGGCGGTGGAATCGTCCTTGTTACGGCGTAAGCGACGGGCGCGCCCACCTGCGCATAGAAGCCCGCGCGCTGCCCGCAGGCCCCACGGTACTCGATGAAATTGCCAACGCGGCGTTGTTCCTTGGGCTGATGTCGGCGCTCCCGGATGAGTACGGCGACATCCGCACTCGTATGGCCTTCGACGACGCGAAATCCAATTTTTTCGCCGCAGGGCGTTATGGGCTGAAAACCCAGATGGCCTGGATAGACGGGCGCGATACGTCGGCGAGCACGTTGCTGCTCGACCACCTGCTGCCGCTTGCACGCCAGGGCCTTCGCGTGCGTGGAATACCCGATGACGATATCGAACGATATATCGGAACCATCGAACGGCGCGTTGCACGCGATCAGACCGGAGCGCTCTGGGCGCTCAGATCGTGGGCGGGACTTCCCGAAGGAATGACCCGCCAGCAGTGCAGCCGGACGATTACCGCGGCTGCTGCGGCCAACAGCCGCTCCGGCGCACCGGTACACGAATGGGAGCCGGCCGTAGTCGACGACGCCTCGGACTGGCGCATCTACTACCGCACGGTCGGACAGATTATGTCGACCGATCTTTTCACCGTAGGCCCGGACGATCCGATAGATCTGGCGGCCGCAGTGATGGAGTGGAAACACATACGGCACGTTCCGGTGGAGGATGACGAGGGCAGATTGCTGGGATTGCTCTCGCATCGCGATCTGCTCAGATTGCTGATCCGCAGCGAGGGACGCAATCAGGCCGATTCAGCCGTCGTGCGGAAAATCATGACGCCCGATCCCGTTACGGTCGCCCCGGAAACCGAAACCATAGACGCCATCGAACTGATGCGACGCCGTCGTATAGGGTGCCTTCCCGTTGTAGAAAACAGACGGCTCGTAGGCATCGTCACGGCGCAGGACTTCCTGCGCCTTTCGGCCGAACTCATAACCGAACAACTGAGCCGTACCGGGTCATTGAGTACACTGGATGCAAAGCCCGGTTAAATCGAATTTTCCGTAATTTTCGTTTCATTTCGTTTGTTCCGTTATCTTCGTCCAAACGTCCAAACAAAAAATTTGACACGGTCAAAATAGATTGTTAATTTGTAGCCCCCCCAAAAAACACGAAAACGAATCAGCCTTTTTCGGCGCGCGGATATGTGTAGGCGGAAATGGGTCGCTGCATATCCAGCGCAAGAATAACGACCAACGATCAGGAAACCCGATATGCGAAAGCTGAAGTTCCTCTGCCTTACATTGTTTTTCCTTTGTACGGCGCTACTCGGCCAATGGACGCGACTTCCTTTAGACCTGCCCGGTCCGGCGCTGCCCGGCGAGTCGATCGTCAGAGCGGCGGCGCAAAAGGTCGATCCTTCGCAATACGTCGGCAGCGCCGACTGCGCCGACTGCCATATCAACGAACACTCTCATTTTACGGTCACCGCGCACCGAAAGACTCTCGATGCAAGCTCCAATCCGGATCTGCGCGGGTGCGAAGCCTGCCACGGTCCGGCGCGCTCGCACGTGGAATTCCAGAAAAAAGTCCAGCAGCTTTTCAAGGACGGCAAGGACGACGAAGCCACAGCGATGACCAACGATGAGGCTGCGGTCAAGGCCTCAACCCTGATCAATCTGAAGGAGCTTTCCGCAACCAGGTCGTCGGCTATGTGCCTGAAGTGCCACGAAGGCGAGCAGGGCCGCATCGAGGAACGTTTCAATTTCCGTCGCAGCGAACATATGCGCCACGGCGTATCGTGCCTCGATTGCCACTCGTCGCATTCGCCGAAACGCACAGAATATCTGCTGCGCGATACCGAACCCAATCTCTGTTACACCTGTCACGCCGATCAGAAACCGGCGTTCTCCAAGCCTTTCCACCACAAGGTGCCCGAGGGCGCAATGAAATGCTCCGACTGCCACAATCAGCACGGAAGCTTCGCGCCGAAAAACCTGCGACAGTGGGGCCCGAACGATCAGGCCTGCGTAAAGTGCCATACGGACAAGGCGGGGCCGTTCGTATTCGAACACGCTCCGGTAAAAGCCGAAGGCTGCCAGTCCTGCCATACGCCGCACGGATCCACCAATCCGAAGATGCTCAAGCGCAACGACATCAGACTGCTGTGCATAGAGTGCCACTCGAATACACCCGGCATTCCCGAAGAGCAGGGCGGCATCGCCCCCGGCACGCCTTCGTTCCATAACCTCGCCGACATAAGGTTCAGGAACTGCACGACGTGCCACGTCGCGATCCACGGTTCGAACTTCAACCGCACCTTTTACCGCTAGGCAGTAGCGCTGGAGAAAGAGAGACCCGACATGAGTTACAAAAGACATACGCTCATAGGCAGGCTCGCGCAGGTTCTCGCTGCGGTATTTGCGGCGGTTGTATTCGCCCCGGCAGCGACGGCGCAGAGCACGGTAGAGAAATCCGAAACCACCCAACAGGTCAAGACATCCGAGGACAACGTCAAACTCGCACAGGAAGCCGTCAAGAAACCCGAAGACAGGCAAACGCCTCCGGAAACCGGCCGCCTGGCAGGCGACTATTCCGTTACATCCTCGTTCGAACTCGGTTACCGTTTCGTAGATACGGACGGCAGCCGCCAGCGCTATCTCTCCGACGTAAACGTGCGCGACGGATTGCGCGTGCTCAATTACTCGATGGATATGCGCGCCATAACGGGCAGCGGATTGCTGTTCGATTACCTGCGCGCCGACGCATCGAACCTGGGCGGCGACCCGCAGCAGTATCTTTCGCTGCGGGTGGAAAAATCGCGGGCGTATCATTTCGACGGCAAGGTGCGCCGATTTAATTACTTTCGCGTACTGCCGACCAACTCAAACGGCTATCACAACATGGATTTGCGGCAGCAGTACTCGGACTTCTTCCTCAAACTGCTGCCGCAGCGGCCCGTGCGCGTCAATCTCGGCTACGCCAGAAGCCTGGCCAAAGGGCCCGCCGGGTCGAGTTACACCTATCAGGGCAATATATTCTCGCTGCCCGGTACCGCGCGGTGGGAGGCCAACGACTACCGTATGGGCATCGACGCCACGTGGCGACGCTGGACGTTTATGTTCGACGAGACGGCCCGGTATCTGAAAAACGACACTTTCGTCTTCGCCGACAGCTCGCTCCCCTTCATACTCACGCCGCCCACGCTGCGCCCCGGCAGGATAAATTTCATGGATCGCGACGATCCGGTGCGGTCCAAAGCCTTCATCACGCGCGCAAGCGCGCAGGGACAGGTTGCCGACCGGCTGCATCTCGTCGTGCGCGCGCTGCGGGTCGATGAACGGCTGCGCTATCCGAGCATCGAAACCACGCAGGGAGTTACGAGCGCGTCGAGACCAATTCTGAACCGCACGGAAATCGTCAACGGATTTGCCGAGCGGCCTACACGCAGCGTGGACCTGGCGTTGACCTACGACGTAACCGAACACTTCCAGATCAGCAATACATTCACCTATTACGGATTCGATATTCTCGGCGACAACACGGGCACGGCTACGATCATCACCACGCCCGCAACGGTTCCGGCAACGACTACATCGGCTTTCAGCCGCACGACGAATCTGGACCAGATCCGCAATACGCTCGAAGGGCGCTACTCTTCGCGCCGATTCAACGCAAGCCTCGGTTACCGCTACACCACGCGCAACATCGTGCTGATTGCGCCGGAGCTGAATTCGCGCGAGGAAGTCGACCAGAAAACGCATACGGTCATTGGAGGCATGAGGTATCGCCCGTCTAATGCGCTGAGCGTGTTTTTCGACGTAGAGCACGGGACGCGCGACAATGCGTTTGTGCGCGTGGATCAGATCGACTTTACACGTTACCGCGTGCGGGCGAACCTCAAAGCCACAGACACTCTGAGTTTCAACACCACCTACACGCAGACGGATTCCGAAAACCCGGTTCCGGCCGTGCGCAATGAAACGAACTTCAAGGGCGTTTCGGTGTCTGCGGACTGGGAGCCGAACTCGCGGTTTTATCTTTCGACAGGTTACAACTACGATGACCTGGTTTCTGAGGTGAGGATCAGGTACCGGAGCGCCGGGGTGGATCGGAACGGCCTTTCGTTTTACTATGCACGTCAGAACTTTGCGTTCGCAGATACGCGGATAGCGATGACGAGCAGGCTGGATCTGCTTCTGGTTTATCGGTATCTGATGGATCGCGGCGCACCGGCGAGTCTGGTGCTTGCGCCGGGGGCGGATAATTTCGTAGCCGAGATACCACTGCGGCGCCATAATCCGGAGGCGAGGCTTGCCTACCGCTTCAGCAACCATTTCACCGGCAACATCAGTTACCGGCACTTCAGCTACAACGAGCGCCTGGCGTTCATCGAGGATTACCGGGCTAACATACTGACCATCAGCGGTCGTTTCAACTTCTGACCGGCTGCTGATGCTTTTCGAGGTAAGAAAGAATGAGATTTAATCGGATCAAGATGACCCTGATGGCAGCATCGGTCGTATTTGCGGCAGCGGCGGTTGCGCTGTACGGGCCTGCGCCGGAAACTGCAGCCGCGCAGGGCGCAATTGTGACCCTATACAAATCCAAGTGCGCTTCCTGCCACGGCGTGGACGGCAAGGCCAATACCGCCAAGGGCAGAGAATCCAAGACCCGCGACTTCCATGCCGAAGAAGTGAAGAAGATGTCCGAGGCGCAAATGCTTCAGGTAACGCTCAAGGGCAAAAACAAAATGCCGGGTTTTGAAAAGCAGCTCGGCGCCGACAAGTGCAAGGAACTCGTCGCCTACATCCGCGAAACTTTCAAATAAAAACAACAGAACGCGGAAAACGCGAAAATCAGCAGAATTCACGAAAAAACACGACGTTTCCGTGAATGAAGTTGATTTTCGTGTTTTCCGCGTTCCAATTTCCCAGGAGGCTCAATGCTCGAATCCACGGCCCCCCTCATAGCCCTGATCATAATAAGCATCGTGCTTGCCGGGACGCTTGCGCTGCGGCCCTCGATAACGAGCGCGCGCGCAGGCAAGATGCTCGCCTTTGTGGCGCTGCTCGTCTTTCCCGTAATGGCGGGAACACTCGGCACAACAGAGCACCTGAAGCGGTCTACCTCCACGCAGTTCTGCCTCTCCTGCCACATCATGGAGGATTACGGCAAGAGCCTGCGCATAGACGACCGCGAATACATGCCCGCAGTGCACTACCAGAACAACCTCATACCGCGCGATCACGCCTGCTATACCTGCCACACAAACTACGCCATGTTCGGCGGCGTGCAGGCCAAGATCAAAGGACTCAAACACGTCTACGTCAACTACCTGGGCGCCGCCGAAGACCCGATCAAGCTCTACGAGCCGTACAACAACCGCGAATGCCTGCACTGCCACCTCGGCTCGCGCAGCTTCGAGGAAGGCGCCACCCACCTGCAGGAAGACGGACACCTCGATGCGATGAAGCGCAACGAACTGAGCTGTTCATCGAGCGGATGCCACAGCCTCATCCACAATGTTAAGGGTCTCAAGGATCTGCCATTCTGGGAAGGAGAGGTGAAATGACGACGATAGAACGAAGACTGCGCCTTGCCGGAGGCTTGATAACCATAGGGCTGCTGATTGAACTTGTCAGCCTCCTTGTCTCAAGCCCGACGCCGTTTTATTTCTTCCTCTTTGCAGGCGGCGCCGCCGTCGTCGCCGTGGGCCTGCTCATCTACCTGCTCGCTCTCGTCAGCCGAACGGAAAAGTCCGGCTGAAAGCCCTTGCCCCGGGACCGGCAGGCGTACTTGATTAGTCCGCTTCGACTGCATAGTATGAAAGGGACGTTTTTTACTTTTGCAGAAGGAGATTAGAGATGCCTTATTCCGAGATGTTGATAAAACCCATGCGCGAGGATCTGACGCGCATAGGAGTGAAGGAAACGCGAAGTCCCGAAGCCGTGGACGAGGCGATACTGGGCACACCGGGAACGGTGCTTGTAGTAGTCAATTCAGTATGCGGGTGCGCTGCAGGAAAGGCGCGGCCCGGAGTCGCGCTTGCGCTGCAGCATCAGACGCGGCCGCACGGGGCAATCACCGTATTTGCAGGCGCAGACATAGAGGCGACCGAACGGGCGCGCAGTTACTTCAAGCCCTTCCCGCCTTCTTCGCCCTCGATAGCGCTGCTGCGCGAGGGCAGGCTGCTTTTTATTCTCGAAAGAAGGCAGATCGAAGGGCGTACGGCCGAAGAAATCGCGCACGAGCTCACCTCGGCGTTCGAAAAATACTGCGCATCCGAGGCTCATACAACAGCGGGATGAACCCGATGACTGATCTTCAACGAAACATACAGATGGGAACGGAACAAACCGGCGGCCGTATGCTGCGGGGCGTTATTTTTTCGTTCATTCTGTATGTTCCGTTGTTTGTTTTGCTATCTGCGTCCGTAGTTTTTGCGCAGCAGAGCAGCAGCAGCAGCGACGATGCGCGAATCACGCTTTCAACCGAAATCGTATCCCTGACGGTATCGGTGACGGATCGTATGGGGCGCGCGGTTCCGGGCCTTGCAAAGGATGATTTTGTCGTCCTCGATGAAGGCATCAGGCAGGAAATCAGCCATTTCAGCGACGCAGACGCCCCGGCGTCGATAGGCATCGTTTTCGATCTGTCGGGTTCGATGAACGCTCTGCGAATAGCAAAGGCGCGCGAAGCTCTTGCCTTCCTGATTCAGAATGCCCACGGCGATGACGAGTATTTTCTGGTCGGCATAGGTGCGCGCCCCGCGGTGCTTCTGGAAAAAACGCGCGAGGGCGAAGCCTTGTTGCGCCGCGTTCAGAACATTACGCCGCGCGGCAGCACGTCGCTCTATGATTCGGTAGCGCTTGCGCTCGATCGCATTGCGCGCAGCCGGCATCAGCGCCGTGCATTGATCGTCATCAGCGACGGCGAAGACACCAGCTCGCGCCTGAGTTTTGAAGGGCTGCGCCGCCGATTGCGCGAAACGGACGTGCCGATATGGACCGTGCTTACCGGAACGCCGCGCCTGCGCAGCAACGCCGGGGCCATAATGGACCGTCTCGCCGACGCAACCGGGGGCAGGTCCTTTTTCCCGCGCAACGAAGAGAAGATGAACGAAGCGTTCTCGCAAATCGCGCTCGAACTGCGCCGTCTTTACTCTATCGGCTACGCTCCGTCCAACCTATCTACGGACGGAAAATGGCGGAAAATCAGAGTTACTCTCGCCTCGTCAGCCGACCGCGCAGTCGTGCGAACGCGCGAAGGCTACTTCCCGAAATCGCGGCAGGACACCGAAGCCGATGCTTCCGGCATCGAGTAACGGAAGAGAGATAACGGAACAAACGAAATAAGACGGAACACACGGAAATATTCAAATTTTCCGTGTGTTCCGTCTTATTTCGTTTGTTCCGTTATCTCTCTTATTTCGCTGCGCGCGCCAGTTCCGCCACGATTTCAAAGTGAAAGCGCACGAACCTGTGCAGCGCTTCTTCCAGAATCCGCTCCTGATCGCTGTGCGCTCCGAACCCCTTGGGCCCGTCCTCGCTGTCGATCATAGGGCCGATGCCGTAACAGTCCACGCCGCGCGCCCGCAAATACGCCATATCCGTCGCACCGGTGCTCATCGTGGGCAGGGTCGTTACGCCGTATAGCCGATTGACCGCCGACTCGATGACCTTGAAGGCTTCGCTGTCTAACCGCGAAGGGCGCGCACCGGGCCGAGTATCCCTCTCGGCCTTGACGACCTTCACCGCAGGATCGTTCACTACGCGCGCAATTTCTGAAATCAACCGTTCGATGTTTTCATCCGGAAGCGCGCGCACGTCGAGTGTAGCCTCGGCTTCAGAAGGAATTATGTTGACGCGGTATCCGCCCTTTATGATGTTCGGAGAAATCGATGTTCGCAGCATCGAGTGATGGCGCGGTTCGTTAACGGCGAAATACTCCTGCACGATCCCGGATTTTGCAGGATCTTCGATGCTGCGATAACGCGCTGCTTCTTCGGGCGGGCTTATGCCGGCAAGGCGCTGAAAATACGCCTGCGTAGTTTCATTCAACCGCATCGGCGTCTGCCAGGCCGAAATTCGGGCTACGGCCTGCGCAAGATGAACCACTGCGTTTGCACGCAGCGGCGCCGACCCGTGCCCAGAAGGCCCCTCGGCTATGAGTCTTATGTTGTAAGGAATCTTCTCCGATGTCTGAACCGAGGCGAATCGTACGCTTCCTGAAGTGCGAACGACGCCGCCGCCTTCGGCAAGGCAGAATTCCGCATCTATTTCAGGCCAGTGATTCCTGACCATAAAATCGATGCCGAACCTCACGCTTCCCTCCTCTCCTGCTTCGGCGAGAAAGATGACATCGCGATCCAGCGGCGTTCCGAGCCGCTTGAGCAGCAGCATGACCATCAGCCCGGCTACTACGTTGTCCTTGTCGTCCACCGCGCCGCGGCCGTAGACATAACCATCGGCGCGCGTCGCTGAAAATGGAGGATAAATCCATTTTGCGGGATCGACGTTGACTACGTCTGTATGTCCCATAATCAGGATCGGGCGCTTGCGGCCGCTGCCGCGCAAACGCGCGACCAGATTCGGGCGCTCGGCGTCGAGCGCGAATACCTTTGTTTCGATGCCTTCGGCGTCGAGGACTTTTTTGAGGTATTCGACAGCGGGAGCTTCACGGCCCGGCGGATCGCTGGTATCGATGCGCAGCAGGGCCTGAAAATGGCGCATCGTTTCTTCTTCGAGTTTCGGCCAGTCGGGCGAAACACCCTGCGACTTCGCCGCAGGAAACAACATAACAACGGCCGCAAGCACAAAAGCGATAGTTGCGGCAGCGCGCAAAACCGGGTGTTTTTTCATAGTAATTGCGAGCATATATCCGGCTTCAATCGCTGACAAGCAATGAAGCCGCAATCCGCCATTGCGATGACGCGCGCGACAGGGTAAGGTATCAACCAGGGTCGTTAATCTCACCCTGTCCGTACATCACATTTATCAAGGCCAGCACCGAGGAAGGATTCGATGAGTGTTCAGGTCTCCTCAAAATCCATAAATCTTGGACCGGTTCGCGAAGCGAGAGTCAACGCGGCAGTCCCGCTCAGAGGCGAGTTTCTGGTATCCGTATTCAACGACTCGCCGACTGCAATCGATATCCAGCTCGACGGACAGCTCGACGGCGGCGCGGGATTTTCCCGCAGCGATACCGCTCATAAAACAGTCGCCCCGAACCAGATGACGACGATCCACATGCAGTTGTGGGTCACAGCCTACTATCACGAGTCGGGCCGCGCCCGCCTGACCGGACAGCTTCAACTCTACGATCGCAACAACTGGCAAACGATCGACTACGATACCCGCTCGGTCGATTTTCAGGTGCTTCCGTAATCTTTTTATTCGAGTGCGGCAAGAATCGCATCGCGATCGGGAGCAACACGGATCATGGGGCTTGCAAAGGCAGCGGGCAGCAGCCTCGTCGTGCCCGCAGAATCGGTGAATGCAAGTTCGCCGCGATGATAATTGATCGTGTAATCCGGATCCTTCAGGGCGTGCCCGGTCAGTATCGCGACTACATCTTCATCCTTGTCGATCCGTCCCGCCTCGACCATTTTTTTTATCCCTGCCAGGGTTACGGCCGATGCAGGTTCGCATCCGATTCCGTCGCGTCCTATCATCGCTTTTGCATCGGCTATTTCGCTTTCACCGACCTGTTCGACATCGCCCCCGCTCCATTCAAGCCCCCGTTGCGCCTTGCGCCACGACACGGGCGCGCCGATCTTGATCGCGGTCGCAAGCGTCGATGCGTGTTCAAGCGGCGTCAACCGGTCCGCCTGCTCGGTCCACATACGATAGAGCGGATTTGCGCCCTCGGCCTGAACTATCGTAAGTCTGGGCATTCGCGGGATTGCTCCGGCCTCCAACAGTTCCTTCAAACCTTTTGCAATGGCCGAAGAATTGCCGAGATTGCCGCCCGGCGCCACGATTCGATCGGGCGTGCGCCAGCGTCGCTGCTGCAACAATTCAAACGCGATGGTTTTCTGACCTTCGAGCCGGAACGGATTCACCGAATTCAGCAGATAAAGATCCGAATCGGATGTGACTTCGCGTACGAGTCTCATCGCAGCGTCGAAATCGCCGTCGAGTTGCAGCACCGTCGCGCCGTAATCCAGCGCCTGCGCAAGCTTCCCAAGCGCGATCTGCCCCGACGGAATGAATACGAACGCTTTCATCCCGGCGCGTGCAGCGTATGCGGCCATCGACGCCGAAGTATTTCCCGTGCTCGCGCACGCTACGCGAGTTGCCCCAAGTCGCCGCGCCTGCGTCACTCCGGTAGTCATCCCCAGATCCTTGAAAGAACCGGTAGGATTGAAGCCCAGATGCTTGAACGCGAGCCGGTTCATCCCGGCGTAACGTGCACACGACGGAGCATCCAGAATCGGAGTATTCCCCTCGGCCATGCTGACTATTTCATCAGGTGCGGCTTCGGGCAACAGTTCGCGAAACCGCCATACGCCGCTGCGATCGATCGCCTGGAATGATCCGAACCGGCGATCCCATTCATCAACTAGTTGCGGGGCGAGGATGCTTTCGAGATCGTAGACCACGTCGAGCAGTCCGCCGCAACGCGCGCAGGTGTAGAGGCGAGAGGATGTTTCAAATCTCGCATTGCAATCGGGTTCGATGCATTGCAGTTGGGCGGGCGACATATGAATCTTTCAGTAATAAGAGATAACGGAACAAACGAAATTAGACGAAAACTACGAAAATATTGAGTCTTTCCGTGATTTTCGTTTCATTTCGTTTGTTCCGTCATCTCTCTTCAGTCTCACGATACGTGCTTGTCTGCTGTGGACCGGATCAGTCAGTGCTGCGAGAAGGTCGATCGAGTTCAAACGCGCGATGAATGGCCCGCACTGCGTCTGCGGACTGCTCCTCCGCTACGATGAGCGAGATGTTAAGCTCCGATGATCCCTGCGATATTGCTATGACGTTGACGCCGTTTGCTCCGAGCGCCCCGAATACCCTGCCGGCAATCCCCGGCGCTCCCTTCATCCGGTCGCCCACAGCCGCGACGACCGCAATCGAATCGTCGGCGGCAATTTCATCGATGTGATTGAGCATAAGATCCAGTTCAAGCGCGCCGCGCAGCGCCCTTACGACCCTCTGCGCATCCGAAGCATTCACGACGAAACACAGATTGTTTTCTGATGACGCCTGCGAAATCATCAATACATTGGCGCGCGCAGCCGCCGCAGCGGTGAACGCTTTCGCAGCAAGCCCGGTAACGCCCTGCATTCCACGCCCGCTGATCGTAATCAGGCTGACGTTGCGGATCGAGGTCACGGCCTTGACGCCGCGCTCCGAGGGCCGCCCCTCGGCCGTGATGCGCGTGCCCTGCTGCGACGGCTCAAAACTGTTGAGTATCCGCACCGGAATCTGCTGCCTTACGGCAGGCAATATGGTTTTATGGTGAAGAACTTTCGCGCCGTAATATGCAAGTTCCGCCGCTTCGCTGTAAGAAATTTCGCGCAGCGTGCGCGCTTCAGGCACTTCCTGCGGATTGGCCGTCATCACGCCGTCGACATCGGTCCATATCCATATCTCTCCGGCGTCCAATGCAGCGCCGAGTATGGCTGCCGAATAATCCGATCCGCCGCGACCCAGCGTAGTTGCAACACCCTCCACGGTTGCGCCTACAAACCCCGTAACGACCGGTACCGCACCCGATTCCACAATCGGAAGAAGTCGTGCGCGCGATTTTTCGCGCGTGGCGTCCACAAAGGGTTCTGCGTCTCCGAAATCTTCGTTGGTAACGATCAGTTCCGTAGCCTCTACTGCTTCGGATCGAAAGCCCTGCGCGCTTATTGCGCCTGCGAGGATCGGGGCGGCGAGCATTTCTCCCGTGCCCGAAATCGCGTCGAGCAGGCGCGGCGTGAGTTCGTGCACCATCGAGAGGCCGAAACACAGTTTCTCGAATCGTTCCAGCCGTTCATCGATCCTGGCAAGCGCCGAATCGAGCAGACTGCGGCGATCACCGAACAGGGTTTCAGCCACCGCCCGATGTCTGGCAAAAAGTTCAGCCCGCGCTTCGCTGCGCCACTCGCCCCGCGAGGCGGCTTCGGCCGCAGCAATCAACTGATTGGTCACTCCGCTCATAGCCGAAGTAACCACCACAACGCCGTGTCCTTCACGCACGCTTTTCGCCGCAAGCGCAGCAGCGCCGGCGATCCGTTCGGCCGATCCGACCGAAGTGCCGCCGAACTTCATTACGATCAACATGATTTATTAAACCGATCCACAGCAGATTGGAACAAAGCGCGAGCCAACAAGAGAGATAACGGAACAAACGAAAATTGACGGAACAGACGGAATTATTCAACTTTTCGGCGATTTTCGTTTAATAACGTAGTTTCTCCTGCGATCAGATCAGATTCCGGGCCAACAGCAATTCTGCATTGAGCAGTGCAGCCCCGGCCGCGCCGCGAATCGTGTTGTGCCCGATCAGCGTCAGTTTGTAATCCAATACCGTATCGCGCGCTATTCGCCCGACAACCGTAGCCATGCCGTTTTCCGCATCGCGATCCAGCCTCGGCTGCGGCCGGTCTTTTTCAAACCGCACCACTACGGGCCGCTCCGGCGCCGAATACAATCTCAACTCCTGAGGCAATCCCCTGAACGACTGAAGCGCATCCACGACTTCTTCGGGCGACGCCGCGCGCCGCAGCTTCACTCTCACCGATTCCAGATGCCCGTCCTGAACGGGCACGCGGTTGCACTGCGCGCTGACCTTGAAGGGCGCATCCTCTATGACTTCGCCTGTGAGGCGGCCGAGAATCTTCTGCGGTTCGGTTTCGACCTTCTCTTCCTCGCCGCCTATATAGGGCATTACGTTATCGATGATATCGATCGATGCCACGCCCGGATATCCGGCGCCGGTCACGGCCTGCATCGAGGTCACCATAACTGCTTCGAGCCCGAACGCGCGATCGAGCGGCGCAAGGGCAAGCACCAGGGCAATCGTAGTGCAGTTCGGATTGGTGACCATATAACCGCGATCGTAGCCCCGCAACCGCTTCTGAACGGGAATCAGGTCGAGATGATCGGGATTGATTTCCGGCACGACGAGCGGCACGTCCGGGTGCATGCGATAGGCCGATGAATTGCTGATCACCGGATAACCGGCGGCTGCAAACGCGGCTTCGGACTCGACGGCCTTGTCCGAAGGCAGACTCGCAATCACCAGATCGCAATCGAGCGGGGGCGCGCAGGGGCCGAGGATCATTCCCTTGACCGCTTCGGGCATATCGAACGGAAGTTTCCAGTTGCACGCATCCACAAAGGTCCTGCCCTCGGAGCGATCCGAAGCCGCAAGCGCGGTCACTTCGAACTGGGGATGATCCCGCAGCATATGTATTACGCGCTGGCCTACGAGACCCGTCGCGCCGAGTATTCCGACTCTTTTCCTCGTCTGTGTTTTCATTTCAACCACCCGTACGACAATGCCGCTGATACGACGACGCCCCGCGCGACCGGAGCATCCGGAGCGGGGCGGCATAGGTAAAGCGCGCCATTGAAGCCTGTGAAATAAAGAGCGATGGTATGGACATGGCCTGGGGATGTCAAGGCATTCACCGATGTGCCGGCGCTGATGCGAGCGACGAGAAATATCTTGACTCTATATGGAGATCGGTGTACGCTTCACCCGGTTTCAACGCGGCCATCAGCCTACAATCTATAAATAAATCAGCCCCGTGTTGGCCCTTGTGTTACTGCTTAAGACTTACAGGACTTGTTTTTCGGCT
The DNA here is from genome assembly GCA_019639255.1 of Acidobacteriota bacterium. Classification (GTDB taxonomy): domain Bacteria; phylum Acidobacteriota; class Blastocatellia; order RBC074; family RBC074; genus JAHBSF01. The sequence continues at coordinate 3,967 of JAHBSF010000066.1, read as the reverse complement.
TTATCCTCACCACAATCGCGCGATCAGCATCGACTTACTTTGTGCCGCTGTATTCCGGCGATGTTGCGAATCGGCCATTGTAAAGATTTGATGCTTTTACTTAGCCCCGGGCCGATTGTTCTGCGACCTGCGACCCCTAAGCACGGAAAATGTAAACCCCACCGTCACCTGCCAGTGATGATGGGGTTTTGAAGACAACATTACCGAAGCCGCTGACGCCGCTCCGGATGTCGCTTGCACGCTCACATCCTAGCGTTTGATGCGGTCGGATACAATCCTCAGGAGTATTTCCCTCATGATCGGTCATCCCCGCGTCGGCTTCCGCAACCGTTTTACCGCGCTGTTTCTCTGCTCAGCGTTGATTCTCTCTGTTACTCCACTTCGGCTTTTTCCCGGTCCTGCAAAGGCGCAGGTCTCGGGCGGCGAAGTTCTCAGGCGGCAACTTCCGCCGTACTCCGATCTGCCCGATATTGGAGCCTTGCTCAACGAGGGGAAGAACCCGAATCGGGTGCAACCCAGGCAACCTCCTTTGAAGCGCCCGACGCTTTGCGGCTATCGCGATGTCGTCTGCAAGAGGATTAAAGAGAAGAACAGGATCGGCCGTAACGAAGCGCCTTCAAACGATGCCCTACAGTTAGCCGCCGGACAGGAGGCTGAGCAATCGGAGGCGCGCCATTGGGCGCCGGTGATTTTCAGCATACCCGGAGGCGAATCACGAGGCGGGTTTCTCAAATTCTCGGGAATGATCGGCAACTCGCTTCTTACCTCCGGCTTACATCAGATCACCCGGCATTTCGTCAGGCCCTCCGGTTTCGCCAACCCGGCGAGCATACCTGCAATGGCAGCGCCGCCCTCGTTCCCATCACTTGCGGCCGCCAAACTTGATCCGCGCTATCGCGTCGGCGAACAGGGAGAAGATCTTTTTTCAGGCAACTTTCACTTTGGTTTGCCGCTCGTCAGTCTGCCGGGCCGTTCGGGGATGGACCTCAATCTGACGCTCAGTTATAACTCGCTTGTATGGATCAAATACAACGGCATAATGTCGTTTGATTACGACCACAATCCTACGCTGACTCCCGGCTTTCGCCTCGGCCTTCCGGAACTTGACGGCTCGCACGCGGTCAATGGGATCGCGCATTATATCGTCACGCTTCCATCGGGCAAGCGCGTAGGACTGCAGGAGATAGCTACCAACCAATACGAGGCTACGGACTCATCCTATCTTTTTCTCAGAGTCGATCCGCCCAGCCAGACCATGACGCTTTACACACCCGATGGAACACAGTTCCTCTATTCGGTTCCTTCGGGTGAGTCGCGGTACAGATGTACACAAATCAAAGACCGCAACGGCAATTACCTGACCGTCGGTTACACGACCATAGGCACGGGGCCGGATACGCTGGTCGTAGTCGGTTCGATCACTGACACGCTGGGTCGCGTCATCAATTTCAATTACGATCCTGAAACGCTGCACCTGCTGACAATTACCCAGAATTGGCAAAGCCAGACGCGAATCTGGGCGCAGTTTGATTACGGCACCCTGACGATACAGACAAATTTCGGCAGCCTTACCGTCGACGGCCCGGCCAACAGCACTCAGATTCCGGTCATCACTCGGGTCATCACCGGCGACGGAGCGCGGCATACCTTGGTCTACAATTCGTGGGGACAGGTTCAGGATATCTGGCGTTATGGCGAGGCGGACAATCAGCGGGCGGCGATTGATTACGTTTTTCCGGATGCGAGCGCACCGCTATCGGACTGTCCGCGCTACTTTCAGCGCAATGATTACGCGGCCAATTGGGCAGGGCTGAACTGGACGGGATGGGTCAGCAGTTATTTCAACTTCGACCCGAATGAGGCTTATGGACAAGTGACGACCCCGGATGGGGTGACTTACAAGGAACTGTTCAGCACGTCGGGAGGAACACGGGGGCTGACGGTGAGAACCGAGACCTGGCATAACGGCGCCATTCAGAAGTTTACTGATTTGACCTGGGCGAGCGACAGTTCGGTCAGCCCGCCGTTGCGTCCCCGAGTCACGGACATCAAAATCTGCGATGACCTGAACCATAACGGAACCTACCAGAGCGGCACGGATAAACTTCGCCGTACGGCGATCAGCTATATCAGCGTGACGGCAACAGCAAAACTGCCTCACATCGTGAGTGAGTATAACGAATGAGGAGGGACGATTCTGCGGAGTACGCAGACCGATTACGTGACGAACACGAATTATACAGCAGCCAACCGGCGCCTGATCGGGTTGCCGAGCATGCGCCGGCTCTATGACGGCAGTTGGACGCTTGCGGCGCAAACGGAATATGTCTACGACAGCGCAAACGAAACAGAGACGACATTTCTGCAAGCGCACAGCAGCGCGCCGAGCCGGCACGACGGGGCCAACTACGGAGCAAGCTTTCTCTATCGTGGGAACCTCACCAGAATGCGCCGCTACAGCGTCAACGGCGGCTACGCCGGTTCGCCGATTGAAACAAAAACAGGATATTACACCACCGGGACGGTGGCCTTCTCCAGGAATGGGCTCGGCCATCAAACGACATTTTCCTATACCGATGCATTTACCGGAGTGACGCCCACCCCGGCCACCTTCGCCTACCCGACTCTCCTCACCGATCCGGATAGCTACAGCTCAGCCGTCAAATACAACTATGATTTCGGCGCGGTGACAGAGGCGGTGGATCCGAAATCCTATGCGGCGAATCCGGGCAATCCCCCGGCCGCAACAGTCAATACGTATGATTCCAGAGGACGGCTGGAAAAGTCTGCGATTTGGCGCAATGGGTCGCAGTATGCATACACGCGCTACGTTTACGGCGCTGATCACAATTGGGTGCAGAGTTGGACGACGGTCAACAGTCTGACCGAAGAGACGGCGGTATTACGTTTTCTGGACGGCGCGGACCGGGAACGAATCGTCATCAACGAACATCCCGGGAGTGTGGGCGGATTGAGTTCATACTATCGGGTCTTTGACCTGATGGGGAGGGTGAGTGAATGGTCGCGGCCGACCGAAATCGACAGCGCGACGTGGGCGCCTACCGGCGACGATACATCCTACATCTACAGCGCTCAGGCTTATGATTGGAAAGGGCGGCCGACAGTGACGACCAACGCGGATCAATCAACCAGAGAGGTTGTTTATACGGGTTGCGGTTGCGCGGGCGGCGATGTGGTCGAAGTCCGGGGCGAGGAGGTTCCGCACGACGGGACTACAGGCCGCCGAAGGCGGAAGATCTATCACGATGTGCTGGGGCGGGTAATCAAGACCGAGGCGCTGAACTGGAACGGCAGCGTGTACTCGACGACGACAAACACCTGGAATCTACGCGACCAAATCACCAACATCAACGTGATGGAGGGGTCATCGGGAGCTTTCCAGAACACAACTCTCACTTACGATGGCTATGGCAGGCCGGCTACGCAGAGGCTGCCGATATACGAGACGACCGCGCAGCCGATGCAGTTCACTTACTTCAACGATGATCGCATACACACGATTACCGACCCGCGCGGAGCGGCAGCGACATACGGCTATAATAATCGGGGGTTGGTAACGCAGGCGACTTACTCGCTTGGAGGCGTCAATACGAGCGCGGGTTTCGGCTACGATGCGGCGGGAAATCGCACCTCTATGACCGATGGGTCGGGATCGGTGAGCTATGGTTATGACGCATTGAGCCGTCTGGAGACCGAGACGCGAAATTACACGGGGCTGGGTTCGTATACGCTCAACTACACGTATAACCTAAGCTCGACTTTGGCCATTTTTACCGAATGAAAAATAGTGATTTTCGGCCATCTTGAGAAACTCAATGAATTAATGAATGTCACACATCTTGGCAGACATCCCAGATAAATGCCGCACCGACTATTACTAGTATCTGCTAGATGCAATGCCCCTAAATGTTGGGGCTGTTCAAATCAATAATGGCCAAAGTCGAGC
>JAHBSF010000065.1 GCA_019639255.1 Acidobacteriota bacterium | reverse complement strand
AAGTTGAATATTTCCGTTTGTTCCGTCTGATTTCGTATGTTCCGTTATCTCTCTTACGGTTTCTTTACTCAAACCGGGAGTTGCTGAAGAAACTCGCGTACCTCTCTGAGCGCCTTGCCGCGATGACTCCGCTGCGCTTTGCTTTCGGGCGGAATCTCTGCGAAGGTCAATCCGAGTTCGACATCAATGAATACAGGATCATAACCGAAACCGCCGACGCCGCGCGGCTCGAAGGCAATCAGACCGTTGCAACTGCCTTCGAATACAGTTTGCATTCCGTCTCCTGCAAGGGCGATTGCGCAAACAAATCTTGCTGTGCGGGATTCGATCGGCACACCCTGCATTTCGGAAAGCAGTTTTGAGATCATTTCCGCTGAGGAAGCGTTTTTGCCTGCATAACGCGCCGAATGAATTCCCGGGGCGCCCCTCAAAGCGTCCACAACCAGCCCCGAATCATCGGCGAGAGTTAATAATCCGGCGGAGTGCTCACGGTAGTACACGGCCTTCAGCAGTGCGTTTTCGGCAAATGTAGTACCGGTTTCTTCCGGACTCGGGATGTTTGCATCAAGATCGCTGAGACCGATGACCGAATAAGGCAACCCTGCAAGCAGCGACCGGATCTCGGCGATTTTTCCGGGATTGGTCGTTGCTATCAAAAGTTCCTGCATCAGGAGGGCAGTTCCGCAGCAACGAATGTAAGATCTGTGTTGCCGACGCGGATCTGATCGTAGTTATGCAGGGCGGTTGATTCGGTTACCTCAGCGCCGTTCAGAAAGGTTCCGTTGCGCGACAATTCATCCTTGATCAGGCATCGTCCGTCGCGATAGACGATCAACGCGTGCGAACCGCTTACGGTGTCGTCGTCTACAACGATGTCGCAGGCCGGATGTGCGCCTATGCGGTTAAATCCCGCATACAAGCGATAATCGATGCCGTTCTGATCCTTGGTATAGGTTATAAGCCAGCCAACGATCTTGCCCTTCCCTTTTGGAGAAGGCGTATCAGGTATAGCCGCCATCACGACCGTGCGCCGGTCCGAATCCTCTGCAGCACCGCCAGAGGCGGATACAGGTGTAGATGCAGGCGGTGCAGCCGGCGGCGAAAGATTCGGTTGAGTGCGGCCCTGTACCGGGATTCCCCCGGTTGGTCTTGGCGGAGTTGGGTCTACCGGTTTTGCGGCAGCAGGTTTGGGTTCCGCGGGTTTGGGCGCAGGTGGAGGAGGCTCTACTGCTTTCGGAGGAGCCGGCTTGGGAGGAGGCGGAGCCTCTACGACCGTAGCCTCTTCCGGAATCGGCATTATTGCGGTCGGATCGAGTTGTTTTGGTTCGAACTTCGGCGCCGCCATTTCCACTACGGTTTCAGTACTGTCGATCGGCGCGCGCAAACCGCTTTCGAGGCGGGTCTCGAATTCACTTGGCTGCGGCGTAGCTTCCAGCCGGGTCTCGAAACTGCTCACGTTCAAACCGCCTTCAAGGCGGGTTTCGAATGGATTGGCGAGACCTTCCAGTCGCGTTTCAAACTCGGACGACGACGGAGCAGGGGGCGTCGGCCGCATTTCCCCCGTGTCGATGACTGTTTCGGCTCCTTCAATCCTTGTTTCAAACCCGCCGGTTCTGGATTGATCCGCCTGCGGACAGTAAGGGCAATGCTCATACACCGCACTATATATGTGCCCCTGCGGACAGTTCACCAGGGAGGAGGACGGCACGGGTGACCGCGGAAAGGGCGTTCCGCAATTGCCGCAGAACTTCGCGGTATCCATGTTCTGACTACGGCATACTGGACACGTCAACATCGCACTCCTCCACTGATTGATCGGTCTAAGGTTTATTCACTATCCGATTTACTGATCAAATTTACTGATCAAATTCCACGCGACCGGCAAACCGGAGATTATGCACTATGCAGCGCCGCTAAATGTTAACTCTGCGGCGCAATGGACACAAACAAAATCGAACCGGAAAGCCGCATATTGCAGCGATCACGGAATTCGTGATAATGTTGCGCCGTTTTCGGAGTCAATCGGCGGGAGTAATTCAGTGGTAGAATGCCAGCTTCCCAAGCTGGACGTCGCGGGTTCGAGTCCCGTCTCCCGCTCTCACAAATTCCGGCGAAATAATAACGGGGAGGAAAAGCACTCTTTTCCTCCCCATTCGATTTTTTGATCGTTTCCAGAAGAGATAACGGAACAAACGAAATTAGACGAAAATCACGGAACGGTTGAATATTTCCGTAGTTTCCGTCTTATTTCGTTTGTTCCGTTATCTCTATTCCGTCTAGCGCTTTGCATCAAACATAAACTTGATCAGGTCGCGAACGCGGCACGAATATCCCCATTCGTTGTCGTACCACGCCAGAACTTTAACCAGGTTGCCGCCTATCACTTTGGTATAGTCGGCATCCACTATCGAGGAATTGGAGTTGCCGCGAAAATCCGATGATACAAGCGGCGCTTCCTCAAAACCGAGAATCCCCTTCAGTTCCTCTGCGGCTGCATTCTTCAATGCCCGGTTCACCTCATCCGCTGTAGTCTCTTTTTCAAGCTCGCAAACAACATCCACGAGCGAAACATTAGGTGTAGGCACGCGCACGGCAAAACCGTCGAACCGTCCTTTGAGTTCTGGAAGCACGAGCGCTACGGCTTTGGCCGCCCCGGTCGAGGTGGGAATCATCGAAAGCGCCGCAGCACGCGCTCGGCGCAAATCCTTGTGCGGGAAATCGAGAATCACCTGATCGTTCGTGTAGGAATGGATCGTAGTCATCAGCGCCTTGCGTATACCGTACTCCCGGTGCAGCACCTTCGCTACGGGAGCAAGGCAGTTGGTGGTGCACGATGCGTTTGAAATTATGTGATGTTTGGCGGGATCGTACGCATCGTCGTTAACGCCCAATACAATTGTCAGGTCCTCGTTTTTCGCAGGCGCGCTTATGATCACTTTCTTCACGGGACCGCGCAGGTGTGCGGCGGCCTTGGTCGCGTCGGTAAACCGGCCCGTGGATTCGATAATTACCTCAGCGCCTACTTCTTCCCACGGAATGAGTGCGGGATCCTTTTCCGCAAACACGCGGAACTCGTCTCCGTTTACAGTAATGGAGTTATCGGTATTCGAGATATCGGCATCCAGGTTGCCGAGGATCGAATCGTATTTGAGCAGGTGCGCAAGCGTCTTTGTATCGGTGAGATCATTCACGGCGACGAAGTCCAGATCCGCGTCGCCAAGGGCGGCGCGCAGCACATTTCGCCCGATCCTTCCGAACCCGTTTATTCCAACCTTAATTCCCATCACTTCCCTCCTGTCCTTGTTTGCGCCGGCAGGATGCCTTGCTGGCCAAATCCTGATCCGGCTTGAATGCATGAAGCTGATTTGCAGTCTGATTTGAAATGAGCAAGGTATCGTAGGCTGAAAACTGTGTCAAGGCACGCTTCAGGAGGGCATTCTTGACAGCAGTCCATGAGGGCAATTATAGTGCCCGGTATGCCGTATCCTATGCCAACTTCGCCTGCAAGGTCGGCCGCGCGCGTGCGCAGCACGACAATTCTTTCGGTAAGACAGAACGGGAAAGCCGTCATAGCCGGCGACGGTCAGGTGACGCTCGGAGACACGATCATGAAGTCATCGGCGCGCAAGGTGCGTCGCCTGTATAATGACCGCGTGATTGCCGGGTTCGCCGGTGCAACCGCCGATGCTTTCGCGCTTTTTCAGAGGTTTGAAGCCAAACTCGAACAGTACCACGGCCAGCTTGGGCGCGCTGCTGTAGAACTTGGAAAGGACTGGCGCACCGACAAACTGATGCGCAATCTGGAGGCAATGCTCGTCGTTGCAGATACTCAGGCGACTCTGGTCATATCGGGAACCGGGGATGTCATTGAACCGGATGACGGGATTGTGGCGATCGGGTCGGGTGGTCCCTATGCGCTGGCCGCCGCACGTGCGCTGGCCGGGCATACACACTTGGCCGCCAGAGAGATTGCCGAAGAAGCCATGAAGATCGCGGGGCAAATCTGTATATACAGCAACCTCAATCTCGTCATCGAGGAAATCTAAACCGATCCACAGGAGATCAGAACAAATCGTGAGACTGAAGAGAAACAACGAAACAAACGGAATAAACGAAACACACGGAAAAGATAATATACTTCCGTAGTTTCAGTCTTATTTCGTTTGTTCCGTCATCTCTCTTCCTACAGTTACTATGGTCATTTATCTTTCAGGTGAGATCGAAGAAAACGTAAGTCTGGACGACCTGTCGCCGCGCCAGATCGTAGGTGAACTCGACAAACACGTGGTCGGCCAGGCGGCTGCAAAACGCGCCGTTGCAGTCGCACTGCGTAATCGTGTACGGAGGCAAAAGCTGCCGCCCGAACTTGCGCAGGACGTAATGCCGAAAAACATAATCATGATCGGATCGACCGGTATCGGCAAAACGGAAATAGCCCGCCGGCTCGCCCGACTCTCATCTTCGCCCTTCCTGAAGGTCGAAGCATCAAAATTCACCGAAGTCGGTTATGTAGGACGCGACGTAGAGTCGATGATCCGCGACCTTGTCGAGATTTCTGTTGATATGGTCCGCGCGGAAAAGGTGGAGGAAGTAGCGGAAAAAGCCGAGCAGAATGTGGAAGAGCGGATACTCGATTTGCTGCTTCCGCCCAATAAACCGCATCTTTCGCCTCAAATCGACCGGATTGAAGAAACCGAGGCGGCGCTTAACGATACTTACCAGCGAACGCGCGAAAAGCTTCGCCAGCAATTGCGCGAAGGCAGGCTCGACAGCCGTATCGTTGAAATCGAAGTGCGCGAAAAGAACTTTCCCTCCTTCGAGATTTATACAAATCAGGGCATCGAGGAGATGGATATAAACCTCAAGGATATGATGCCGGGACTGTTCGGCGGTCGCAGCAAGATGCGCAACCTGCGCGTCGACGAGGCAATCGAATACATGATGCAGGAAGAGGAACAGAAACTCGTCGACATGGATCAGGTCTCCCGCCTGGCGCTCGAACGCGTGGAAAATTCCGGAATCATCTTTCTGGATGAAATCGACAAGATAGCCGGACGCGAAAGCGGACACGGCCCCGATATTTCACGCGAGGGCGTCCAGCGCGATATCCTGCCCATTGTCGAGGGCACTACCGTCAATACCAAATACGGTATGGTGCGCACCGACCACATTCTTTTTATAGCGGCGGGAGCTTTCCACGTCTCGAAGCCGTCGGACCTGATTCCTGAGCTTCAGGGCAGATTTCCGATTCGCGTCGAACTGCAACCGCTTACCATCGAAGACTTCAAACGCATTCTGACGGAACCTAAAAACGCGCTGCTTAAACAATACCGCGCGCTTATGCAAACAGAAGGCATCGAGCTCGATTTCACCGACGACGCCATAGACGAAATGGCCAATTTTGCATTTCGCGTAAACGAAACTACCGAAGACATCGGGGCGCGCAGGCTGCAAACGATACTCGAAAAAGTGCTCGAAGAAATCTCCTTCGAGGGGCCGGACCTGAAAGACAAACACCAGGTCATAGACGCCGCGTATGTCAACCGCCAGCTCGCCGACATCGTCAAGAACGATGATCTCAGCCGGTACATACTTTAATCCGGACCCGTTTTGTTGCACACGAAAGGCAAAGAATCCGGCAAAATTCGTGGGGCGGTCCTGAACCTCGCTTGTATTCGGATTCTTGCTTTATTTTCCGTTTGCTCCCTTATTTCCACGTGCTTCAGCGGGTGCGGAAAAATCGGCGATCCTTTGCCGCCGATTCCGCGCGCTCCTCTTACCGTAGATGAACTAACCGCCATGCAGCAGGGATCACGGATAAGGCTGGAATTCCCGCTCGTTCAGCCTCCGCGCGCTGCACGCATCGCGCGTGTGGATGTATACCGGCTCATCGAATCGGCAACGGCCCCCGCCGGGCTTCCCGAAGAAGATTTCGTTGCTCGCGCCTCCATCATCGGCTCGCTTCCTGCCGGCAGTCTTCCGCAGGTACGAGCAACCGTGTCGTTTGAAGATTCGATACTGCCCTCAAAGGATGCTGTCCGGTACAGATACGCCGTGCAGATGGTGGATCGGGACGGACGCGCAGCAACCCTTTCAAACTATGCGACGATCGAGCCGCTTGTCGATCTAGCGCTTCCGCCCGCCAACCTGGAAGCCGCAGTGTCCCAAACGGAAATCGTTGTGCGCTGGATTCCACCGCAAACCAATTCATCCGGAACCTCTCCGGCCAACGTCATCGGATACAACCTGTATCGCCGAAGCGGAGATACGACGCTAAAACTGAATTCCGAACCGATAACCGAGGCGCTTTTCACGGATCGTGCTTTTGAGTTCGGCATACTTTATGCGTATGTAATCCGAAGCCTTTCTCCCCGACCCGGGAACGCGAATCCTTTGGACGCAATCGAGAGCGATCCGAGCGGCGAGTTGCAGGTCACGCCGAAGGATACGTTTCCACCTGCGGCGCCGGATTCGATTCGCATAGCGTCCATCAATGGGCTTGTAAGCCTGTTCTGGCCCTCGAACGCCGAACCTGACCTCGCCGGTTACAACGTGTATCGCTCGGAAGTTGAAGACCTTTCCACCGAACAGTGGCTAAAGCTCACGCCGCGCCTGCACACGCCCACTACCTTCAGGGATGACAAAGTAATCGTAGGAAGAAGATATTTCTATCAAATCTCTGCAGTAGATGTATTCGGCAACGAAAGCGCCAGATCCCCGACCGTTAGCGAAATCGTGAATCCCTGAACCGCGGGGGGCGCGGCTTGCCGCGGCTCAGGCCGCTCAATAAAATGATTGTGATCGAAAACAGTGCTTATATCGATCCACAGGAGGTTGGTACAAAGCGTGAGACGCAAGAGAGATAACGGAACAAACGAAATGAAACGAAAAGGAACGGAAATATTCACCTTTTCCGTCTGTTTCGTCTAATTTCGTTTGTTCCGTTATCTCTCTTTATTGTCCCGAAGTCGTGTGGTTTGATTTAACGCAATACTGACTGACCGAAAAAGAACTTCCATCAACGAAAGGACCTGAACATGAGCGTGCAGACGCACAGTTTCTTTGGCGATGTACTGCGACACGTAGATCGCGCCGCCGCATTTACAAAACACCCGCCCGGCCTTCTGGATCAAATAAAACAATGCAACAGCGTCTATCATTTCCGGTTTCCGTTGAGAACCGGCAACGGCAATGTTGAAGTGATCTCGGCGTGGAGAGCCGAGCACAGCCATCATAAGCTGCCCGTAAAGGGCGGTATTAGATATGCACCCGATGTGAACGAAGACGAAGTCAAGGCTCTTGCGGCGCTGATGACTTATAAGTGCGCAATCGTAAATGTGCCTTTCGGCGGCGGCAAGGGCGGGATTCGAATCGACCCGAGCAAATATTCCCGCGAACAGATGGAGCGCCTCACACGCCGGTATACACACGAACTCGCGAAAAAGAACTTCATCGGTCCCGGCATCGACGTTCCGGCGCCGGATTACGGCACGGGCGAAAAGGAAATGGCGTGGATCGTCGATACATATATTGCGCTCAATCCGGGCCAACTGGACGCATCGGCCTGCGTTACGGGCAAACCCGTTTCACAGGGGGGTATACAAGGCCGCCGGGAAGCAACCGGACGAGGGCTTTATTATGCCCTGAAGGAAGCCGCCTCTCACGCCGACGACATGCAGCGCATAGGATTGTCGACCGGAATCGATGGCAAGACCATCGTAGTTCAGGGTCTCGGCAATGTCGGTTACCACGCGGCGAAGTTCTGCCGCGAGGACGGCGCCAGAATAATTGCAATTGCGGAGCGCGAAGGGGCGATTTTTAACCCCTCAGGACTCAATGAGGAGGAGGTGTTCCAGCATCGCAGGGCTACGGGCTCGATCCTGGATTTTCCCGAATCGAAGAACCTTTCGAGCACGAGCGAGGCCCTTGAGTTGGAATGCGATGTGCTCCTGCCCGCAGCGCTTGAAAATCAGATTACAGAAGATAACGCGCCGAGGATTCGCGCACGCATACTACTGGAAGGCGCAAACGGCCCCACAACTCCCGAAGCGGAAGAGATACTGCTTGCCAAAGGCGTGCTGATCATTCCCGACGTATACGCTAATGCGGGGGGCGTTACAGTTTCGTATTTCGAATGGCTGAAGAACCTTTCGCACGTGCGATTCGGAAGGATGGGCAAACGCTATGACGAGGCGGAAGACCGCCGACTGCTTCACGCCATTGAAGTGGCTACGGGTAAGATGTTCAGCGAAGCGGAACGCAATTCGCTGATACACGGGGCCGATGAACTCGATCTCGTAAATTCAGGGCTTGAAGAGACCATGGCCGTGGCCTATCAGGAGATTCTGGAAACGCGCCGAAGAATAGACGGAATCGAGGATCTTCGCACGGCTGCGTTTTACAACGCGCTCGAAAAAATCGCGCGATCGTATTCGGAACTCGGTATCTTCCCGTAATCGGGGAGAACAACGGAACAAACGAAAATTGACGGAATAAACGGAGATAAGTACGTCCGTCTATTCCGTCAATGTCTGTTTGTTGTGCTGTCTCTATTTGAAGCTGGCGAGGGCGGTTTCCTCGTCCTCGTAAATTTCAAAGACCGTCAGGAGTTTGGTAATCATCAAAAGGTCTTTGATCTTTTTGGGCAGGCGCAGTAGCTTCAACTGTCCGCCCATGTTTTTTGTCGTGGTGTAGCGCGAAACGAGTTCACCTATTCCGGAGCTGTCCACATAGGTGACGCCTTCGAGCAGCAGAACGATTCTGTTGCGTCCGGCATTCAGGAGGTTGCTTACTGCGTCGCGCAACTGAACGCTTCCCTCACCGATCGTGATCCGGCCGTGCAGTTCCAGTATGACGACATCTCCTACCGTGCGTTCTCTAATTTCTAACTGCATCTTGCCTGGAATCTCCTTCGTCGGTCTGTTTCGGCATCCGGCGTTTCGTCATGGACACAACCATACCGCTTTCGGGGTGGCGCGTATATTCGACGCTGTCCATGAAGGTACGCATATAAAGGATTCCGCGCCCGGCGGGATTCAGTATGTTGTCGGGATCGAGCGGGTCCGGAAGGGCGCCGGGATCGAAACCTTCACCGTAATCCCGTACGGTAACGCGTAATGCGTCAACCCCGACCGTGAAGCGAATATCGACGGCTTTCTGCGAATCGTATTTGTTGCCGTGTTCGATAGCGTTGGCCACCGATTCGCGCACCGCCATGTTGATCCAGTAGCTCGCCTCTTCGTCGAATCCGACCATTTGCGTGATGTTGTCCGTCAACGCCGTCACAAGATCGATGAATTCGAGCTGGCTGGCAATCGTCAGTTCCACCACGTTTTCGGCTAGCATCATAAGCCGGGCGTTCCTTCATGGAGTATGGTAAGATGCTCGCGAGTCAAGCTCAGCGAAGGCGGTAAGGCCGTGCACTGTGTAACATAGCGTTTTAAGCGCTGTCAAGACAGCACTCCGCCCTCTATGCCGAGTCCCAGGATAACGCACACCAAAAGCGCGTATGCCTGCGAGGTGTTTGTATTTTTTTGAATGGTTAACCAACTTCATACAAGGAGATTTTTTCACCCCCCATGTCCCGATCCGCTCCCCACTCCCCGGTTCCACATTCCACCAACGCTTTTTCCGTTCGAATCAGCCCCGTAAGCGCCGTTTCCGCGGATTTCCGTCTACCGGGCGACAAATCTATATCTCATAGATCCGCAATTCTCGCCGCCATAGGCGAAGGGCAATCCAGAATCGACAACTATTCCAGCGCACGCGATTGCCGCAACACCCTCGATTGCCTTTCCGCCCTGGGCGTACATTACGAAATACGCGACTCAATCATTCTCATCGATGGAGTGGGATTAACCGGATTGCGCGCTCCCACGAGCCAACTCGACGCCGGAAACTCGGGGTCAACAATTCGTATGCTTGCGGGCATTCTTGCCGGGCAACCATTTGAATCCGAAATCGGCGGCGACGAAAGCCTGAGCCGCCGCCCAATGCGCCGCATAATCGAGCCTCTTGCCAGTATGGGCGCCCACATCGAAGCACGCGACTCCAACTTCCCGCCTCTGCGGATTCGGGGCGGAAATTTGCAGGCAATCACCTACCAACCGCCTGTAGCAAGCGCGCAGGTCAAGACCTGCGTACTTTTTGCCGGTCTTTTCGCCGACGGTGCGACTACAGTTATAGAAACCACGCCAACCCGCGATCACTCGGAAATAATGCTCGCCGAATGCGGCGCCGATATTCGAACCACAATGTCCGGCGAAAGTTCGCAAATTTCTATAACCGGCGGCAAGAGTTTACGGGCGCTTGGCGATTACGCAGTGGCGGGCGACGTATCCTCGGCGGCATTTTTTCTCGTAGCCGCGCTCACTGCTCCAAAAGGAAGCATTCGCCTGCGTCACATTGGAATAAATCCTTCGCGTACTGCGTTGATCGATGTTTTGAACCGTATGGGCGGTGAGGTGCGGATTGAGAACGCCGGACGCAAACACGGCGAACCCGTAGCCGATCTTTGGGCGCAAGCCGCCCGATTGCGCGGACATATAGAACTCTCCGGCCCCATTATCGCCAATCTCATCGACGAAATTCCGATACTGGCCGTTGCAGGAACCCGTATCGACGGATCGCTTACTATACGCGGTGCGCAGGAATTGCGGGTAAAGGAAAGCGACCGTATCAATGCAATCGTTGAGAATCTCAAGCGAATGGGAATCGTCGTAGAGGAATTCGAGGATGGATTTCACCTGGAGGGCGGACAACCTCTCAAAGGGGCCCGGCTGGATTCATTCGGCGACCACAGGATTGCCATGGCGTTCGCCGTTGTGGGACTTCTTGCAGAGGGTGAAACAATAATCAACGGGGCCGAAGCTGCCGCCGTCTCATTGCCCGAGTTCTATGAACTGCTCGCTGCTGCCGGTGCGGACATCCAACTTGAGGACTAAATTTTGACCCCTGCTGCTCCGCCAGATCCAGTTGCCGAATCGCCGATTTTCCTTCTGGGTTTTATGGGCAGCGGCAAATCGACCATCGGCGCATCGCTCGGCGCAATTCTGAAACGCACTTTTATTGATCTCGATAAGGTTGTCGTCGAAACCTGCGGGAAACCGATTCACCAGATCATCGCAGAAGATGGAGAAGCCCGATTCCGCCGCCTCGAACACGAGGCACTCGTCCGGTCTTCGCTATCCCCAGCCGTCGTTGCAACCGGCGGAGGCGTAGTTACGCTGCCGGAAAATCTTGGGCTTATGAACGATCGCGGAATTACCGTATTTCTCGATGCGCCTTTCGCAATGTGCTGGAATCGCATCCTCAACGATGGAGTCATTCGTCCTCTTGCACCCGATTACGACACAGCGCTCGAACGATTCAACTCCAGACGATCCCTTTACGAACAGGCAAAACTGCAAATTCCGATAAGTTCCGAGTCGGCGATGGAGAATGCGGAAATCGTTGCAAAGGAACTCATAAAGTATGAACTAATCCAAACCACGCTGCATCTGGACATAAAAGAGAGATAACGGAACAAACGATATAAGACGGAAAAGACGGAGATATTCAACTTTTCCGTAATTTTCGTCTTATTTCGTTTGTTCCGTTATCTCTCTTTTATTTCTCTTTTTTACATCGTTCCGCGTATCACGCCTCCGTCAACCGGCAGGGAAACACCCGTCACATAGCTGCCGGCATCTGATGCCAGAAACGCAGCCACCCTTCCGACCTCCATTGGCTCGCCGATTCGCCTGAGCGGAATTTCAGAAGTTATCTCACGCAAATACTCGGCCTCATCAATACCCCGTAATCTGGTTCGATGCTCGATTAAATGCCGCTGCCGGTCCGTCAGGATATGTCCCATAAGGATTGCATTTACCGTGATGCCGTCGGGGCCGAACTGATTGGCCATCGTTTTCGTCAAACCCGAAAGACCTGCGCGCAGAGTGCTTGAAATCGTCAACTCATCGATAGGCTGCCTGGCTACGAGCGATGTCAGATGCAGAATCCTTCCCCAACGCTTTTTCTGCATACCGGGAACAACCATTCGCGTCAGCCTTACTACATTCATCAATGTAGTTTCCACCCCGGCTACCCACTGTGCATCGCTGAGTTCCAGAAACCGCGCAACAGGAGGGCCTCCCGTATTGGTAACAAGTATGTCTACATCGCCAAAACGATCCACCGTCTCACGATGCCAACGGATCAGATCGTCATCAATCCCGACATCGGCGACGGCGGAATGAACCGATACGCCGGCCTGTTCCAAAAGGCTATGCACCGAATCGAGCGATTTGCGGTCACGCCCGCATATGGAAACATTGCAGCCTTCCCCGGCAAGGGCTTCAGCGCAGGCTCGTCCTATACCCTTGCTTGCGGCCGCAATCATTGCAACGCGCCCTCGAAGTCCAAGGTCCATATATCAATCCTTGCCCCAACAACAGCAGTCCGTGTTTTAAACTCTCAAAACTCGCGAATCAGCCTCCAGCCCAGTGCGGGCACAGCCCGATGCCCGGTTTGTTTTACCATCCCAACGCCAAACTGCAAAACGTGTTTACGAAAGGGTTCTATGTGAATTTGCGGCATCAAAAGGGCCTGGGCGCAACCTGTGCAACCAAATTCAAAGTTCGTCTCGACGCCGCCGGTCACACGACGGTTCATTTCGTGAAAGACGCTCAAATTGTATAGGCCCTTGATCTGCCGGCCGGAATCCGTACGCGTACGCCGCATACCCTGCATGGAAAACAAACTCCATTTGCCGTTAAACCGGTATCCGGCCAGATGCAGAACGTCCAGCGTCGGTGTTTGATCTTCCCTGTTTACTTTTGCAATCAATTGCCAGCCGTGTATGAACTTTTCATTCGAACTAATTCCGAATCTTCCCTGAAGCGCAACCTTGATATCCTTGAGACTGCCGCCTTCGAGAGGAAACTCAAGCTCGATTGCGTGACCATCTGCAAATGCATACTCGATTTCGGGCGCCCATTCCAGGGTTCGCTTGCCGCTTTTTAAGGGGAGTACGAACAGCGTGTTTACTTCTAACTCACCCTTGCGTGCGTCGAGCGGACGAACAAGGTCAAACACCATCGGTTCGGGGATTCCCTGTGCGAGAACCGCATTAACGCCGGGCCCCAGCAGCAGAAAAACTAGTAACAGCAACA
Source organism: Acidobacteriota bacterium (assembly GCA_019639255.1). Lineage (GTDB taxonomy): Bacteria > Acidobacteriota > Blastocatellia > RBC074 > RBC074 > JAHBSF01. The sequence continues at coordinate 19,053 of JAHBSF010000065.1, read as the reverse complement.
ATCCTGACGTGATACTCAAATGACGACGTACCGTTTTGAACATGCGCAACTTTCCCTCCAGATGCCCGCTTCCGGGCTGCAGCAGGAGAAGAGTGATATCGGGAACCGGCGAGTAAGTTCGGGAGGAAAACCACAATAATGAGTGGAAACACGAACACGGAATTCAGGGAATAACAGCCATATTTCCTTGAATTTCGCGCCAATATTCCCGCAGTTTGGTGCGGTTTTACTACCTGCCCAATGTCATGCGGTCCGATAGGATGAAATCAGGAGACGGAAGGACGGGTGCAAACCGGTGGGCCGCGATGCAGGATTCCCCGGGGCAATGCAGTGCGAAACGAAACGAAAGGTTGGTGCAGGAGGTTATCAGAAGATTCTGAATCGTCGGGCTCTATTCCCGCACGCGCAAGCGTAGAACGACTGAAGTACCTTGAAGATGCCAGCGCAGCCGGTGGTTGGGCTACGCCAGGCTCCAATTGCGATTGCGGCGGATCGGAATACAACGAAGGCGCGGTTGAGCGGACAAAGCGGCCGCTGCCGTCGTTGAGCCACACTGCGGCAGGACGCAGGTGAAGCGGGTCAAAGGCAATTATGTCCTGATCCTGGTCCCGGTCCACGTCGCCGGCGAACAGGATGAGATTGGGGGCATCCGCGTGGAGCTTCACGGGTGGTGCAATCGGATCACTTCCGAATCGGATTTCAATCCGGTATGCACCGTGAAACACAGATCCGGTAGCAATGTCGCGTTTGTCATCTCCGTCAAAATCCGACAGAAGCGTGACCCGCCCGCCGCGCAACTCCCAATCAGCAACAATCGGGGCTGAATCCCGTGAAGGAATCGCTTGCGCCCACGCATTGCCTGAAATTGCCGCAATAACAGCAATGCTCCCCAAAAGCTGAAGCGATACGCCAACTACGCGCTTATGAAATTCTTTTACAGCACGGAATCTCATACGACATTTTTATATCAGTCGCGGCGTCGCTTCCGCAACTCCGTATGGCGCAAAAAAAGCGCGAAAGGTCTGTGGAACCCTTCGCGCACAAAATGACTTTATACCCGTTTTAGAAAGATAGATAACGGAACAAACGAAATGATACGAAAATCACGAAAAAGTTGAATATTTCCGTCTGTTCCGTCTTATTTCGTTTGTTCCGTTATCTCTCTTGCCGTCTCCCGCCATCGTGTCAATCGGTTTAGAATCCGAATCTGACGTTGAACTCAAACTGACGCGCCGATCCCGCACTGTTGGAACGGCCGAAAAACGGCGTTCCCAACGTTCCGCCGAACCCACCGAAATTCACTCGGTTGAACAAATTCGTGATCTGCGCCGAAAAAGTAACCGTATAGCGGTTGTTTTCGTTTCCAGCGCCGCCGCCAAACATCCCGGGTCCACCGCCCATTCCGCCGCGCATTCCGCCTCCCATACCGCCGCGTCCACCGCCCATTCCACCGCGCCCGCCGCCCTGACCGCCGGCCGAGGCCTGTGCGTCGCGTTTACCGAAACCGATTGACTTGCTGACGTTCATATTGACGTTGAACAAGCCGGGATTCTCGGCGCGCACTCCGTTCGGGAAATTGGCTTCGAGAAACTCCCTCAGCAATACAGGCGATTGTCCGGGAAAACAGCCTGAAATGCAGCGATTGGTCAACGATCCGTACAGGCTCGCCGGCAAATCTCCGTTGCGACTGACGCCGATCGGACGATCATTGAATTGCGTGTCGCGGTTGTCGTCGAGCCCGGTCGTAATGTTGAAGGGCGATCCGGATCCTGCCTGAATGTTCGGGCCGATGCGAAATCCCTTCGGCAGATTCAAATTTCCACCAATGAACATAAAATGACGTCGATCAGAACCCGCCCTGCCCCATTCGGCGCCGGGATCGTAATTGTTCGCCGGGGTCGAAAATGCTCCGTCAGCATCGTTATTGGTCCACGACAGACTGTAGTTGCCGAATACCGTGAACCTCTGTCCAAACCTGCGATCGAGGCGGAACATAAGGCCGTTGTATTTGGACCTCGCGGTCGATTCCAGATTCAAAAGGTTTCCTGCCGCAGGATCCGGACGCAGCCCCGTGTCGGGCAATGGCGCGTTAATGTTCCGGGAACGGAACTGATGTATCCCGCGCGTGTGAATATAGGTAAACGAACCCACAAGTCCTTTGGGTAGCTGCCGCTCGACGCTCACGTTGTGGTTGATCACATACGGCGCCCTGATGTTCGGATCGAGCAACCGCTGTATGGTGTTCTGTACCTGAAACTCGGGATTGCCCGCAAACGGATCGGGGAAACTCGGATTATTGATGACGATGCTTATCTGACGATTGCCGTTCAGACGCAGCAACGAGGCGAAAAGATTATCGGAAAACCGGCTGTAAAACATGCCGCTTCCTGCGCGAAACGTCGTCTTCTTGTCTTTGAACGGAGACCAGGCAATGCTTACACGAGGCGCAAAATTGTTCTTGTCCGAAAAATTCGTCTGAAACTCGTGCCGCAATCCGAGCGATAATGTGAATGCGGGAGTGATCCTGAAATCATCCTGCACAAACCACGACATCTCGGTCTGCTTGTACCTCAGTTCGGGATCGCCCTGCGTGATCGTAAACTGCACTCGGCCCGCGCCGCCCGTGGATTGCTGCTGCCCGGCAAGCGCCGCCCTGTACAGATCGAGCGTCGAAAACGTAAATGTGCCGTTGAAATTGTTCGCCGTGTAGTCGTAGCTGTTGACGTGTTCGAGCTGAAAGCCGCCCTTGACGGTGTGTTTCTTGAGCGTGTAGGTCAGATAGTCCTGATATTCGATGCGCGTATCGGTCGAACTCGTCGGGCAGCACGGAGCGCCGCCGCCGTTAAAAGCGTCGAGCACGTTTATGGCGACTCCGGAGGTACGTCCGGTGACCTCGCTTGTGCTGCGGCGGAACTGAAGCCGGGCCTCGTGTATCAACTGCGTATTGATGATCCACGTTTCTGAAATCTGAAGGTTGTGATCGCGGCTGCGTGAATCCGATCCGCGTTCGGGCAAAGTGTAGCTGTTGCCGCCCCCGCCGCCGCCGCCAAATCCGCCGAATCCGCCGCCGCCGCCGAATCCGCCGCCGCCGCCGAATCCGCCGCCGCCAAACCCGCCGAACCGCAACGCAAACTCGCGATTCAACTGGCTGCGATTGTCGAACTGGTAGTTGATGCTTAATGTGTTCCTGTCGTTAAGAAGATAATCGACTCTCGCATTTACGCCGGTATTATCGTTCGGCGCTTCTACGTTTGTACGGAATATACCGTCGAGCGTCGTGGCCACGATTGGCGATGCGCCGGTCAGGTCGCGCCTGTCGATGTTGAAGAAAAACGACATTTTCTTCTTGATTACCGGCCCGCTTATATTGAAGCCGTAGCGCTGCTGATTGAGATCCGGTCGCGTCAGGGCAAAAGCGTTGCGCGCATCGAGCACCGAATTGCGGTAGCCGAATGTGGCCGACCCGCGAAACGAATCATTGCCGGGTTTGGTTATGATGTCTATACGACCAAAGCCGGGACGCGAGTACTCTGCTGCAAAGGGATTCTGATTGATGCGTATCTGAAGTATCGCCTCGCGCGGAGGCAAACGTCCGCCCGAAAATCCATTGACGAAAATCTGGGCGCCGCCCTGCCCGCCCGCTGCTCCGCCGGCCGCCGGTCCTGCAAGGGCCTGAAGGTATTCGCGCAGGTCGTCTTCGTTGTCCGGCAGCGTGCGAATGAAATCCTCGCCAAGCACCGTCGCATTCGCGTTCTGATCCGGCTCCACCGTCACTACCGCATCTTCCGCCTTCACATCCGTAATTACGTTGACCGCCTCTACGATCATCATAAGCGTTAGCGGTCCGCCCACGACCGGAACCTGTAGTGCATTATTTATATACGGGGCAAAGCCGGTGTATTCGGCCGTGATTGTATAGCTGCCCGGAGCGATTCCGGTAAAGGTGAATTCCCCGTTCGCATTAGTGACGGTAGTTCTCGGTTTGCCGCCCGTGATTGTCAGCGTAACGGTCGCACCCGGAATAACCGCATTGAGTTCATCCACAACCTGACCGCGCACCGTGGTCGGCGTTTGTCCGAATGCTGAAATTAACGGCAAACACATCCCGAAAATGATCAACAGCAAGCTGCGCGCGTATTTCATAATTGCCTTCGAGTCCCTCCCCAAACCTTCTATTACTTTATTATTTCCTGTCGGCCGTATTCGTTGACCGGGCCGGCCGGAATACCCGTACCGGCCCCGTCCGACTCATTTGACGGAATTGCCGTCGCCAAGGTTTCAAAATAATCCAATCTGTACGAAAACTTTTCGAGGTCTCGCGCCGCCCACCCCGAGTCGAAAACCCGCCCATCACCAATCATTTAACCTACTCTACCGGATGTCTGGCGGCTCGACTTCAGACCTGATAAAGCCGGCTCTGAGGTCGCACCCGCCCAACTGCAATCAGTTTTCACTCTACAGTCGCATGTAATGGCATTGACACTCCCTGAAGGTTCCCTTAGTTTTAGGCCACATCCGATTGCACAGAAAAAGGGGAATAACAGTGGGGGCCGAGGTTCGCATTCTTAGGGGAGATAATCCCTATAAACGAGAAGTTCAGGGCAAAGCGAATGAACCGATTACGGTAGCGGCGCTGCTCGATCGTGCACGTGCGCTCATCGGCGCTAAGGATCTTTCCTATTCGCTTACGGAAATATACGACCGGCTGGAATGCAATGCCCCGCGCATAGCCATCATCGGCGGATCGCCCGACCACCCTGCGCACATACTCGATCTTGAAACCACGCTCCGGGCCGCCGCACGGATATGGCAATGCGGCGGAGTTCCCTTCTCTTTCTCAACTCCAGTACTGTGCGACGGAACCGCGCAGTCTCATACGGGGATGTGTTATTCGCTTGAATCCCGCAATGCAATTGCGCAGATGGTAGTCAACCAGATGGAGGCGCAGGCTTACCACGGCGCATTCGTCATTCAGGGATGCGACAAACAGCCTCTTGCCGTCGTCGGCGCCCTCGCCGCGCTCGATCGCACGCGCCGCCGGAGAGGGGACGCGCCCGTATTTGCAACATTCGCGCCGGCGCACGTCCTCAAGGGCGGAACCATTCCCCCGGACCTGCGGGAAGAAATCGAGGCATTCGCCGCTGAAGCAACACGCTCCGGGCATTCCGAAATAGCCGACGACCTGTCTGATGCGCTGGCTTACGTGCTGCAATGCTCATCGAATACACAGTTTCAGGGTGTATTCCAGCGCGCCGTCAATGCGGGATTGCTCGCGCACGAGATCCGCAAAGACTTCGAGAAAAGGCTTGCCGTAAACACGTGCGACGGCAAGGGAGGCATATGCGCCTTTAACGGTACTGGCAATTCCTCGCGCCACGTAGTATCGGCGCTCGGCCTGGTGCATCCCGCGCTCGAACTTCTCACAGAACCGCCCGACCAGGCGCGGGTAAACGCGGCAGTCGATGCGATGTTCACCTATTGCAACGATCCGCAGTTTTCAGTATCCGAAATGGTTCGGCGCAATATCGAAAACGCCGTAAGGATTCATTCCACTACCGGCGGATCTACAAACCTGATGATGCATCTTGTAGCCGCTGCGATTTATGCAGGTCTGGATTTCTCAATTCACGATTACGACCGGATTCGAAGGCACACGCCGGTTCCGGATCTGTTCGACTACAGCCTGACTGCGGGCCGCACGATATTCGAACTCGCTTCACAATGCTGCTCCGGGCAGATACGCGGCATGGAAACCGTAACCTACGAACTCGGCCGCAACGGTGTTCCGATGCAACTAGACGCGCCTACGGCTACCGGTACAAGCTGGGAAACGCGCCTATCAGATACGCGCAACCTCGCCGCAAATGGAGTCACCGACAACCCGATTATCCTGGCTCGCCCCCGTCGCCGGATTTCGGGCGTAGATGTGCTTGCGGGGAACTTTTTTGAAACAGCCGTAGTTAAGATAAGCGGCATGCCGGAGGCGCAACTCGATGAGTTCGACGGCAAGGTTTCGGTTGTGGTTTATTTCGAGAACGAAGACGAAGCCAATGCGGAACTTCTGGACGTCAACCTTCACCGGAAACTCGCCGAAAATACCGATCTGAACGTTGATGAATTGCTGGCGATTTACGGTTGCAATTCCGGGAAACCGGCGGATTCCGGCCTTGCTGCGCTTTCCCGCGACGAATTGTTTGAACGAATGCTCGGCGATGAAATATTGAAGTTTACCGTTGTGATAAGCGGCCAGGGCCCGGAAGCGTTCGGCATGCCGGAAATGTTTACGCCGATGCAGCACATCAACGCAAACCGCCATCTGAAGCGCCTTGCAATGATCGTTACCGACGGTCGTTATTCGGGGGTTTCTTACGGTGCGGCTATAGGACACGTTACGCCTGAAGCGATGCGGGGCGGCGGCATACTTTACCTGCGTACGGGTGACCTTGTTCAGGCAAACCTGCGAGCAAGGAATTTCATTCTGATCGATCGCGGAGTTCTTGTTGATAACGGAGAAAAGGTTCCATACCAGGGCGACCTTACCGTTGAACGGAAGTCACTCGGAGAAATGCGATTGAAAAGAATCCAAAAGCGGCGTCGAATAATTTCACCGACAAACCGAATGAGCGAGGTCACAGACGCATCGCAAGGCGTCGTTCCGCGCGCCGTGGTTGAAGATAATCTGGCGGACGCGGATGATGGAGTCAATGACTGACTCCGAATCCGATCGAATCAAATCAAGGAGAATGATATGAGCTTCCGGCAAACGATCGTTCCCGGACTGTGCCTGCTGGCGCTATTGAGCGCCTCTACGTTCGCACAGACCGATCTGGACTCACGCGTAGAACACGGATACGCCGACAGCAACGGCGTCAAGATTCATTACGCCAGCCTCGGCAAAGGCCCGCTGATCGTCATGATCCATGGATTTCCCGACTACTGGTATTCGTGGCGGAATCAGATGGAAGCGCTTTCGGCTACACATCAGGTCGTAGCCATAGACCAGCGCGGCTACAATCTCAGCGATAAGCCCAAGGGCGTCGAAAACTACGACATGAGGTTGCTGGTCGGCGACGTTGTTGCAGTAGTCAAGCATCTCGGCCAGGAACGCGCCACAATTGTGGGGCACGACTGGGGCGGCGCTGTTGCATGGACGCTTGCGCTTATGCGGCCCGATGTGGTGGAAAAGCTCATCATTCTCAACCTTCCCCACCCGCGCGGCCTCAATCGTGAGTTGGTCAACAACCCGCAGCAACAGCAAAACAGCGCCTATGCACGCAGGTTTCAGCAGGAAGGCGCGCACACGGCTTTAACGGCCGAGGCGCTCGCCGGCTGGGTCAGAGATCCGGAAGCGAAGAAAAAATACGTCGAAGCGTTCAAGCGCTCCGACTTCGAAGCGATGCTCAACTATTACAAGCGGAATTATCCGCGGGAACCTTACACACTGGATTCATCGCCCGTAGTCAAGGCCAAAATGCCGGTGCTGATGATACACGGCCTCGACGATACGGCGCTGCTTTCCGGAGCTTTAAACAATACCTGGGACTGGCTTGAAAAGGATCTGACGCTTGTAACGATTCCCGGCGCCGGACATTTCGTTCAACAGGACGCTTCGGATATGGTGACTCGGTCGATCAGGATGTGGCTTGCCAGGTGAAGGAGGAAAAAAGATAACGGAACAAACGAAATGATACGAAAATTACGGAAAAGGTGAATATTTTCGCTTGTTCCGTTTTTATTTCGTTTGTTCCGTTATCTTTTTCCTCCTCACCTCTCCGCCGCGTCCCCGATATCCGAAAACTAACGGAGGCTTCTCTTAATGGGTTCCAAGCTTGCGCTGCGCGGCGGCAATCCGGTGCGAACCGAACCGTTTCCGGCGTGGCCGATTTACGACGGGCGTGAAGCCCTCGCGCTGCAACGTGTGCTCGAAAGCAGAAACTGGGGCGGTTATCCCTGCCCCAACGACAACGCGCGGGAATTTGGCAGCCGATTTGCCGAATATCACGGCGCAAAATACGGAATTGCCGTAGCCAACGGCACCGTATCGCTCGAACTCGCACTCGGAGCCGCAGGTATAAAAGCCGGCGATGAAGTCATAGTGCCCGCCTATACCTGGGAAGGCACCGCAGCAGCAGCGCTGTTTGTAGGTGCGGTTCCGGTTTTCGTCGACGTTGATCCCGACACTTATTGCATCGATCCGGATCTAGTTGAAGCAGCGATTACTGAACGCACACGGGCAATCATCCCCGTGCATCTGGGTTTTCGATTTGCGGATATGGACCGGTTGCGTGCAATTGCGGCTGGTCACAAGCTTTTCCTTCTCGAAGACTGCGCTCACGCTCACGGCGGCAAATTCAACGGTCAGGGCGCCGGATCGATAGGCGATGCAGGAAGTTTTTCCTTCCAGACAAGCAAACTGATGACTGCGGGCGAGGGCGGCATCGTAATTACCAACGACATAGACCTGGCCGATCAGGTAATCCGGATCGCAAACTGCGGACGGCCCGCACGCCGCGCTTCGCGCCCCAACCCGGCGCTTGGACATAACTACCGTATGACCGAGTTTCAGGCCGCAGTGCTGCTGCATCAACTCGAAAGATTGCCCGAACAGACCTCGCGCCGCGAGGCGATGACCGCTCGCCTCGAAGAAGGGATTCGCGACGTGCCCGGTTTATCCCTTCTGCCGCGCGATCCGCGCATCACTACTCAGGCAAGTTATCATTATGTATTCCGGTTTCACTCCGATGCGTTCGGCGGCATTCACCGCAACGCATTCGTCGCAGCGTTGAAGGCCGAAGGCGTACCGTGCGACGGCAGATTCTATGAAGCCGTTTACCGGTCGTCGCTGTTCAATTTTACAGCCGAACAATACCCGGAGTGGGGTGCAAACCTGCGCGAATACGACTGCCCAGTAGCCGTGAGGGCCGGATACGATGAGTCCGTATGGCTGCCGCACGAAATTTTTCTGGGGAATGAAAGCGACGTCGCAGACGTGGCAGCAGCGATTCACAAGATTCGTGAAAATGTTGAAGATTTGGTCGGATTCGACAACGAAGCGATTCGCATACAAGGATTGTCGCGCGCAGAGCGAGCGTTGCTGGAATCCAAACCACCCTATTAAGAAATGCCGAGGAGCGTATTGATATGAGTAAACGACTGGGTATCGGTTTCATCGGGAGCGGTTTCATTACTCGCTTCCACATTAAATCCTTTCTCGCGGTTCGCGGGGCGGATATTCGCGGTGTGTGGAGCCCCAACAAGAAAAACGCAGAGGAAGCGGCCGGTCTTGCAGACAGCTTGAGAATCGGCGAGGCGCGCGCTTTCGATTCCATTGAAGAAATGGTGGCCGCTCCTGAAATAGATGCGATCTGGATATGCGGGCCGAACCATAAACGCATTGAAAATATGGAAGCGATCGTGCGAACGATCAAATCAGGCAAGGGCGGCATCATTGGCATTGCGTGCGAAAAACCTCTTGCAAGAAACGTGGCGGAGGCAAAACGAGTCGTTGAACTCGTAGAAGAAGCCGGAGTGCTGCACGGTTATCTTGAAGATCAACTGTTTGAACCCTCCGTAGTGCGGGGGCGCGAAATCCTTTGGGCGCGCGGCGCGTCGATTGCCGGTCGTCCGTATCTGGCCCGCTCTGCGGAAGAACATAGCGGGCCGCATATGCCGTGGTTCTGGCAGGGAGAATTGCAGGGCGGGGGCGTGCTGAACGACATGATGTGCCACAGCATTGAAGTCGCACGACTGCTGCTTACAAAGCCCGGCGCTGCGCGCTCCAGCATCCGCCCGGTCAAGATTTCCGCCTCGATAGCCTCGCTCAAATGGTCGCGCCCCGAATACGCAAAACTTCTGAGCGAGATGATGGGACCCGAAGTAGATTACCTGAATCGCCCATCCGAGGATTTCGCTCGCGCTACGATCACCTATGTAGACGAAGCGGGATTACCGATCATTTCCGAGTTGACCACATCGTGGAGTTATGTGGGAGCGGGGCTGCGGCTCAGCACCGAGGTGCTCGGACCCGAATATTCGATGCAGGTCAATACTCTCGACAGCGGATTGAAGCTTTTCTTCAGCCGCCGCGTACAGGGCGAGGCGGGCGAGGACCTCGTAGAAAAACAGAATGCCGAACAGGGATTGATGCCCGTCGTGGCAAACGAAACCGCCGACTACGGCTATGAATGGGAAAACCGCCATTTCGTAAACTGTTTTCTGGATGGGGTTCAGCCCGAAGACAATTTCCATACCGGGCTTGAAGTGACCCAGCTTCTTATGGCTGCATACCGCAGCGCGGAAGAAGAAAGAACAATTGCTTTTGAGCCCGATAAACTCGACGATTTCGTGCCCGCCGTAGCCCGCGGTGTTTGGAAACCATGAATAATCCTGAGAAACTGCAGAAGTCGCGGAAAGCTGAATCAGATTCTAAGTTAGACCACGAAACATTGGGACACATTCCTGGGTACGCACGCGCCCTCGCGTGCTTTCGGCGGCGAATAATGGCACGCGAGGGCGCGTGCGTACCCAGTTGCGGACTGCGTAGTGTGTACCATTCTGCTGTGGTTTCATTTAGGGTAACAGGGAGTTTTCCCGTAAATTCCATTGATTTCCGCGTCTTCCGCGGTTTCTTGCTGCTGTGCATAACAACGCTTCTGGCAGCCGCCGCGCATGCTCAGGTCAAAGCCTGGACAATTACACTCGAAGAACCCACCGGAATTTTCCGGCGCGACGCCGAAGTCGTATCCATACGTCGGTCATTTGCCGTGGGTGAAGTGCGCGGCGATTCGCTGTATGTAATCGGGCCCGACGCCAGACCTGTCACTACTCAGATCGCGGTAGAATCAAGGCATCCCGACGGCACGGTTCAAGCGGCCGAAATACTTTTTCAGGCGAGCATTATTCCCGGAGATCGCCCGGTATACCGACTCGTAAACGCACACACGAAGCAAGCCTTTGGTGCGCCCAATGCCGAGATGATTGCCAGGCGAATCGGAGTCGGGCGCATTGAAATGGCCAACGAGCGTTTCGGAGTAATACTCAACCTCGGCTACGAAGGCACTCACCCGGCGCTCGTCGCGGCTTACAACAAGTCGGCGGGTGATATGCGCAATCTGAATCTGATCGATACATCGCCCGATGTAACGGAACCGCTTCGATCCGGGCAGCGCAGCGCGGGATTCGGCACATTCCTTTCGATAAACGGCGCCCAGTCATCCCGTATGGGCGGATTTGATGAAGTCGAAATCATCGAATCCGGGCCGCTTCGTGCAAGGGTGAAGGTGTCGGGTGCACGGCACGCCGACAGACGCGAAACCTGGGAATTCACCTGGTACGCAAAGAGCCCCGTGCTGCGCTGGCGCGCATCGCTAGATGAACCGCAACGAGGCGCGGATTACGGAATTTTCTTTAGCTGTATTTCTGCGTCGCCTTATCTGCCGTTCGATCGCTGGATGGAGGGCGTTGAACTGCGCTTTCCCGACGGATGGGAAACCGACAACCCGCCGGATCACCTTATAGGCGGCAGAGATTTCGCCGATCTTCCCGGCCGGCACGTCGTTTATTATCAGCGCGAAGAGAATTACGGCGCATTCGGTCTGTTTGAAATCGACGAACAACTGGAATGGAAAGGCGTGGGGGCGCGGCAGTTTTTTGCCTCCAAGCGCCTGGATTCATCGGCTGCATCCACTGAAATAGCTCTTTCATTTCCTCGATGGAAGGGGACGGAAACCGTCGTCGAGGCCAGACACGAGTACAGAAAGTTCCGGCAGCCGATACTTGCCGTCACGTCATCCGTTTCCGAACCGACGAACATTACACGAAGTTCAGAACTGATCCCGCTGATAAACGAAGTTCCAGTGGACGAATTGCGCCGAGCCATAACCGAGCGCCCTGCGGAATTCAGTCTGGATGGAAAGTGGAGACTCAATTCCGCTGAAAAATCCGAAGGCGAAAAATCCGGGTTTCACCGATCCGATTTTGACGACCGAAACTGGAAAGAGGTGAATGTTCCCGGTTCGGTTCACACACAGATACTCGAAGCGCCGAAGTATTTCACGCGCGAGGCCGAATGGATCAGCGAAAAGGAATGGTGGTACAGGCGCTCGTTTGACGCACCGCCCAATCTCGCCGGTCGCCGCCTGATCCTGCGTTTTGAAGCGACGGATTATTACGCCGACGTATACCTGAACGGCGAGCTGCTCGGCCGCCACGAGGGTTACACCGACCCTTACGAATTCGATGTCACACCGCGACTGAAGTTCGACGCGCCGAATCAACTGTCCGTCCGCGTATGGACTCCGGTCAGCTATTACTGGCGGCATCGCCCATATACGGTAAAAGGCTCGTACGGGGCCGTAGATCAAAAACCCGATAATATTACCGCGCTGGGAATTACGCGCAGCGTCAGACTCATCGGGGTCGGTGCGGTGCGAATATCCGATGTCGCCATCGATACCAGACTCAACCGCGACGGATCGGCCGATGTCGTAGTCGATGTCGAATACGACTCTTCGGAAAACATTGACAATGCGCGGATCCAACTGATGCTCGTTCCGAGGAACTTCGAAGCCGCAAACGGGCTGCGGTTGACTGCGGTCGAAAAACTTTCTGCAGGAATCAACACAAGGCGTTACGTAGTGCACGTTGCGCGCCCCGAGTTATGGTGGACGTGGGATCACGGGCGGCCGAACCTCTATACGCTGACGGCCACGGCAAGCATCAATGATGCGCTCTCGGACACATATTCTCACGCGGTGGGAATACGCGAAATCGAGCACATAGACTGGAAGTTTTATCTAAACGGAAAGCGGATCTTCATTCGCGGAACGAACTTTTATTACCACCTCTTCCAATCCGAAGTAAGACGCAGCGACTACGAACGCGACTACAAACTGATGCAGGCGATGAACGTGAATATGGTTCGCCTGCACTGTAATTTCAGCAATCCCGAATTTTATGATCTTGCGGATGAACTTGGGATTCTCGTCTGGCAGGATTATCTCGAAGCCTGGTATCCGGAAGATCGCGCGTTCTCGCTGAAAGCCGCTGCACTATATGACCCGCACATTAAATATGTGCGTAATCATCCGTCGGTAGCGATATGGGCGACAAGCGACGAGGAATCGCTTGAAAACTACCGTGATCTGACAAAACATCTCGAACCGCGTTTGTACCTGCACGATCCGCAGCGGCGCCCCGTGCAGCGATCTACCGGCCGCTACGGCGATGCACACGTGTATGAAGGCTGGTACGGCGGCACTATCTGGGCGTACGCTTCAATGACGGAAAAATTCGTATCCGAACTCGGCGCCACGGCCCTGCCCAATTACGACAGCCTGATGAAATTCATCCCCAACGCCTGGCCGATCAGCGAGCACGAAGACGAATGGGTATTTCACAAACTGCAACTCTTTGAAGCGATGAGGGCGTGGGGCGAACCCGGTGCGAAGACCTTGCAGGAATACATCCCGCAAACTCAGGATTACGTCGCGCGGCTTTTTCAGCTTGCGATAGAACGGATGCGTCGCACAAAGTATGAGCCGTCGGGCGGGATACTGCATTTTCACGCCGTAGATCTGTGGCCGTCGGTAACGATGGCGGCGGTTGATTTTTACCGGCAACCTACAAAATCGTTCTACACCGTGCAGCGATCGTTCCAAATGGTGCTGCCGTCTTTTGCATACGACAGGGACATCTGGTCGAGCGGAGAGGATATAATAACCGAGCTTTGGATAATCAACGATCACTTATATGAATTGAAGGATGTGCGAGTGTCGTGGCGCCTTGTAGACGCTAACGGACGCGAAATACACAAAGGGGTGTGGACCGGTGGGCGTCTGAATCTCGAGGCCGATTCGAGCCGAAAACTTCAGGATGTGATTATCAGGGCCGGTGCGGAAGGTCGTTACACGTTGTGGGCGCAGGTTGTGGATTCACAGGGAAAGCAGATCTCCGAGAACAACTACGAATTTCAGGTCAAAACAGGGAGCGATGCCCGATGAAGCTGAAGGATAAAGTTGCAGTAATCACCGGCGGCGGGTCCGGTCTGGGCCGCGCAATCGCCGTCAGGTTCGCCGACGAAGGCGCGCGCGTGGTAATTGCAGAGTTGAATGAAGCGAGCGGTGAGGAAACCGTAAGGCTTGTGCAGGATCGAGGCGTGGAGGCGTTTGCCGTGCCGACCGATGTTAGCGATCCGGCCGCTGTAGCACGACTGTTTGCCGCACTTGATGACCGCGGCTGGCCGGTGGATATCTGTGTAAACAACGCAGGTAACGCGGGGCAGTTGACGCCGGTTTTCGAGATGACCGATGAACAGTGGGATTCCATTGTAAGCGTGCATCTTTCGGGCACGTTTTACTGCACACGCGAGGCGATTCGGCGCATGCTGCCGCGCGGATCGGGAGCGATAATCAATATGGGCTCTGTTGCGGGGCTTAAGGGCCTGCCCGGCGGTGCATCGTACACGGCGGCGAAGGGCGCAATCATTTCGCTTACCAAGGGCGTGGCGCAGGAAGTCGCCGCGCACGGTATTCGGGTAAACTGCATTGCGCCGGGATGGGTCGAGACTCCGATACTGGAAAACATCCCCGACCAGATGCGCCCGATGATGGTGCAGATGACGCCGCTCGGACGCATCGGGCGACCTGAGGAAATAGCGGCTGCGGCGGTATTTCTTGCAAGCGAGGAATCCAGCTTTGTAATAGGCCAGACCATCAGCCCGAATGGAGGACTTTATACCTGATGATTACACCAATCTCGCCTGCGATTCCCGCGTTTTCTTTCCGCGCGATCAGCTTACTCCTTGTTGCAATGCTTTATTTGCCTGCCGAGGCGCAGACTCCATCTACTTATATTCAGGCGAGTCGCACGTTCCACACGCCGCAGGAGTTTACCGAGATTACAGCCGGACGTGTCGAGATGATTCATTCGGCTCAACTGTTGAGAGCCGGGCAGGGGTTGATCGGCGGAGAGAAAGGCATTGTAACCTGGGACTCAGCCGGCGGCTTCAGTCCGTTTCCGGCCGGCAGGCTGCTTCCCTGGAACGAAATCACCGTGATCGCTCAGGAATCGCAGTCGTTGCTGTGGATTGGAACCACGAAAGGTGCAATTCGGTATAACGAACAAACGGGCGAGATGAAGTATTTCGCGGGCATGCGATGGTTGCCCGACGACAAGGTAACGGGCATAGGCTTTGACATTCGCGCGACTGTACGCGCCGTCTGGATAGAAACTCCAAAGGGAATGAGCCGGATTATTTTTGAGCCGATGACGCTCGAAGATAAAAGTCGCCATTTTGTCGAGCGCGTGCGTGCTCGTCATGTCCGACACGGACTGACTTCCGATTCACGATTGATGACGCCCGGAGATCTGTCCACCAACAGAATGGTTTCAAGCGACAACGACGGGCTGTGGACCGCGATGTACGTTGCGGCGGAGGCGTTTCGTTTTGCAGTTACGAAATCCCCCGAAGCGCGGGAGTATGCACGCATCGGCATGCGCGCCCTAATGAGGCTGGAAGCCATTTCCGGCATACCGGGCTTCCCCGCCCGATCCTTCATCAAAATCGGAGTTGACGACCAACCATCCGACGGCGAGTGGCACACGACTCCCGACGGCGAATGGCGATGGAAGGCCGATACGAGTTCGGATGAGATCGTAGGGCATTATTTCGTATACCCGATCTATTACGATCTGGTCGCCGACGAAAAAGAAAAGAGTGAAATACGGGCGCTCGTCGAGCGCATGACAAACCACATTCTCGACAACAATTTTCAGTTGATCGATGTAGACGGCAAGCGCACGCGCTGGGGTTGGTGGGCGCCGGCGGATATATGGGAAGATCCGGACGAAACCGGATTGCGAGCGTTGCATATGCTCTCGCACTTGCGTGTAGCGCATTACCTTACGAAAAACCCGCGCTACGAATCTGCATATCGCGAATTGATCGAGAAACACAATTACCACTTACTTACCCGCAATCAGAAGATCAACATTCCCGGCAGAATCAATCACTCGGATGATGAGCTTGCGTTTCTGTCGTATTATCCGCTTCTCAGTTATGAAAAGGATCAGGAACTCGTAAAAATTTACCGCGAGAGTCTGGAACGCAGTTGGCAGATAGAGCGGCCCGAACGCAATCCGCTCTGGAATTTCATTTTCGCGGTGGGGACGGAAAGCAAGGAGTTCGACCGAGCAGAATCTCTACGAACACTGCGCGAAATCCCTATGGACCAGATCGAGTGGTCGGTTGTGAACTCGCACCGGCTGGATGTCTTACGCGACCCGGCTTCGGATCGGTTCAGGCGCGCACAATCGTTCGAGGTGCTGCCCTATGATGAGCTGCCTATGTCGAAGTGGAACGGCAATCCGTACCGGCTCGACGGCGGAAACGGTGGGCGGACGGAGGACGATGGGGCGTATTTTCTGCTCCCTTACTGGATGGGCCGCTATCATCGACTGATCGATGAATGAGACGAAACAGCGATTCCCGGTTCAGGAGGAAAGAGAGATAACGGAACAAACGGAAATGGACGGAACAAACGGAAAGTTTGGCGATTTCCGCGTTCTGCTCTTCAACTTCAATGCCGATCAAGGTCGAAGAGATCGAAGCAGTCAAAACCGGCAATTGCTCCCGCATACAGGCGCTTGTCAATGACCGGCCTGTATGGTTCGAGTCTTATGATGTTGATCTGCAACCCAGCGCCGAAGCATTCGGCTGCGCATTTCTGATCCCTGCCCTCCACGTGGGCGCCGAACTCATACTTGGTGAACCGGTAGATCCGCAATGGCTCGGCAACCTGAAGGAGATTCTCAATGTAACCGCATCGTGGTGGGGTTACGCGGGGGGCATTCCGGAGGCGCTGGAAGATACTAAATCCGAACGGCCCCGACTCGAAAGAACAGGGCTTTGTTTCAGCGGCGGAGTCGATTCCTTCTTTTCGCTACTTCGCCCACCGGAACGAATCGATGATCTGGTGACGATATTCGGCTTCGACATACCGATTGGGGACGAAATACGAATTTCATCGGTAAAACAGTCGGTGCGTAAGATTGCGGAGCAGACCGGAAAGAGGCCAATCTTCGTCCATACAAATCTTCGGGAGCATCCTGCGTTTGGGGAGGTATCCTGGGAACGTGCGCACGGCGGCGCAATGGCGGCGATCGGTCACCTGCTGTCGGGCGAGATCGGTCGCCTGATTATCTCCTCGTCGATCGCGAAGACAAACGACAGGCCCTGGGGCTCGCACTCGTGTCTTGACCCATACTGGTCATCCGCGATTCTTGAAATATTCAATTTCGGAAGCGAGTTCAAGCGCGTTGAAAAACTGCACCAAATTTCCGATGAACCGATCCTGTATGAACATCTGCGCGTGTGCTGGGAGAACAGGACTCCTACAGGCAATTGTTCGCTTTGCACGAAGTGCCTGAGGACACGGCTGGCGCTTGCCGATTCGGGTGTGTTGGATAAGTATACGGTTTTCGCCGGAAGCGGGGCTCTGGCCCACGATTTGAGGGCAACTCCGAGGATGGAAGGCCGACTCGAAGTTCTGAACTTTGTGCTTGCTCGGGCCAGGCTCCCCAAAGAGATATTGGATGAAGCGCGCTCTCTTGTTGAACGCAGCCGATCCACCGCTTTTGCGCCGGAGGTTAAACCGGGCTTATGGAGAAGGATCAGGAAATGGATCCATCAGCGGATGTAACGCCCGCATCGAAGAAACGAATTACGCTCACGGTTGCCACTCTCGCGGCACTGTTTACAGGACTGACTCTTGGAATAATCATTCACCGCTGGCAGTCACCGCAGATCTTGCGACTAACCCAGGGTTTGGAATTGATCGGAGTCGCCTGGACCAACGCCCTCAGGATTACCATCCTTCCGCTCATCGCCACGACGCTCATTTATAATTTCGCTACGAGGGGAGGAACGCGCTTTGCCGGAAAAGTCAGCGGGTTGTCTTTGTTGATATTTATTCTGTTGCTGAGCACGGCGGCTGTATATACGCTTGCTGCGGCTCCGGCGCTGATTTCACAATTCCCTGCAATTCAGCTTACTGCGAAGGTCGGCGGATCCGGAGCGGCAACTGCCGCACCGCTGGAGCAAACAGAACGCTTTTCGCTGAAATCTTTTGTAAACGGTCTTATCCCCGCCAATTTAATACGTGCTGCTGCGGATGGCGAAATAATCCCAATCATTCTGGCTTCAGTAGTGTTCGGCTTTGCACTCGCACGCGTGCGTGACGAGTCCCGAAAGGTACTGCTCGGCGTCATACACGCGTTGCTCGAAACCGTTCTGATTGTCGTGAAATGGCTGTTGCGTTTGATGCCGCTAGCCGTATTTGCCTTCGGACTTTCGGCGGCGGCAAATTTCGGGTGGGATGCGCCGGGCGTAATCGGATACCTCGTTGTCATTGTCTGCACGCTACTCGCCGGATTCACACTCCTGCTATATCCGATTGTGCGAGTGTTCGGCGGCGTCGGAATCAAGTCTTTTGCGCGCGCGGCAGCGCCCGGGCAGATGGCTGCACTGGCGACCAGGTCATCCATAGCATCATTGCCCGCGCTGTTGACTGGCGCTGAAAAGCATCTTCGCAGCTCACCGGTGATTACGAATCTTGTCCTGCCGCTTGCGGTTTCTACATTCAAGATCAATAGACCGATTTCCGGGATTTGCAAGTTTTTGTTCCTGGCTCAGGTGTACGGCGTGCCAATCAACTCGTCCGCGGTGCTGCTTTTTTCAGTCTCAACCCTGCTTCTGAGTTTCAGTACTCCGGGAATACCCAGCGGAGGTCCGCTCGTCTCCATGCCGCTTTATCTGGCAGCCGGCATCCCGGTAGAGGGCGTGATACTGCTAAAATCGGTGGATTCGATTGCGGATTATTTCAAGACGGTGCTGAACGTGTCGGGGGATACTGCGGCATTAACCATAATTGCACGGTTGGCCGGTCCGGAACCATCAGAACCAGGTGTACTGCTGGACGCACAACATATCGAAGGTCGCGCCGCATAGAGTGTATCCAAAGGCTGGAGAATGAATCCTGGTTGAGGCGGACAATA
>JAHBSF010000064.1 GCA_019639255.1 Acidobacteriota bacterium | reverse complement strand
TCGCGGCTGAAAAACTTAAAGAACTTTGTTTACACTGTACTGATTCAATGAAAGCAGTTCTCCGCACATTATTCCTGCTTGTCGTTGTGATCGTCGTCGCGGGAGCGGATGCCCGCGCCCAGATCAACGTCTCATTACGTTCACAACTCGATCCTCTTGACGGCCCGCTGCGCTACGGCGACGTCTGGGGCGAGGGCAATTACGCTTACCTCGCAACCTTCAATACGCCGGAACCGAATACCACACGCGGATCGGGCGTGCTCATCATAGACATCTCCGATCCCGATAATCCGCAACTCGCCGGACACTACCTGCCTGCAACGGGTGCACGTTTTCAGGACGTAGTGGTAATAAACGGGATCGGATACTTTTCGAGCGAAAACAATGGAGGCGTTCATATAGTCGATGTCCGAAACCCTTCCGCCCCGCTGCTTCTCAGTCAGATAACACCGGCGGAACAGGGTTATGGATTCGTGCACGAAATCGCCGTAGCGGACGGCGTACTTTACGAAGCCGACTCCCGTACAACCACAGTAAAGGCTTTCGATGTTCGCAATCCGTCGGCGCCGGCATTCGTCCGCGACATTCCGACTACGGATACGATTTTCATACACGCAATAACTGCGATAAACGGACGGCTTTACACTTCGGGCTGGAGCGGCAGGACCGATATCTTCGATGTGCGGAATATTCTCTCGACGCCTCCGCCCCGACTCGGCACGGTATTTACGGGAGCGAATTCGCATTCGAGTTGGGCGAGCAGCGACGGCCGTCTGCTTGTCAGCGCAAGGGAAACCGCCAACGGGGATGTGCGGCTTTTCGACATATCGAACCCGGCAAATCCGCAGCTTCGTTCGACAATCACGGCGCAGGATCTGGGAATCAGCGCATTGACGCCTCACAATCCGTTTCTGGTCGGGCATCTGCTGTTCGTGTCGTGGTATCAGGCGGGATTACAGATTCTGGACATCAGCGACCCGTCGCGTCCGCGACCCGTCGGCGAATACGATACCTACCCGGATTCGGCCATTACGGGATTCAGAGGATGTTGGGGCGTATACCCGTATCTCGGTTTCGACCGGGTGCTCCTGAGCGATATGGACGGCGGCCTGTTGATCGTCGATGCGACGCAGTCCATAACCGGTCCGCGCACTGTTTCAGCGGCGAGCTTCGATCTGAATGCTCTGGCCTCGCGCTCTATCGCCGCGCTTTTCGGCGAACAATTATCGGAAACTACGAATAGCGCCGCGACCCTCCCGCTTCCCGTTTTGCTGGGCAACGCAGGCATCAGTGTGATAGACGCCGCTGGATTCGAACGAGATGCGCCGCTGTTTTACGTTTCACCGACGCAGATCAATTACCAGATTCCGCCGGGTACGGCAGCGGGGCCTGCAGAAACGCTCGTAAAAAGAAACGGCGAAGTAATCGCTCGCGGAGTATTGCTGGTCAGCAGGGCCGCGCCGGGAATTTTCACCGTCGCTCAAGATGGATCAGGCCCTGCCGCCGCGCTCGATGCCTTTACTCTCACTGCTGCGCCGTTCGCAGCACTGCGCGAAGACGGCTCGCCCAATATCATAGCCGTTTATTGTACGGGGCTCGGCGCAGACGCAACCGATACGGACATTGATATCGGAATGGATGTCGAAGCGCGCATCGATGGAGAAACGGCGGAAGTGCTTTATGCAGGTCGCGCACCCGGATTTTCCGGACTCAATCAGGTCAATGTATTACTGACTCCAGGCATCGCTCCCGGGGTGCATACGCTGACGCTGCGGCGCGGCGACAAGACCAGTAATCCGGTTACCCTCGAAATCCGGTTCTAAAAGGCAAACGAGATAACGGAACAAACGAAATGAGACGAAAACTACGGAAATATTCAACTTTTCCGTGATTTTCGTTTCATTTCGTATGTTCCGTTATATCTCTCAGCTCGGCTTCGAGCAAATCCACGCGCGATGCGCCGCCCTGAGCGAAATCCGGTTTGCCGCCTCCGCGTCCGTCAAGTTTTGTGCAAACCTCGCGCATCCATACGCTCATATCCACCTGCAAATCCGACGAGCGCGCAAAGACGAGGCGCGCCGACGCCGCATCGCGCACGGCAAGCAGCGCTACGACTCCGGTCTGTTCAGTCAGTCTGTGTGCAAGCAGTTTCAATTCATCGAGGCTGCGATCATCGAATATGCGCACGACCGTGCGCCGCCCCCGTGTTTCGCCCGCGGCAGCCAGCAATTCGTCGGCTTCGGCTTTTGCAGCCATTGCTGAAAGATCGCGGACGCGGCGCGAAAGAGCCTTGTTTTCGTCGCCGAGACGTACTATCGAAGCCTCGATTTCATCGCGCCCCACAGTAAGCCTGCGCGACAGTGCGTCCACGATGCCGTTCGCTTCGCGGTAATCCCTGAGCGCGCGCACGCCGCATACGAAACGAATGCGGATCATCTGTTTTGCCCGCTCCCACCCCCGCACTGCAATCAGGCCGACCTCTCCCGTTCGTTTGGCGTGTGTCCCGCCGCAGGGAGAGAAATCAAAATCGTCGATCTCCACCACTCGCACGCAATCGGTGATGAACGATTCCTTGCGCAGCGGCAATTGCGCCGCCTGATCGGGTGTGAGTTCATAGGTGCGGATTTCGCGATCTTCAAATACTATTTCGTCAGCCAGGTCTTCGGCTCGTTCGATCGCACGCGGGACTTCAGATATGTTTGCATCCAACGCTATGTCTATTTCCGCAATGCCGTCGGAAATGCGAAAACCGCGGGTTTCCGCGCCGTAAAGCCGAAAGAACGCCTGCGAAAGGATATGCTGCCCCGTGTGCTGCTGCATAATTTCGCAGCGATGTTTCGGATCAATCTCACCCTCGATTTCATCCCCGATACGGGCAGAAGGCGCTGCATCCAGATAATGCAGTATGCGCCCGTCATCCTCGATTGCGGCTTCGACGACGCGGAGCCGCCCCAATCGCCCCACGTCCGAAGGCTGGCCCCCGCCCGTGGGATAAAATGCCGTGCGATCAAGAACAAGGTAGGGCTTTCCGGCGTGTTCGCCCGCGTCGACTATGCGCGCGGTGAATGCCGTCAGGTGAGAATCCCGCCAGTAGAGTTTTTCCGTCATAGCGACCGTTTCAGGAACCGCTGAATACGCGGAAATGGGGCGGAGATCAAAGAGAGATAACGGAACAAACGAAATGAAACGAAAATTACGGAAAAGCTGAATATTTCCGTAGTTTTCGTCTATTTTCGTTTGTTCCGTTATCTCTCTTTGATCTCCGCGCCGGATGGCGTCAGCGTCCTGCCGGAGCCTTTTTGCCCTTTTTGCGTTTCGGCGCAGCGGGAGCGGCCGGTGCGTCGCCGGCCCCGGCGACGGGTTTGCCGATCTGCAGATTGTTCAGATTGACCGAACCGCCGCCCGTTGCCGCAGCGGCGGCTGGAGCGCGTTTCTTGCTGCGCCAGCCTTCCCACCAGATCATAAAGGGGCTTGCGATATAGATCGACGAATAGGTTCCGATCAGTATGCCGACAAACAGCGTCCACGAGAAGCTGCGCAGCACCTGGCCGCCGAATACGAGCAGCGCGACCACGGTAAGGAAGGTCAACCCCGAGGTCATCACCGTGCGCGAAAGCGTCTGGTTGAGGGCGTCGTTGGCGAGCGTTTCGAGAGGTTCGCGCCTGCGCAACCGCATCATTTCGCGAACGCGATCGAAGATCACGATCGTGTCGTTCATCGAATAACCGACCAGCGTCAGCAGCGCCGCGATCACCGTAAGGTTGATCTCCCACTGCATGATCGAGAAAAAGCCGAGCGTAACCAGTACGTCGTGAACTACGGCGATAACCGCACCGATGCCGAATCCCCAGGATTTGAACCGGAACGCCACATAGACGAGCATTCCGATGCAGGCGAGAATCGTCACGTATATTGCGCGATTGCGCAGATCGGCGCCCACCTGCGGGCTCACGGCTTCAGCGCTCTTGATCGCGGCCGCGCCGGTAAAGAAAGTTTCATCGAGCGCAGCGGCGAGTTTGGGCTCGATTCCGCCCAGGTTTTTCACCTCGCTCAGATCGCCGATCAGTCCGCCGCGCTGAGTCTCGCGATAATCGATAATGCGCTGGGCGATTTCGCCGTAACGCTGGTCTGCGGTCGCGGCCGCTCCGCTTTCCAAAAGCTCCAGCGGATCCACGCGCAGCAGGTTGGCCTTCAGATCATCCAGACCCAATGCGTTCAGATCCGTTTTCAACTCTGAATCGGGCGGATTGAAGGTCGCAAGCGCGGCAAGAATCTTCTGCTTTCCTATGTCGGCGTCGTCGGTTGCCTTGGCTGCCGTAGCCGACTGGCCTTCCTGTCGTACGACATCCAACAGGTTCGGAAGCCTTATGAGGACTTCATTCTTGGGCGCCTGCCCTATTTCGTCGCCCACGGGTTGAAGAACAATTTTTCCGCCCTCGATGCCCTGCTGCACGAGCGCCGAGCGCAAGCGCCCCAGATCCGGAGCGCTGTTGAACTTTACATTCGCGAGCGTGCCGCCCACGAAATCAACGCCCAGATTGAACGGCTGCGTGTTGGGATTGCCGTCGGCCAGCCGCCAGACTACAGAACCCACCCCGGTCAGAATCAGCAGCCAGGACAGGCCTATAAAAATCTTCTTCTTGCCGAGGAAGTTGTATTTGGTATTTCTGAAAATCTCGATCATAGTTCAATCCGTCAGATGCTGATCGTTTCGGCGCGCCGCCCGCCGCGCGTCAGCAACCAATAGAACATCGTGCGCGATACATAGATTGCGGTAAAGAGATTCGCAAGCAACCCGATTACGAGCGTAACTGCGAATCCGCGAATCGGCCCCGTGCCGAAGAAATACAGGAAGGCCGCCGACACAATCGTCGTAACGTGCGTATCAATAATCGTCACGAGCGCCTTGTTGAATCCGGTCTCTACCGCAGACAACACGATCTTGCCCGCGTGCAACTCTTCGCGTATTCGCTCGAATATCAGGACATTGGAGTCTACCGCCATACCTATGGTCAGGATCACGCCCGCGATTCCGGGCAGCGTGAGCGTAGCGCCGAACATCGCAAGTCCGGCGAGCAGCAGCACCAGGTTCAAAACCAGAGCGACAACCGCGTTTACGCCCGACAATCTGTAATAAAACAGCAGCACGATTATTACCAGCAGCAGACCTACGATCGACGCCGTAACGCCCTGGCGTATCGAATCGGCTCCTAAGGATGGACCGACGGTGCGCTCTTCGAGGTAAACGATCTTTGCCGGCAGCGCGCCGGATCTGAGCACCAGCCCCAGATCTTCCGCCTCCTGCAGGGTGAAGTTGCCCTGAATAACGCCGCTGTCGGTGATCTTATCCTTGATCGACGGGGCGCTGCGAATCTGTCCGTTCAGAACAATCGCCAGCAGGTTGCCCACGTTCTTTTCCGTCCACGCGCCGAAACGTTCGGCGCCCGCGGGCTTGAGAGTGAAGTTGACGTGATAACCGAAACCCTGTTGTGCGGGCACGCCGCGCGCATCGCGCAGATCGTTGCCCGATACAACGGGGGTTTTCTCGACTATGTAATACCCCTGAAACGATACGCCGCCCGAACGCTGCTCGTTGATCGGCAGTATTTCGCGATCGCTCGGCACCGTGCCGCCCAGCGCAAGCACCGCTTCATCCTCGCTTTTGTAAAGCGTGCCCGGCGGGACCACGGCCTTCAGATCCAGCCGCGCTTCACCCTTGATGAGTTCCTTGACGCGATCCGGATTGTCCACGCCCGGCATCTGCACCAGGATCTGATGATCTTCGTCGCGCCCGTGCAGTTGGATCGTGGGCTCGGCTACGCCGAACTGGTCTATGCGCTGCTCGATGATCGTCTTTGCCTGCTGGGTTGCCTCGCCGCGAATGCGGTCCGCTGAAGACCCCTTCATCGAAAAGGTAACGGAGGCGGGGCTGGTGCGCGTTTCTGCATCCCAGTCAAACGAACCGAAATCGGCGAGCAGCTTTTCGCGAATGTCGCTGTGGCGGCTCGTATCGGCGGTTTCAACCACCAGCACGCCGCCGCCCGTGGCCTTTATGTCGTTGTAGGGAATGTTGTCCTTGGTAAGGATCTCGACGGCCTTCTGGCGGTTGCCCTCGGTAATGGCGTTTATTGCGTCTTCGGCCTGCACCTGCATCACGAGGTGCGTGCCGCCCTTCAGGTCAAGCCCGAGGCGTATGTTTTCACCGAGGTTCTTGCGGAGTTTGGCGGGGCTGAAGAAATCGCCCGCCGTTCTCGTATAATCCTTCGGCTTGTTCCAGGGGCCGAGCGTGATGACGAGCGCAAGCAGCGTCACCACCAGTATTATGATTTTGCGTCGAGAAAGATTTGTATTCATAACGCGTAACGGGAGTCGCCCGAGCGCCGGGCGGTTACTTCTTCTCCTCTTCGGTTCCCTGCAGGCCCGATACGGCGCTGCGCGCAATATCGACCTTCACTACGGGACTGTCGGCGATCTTCAACTGGATCGTGCGCTTGTCGTCGCGCACGATTGTGATCGTGCCGTAAATCCCGCCGTTGGTGACGACCTTGTCGCCCGGCTTGAGATTGTTGAGCATCTCCTGGACTTTGCGCTGCTGCCTGCGCTGCGGGACTATGATCAGCACATAGAACAGCACCAGCATCATTACCAGCGGTATCAGGCCGCCGAGCGCACCCAGACCGCCGCTTTGCAGTAACAACAAGGCGAAGTGAATAGACATAACCGAGGCGGGTCAACCTTCTTTATATGGATTCCTTCCCTGCAAAACCGGCCCGTCAGGGAAGGTCGGCGGCCGCCCTCAGGACTGTTGTCCACGCTCTATGCTCTCGGTGAAAGCGGCGCGAAATCGGGCAAACTCGCCAAGTCGGATAGCTTGCCTGATTCCTTTCATGGTGTCAAGGTAGAAGGCCAGATTGTGATACGACGCCAGAGTGGCCGCAAGTATCTCCCCCGCCTGATACAAATGCCGCAAATACGCGCGCGAATACCGCCTGCAAACCATACACGCGCAGTTCTCATCCGGCGGACGCTCATCACTTGCAAACCTTGCGTTCCTGATATTGAGCCTTCCGCCCGAGGTAAACAACTGCCCGTTGCGCGCGTTTCTTGTAGGCATCACGCAGTCGAACATATCCACACCCCTTGCAACACACTCCACGAGATCCTCGGGCGTCCCCACTCCCATCAGGTAACGCGGACGATCCATTGGCATTTCGGGCGCAACGATCGCCACTATGTCGTACATCTGCGATTTTTCCTCTCCGACGCTCAACCCTCCTATCGCGTAACCGTCAAAACCTATCCTCACAAGCTCGTCCAGACTGCTCCGGCGCAGATCCGTATACACTCCGCCCTGTATAATCCCGAAAAGCGACTGGGTTTGCTTATTGACTGCGGCTGAGTCGAAAGCGCTGCGCGTACGCTGCGCCCATCGCATCGACAGTTCCATAGAGAGCCGAGCTTCATCGTGCGTCGCCGGAAAAGGGGTGCACTCATCGAACGCCATCACGATGTCGGAGCCGAGCGCGCGCTGCATATCGACTGAAACCTCGGGCGAAAGAAACCGCCGCGATCCGTCGATATGCGAGCGGAACTCTACGCCCTGTTCGCTGATTTTTCGCAGATCGCCGAGGCTGAATACCTGAAAGCCGCCGCTGTCGGTCAGTATCGCCCGCACCCAGGACATAAAACGATGCAGTCCGCCGAACGCAAGCATCGCTTCGTATCCCGGACGCAGAAACAGGTGATAGGTGTTGCCGAGAATTATTCGCGCATCGAGCGCTTCGAGCATCTCCTGCGTTACGGCCTTTACCGTAGCCTGCGTGCCTACGGGCATAAATACAGGCGTCTCGATCTCACCGTGAAGCGTAGTGAGCACGCCGGTGCGTGCTTCTGTGGATGCGTCGCGGTGTGTGATGCGAAATTCCAGCGCTCCCAAGCCTTCTCCCGTATAAACCACTCCACACGACTTCGGGACAACAAAGATAGATAACGGAACAGACGAAAATAGGCGAAAACTACGGAGTCATTCCGCATTCTCTCGTTCAGTTTCGCGCCCGGTTGCGTTGGATTATCCGTATCGGCGTAGCAAAAAAGTCGAATGATTCGCGCAACCGGTTGATCAGATACCTCTCGTAGGAAAAGTGGATCTTCGTCTTTTTGCCGCTCGTGAAGAGAATGAACGTCGGCGGGCGGGTGCCGGCCTGCGTCAGATAGAGCACCTTCAGATATTTGTTCGCCGCAATCGTTGCGCGCGGCTGGTCCAGGTGCTCGTGAAAAAAACGATTGAGTTCGCTCGTAGGGATGCGCTGATTGCGCGCCGCATCTGCGCGCACTATGAGTTCAGGCAAACGGTGTACGCGCTGCCCCGAAAGCGCCGAGATGAATATTATGGGCGCATAGTCGAGAAACTTCATCGCATCGCGGATCTTCGCCTCGTACTGGTTTACGGTATAAGTATCTTTTTCTATAGCATCCCACTTGTTAACTATGAGGATCAGGGATCGTCCGGCTTCGTGAGCGTAACCGGCGATAGTAGCGTCGAGCGCGGTTACTCCCTCGATTGCATCTATGACCATCAGCACGACGTCGGCGCGTTCAATATGTTTGCGCGCCATAACGACCGAAAGCTTTTCGGCCATCTCCTCGGTTTTGCCCTTCCTGCGAATGCCCGCCGTATCGATTATGCGCAAATGAGAGATATCGCCCTCGTCGTTTTTCCACTCAAACAGCGTGTCTACGGCGTCGCGCGTAGTGCCGGGAATGGGCGAGACGATTACACGTTCGGCGCCGAGCAACCGGTTTACAAGCGATGACTTTCCCACATTGGGCCGGCCGATGATCGCCACCTTTATTTCACCTCGCTCTCGCACGGTGGGGGCGGCTTCGGGCAGCCGGTCGACTACCGCATCCAGCAGATCCCCCACGCCGAGGCTGTGTTCGGCCGAAACCGGGAATACGTCTTCATAGCCGAAACGGTGAAACTCTCCAGCGTGCGAGGCAACCTGCGCGGTGTCGGATTTGTTCGCTACTACGAACACGGTTTTGCCGAGCGTCCGAAGAATGGAGGCAAGTTCTTCATCCAGAGGAGAAATACCGGCGCGCACGTCCACTACCCAAAGCAGCAGGCTTGCTTCTTCAATCGCCGTCTGCGCCTGTTTGAATATGTTTGCGGGTATGATGGCTTCATCGTCCGGAACGATGCCGCCCGTATCGACCAGGCAGAAGGCGCGGCCCTGCCATTCGGCTTCGCCGTAAATGCGGTCGCGGGTGATCCCAGGCAAGTCGCCCACAATCGAGCGCCGCGCGCCTATGAGCCGATTAAAAAGCGTTGATTTACCGACGTTCGGCCGGCCGATTATGGCCACGACCGGCAGTGCAGATTGCGCCGATATGTGCGTCTGCCCCGTCGTTTCTGTATCTGGCGCCGTCAAATTGTTGCCGCTCCCGTTCACGGTCAGGAAAAAGTCCTGAAACCAAAAGTTATCCTTCGTGGTAATGTAGGATAGTCAAGCGCCCGCGAGTTGACAACCGCAGTCCTCCCCCGGAATCGCGGTAATGCGTCGGGCAAGAAGTTGAGTAAAGCAAGGAGAAACACCGATGCGTGTTGTAATTAAAGCTCTGATCCTGACGACGGTTCTGGCGGGCGCGGCAATCGCGCAGGACCCGGCCGCGCGTGCGCAGGAAGTATTAAAACAGGCGCGCGCCGCAATCGCCGATGAATCCAAACTCTCTGGCGTAAAAACCCTGACTGCGCAGGGGACTTCGCGCTCGGTATTCGGCGAGCGACAGGTCGAGGCCGAAGTCGAGGTTGAACTCGCGATGCCCGACAAGATGCGCCGAACCACGGCTACCACGCTGTTTCCCGGCGCCGACATCCAGCGAATAGAAGTAATCAACGGCGGCGATGTCTGGAGCGATATCATTTCCAATATGCCGGTCGGAGGCCCCGGTGGGCGAGGCCCGGGCGGCGGCGGCGGACGCGGCGGCTTCGGCGGACCGATGATGATGGGCGGCGCCGGCGGAGGCGATGACGCACTGCGCGTGCAACTGGAATTCACAAGGCTGCTGCTCGGCATACTTGCCGCACCGCCTGCCGGCGTCAAAGTCGGCTATAAATACATAGGCGAAACCAAGGTGATGGATTCTACGGCCGATGTCGTAGAAGTTTCGGGGCCGGGCGATAATGTCACGAGGGTATTCGTCGACAAGGCTTCGCATCAGGTAATTCTGATCAGTTTCCGCGGCAAGGACTTCCGCCAGATGCAGCAGATGCGGCCCGGCGGCGGACAGGGTGGACAGGGCAGACAGGGTGGACAAGGTGCGCAGGGTGGACAGGGCAGGCCCGGCGGCGCAGCCGGACAGCAGCAGCCCGAGATGTCGCCCGAGGAACGCGACCGCCGGCGTCAGGAGATGCAGGAGCGCGTAGCCGCCCTTCCCGACATCGATTATTTCCTTCGCTTCGCCGAATACAAATCCGTCAACGGCCTCAACCTCCCGCACCTGGTCATCCGCATGACCGGCGATCAGGTCAACGAGGAATGGACCATCAAGAAATACAAACTCAACTCGAATATCAAACCCGACCGCTTCGAGAAGAAAGACAAAAAATAGAACCGGGATAACGGAACAAACGAAAAAAAACGGAACAGACGGAAAGACATCTCCCTTCCGTCTGTTCCGTTTTTTTTCGTTTATTCCGTTATCCCGGTTCTACCGGTTGCCGCCCGTACCTCCGGCCGCCTCCGGTTTATTCAGATCCTTGATGTGGGTCGTATAGTCATAGAACCCGTTCATCATCTCTTCCCAGGTTTGTTCGCCGAAGCGAACCTCGCGATTGGGATCGGGATTGAGCGCATTCTTCGTCGAGTTGTCGAAATGCGCGATACCCTCTATGCGCGTGCCCTTGGGTACCCGAAGCGGTTTTTTCGGATAGTAGTAAACCTGCCAGTTGAAATCGTAGTTCGGCACTGAAAGCAGCACTTCGCTGCGCCCATCGGGGTAAATCGCCCGATAGACAAACGACTTGCCCCGCAAATGCATATGCGGCGAGAAGCTGACGATTTCGGTATCCTCGTCTATCACGCTGACGGCGCGGACTTCAAAATTCGATGCATTGGGCGGAATTGCGAAGCGCATGTCATAGGCCGCAGTCGTGGTGATTACCTGCTCGACCGGACTTTTTGAAAACTTCAATCCGACCATCGAACGGTCCTTGGTCACCTTACCGCTCGGCGTGTAGTGCATCTGGAATACGATGTTCGATCCGGCCCTTATGAGTTTTGCCGTGCCGGGTTTGGCCATAAACGGCGTCATTCCGGGAGAAAGCGCGCCGAGCAGCCCCGTGCCGATATCCTGTCTTTTCGGGCGAGGGCCGCCGGCCGGTTCGCGCACGTAAATCACTATGTGATGCACGACCGAAAGATCGCCTGCGCGGGCTTCGAGCGCAGTGACGTATTTGTCTTCGGTGAAGTTCGTCGGTACGGTGAAGTAAATGTACGGCACCGAACCATCGGCGGGCACGGTGTACTCTTCGGGCATATAGAAAATCTGATCGGGTTCGCCGATCTGCCAGCCTTCGGCGAACTTGGGCGCCGGCGGCAGGTCTTTCGGATCGCCTTCCCTGGCGCCCGCGTCGACCCATTTGACTATCGTGTCGATTTTGGCTTGGGACATACGGCGGTCATTGGCCCATTCGCCGTGCTGCGGGTCGGCGTGCCAGGGCGGCATGTCGCGGCTTGCGACCTTCTCGCGTATGGCGCGCGCCCACGGGCGGACTTCCTTGTAGTTCATCAGCGACATCGGCGCAATTTCGCCCGGCCTGTGGCACGATGCACAGTGCTCGAACATAATCGGGGCAATGTCTTTAGCGAATGTCGGCGCGGCCTGATTGACGGCCATCGTCGGATACACGGCGGCAAACGCCGCTGCACATACAACCATCAGCGCAGTAATCGCTACACGGGTATGCTTCATCACTAACCTCCCGGTCGGTTGAACCCAAAATCAGATTGTTGCGTGTGGTGTAATAATACTGCGTCCGACCCGGAAAGAGAAGAGGACGAGAAAGGCGGAGAAAAGTTGATGGGTCGGGTGATGACCCGACGCTCAAGCCGCACGGGAATCGAGCAGGCGCCTTACTTCCAACAAATTCTCTTTCAGAATGTAGCCGCGCGCCCCGATTTGCTGCGCCTGCTCGCGCAGGTCGTCATCGTCGTGGCTGGTGACAATGAGAATGCGCGCTAACGGGTATTCCTGCATCAGTTGCCTGCTCGCCGTCAGACCGTCGACATCCTCCAGTTCGATGTCCATCAGAACCCAGTCCGGCAGGCGGCGGCTGTAGATCTCCAGCACTTCGCCGCCGTCCGAGCATTCGTAGATTTCCTCGGCGAGCCCCGCCACCAGGCTCCGTATCAGACCGCGCATTCGCGTGTTGTCCTCGACGATCAGCAATTTCATCATCATCCTCCGCGGCCCTATAACGGGTTGAATCCAGGTAATAGCAGATCGCCGAAGGCGCGGAAATGAAGATGCCGAAAGCACGGGAACAGACGTTCCGTGAATTCCGCGTCTTCATTTCCGCGCCTTCCGCGGTTCCTTTTACTGAATCACAAGCATGTAGGTCCGCGTCCCCGAGCATGTCCCGAACGCACCGGCCCGCACCGTGATGTAGTAACTCCCTTTGAGCGTAGGCACTCCGCTCAACTCTCCCGTCAGCGCATTCAAGGTCAATCCCGGAGGCAAGCTGCCGAAAGTTACCACATAGCTGTAGCTTGCAGCCGGCGCCGTGGTCAGCAACAGGCTGTAGGCAGCTCCTACATTTCCGTTAGGCAACGTCGCAGGTGTAATCGAGATCGCCGGACACGAGATCACCAGCGAATACGACTTCACACCCGAACAACCGC
Source organism: Acidobacteriota bacterium (assembly GCA_019639255.1). Taxonomy (GTDB): domain Bacteria; phylum Acidobacteriota; class Blastocatellia; order RBC074; family RBC074; genus JAHBSF01. The sequence goes on along the minus strand of JAHBSF010000064.1, from coordinate 19,523 downwards.
TCGACGCCGTCGCCCTGACGTTGAAGCTGAACGTCCCTGTAGCCGTAGGAATTCCGGTCACCGCGCCGGTCGATTCGTCGAGTGTAAGTCCCGGAGGCAGCGCGCCCGACACGACGGTAAAGCTATATCTTGCTGCGGGCGCGGCTGTGATTGCGCGATTGTAAGGGATGCCGGCATTTCCGTTGGCGATCGTTGAAAGCGTAACCGCCGGACACATAACCGCAACGTTGAACGATGCGACGCGCTGCGCTCCACAGTTGTCCGTCGCAACGACCTCGACGATGTAAGTCCCGGCGATATGTGCATTCACGACTGCAATCACACCATTCGACGGATTGAAGCTCAGATCCAGTCCCGTCGAAGGCGCGATCGTTTGCAGCACGAGCGATGCTATCCCGATGTTGTCGCTCGGCCCCGACGAAGGATAGAAGAGCGCCGTCTTGCCAACCCCAAGCGTCTTGTTGGTGTAGTTGAGCACGGGCAGCGGATTCGGGTTGACGGTAACGGTCAAGAGCCCCGTCGCAGTCTGCATCTCGCTGTCGACGACTACAACATCGAAGGTCGAGGTCGTAGCCGCGCATGCGGCATGGATGCTCGCCGTCACATTACCCGAAGCATCGATGCTGATGCCGTTAATTGTTACTCCGGTTCCCGATTGCAGCGTCGCGGTAACGCTCAAGGTGTTCTCGTTGTCTTCAGCGTCATTGACGGTGGCGATCCTCGATATTGCAGCGCCCGAACCGGCCGTACGTGTAAGGTTTATTGGGGCAATCGTCGGCATTGCATTCGAATCGCAGACATCGCCTTTTCCGTCGTTGTCGGCGTCGGCCTGATCGGGGTTGGCGGTGAGCGGGCAATTGTCGATGCTGTCAAGAATGCCGTCGCTGTCGGTGTCGCGCAGTTCGTATGCCCCGATATCCGAACCTAGGCCGTTCAGAGCGGCCGTGGCGTTGGGGTAGTCTTCGAGATCAACCGGGCGCGACAGTCCGCGCTGATCCTTATCGACAAAAGTGCAGATGGGCGGATTCGAGTTGGTGCATTTATTGGCCCAGTACCCTTTGTCTATCGCCGGACTATCGGGCAGCAGCGCGTGGGTCGGAGTCGTGCCGCCGTTTAATGCCAGGGGACCGATTCCGGGGTTGGCAACACCAACTTGATTGTTGTTAACACCCTGTGAGAGTGGGCAATCCAGACACCCGCCGATCAGGTTGAAGCTGCTCTGGGTACTCATATTTCCGTCGTTATATATGTCACTGCTTCCAATGTTTCCGGCGACGAGCGTGTTTGTTAAAGAGAAGGCGCCGAAGACTGCTACTCCGGCGCCATAGGAATCACCGCCGGAGACGGTATTTTCGGAAACCGTGCAGGAGATGAGAAAAGTTGACCCGCTATTGATGTATATTCCGGCGCCGACAGTGCCGGTATTGCCGCTTATTGTGCTGTTGATAAGTATGGCGGAGCCAATGACGGTATTATAAATGCCCCCGCCTGCGTGAGAGCTGCTGTTATTGCTGATGGTGCTGTTTTCGATTCTCAGCGAGAGAGTGTTGAGGATGCCGCCTCCCTGATCCTCGGCCTGATTGCCGTCAACGGCAACGCCGTCAAGCGTCAGTCCGCCATCGTTGAGAAAACCTCCGCCATTGCGCGCGCCGTTGCTGATGGTCAGACCCGAGATGTTGGCCGTGGCCTCAGAGCGTACGGCGAAGATGCGGAATTGGGAGGCGTTTGCCGCCCGCCGCACAGTCAAGACATTCGCACCAGGGCCCTGTATCGTCAGAGCGCTGTTGATAACAAGCCCCGTGTCGGCATCGCCGATCGAAGGCGCAAGCAACTCAATTGTGTGCGGGCCGGGCGCGGCGAAAACGGTAGGGCTGAACGTGATCGTGTCGGGGCCTGACAATGCGTTCGCCTCCTCGATGGCGGCGCGCAGCGTGCATTTTCCGTTTGAATCCGCGCACACTCCATTGCCTGGTGAGGCGTCCGCGGTATCGCCCGAATCATTGACCTGAAATGTTGCCGCGGCGCGTGCGCGCGTCAGCAGGTCAAAGTCGGCGACGAAGACGCAGCTCATAATCAGCAGGGCGACGGCGATGGTTTTCTTCAGCATGATCGTGATCTCCTTGATGGGTGGTCCTTATCCATATTCCGGTTCGACGCGGCTGAGTATCCGAAAATTGCAGGCAGGAATGAATAAGCAGTTACTACTAATTTGGCCTGAGTAGTTCTACTTATTTTGCGGGGAGAAGAAGCCGCGGAGCCCACCGAAACAAAGACGCGGAAGGCGCGATAAGTACTTTGACTGTTCGGTGAAATCCTCGTCCTGGTTTCAGCGTATTCCGCGGTTTCCCTTACAGCGAAGATTTATGTTCGAGGGCGAATTTCAGCAGCGCGTGCGCGCCGCGCAGATCGAGTTTGATCGACATATTGGCGCGGTGATTTTCTACGGTCCTGACGCTGACAAACATCTCATCGGCGATCTGGCGGCTCGTCTTGTTCTCGGCAATCAGCCGGAGTATGCGCCGCTCGGTACCAGTCAACAGTTCAAGGCCGGGTTTTTGTTTGGCGAGCGAGGCGGCGCGATTGTTTCGATTCAAAAGATATGAAGTAAGCTGAGGGCTGACAAAGTGCTGCCCGGCTGCTACAGCGCGTATGCAGTTGATCACGTCTGTGACGGCATTATCCTTGAGCACGTACCCGCGCGCGCCCGCATCCATCGCGTCGTTGAATACATCCTCGTCCTTGTGCATGGTCAGGAAAATTACGCCGACATTTGCGCTTTTTTTCCGCAGTGTACGCGCTACATCGATTCCGTCGAGTTTCGGCATATCTACATCGAGCAACGCGACATCGGGCTTGAGCTGCTCGATCAGGGCGAGCGCAGTTTCCCCGTCTTCAGCCTCTGAGACTACCTTCAACGCAGTATCGGTTTCTATAACCTGACGCAGCCCGCGCCGAAAGATAGGATGATCATCGGCGATGAGAATGCTGATTTCGATTTTCATGGGACAACCTGAGGAGCGTTCTGAACCGCGATGGTGATTGTGATTGTCGTTCCGCGCCCCGGCGCCGATGCAACGCGGTGGACTCCGCCCAGAATACGGACGCGTTCGGCCATTCCGGCCAAACCAAAGCCCTGTTTACCGGTTTCATCAGTCGTCTTGTCCTCTACGACGAAGCCCTTGCCGTTGTCTTCAAAACGCAGTTCTACTGCCTGATTCCGGTGCGTTGCTGCAACGGAGGCGTCGGTCGCTGCGGAATGTTTGACTATGTTGTTGACGCACTCCTGTGCGATTCGGTAAAGGCTGATCTCCGCTTCTTTGGTAAACAGACCCTTGAGCGGCGCGACATTCAGTTCGAACCGAATTCCCGAAGACGCCGCCACTTTTTTGACCATAGCTTCAATGGCCCGCGACAAACCGAGGCGATCGATCTGGTAAGGCCGAAGATTGAAGGCTATCTCGCGCACCTCCTCGATTGCCTGCGATGAAATGGCCGAGATGTCGTCGAGTTGTTCGCGCGTAGGCGAAGGAATACTTTCGGGCGCAAGCCCCATCAAAGCGCGGTTTTTTATTATCAACAGATTTTGCCCGATGCTGTCGTGCAGTTCGGCTGCGATCCGCTTGCGCTCGGATTCCTGAGATTCCAGCAAGCGACGCGAGAATGCTTCCTGCTGAGCGTGCAAACGCCGCAGCCGGTTTACGCGCACTTTGTAAAACGCAGCGGCCAATCCGCACGCCAGCGCCAAGCCCAATAAGGTAAACCACCAGGTTCTGTAAAAAGGCGGGACCACGGTTATTCTCAAGCTCGAGCCGGTTTCATTCCATACGCCCTCGCCGTTGTCGGCGATTACCTGGAAGGTATACTCGCCGGGAGGAAGATACGGAAAATACGCAGTCCGTCGCATCCCGGCATCCACCCATTCGCGGTCAAGTCCTATCAGACGATACCGAAAGCGAATCTCTTTGGGGCGACTCCAGCTCAACCCCGTGTAATCTATCTCCAGATCCTCCTGCCCCGGATTGACCCTGATGTCTGCGCCGAAAGGCAGCCGTTCGCGTTCGAGCCTCGCGCCTTCAATCGCCACAAGCGGCGGATTGGTATTGAGGCTTTTCGGATTTGTAACCGCCACGCCGTGCGCAGTGGCAAACCATAACCGGCCGTCGCGCGCGCGCCACGCGCCCGGCGCACCTCCATTGCACTCGCGCGTCAACAAGCCATCGGTCAATCCGTAGGCGAACGATACGACCGATCTTGTTCTTCCATCGGCAAAATCGTTCAGATCCTTGAGACTGACCCTGAAAACGCCCCTGTCGCAAGTCATCCAGAGATTGCCGCTGTCGTCGTCGGAATCGGGGAGTATTGCGTATGCCGTCGCGTCGTAAAGCCCGTCTCTGGTCGTAATGGGGGTGAATTTGCCGTCCCGGTAGCGCAGCAGTCCGCCGTCGCGTACGTATATCCACAGGTTTCCGGAGTGGTCTTCGTAAAACGCCCGCCCCCCGCCGCCCTTGATGAGATCTTTGGTTGGAAAGTTCGTGAAGCGGCCGTCCTTAAAACGGCTGAACCCGGTGCGGCAACCGAGCCACAACGCACCGGCGCGGTCTTCGTAAATGACGCGCACGTCATTATCGAGCAGCCCTTCGCGTTCGGTGTAATTTGTGAACCGGCCCTCGCTATAAAGCGTCAACCCGCCGCCGAGGGTCCCGATCCAGACCTGTCCGGTGCGATCGCCGTAAACGACGCGGGCATTGTCGCTCGGCAGTCCGTCTTTCATTTTGAAATAACGGTATTCGCCGTTATTAAATCTTCCGGCGCAACCCGCCGTCGTCGTCCAGACGTTTCCCCCGGAATCTTCGCCGAGCCCATTGGCCGACGATTGACACAGACCGTCCCGAATCGTAAATGTCGTAAATCGCCCGTTGCTCAACCGGCTCAAACCCGTGGCCGTCCCGGCCCAGACCGCACCTCTTGAGTCTTCAAATACCGTCCAGATGAAGTCGTTCGCCAAGCCGTGCTCCGGCGTATAGACCTGGAAGCGAGGCGTACGCAACTGCATCAGTCCGCCATTCAGACCGATCCATATATCGCCGTCTGGATCCTGGTAAATGGCGGAGATACGATCACTCGGCAGGCCGTCTTTCGGCGTATAACGCAGCAGTCGGTCGTCCGCGGCGCCCGCCGGCCGATAGAACAATCCCCCGTCAAGCGTCCCTATCCACAGATTGCCTTCGCGGTCGCAGAGCAGTTCGCGCGTCTCCAAATCGAACAACCCATCGCGAACGCCGACGACAGTGAATCTTCCGTCCCTGAACCGTGCGAGGCCTCTTGAGGACCCAACCCAGAGCGTGCCGCTGCGATCCCACGCCAGCGCCTGAACCGCCCCGCCCGGAATCCCGTCGCGCTGGGTGTAGTTGGTAAAGCGTCCGTCTTTGAACAGGCTCAACCCGCCGCCCGTAGCGATCCACAAATTGCCTTCCGGGTCCTCGCCTACATCTTCGATCGTATCGTGGGGCAAGCCGTCGCGAGTGGTGAAGACCGTGAACCGGTCACCCTCAAACCGCAGCAGTCCTCTGTGCGTGCCGCCCCAGAACGTTCCGCGGCGATCCTGGTATAAATTGACCACGTTCTCGTGCGGCAGCGTGTCTTTCAGCGGCCAGGACCTGAAGCGGTCGCCGCTGAAACGCATCAATCCGCTGTTTTCGGCGCCGATCCAGAGATTTTTCTGCCGGTCTTCGAATATCCACTCGATGTAACTACCCTTGAAATCCGGCGAATTGGCGCCATTGAATAGCGTGAACCTGACGCCGTCAAAACGCACCGCGCCGGAAAGCGTTCCTATCCATAAATAACCGTCGCTCGCACGCAGAATCGCCCTGACGGTGTTCTGCGGCAACCCATGCTCTTCGGTCCAGACTACCTGCTGATACCGGCCGAATACTTTCTGCTGGCTGAAGCTCTGTGCGGCTATGTCTTCTGGCGCCAGTATGCAAAGCCAGGAAAGCCAAACGATCAGTCTGCCTGCACCGTACCGTCGCGGCATGGATACGACCTCAATTTATAACTATTGAACGGACCTTTGCGATGACGCAGAACTCTAAATCAAACATCGCGGCATGAGCAATGCCTGTATTAGAAAACTCCTATTCCGGGTTCCCTACTTTCGTCGGCCCCCCTATTTGGTCTAACATAACTGCATTCAAACGTCGAAGCATTACGTTCAGGAGGAAGTTTGCATGCGCCGAAAAACTGCTCTCGCAGCCTCGCTCGTCCTGTTGTCGATCACCGTGGTTTCGGCAGAAAACTGGCCGCAGTGGCGCGGACCGCTGCTCAACGGTGTAAGCAATGAAAAAAACCTGCCCGTAAAATGGGGGCCGGAAGAAAACGTAACCTGGAAGCTTGAACTGCCGGCCTGGAGCGGCTCGACGCCCATCATCTGGGGCGAGACGATCTTTCTCAACGTCGCCGACAAGGACGATCACCTCTACCTCTGGGCCGTGGATCGCCGCAACAGCAACGTGCTGTGGAAAAGACCGCTCGGCGGGGGCAACGTCAAACTGCGCAAACAGAATATGTCGTCGCCATCGCCCGTCACCGACGGCCGCAACGTGTGGGTGATGACCGGCACCGGCTCGCTAAAATGCTTCGATTTTGCCGGCAAGGAAATCTGGGCGCGCGACATACAGAAAGAATACGGCCGCTTCGGACTCAACTGGGGCTATGCTTCATCGCCGCTGCTTTACGACAACTCGCTTTTCGTCCCCGTGCTCCACGGCATGAAAACCGACGACCCGTCCTACATCCTGCGCATAGAGGCCAAAACCGGCAAAACGCAGTGGCGCGTCGAACGCCCCACACCCGCAATTCAGGAATCTCCCGATTCTTACATCACTCCGGCGCTCCTGAAACGCGGCAACCAGACGGAAATCATCATCAGCGGCGGCGACTGCATCACGGGCCACGACCCGGCTACGGGCAAGGAACTCTGGCGCGCGTACGGACTCAACCCCGACAATAATCCGTATTACCGCATCGTCAATTCCCCGCTCGTTCTCGAAGATCTGGTCTTCGCCGGCAGCAAGAACAAACCCTACCTTGCAGTGCGCTCGGGCGGGCGCGGCGATGTAACGAAAACGCACGTTGCCTGGCGCTTTGACAACGGCCCCGATGTGCCGACTCCCGTCACCGACGGCAAATATCTATATATCGTTCGCGATAACGGCGTCGTATTCTGCCTCGATGCGCGTACGGGCAGGGAAATATACGGCCAGCAGCGCCTGAAATCCGGCACCTACAGCTCGTCGCCCGTGCTCGCAGACGGCAAGATCTACATCACGAATGAAGACGGCGTAACGTCGGTGTTCAGCGCCGGAGAGAAGTTCGAAATACTTGCCGAAAACGCCATGAACGATTACTGCCTGAGTTCCGTTGCGATATCCGAGGGCCAGATCTTCCTTCGCACCGCAGGCCACCTCTACTGCATAGGAAAAAGAAAAGCATGAGTAACCGCGGGAACGGAAGAGAGATAACGGAACATACGAAAGGAAACGAAAAGAACGGAAAAGTTGAATATTTCCGTAATTTTCGTCTTATTTCGTATGTTCCGTTATCTCTCTTTTATACCCCAATGTCAGATGGTTTGATTTAACCGGGAGTAGAATCCATGACGCGCCATTACCGCATTCCCGCACTCTGCACGCTGCTGATATTCAGCGCCGTTTACTCAGCCGGGGCGCAGCAATCAGTGCAAAAGCGGGCGATCACGCACGAAGACGTATGGCTTATGAAACGCGTGGGCGCGCCCGTTGCGAGCCCGGACGGGCGATGGGTAATCTTCAGCGTGGTCGATCCCGCCTACGACGAAAGCGCGCAGGTATCGGATCTGTGGATTGCACCCGTTGACGGCAGCGCCGCACCGCGCCGTCTTACATCCACGCGCGCAGGAGAAAGCGGAGCGGTGTGGAGTCCGGACGGCCGGCGCATAGCGTTCGCCGCAAGACGCGAAGGCGATGATGCAAGCCAAATATATGTGCTCGATATTACCGGCGGCGGTGAAGCGCAGCGCGTTACATCGATTTCAACCGGCGCGCGCTCGCCTCAGTGGCGTCCTGACGGCGGAGCGATACTTTTTGCAAGCAGCGTATTCCCGGGCGCCGATGACGACGAAGCCAACCGAAAGGCCGCAGCCGAAAGGCGCGCGCGAAAATACAGGGCGCGCGTTTATGAATCCTTCCCGATCCGCAACTGGGATCGATGGCTGGATGACGCAAAAACCCACGTGTTCATACAGTCGCTCGAATCAGGCGCAAAAGCCAAAGACCTGCTTGCGGGCGCACGGCTGGCGGCACAACCGGGATTCGCCGGCGTTCCGACTTCGGGCGGCGAAGAACTTCAGGCAGTATGGGCGCCCGACGGCGCTTCCGTAATTTTCACGGCCTCGGTCAATCGCAATCAGGCGGCGTATTCCGAAACACCGAATCATCTGTTTCAGGTTTCCGTATCGGGAGGCGAGCCGAAGCAGTTGACTTCCGGCGCTGACAGCCATTCCTCGCCCCGCTTCAGCCCCGACGGACGCACGCTTTACTGCACGATTTCGGTCAAGGGAGAAAAGATTTACTCCCTCACGCGGCTTGCTCGCATCGATTGGCCCGCTGCGGGAAAACCGCAGGTATTGACCGCCGCATTCGACCGTTCGGTATCGAGTTTCGGCATATCCCCCGACAACAGGACGATCTATTTGACCGCGGAAGATGCGGGGCGCGAAAACATCTATTCGTGTCCCGCTTCGGGAGGCGCGGTAAAACCCGAAATCGAACTGAAACAGGGCGCATATTCCGGCTTGTCGGTTGCCGCGCGTTCACCGTCTCCGGTTCTTGTAGCGTTGTGGGAAAGCGCAGTCAATCCGGCGGAAGTCGTGCGCATAGACATTGCGGCCAAACGCCATGCATTGATTTCCGGCTTTAACGCAGATCGAGTTGCCGCAATCGACTGGCAACCGCTGCGCGAGTTCTGGTTTGAGTCGAAGCGCGGCAAACGAATCCACAATTTGATTGCGCTGCCGCCCGGTTTCGACGAGAACAAAAAATATCCGCTGTTTGTGCTGATTCATGGCGGGCCGCATTCGATGTGGCGCGATCAGTTTTTTACGCGCTGGAATTATCACCTGCTCGCCGCGCCCGGATATGTCGTATTGCTGACCGATTACACCGGATCGACCGGTTACGGCGAACGCTTCGCGCAGGAAATCGAGGGTGATCCGCTAAAGGGTCCCGCCGATGAAATAAACGAAGCGGCGGATGAAGCTATCAGGCTGTACAAATTTGTAGACGCAGGCCGGCAGGCGGCGGGCGGCGCAAGTTACGGCGGGCATCTGGCGAACTGGCTCGAAGCGACCACAACGCGGTACAAATGCCTGATTTCGCACGCGGGCCTCGTAAATCTGGAATCGCAGTGGGGCACAAGCGACGTCATTTATTCGCGCGAGCGGACAAACGGCGGGCCGCACTGGGAGCGCGGGAGGATCTGGGACGAGCAAAACCCGATCCGTTATGCAAAGAATTTCAAGACGCCGATGCTTGTAACCATCGGCGAACAGGATTTCCGCGTACCGCTCAACAATTCGCTCGAAAACTGGAGCGTGCTTCAACGCATGCGCGTGCCGAGCAAACTGATCGTATTTCCGGATGAAAACCACTGGATTCTGAAGGGTGAAAACAGCAGGTTCTTTTATCAGGAAGTGCACGCGTGGCTGGACCGGTGGTTAAACATTGCTCCGGGCGGAGGGGCGTCGACGGGAAGGGGCAGCCGCTGAAACGGAAAACAGTAAAGAGTATTTATGAAAACCGATCGTCGCAGATTCATGATTCAAACCTCTTTGGCAGCCGGCTCCGTGCTTGCCGTCAACAGCCTCGTAGCATATCGACGTGCATCCGCGGCTTCGGCGTCGCTGCGGGCCGATATGGGCGCAGGGGGTTATGGAATGATTCAACCCGTTGAATCAAACAATACGGGTGAAAAACTACTGGAACTCCCCAAAGGCTTTCAGTACACGGTCATCGGCCGCGAAGGCGACAAGATGTCGGATGGACATGCCACGCCTGCGCGTCACGACGGTATGGCGGCATTCAATGTTCGGGGGGAACTGCGTCTGGTGCGTAATCACGAGATCAACAACCGCATTGGCGCAGAGGGCGCCGCAATCGGCGGCGGCAGCGCATACGATCCGCTTGCAGCGGGCGGTACAACAACGCTCGTCATAGACCCGAAAACGCGCGCGATCAAGCGCGATTTCGTCAGCCTCAGCGGAACGCTGCACAACTGTGCGGGGGGGCCTACGCCGTGGGGATCGTGGGTAACGTGCGAAGAAACGATTTTCGGCGCTGCACGCCGAACCGATTCACGCGGTCGTGAAGTCGGCGGGTTCGCCAAACCGCACGGATACTGTTTTGAGGTCCCGGCTTCAGCCGACGCTGCGGTCGCAGCCGCGCCGCTCAAAGCCATGGGCCGATTCGTGCACGAAGCGATAGCCGTCGATCCGCGCTCGGGCATCGTTTACGAAACCGAAGACACGGGTCAGGCCGGATTTTATCGATTCCTGCCTGAAAAACGCGGCCAACTCGCTTCGGGCGGCAAGCTGCAAATGCTTGCAATAAGGAATCGTCCCGCATTCAACACATCTACCGGACAGAAGGCCGGGGAGCCGCTTTCGGTGATGTGGGTTGACATTGCGGATCCCGACCCGGCCGGCGCCGAAACCGATCCCTCAAGCGTATACAAACAGGGGCTCGAACGCGGCGGCGCGACATTTTCCCGTCTCGAAGGCTGCTGGTACGGGCAGGGAAAGATATTTTTCACCTCTACCAATGGGGGCGAAAAACGCCTCGGTCAGATCTGGGAGTACGAGCCTCGCGGGAAAAACGAGGGGATACTGACTCTGCTGTTCGAATCCCCGGACGCCGAGCAACTCGACCGCCCCGACAACATTTGCGTAAGCCCGCGCGGCAGCGTGGTGATATGCGAGGACGGGGACGGCGAACAGTTCGTGCGCGGATTGACCCGAGACGGCCGCGTATTCGATATTGCCCGCAATATCATGCCCGGTTTTGAAGCAAGCGAGTTTGCAGGCGCGACCTTCAGCCCCGACGGCGAAACCCTGTTTTTCAACCTGCAGGGAGCGGGTGTCACGGTTGCCGTCTGGGGACCGTGGAAGGACGGGGCGCTTTAAAGAGAGATAACGGAACATACGAAACAAAGCGAAAATTACGGAAACATTCAACTTTTCCGTAAATTCCGTCTCATTTCGTTTGTTCCGTTATCTCTCTTTATTAAACCGGGAACCCTGCTTGCTGCTTGATCCGCTCGATCTGGCGCGTATGTTTCTGCTCGTGAAATCCGAGCAGCACCAGCCAGTGATAGCCGCCGAGCGGACCAAACGCCGGATGTGGAAACGTCGAGGCGTTAAGATCTACGGCTTCTAACCGAGCCTGCATCCCGCACAAACGCTCGTAATCGCTCTGAAGCTTTTCAAGCGATTCGCCAATCCCTACACCACCCTTCGGACGCACGTTTTCAGGCGCCTGAAAGTTTACGGCAAGCCCCTTTTCGATCGCGCTCAAATCCAGCGGCCATACATCGGGTTTTGCCGCAGTCCCGCCGGCCTGCTTCAGCAGCAGGTATGAAATCTTGCTCATTCCTTCCTGAACAGTTGCCAGATGCTCCAGGATCTCGGCAACAGTCCAACAATCGGGCGAGGCGCGAAACCCGGCTTTCGCCTCGTCGAGGTCCGCAACAACCTCACGCAGTTCATCGTGCGTGCGGCCGATCATCTCCAGAATTTCGCCTACGCTGTTAAAACTCATTTTCCGATTTTCCCTTGCACTCTCAGCTTATGCTGTATCAGGATTGCGGCTTGAAATAAAGCACCATGCTCGCGCCGCCGACTACCATCGCGTATCCAACCCACAGCAACGGATTCGGCGCCGTTTTCGGCGGATGCAGCGCCATCGACACAATTACGTTTACGAGCGGCGCACCGCCAAAGACAAGCGGCATTACATATGTCGGAATGCCTCCGGATCTGAAGGCGAGAATAATGAAAACCGCGCCGATTGCACCGAGCGCGCCCGCAATCGTTGCCCCGATTGCCCCCTTCTGTGTAAAGCCTCCCAGCCCGCCCTGCGCCGAAAGCGAGGCGACGGGAATAAGCACGCCGATGAGAAAGTAGGCCACCCCGACGCACAACAGCGCGCGCATAGGATTGCCGAGTTGCACCTGCCCCTGATGCAGCATAGGGCCGTAAAAGCCCCAGGCGAGCGCCGCGCCGATTGCGAAGACGACCCACATCATGGTTCCTTTTTTCTCCTTGTTCATATTCTCATTCAACTTGTCATTCAATTATTCTAACAACGCATTTTCCGCAATCTCCGCAATCTCCGCCGCAATCAATACCGCCAGCTTTTGAGATCGCCTCCTGCGGGTGCGGTTTTCTCCATTCTCGCCACAGCCCTGGGAATGAACATCTGATGATACCGAAGCCGCGAAATCCATATGGGATTATCGTGATCGCCGTTCCAGCAGTGCTCGGCGCGGTCGCCGTAATCCACCTGACCGTCGTAAGCCGGATTTTCGGCCGTCTTCAAAAATTCCTCGACCAGATATACGGCGTTGTTGAGATAGTAATTATCCATATCGCCGCAATACAGATGAATCTTGCCCTGAAGTTTCGGCCCCGTTTTCGCCCAGTCGCGCCGCAGTATGTATCCGAGGTCGTAATTCTCGCGCCAGTAATCCGCGACTTTCCGGTCTATCTTTCCGGTTTTCTTGTCCCATATCGGCTGCGGATATCCGTCGCCGCCTACGGGAGAATATACCGCCTGCCATATGTCCCACTGGTCGCCCGACCTGCTGCGGTCCCCCAGCACCAGTTCCAGATGGTTCATCTCTTCGAGCGTTGCCGAAATCTCACCCAGATAATTCCGCTTGCCCGGACGCGGCGTGCGCTTCCACGGACTGTCGACGTAATACGCATTCTCGTGCTCGTAGATATTCACTACCGTATACGCGCGAAAATCTATCGGATCGGGACACGCCGCATAACACCCGTTGTATTCATCCGGATAAAACACCTGCACGGCTAGGGCTTCCCATCCGCCCGTAGATCCGCCGTAAAGAAAACGCGCCCAACCCTCGCCTATGCCGCGAAACCGCCGCTCGATGTGCGGAATCAGCTCATACGTTATCGCATCTCCGTACGGCCCGAGATTCGCCGAATTGACGGCGTAGGAATCATCATAAAAGGGATTGGCGTGCTGTATCTCGACCGCAATCACGCGCGGAAAATTCGGACCGGTCCATTCCCTGTAAAACTTGTAAGCCTCTTCCTGCTGAATTCGGTTATAGCCGTTTATGCGGAAGCGTTCGCTGTAATCGGGTTTCAGGTCCGGATCGGGAGGACTGTCGCGCCATCCCGTTATAGTGGGCGTGAAGTGCCCGTGAAAGATCATCAACGGGTAACGCGCTTCCGGGTGTTCATCAAAACCCTCGGGCAATAACACTACTGCACCGAGATGCATCGGACGCCCCCAGAATCGCGACAATCGCTCGCTCTGAATCTTTATGTGTCTGACGTATTTTGTATCTTTCGGCGGTTCGATCGGAGGAATTTCACGGTCAAGCGTGATGGAAATATTCCCGCCCCTCGATGGATTCAGTTCGATCCACCGCGGTTCGCTCAACAGATTCCCCGGCGCAAGATTCCACTTCTGCCCCTCGCCGCGATCCATCGGCAGTTTCACTACGTGCCCGTCGGCGCGCCTGAACGTCTCGTATCTGTGCAGTACGGCCTGCACCCAGTATTTGCCGGCCGGTATCTCGCGAATGCTCTTTAGGGGGAAGCCGAATACGGATTCGTCTATAACTGCGCGCGCGCCCGCTTTCCATCCGTCGACATTGATGCCGTAGGCGATTGCGGTGCGCGGATTTTCAGCCGAGATCTGAAAGCGGGGTTCGCGCTTGTCGTCGGGTGCAAGTATCAGCAATAGTCGCCCGTCGAGCGGCTGCGCGCTCAATTGACTTGTAAAGGAAACCTGGAATCGAATCGCGGCTGCACTGCTTTCAGCACCGGGCGCCTTGATCATCAACAGCGCGATGCCCAAAGCCAAGAGAGATAACGGAACAAACGGAATGATACGGAACAGACGAAAAATTTCGTCTGTTTTTCGTTTGTTCCGTATCATTCCGTTTGTTCCGTTATCTCTCTTCACTTTGACTAAAACCCGATACGCAAACCGAACTGAATCTGCCGCGCCGATGTCACGGTCGCGCGAATCAGGCCGAGCGAGGCGATCGGCGCTTCGGTAACAGAAGCCGGAGCGCCGGTAAACGCAAGCAAACTCGGGTTGCTGAAGTTCGCGCGGTTGAACAGGTTGAACATTTCGACGCGTAATTGCACATTTACCGACTCTCGAACTTGCGTGCTCTTGAGCAGCGAGAGATCGAACGTGCGCAGGTTCGGTCCTATCAGCGCGCCGCGTCCGAGACTACCGAGTTGCCCCGCAGGTTGCAACTGAAAAGCAGTCGGATCGAACCAACGTTCGGGATTGCCCGTCACAGCATTCTCATACGTCCTTCCCGGAGCGAGGTTCGGCCTGTCGAATCCGAGGCCCGGCCCGAGCGACGGCGCCCATTGCGACCGCGACCGGTTCTGCTGCACGAAAACCGTCAGCGGATTGCCGCTGCGCATTTGCGCTATGCCCAGAACCTGCCACCCGTCGAGAATCTTTCCGGCCGCGCCCCTGAGTCCGCGCGCAAAGGGCAACTCCCAGGTGTAGTTCACAACCCAGTTGTGCTTGGCGTGAAAATCGGCGAGCCCCTTGTTGTAATCCAGCCCCGGAAGCGCGGGGAAAGCCGAAGTAGTCCCGTTGGTGGCGTCGGAGAAAAACGTCGATGCCTGCGTGTTGTCGATGTTGCGCGAAAACGTATAGGACGACTGGAAGCTCACGCCCTGCGAGAAGCGCTTGCGCACCTCGAAGACCAGCGCGTTATACCACGAATCGCCGTCGGCGCGCTTGAGTTCTATCGTCGTGAAATTGGGATTCGGACGCAACTGCGCGGCGTTTGTCGGAAAAATAAACGTTCCGTCGGGTTGCCGCACCGGCGTCGGAATGTTTACGTCGCCGCTGCGCAACAGATGCACCCCGCGCGTACCTGCATACCCGAGAGAAACCAGAATGCCGGCCGGCAGTTCGCGCTGCAGGTTCAGATTCCAGCTCTGAACATACGGGTTCTTGATGTTCCACTCCACGGGCCGCATCGTGTTGCCGAGGCCGCGTTCGAACTGCGGCACGGGAAACGAAAGCTGAAGCGTCGGGCTGCTGACGATGCTTATTCGCGGCGTCGCCGGAGGATTCGTTACCGTTACGATCAGGTTCTGCTGGTTGTTTGTGTTGAAGAATACGCCGTAGCCGCCGCGCACGCTCGTCTTGCCGTCGCCGAATATATCCCAGGCGAATCCGGCGCGGGGCGAGAAATTCCTGTAAGTGGGATTCCTGTAGAGTTCGCCCGGAGTCGGCGTCGCGTCTGTCAGGTTTATAAGCGCCGAATCTCGGCCGTAAATATCCACGGGCATCGTAGAGAACTCATACCGCAATCCGCCGCTGAGCGTCAGCCGGCTGTTTACGCGATATGTATCCTGCGCGTAAAACCCGAAAAGGTTGAAGCGCCAGTATCGGTCGATTGCGCCCTCGGGCGTAAGCCCCAGGAACCGCAGCGGCGTGCCCTGCAGAAATGTTGAAAGGTTTGCGAAGGTGAAAATGCCCAGCGAAAACGTCGGGTTCACCATGTTGTCCTGATAGTGCTCGACCAGGCTCCCGATCTTGAGCAGGTGTTTGCCCTGCGTGCGCGTGAGACCGTATTCGAACGCCGTGACGTTCTGCGTCAGTTTTACGTTTACCGAGGTCTGCGGGCCGAAGCGCCCCGGTATGCCGCCTATGTCGATTCCGCCCAGAATGCCGCGCCCCGGTACAAAAGGCGAAAGCGACTGCGAGGTATTCGCCTCCACGTCCTGCCCTACGCGCGTGCGGCTGAACCCCAGACGGAACGTTTGCAGCATGCGATCCGAGAGTACCTGCTTGTACTCTGCGGTGAAAAACTGGTTGCGCGAACGGAAATTACGCGGAAATTGGGGGTAGTCGGTGGGCAACCGCTGATCTGCGTCGTCAAATGTATAACGCCCGAAAAACTGATGATTGCCGCTGAAATTGTGGTCTATGCGCCCGGTCAGGTAATGCTGATCCACGGTCTGATTGAAGCGGAACAGATAACTTGCAAGGCCGCCGCCGAGGTTCGGGCCGTTCGGCAACGGATACTCGTCCAGATACGGCCGTATGATCGGATTGACGTTTACCTGTATGGTCTGCCCGGGCTGCGCCGGGTTGGGCAGTATTCCCTGCCGCGCGTTGTTGTCGGGCACTACGCTGGAAATCGTCCTTCCCAACCGGTCGATGAGCGATTCGTAGTTGAAAAAGTAAAAAGTCCTGTCTTCCCGTATGGGACCGCCGATAGAGCCGCCGAACTGATTGCGCTTGAATTCGGGCTTGCCCACGGGTTCGCGATCGAAGAAGTTTCTCGCATCCAGATTGTCGTTGCGCAGGAAGTGATAGAGCGATCCGTGAATCGAGTTGGTGCCCGATTTGCTGATTGCGTTTATCTGTCCGCCGGAATTGCGCCCGAATTCGGCGCTGTAGTTGTTGGCCTCGACGCGGAATTCGCGTATGGCTTCGACGCCGAGCACCGTGCTTGCCGCGCTGCCCGCCGGGCCGTTTGTGAAATCATTCTGCGTAGTGCCGTCCAGAAGGTATACGTTCGAGCGCGGGTCCTGCCCGTTAACGCTCGTGCCGAGGCCGTGAGCGACGACCGATCCGCCGTCGCGGTGCGGATAGGCCACAACGCCGGGTTGCAGCAGTGCGAGGTCCGTATAGTTGCGCCCGTTGAGCGGCAGTTCGCGCACGGCGCGTTCGCTTACGAGATAGCTCAGTTCAGGCGTCTGCGTATTGACGAGCGGCGCTTCGGCGCGGATTTCTTCGCCTTCGGAAACTGTGCTGACCTCCATCGTCAGGTTGACGACGGATGTTTCGCCGAGCGTCAGTTGGATTCCCTGCCGTATCAGCGGGCGGAAGCCGGTGCGTTCGGCTTCGATTTCGTACGCGCCTACGCGCATTTCGGGGAAAGTAAACCGGCCCTCGTTGTCGGAAACGACGGTGCGGCGCAGGCCGGTTTCTATGTGTCTGGACGTGAGTTTTACGCCGGGGATGAATGCACCCTGCTGATCCTGAATGCGCCCGGTAATGGTGCTTGTCGTTTGTGCAACGGCGGGCGCCGAGGCCAGAGTCAGAATCAGCAAGACGAACGTCAACGGGGAAAATGCGGCAATCAGATTTTTTATCATCACTTCAATACTTCCTGAGTCGTGGTTGAAGGGGAGCGATGGGAGGGGAGAAGAAGAAAGAAGTGCTGAGTCCTGAGTGCTGAGTGCTGAGTGCAATTTGGAACTGAAGAACTTCAATTCAAAGTATCTGTAATTAAATGCTCTGTAAACAAAGTTTCTTGAGTTTTTCAGCCGCGGAGCGGCGTAAGATCTGTAGCCTGGTGCGTGAGCGCCAGGTCAATAGAAAAAGAACGTCCGAGCCCTGAAGGGGCGAAAGATCTTCCGCCCCTCCGGGGCTCACGGGATTTTTCCACACCCACCCAGGGCTTACGCCCTGGGCTACAGATCTTACGCCGCTTTGCGGCTGAAAAACTCAATGAACTTTGGTTACAGAGCATTCGGTTCCTGTTTGCACTCAGCACTCAGCACTCAGGACTCAGCACTTCTTTCTTCTTCTCCCCTCGCATTCCTCCCCCTTCGCTCGGGACTCCCAAGATAGTAACAATCACCGGTCGGTGTTGCAATTTGTACGTCGGCTAAGGGATAGTACGTCGCAACTTGCCTCCGGGTTTCGGCGCCTTTGTTTGCGCGGATCCCCCACAACATCGAAGGAACGGAACACGATTATGACCAATGGTTCTTCCACACCCCTGCGTCTTACCCCAACGCAATGGCTCATCTGCGTAATCGCTTCGATAGGCTTTGCATTCGATATTTACGAACTCCTGATGCTGCCGCTCATCGTCCGGCCGGCGATTGAACAGGTGGGCGGAATCGAGTTCGGCACGCCGGAATACAACTACTGGCGCGATCTGCTGTTCTACGTCCCGGCCTTTGCGGGCGGAATCTTCGGCCTGCTCGGCGGATATCTCACCGACCGGCTCGGCCGCCGCCGCGTGCTGGTATGGTCGATACTGATATATGCGTTTTCGGCCTTCGCCGCCGGATTCGCAACCTCGCTTCCCGTGCTGCTTGTGCTGCGCTGCACTACGTTTGTCGGCGTATGCGTCGAATTCGTAGCGGCTGTGGCGTGGCTGGCCGAACTGTTTCCGGATCAGAAACAACGGGAAGCCGTGCTCGGCTACACGCAGGCTTTCTCATCATTCGGCGGCCTGCTTGTAAGCCTCGTATCCTGGTTCCTGTCGCATTACGCGTCATCTATGCCCGCCATTTACGGCGCGCATCAGCCCTGGCGGTACCTGCTCATTTCGGGCATTGTTCCCGCGATTCCGCTGATAATCATACGGCCGTTCCTGCCTGAATCGCCCGCCTGGCAGCAGAAAAAATCCGCAGGCACGCTCAAACGCCCGAGCCTTGCCGAAATCTTCGCTCCGGCTTACAGACGCACAACGATCGTGACGACGCTTATGTTTGCGTGCAGCTACGGCGCTGCGTTCGGTGCAATTCAGCAAACGCCGCAAATGGTGCTCGGCCTGCCCGAAGTGCGCGCGCTCACGCCACCGCCGCCCGCAGCAGCCGTACCCGGAGCGCCCGAGGCCGCCGCGCCCGCCCCCGCACAGCGCCCGCGCGGAGCCACACCGCAGCAACAGGCCATCGTCAGCCAGACGCAGACCTGGCAGGAAGTCGGCGGTCTTGCCGGCAGATTCCTGCTTGCCTTCCTTGCAATAAGAATAATTTCGCGCCGAAAACTGCTGCGAATATTCCAGGCGCCGGGTTTGATCATAGTGCCGCTTGTGTTTCTTTTTCCCGCTACAAACAGCCTGATGTGGCTTCAGGTGGGCATATTCTTCGCCGGAGTCTTTACAGTCGCGCAGTTCAGTTTCTGGGGCAACTATCTGCCGCGCGTTTATCCCACGCACCTGCGCGGCACGGGCGAGAGTTTTGCCGCAAACATCGGCGGTCGAATGATAGGCACATCCGCCGCGCTGCTGACTACGCAGGTAGTCAAGCTGATGCCGGGCGCCACGCCCGCAATAAAACTTGCTTACGCGGCTGCGGCCGTCGCATTTTTTGTATACGCCGCCGGCTTGATCCTGAGCTTCTGGCTGCCCGAACCCAAACAGGACGATTTGCCCGAATGAAGAAAAGAGAGATGACGGAACAAACGAAATGAAACTAAAATTACCGAAAAGCTGAATGTTTCCGT
>JAHBSF010000063.1 GCA_019639255.1 Acidobacteriota bacterium | reverse complement strand
GAGCCCTGAAAGGGCGAAAGATCTTCCGCCCCTCCGGGGCTGGCGCCGCTTCTCTACACTCACCCAGGGCTCGCCGCCCTGGGCTACAGTTCTTTCGCCGCTCCGCGGCTGAAAAACTCAAAGAACTTAATTGGCAGAGTACTGAACACCATAATCGAAACCGCTGTAATTACAGACACTCTGTATCGAAGTTCTTCAGTTCCAAATTGCACTCAGCACTTCTGCTTCGCACTCGGCGCTCTGTACCGATTATGACCGACAATCTCGAAACGTTCGACATTGGGCGCGTGCGCGCCGATTTTCCGATCCTCCGGCGCGAGGTATACGGACGACCGCTAATTTATCTCGACAACGCGGCGACGAGCCAGAAGCCGCAGTCGGTAATCGAGCGTATAGAGCGTTATTACCGCGAAGAAAACGCCAATATACATCGCGGCGTGCATTACCTGAGCCAGCTTGCGACGCGCGAATACGAGAGCGCCCGCGTAAAGATCAAACGCTTCATAAACGCCGGGGACGCGCACGAAATAATCTTCACGCGCGGCACGACCGAAGGCATCAATCTTGTAGCCTTCAGTTACGGGCGCAAACACGTCCGCGAAGGCGACGAGGTAATCATCTCGGCGATGGAGCATCACTCGAACATAGTTCCGTGGCAGATGCTTTGCGAATATACGGGTGCGAAATTGCGCGTGATCCCGATAAACGACGACGGCGAACTGATAATGGATGAATACGCGCGAATGCTGGGTCCGCGCACAAAGATTGTCGCCGTCAACCACATCTCGAACGCGCTCGGGACCGTCAATCCCGTGAAGCGAATCGTAGAGATGGCGCACAGCCAGGACGTGCCGGTGCTGATTGACGGCGCGCAGGCCGCTCCGCATTTGGCCGTGGATGTGCGGGATCTGGACTGCGATTTTTATGTATTTTCGGGCCACAAGATGTGCGGACCTACGGGCGTAGGCGCGCTTTACGGCAAAACCGAATGGCTCAATACGCTGCCGCCGTGGCAGGGCGGCGGCGATATGATCGCCTCGGTGGATTTCGACAAAACCACCTACAACGCCCTGCCCTACAAGTTCGAAGCCGGTACGCCGAATATCGCGGGCGGCATAGGTCTCGGCGCAGCAATCGACTATTTGACCGGGATCGGCCTTGACCGCATAGCGGCCTACGAGCACGAACTGCTCGATTACGCTACGGAGACAATAGGAGCAATCAACGGCGTGAGGATCATCGGCACGGCGAGGGAAAAGGCAAGCGTGCTGTCGTTCACCCTTGCCGGCATTCATCCGCACGACATCGGAACGATTCTGGATCAGGAGGGCATTGCCGTGCGCGCCGGACACCACTGCGCACAACCCGTTATGAAGCGGTTCAAGGTGCCGGCGACGGTGCGCGCATCGTTTGCCTTCTACAATACGAAGGCGGAAATCGATGCGCTCGCCGAAGGAATACATCGCGTAGTCGAGGTCCTGGGCTGATGGACAATCTGAAAGAGCTTTATACCGAAGTAATCACCTTCCACAACAAGAAGCCGCGCAATTTCCGAAGGCTGGAGAGCGCTACGCGCGAGCAGGAAGGCTACAATCCGCTGTGCGGCGATCAGATCACGCTTTATCTTGAGATGGACGGCGAGACGATCAGGGATATCGCCTTTCAGGGCGACGGATGCAGCATTTCGCGCGCGGCGGCCTCGATGATGACCAGCGCCGTTAAGGGCAGGAACAGGGCGGAAGCCGAGGAGATGTTCTCGGAATTTCATCGGCTTGCAAAAGGCGAACTCGATCCCGATACGCAGCCGCATCACCTCGGGCACGTAGCGACCGCGTTTTCCAACGTCCACAAGTATCCGGCGCGCGTCAAATGCGCGAGCCTAGCCTGGCATACACTGCACGCCGCGCTCGAAGGCAGCGACGAGGCAGTTTCCACCGAACGGGAAGAGAGATGACGGAACATACGAAAATAGACGGAACATAGGGAAAAGTTGAATATTTCCGTATGTTCCGTCTATTTTCGTTTGTTCCGTCATCTCTCTTCCCCCCCAAAGCGGAACAGCCGCAGGCAGTCGATCGACAGATCGAAAAGATGCGTACAGCCCGACCGGCCGCCCACCGCATCGGCGAACTGGCGTATGAATTCGGGCGTTACGCGCAGCCCCGCAAGTTCCGGTGTGCGGTTCTGTGCATCTTCGCAAATGCCGTGATACGGCAGGCGCAGCCCCCGGCTTGCGGCGCTTGAAATAACGCCGTCCGCGCCCATAACGAAACGCACCTCTATATCGTGAACCGAATCCTCCATCGCGCTCACGCAATCAAACTTTCTGTCGTTATGTTCGATCGCTACACGCTTCCGCCGCCAAAAGGCGCGCCGGTCGCCCGGGCGCGGCCGCGTCAAATCGTCGCTGAAGCCGCAATTGACGGTGCGGGTGTCGAACAATGAGGCGGTTTCGTCGCGGTATGTATAACAGGAATTTACGAGATCCGTCATATAAGCGCGATCCTTGAGCCAGGCAGTCCTCGCGCGTTCCGTGGGATCGTCGGATGCGGGCGGAAACCTTTCAGTAAATCCGGGCGGAAACTGGTAAAGCTGCTGGCCCGCGCGGGCCATTTCGATTGCGAGCAGGAGGTGCTCGTTGCGGCCCTCGCCCTCGCCGAGCGCATCGAGTATTCGCCGCGAAAACCCGCGCCCTATGCGCACGCCGCATATGTTTGCGTACCTGTCGCACAGGCCCGGATCGAATCGTGCAGGATCGCCCGATAGCTGCTCGGCAGAGGCCTCGATTACCTCGTATATGGGTGTGCGCAACCGCCAGGTATGGGTAAGCTCGAAGCGGTGATCGCGCATACGCCCGCGCACGAGCAGTTCATCCTCCGCCAGGCAGTCGATCTCGGCATCGAAGATTCGTTCATAACCGGAAGGTGGAACAGCAAAAGACAGGTTTATGTCAGACATAAAGATTCATTTTTGGTCTGCGGTTCAGTGTTTGGTTGAAGCCGTTATAACAGACCGATCGCGCAGCGATCAACGCCTTGACAACTCGCATAAGCGCTCCGTATGGTGGCATCCTGTTTTGATTTAACCGCCAACCTGCATACTGATATGACGATTGCAAAACGAGTACGCTGGGGACTGATCGGATGCGGCGACATTTCGCGCAAGCGTGTAGCTCCGGCTCTAATCGCTGCGGAGCATAGTCAACTCATTGCCGTAAGCCGCGCGCGCACTGAGCTTGCCGATGCGTTTGCGCGCGAATTCGGCGCCGAACGCGCCTACGCCGACTGGCGCGATCTCATAGCCGATCCCGAGATAGATGCGGTTTATCTGGCCACGCCGGTTAATTTACACGCAGAACAGGCTATTGCGGCAGCAGCAGCCGGTAAACACGTGCTGTGCGAAAAACCGATGGCGATTGCAGCAGCGGATTGCGACCGCATGATTGCGGCCTGCGACGCGAGCGGCGTAAAACTCGGCGTAGCCTATTACCGCCGGTTTTATCCAGCGATTAGACGAATGAAGGAAATCCTGGCGAGCGGGGAAATCGGGAAACCCGTGCTTGTCGAAGCCAACTCATTCGAGCGATTCAATCCCGCGCCCGGTGAAGATCGGGCGTGGCTGCTCGATCCCACTCAATCGGGCGGCGGTCCTATGATGGATTTCGGCTGCCACCGCATAGAAATCATGCTGAATCTGTTTGGCGCTGTTAGCGTGACCAGATCCGTGACGGCCAGAGCGCTCTTTGACCGAAAAGTAGAGGATACGGCAATCGCGGTGCTGTCGTTCACCTGCGGCGCGCAGGGCGTTTTGAAGGTAACGCACGCCGTGCGCGAATCGCAGGATACATTCGATATTTACGGCAGCGAAGGCGCGATTCGCGCGCCCGTGCTCAATGAAGGAACTCTGCACATCAAAACCTCACAGGGAGTACGCATCGAGAATCATCCGCCGCACGCAAACCTGCATCAACCGCTCATAGAAGATTTCATCGCCGCCGTGACCGACGACCGCGCACCGGAAGTAGACGGGGCCGCGGGGCGTGCGGTTCAACGGGTGCTGGAGGATGTATATTGGAACTGATGCCGGAACTCATCGCGTTCCGAAAGAAACGAAGTCAAAGGAGAAACCGTAGTGGAGCCCATCCTGAACGAGTACGAGGTGCGCGTCATCGGAGCCCTCGTTGAAAAACAGATCACCACACCCGACTACTATCCATTGACGCTCAATTCCCTCCTGAACGCATGCAACCAGAAGAATAACCGGAATCCGGTTGTGGCCTATGACGAGGAAACCGTGAGAAGGGCGCTCGATGGTTTGCGCGAAAAGAATATCGCCTACGTCTTTCACGGTTCGGAAAGCCGCGTGCCGAAATACGGTCACCTGTTCCCGAAAGCCTACGACCTGAATCCGGCCGAAACCGCAATCCTGTGCGTGCTGATGCTGCGCGGGCCGCAGACGCCCGGAGAATTGCGCTCGCGGGCGGCGAACATGCACGCATTTGCATCCCTGGCCGAAGTGGAATCTACAATCGAGGGATTGCTTGCGCGCACCGAGGATCAGATCATCGTAAGATTGCCCCGCCAGACCGGTATGAAGGAATCGCGCTACGCGCACCTGCTCTCTGGTCCGGTCGATTTCGATGTATTGGAGATGCGCCCAACGGGTGCAGTTGCATCGAGCGTCCGCGAAGACAGACTTTCTCAGCTTGAACAGGAAACCCTGACGCTCAGACGCGAACTCGATGAGCTCAGGGAACAGTTCGCCGCATTCAGACGCCAGTTCGAGTAAGAGAGATAACGGAACAAACGAAAATTGACGAAACAAACGGAATAGCATCGGGCTTTCTGTTTGTTTCGTCTATTTTCGTTTGTTCCGTTATCTCTCTTACTCAGCGGCGAAATACAGATCGCAAAGCGCCCCGTTCAGGCGCACCGCTTTCGGCGGATCGTGCGGATTGCCGGGATTATCGGCGGAATTGTTGATGTAAGCGGTAATTTCCAGCCGTGTGCCTTTCGGAAGCGGCACGGGATTTTTCATCAGGAATGCGGGTTCCCACGGCCAGCGCCGGTGTTTGACCCACGCGAGCACCTCGATCGTCCCGTCCGGACGATGCGCCGATACCTCTACCGATGCAGCCAACGGATAAAGCAAAGGCCGCACTCCTACGGCTGCCGCCGGAGCCGCGAGCACGTATGACGCCTTGACGCGAAAATCCTCGATCGCCGCCGGTACAGTCACTGCCGGAGCGTTAACAGTCACACCGTGCAATTGCCGCGTCGGATTTTCTTTCGAGAAAAAGAGTGCAACCCGACTGCGATCATTCGTATCCTCGCCCGCGCCGCGATAGCTGATCCTGAGAGCAAGAGTCGATCCGGCCGGCAAAGCTCTTGCTACACCCGCTGGGAACTTTACCGGTTCAGTGCCCGGCGCCCAGTAAGCCAGACGTTCGGCTGCTGACTCGCCCGTACC
Source organism: Acidobacteriota bacterium (assembly GCA_019639255.1). Lineage (GTDB taxonomy): Bacteria > Acidobacteriota > Blastocatellia > RBC074 > RBC074 > JAHBSF01. The sequence continues at coordinate 28,538 of JAHBSF010000063.1, read as the reverse complement.
TGGTTTGCATGCAGTCGCTGCCTTATCCGATGGAACAACTATTACCGTAGCGTCGTGCACTACTGTGCCGTCGCCGGGCCGGAACTCTATGCCCGACACCCAGCGATCTTCCTTGAGTCCGGACGGCAGCGGGAAGCAGCGCGTTTCGTCCATCTCTGCGCCGACTTTTGTTTCATCCTGCGGTTGCAGCACCAGATCGGGTTTTCCGAGCATCCAGGAGTCGTCTGATGAATCGCGGTTGGGCAGGTCTTTGTCGTCTCCCTTCGGGGCGCCGCCCTCGACCCAGGAAACTATCAGGTCGATTTCGCGCTGCGTCAGGCCGTAGTCGCGCTGGAAGTGGCCGTAGCCCTTTACGGCCTGATAGGGAGGCATGCGCTTTTCGAGAATCTCTTCCTTGATTGCCTTCGCCCAGGGCCGCGCTTCGGGATATGTGCCCAGGGGAATATCGGCCTTGATCTGCCCCGGCGCATGACAACCCAGACAGTTGCGCTCGAATATGCGTATGATTTCCTTGTTGAAGCGCACGTTGGTCGTGATCGGTTCGTGCGTGTAGCCTCTGTGTGGTGAAAACAGAAAACCGCAGAAAGCTGCGAGGGTCGCGCCGATGCAGATCCTTCTCCACTTTTTCATCCCGTACTGCATCTCTATACAAAGCGAACGCGGAATACGCGGAAAGTTCCGTGCCCCGTTTTCCGTGTCTTCCGCGTTCTCACTTTTCGCTATTTCCCGGTTCCCTGACCCGTAGTCGCCGGGGGCGCCGGCTTCAGCGTAGAGGCATCGTTATAAAAACTCGTCCAGCCGATCATCATCTCTTCCCAGGTCTGATCGCCCCATTTGACGTCTTTCGTCGGATCGGGATTGAATTTGTTCCCGGCCGAATTGTCGTAATGGGCGATGCAGTCTATGCGCGTTCCCTTGGGAGCGGCGATCGGTTCTTTCGGAACGTAGTAACTCTGCCAGTTGAAATCGTACCTTGGAACCGAGAGCAGCACCTGTTCGCGCCCGTCGGGGAAGGTTGCCTTGTAGACGAACGACTTGCCGCGCAGATGCATATGCGGCATGAAGCTGACTATGTGCGCGTCTTCCTGAAAAACGTAGCTTGACCGCACTTCGTGGTTCGGATCTCCGGCCGGAATGACGAACCGCATATTCAGGATCGGACGCGTGTGCACCTGATGTTTTACGGGCTGTTTGGAATATACGAGTCCGATCGTCGTCACATCTTTTGCCGCAACGCCGTTCGGCGTGTAGTGCATCTGGAATACGAGCTTCGAACCGGCCGGAATCTTCTTGCCGTAGCCCGGCTCGAAGACTGTAGGCTGCTCGCCCGGCGCGGTTCCTGCCAGCAGATTGCCGTTTGCGCCGCCGCCGCCGCTGCCCGGCTCCTGAACGAATACTATGACGTGATGCACGGCGGAGCGGCCGGTGCTGCGTATCTCGGCGGCGCTGATCCAGCGATCTTCCTTGAAGTTGGTGGGAACGGTGAAGTACTGATAGGCAACCACACCCTCGGCCGGAACCGATTGCTCGGGAATCGAAAATGTTTCATCCGGCGCGCCGATTGTCCAGCCCTCGACGAACTTCGGCAGCGCAGGCATATCCTTCGGATTGCCTTCGGGCGCGCCCGCGTCTACCCAGGCGGTTATGGTCTCAACCTCTTTGGCCGACAGGCTGCGGTCGTTGCTCCATACGCCGTGATTCGGATCCGCATGCCAGGGCGGCATCTCGCGCGATACGACCTTTTCGCGGATCGACTTCGCCCACGGGCGCGATTCCTTGTAGGTCAGAAGCGACATCGGCGCAACTTCGCCCGGACGATGGCATTCGGCGCAACTCTTGTAAAAAATCGGCGCCACGTCTTTTGAGAAGGTTACGGTACGCGCGCTGCCCGCCGGCAGCAAAAACATACAGGCGATCGCCGCCGCACAAACAGAAACGAAGAGGAATCTTTTCATATGGTCTTCACCCGCATGCAGAAATGAGAATGGAGAAGAGAGAGTACGGAACAAACGAAAATCTACGAAAACTACGGAAAACATCCATCTTTCCGTTTGTTTCGTTCCATTTCGTTTGTTCCGTACTCTTTTCCGCTTTTTCCGGATTATTTCAGGGCCGTCGCCGGCGTCAGCACCTTTTTATCGACCGTATAGTCGATCCACCCGATCATCATTTCATCATAGGTCGGATCGCCCCAGCGCACGGGCTTCGTAGGATCCGGATTGTACTTGTTCTTCGGCGAATTATCGAAGTACGCCGTCACCTGAATCCTCGTGCCCTTGGGCAGCGCAGGCTGTTTCTTGAAGTAATAGACTTCCTGCCAGGCGAAGCTATAGTTCGGGACGTTGAGCAGCATCTGCTTGCGCCCGTCCGGCAGATAGGCGGCGATTTCCATCGACTTGCCGCGCAGGTGCATATGCGGCATGAGGTTTACGATGTGGACGTCGTCTTCAAGCGTCCAGCACGCCGTCACCTTGTGATTGTCGGCGCCCGGCGGAATCAGGAAAAATCCGTTGGCTACCGAACGGGTGATGACTTCCTTCTGCGGCGGAGTTTTGGCGAAGATCAGGCCGATATATGAGCGATCCTTCTGCACCGAGCCTGCGACCTTCGAGTAGTGCATCTGGAAGCGGATCTTCGAACCTGCGGGAACGCGCTTGACGGCGCCCGGCTCGAAAATGGCCTGATTCATTCCCGGAGCGTAACCGGCCAGAAGCGCGCCGCCCTCGCCGCGCCCCGCTCCGTCGCGTCGCGTGCTGTTGCCGCCGCTAGAGGTCGCGCAGCCGTCGTCGTGAACCGGCGCATCCATCTTCGTGCGCGTCAGGAAACCCTCGCGATAACGGATCGAATCGCGCTCCATCTGCGAGCGCAACTGCTGCAACTGCTCCGGCGTCAGATTGGGACGCGGACGATCGGCCGGCGGCGGCGGAACCATAAACGCGATGATGTGATGCACGATCTTGCGATTGCCGGGACGCGCCTCGGCCGCCTGAACGTATACGTCTTCCTTGAAGCCCGGATCGACTTCAAAGTACTGATACTCGTCCGGCCCTTCGGCTTCGAGCGTATGCTCTTCCGGCATCGAGATGACTACATCCGGCTTGCCGATCGTCCATCCGTCGATGAATTGGGGCGCGGGCGGCAGATCCTTCGGGTCGCCCTCGGGCGCTCCGGCGTCGGCCCACGCCTTGACCGTGGCGATTTCCTTATCGCTCAACCGGCGGTCGTTCATAAACTCATCGTGCTTGGGATCGGCGTGCCAGGGCGGCATTTCGCGCGACACGACGTTTTCGCGAATGGATTTGGCCCACGGACGCACATCCTTGTAGGTGAGCGTCGAGAAGGGCGCACCCTCGCCCGGACGATGGCATTCGGCGCAGCTCTTGAAAAAGATCGGCGCCACGTCTTTTGAAAATGTAGGCGCGGCGCCGCCGCCGAACATGCTCGCCGGCAGCAGGAAAAGCCCGCCCGCAAACAGCAGTGCAAACGAGGTTAATGTGCGTCGTTTCATAGATGTCTCCTGTGAAGGATGAAAGCTCATTTCATCGCATTCAAATCACGGCGGCTTTCCCGTTTTGGGCCTTTTTGAGGCCCCTGCCTATTTAAGTGCAGCCGCCGGTTTGAGCGTTTCCTTATCCACCGTATATTCGATCCAGCCGATCATCATGTCGTCGTATGTCGGCTCTCCGAAACGAACCGGTTGCTTCGGATCCGGATTGTATTTGTTCTTCGCCGAGTTGTCGAAATACCCGGTCACCATCAACCGCGTCCCCTTGGGAATCGATTTCTCTTCCTTAAGATAATAAACCGTCTGCCAGGAAAAGCTGTAGTTCGGGACGTTGAGCAGCATTTCCTTTTTCCCGTCGGGATAAAAGGCCGTAATCTCCATGGCCTTGCCGCGCAGATGCATATGCGGCATCAGGGTTGAAATCCTGATGTCGTCTTTCGTAGTCCAGCACGCGGTTACCCTGTGGTTTTCGGCGCCGGGCGGAACGAGGAAGTAGTTGTTCGATACCCCGTGCGTGTAGATCTGGCGGCGCGGCGGCGCTTTGGCCAGAATCAGTCCTACGGACGAACGGTCTTTTTCTACCTTCCCGGTTACCTTCGAGTAATGCATCTGGAAGATGATCTTGGCGCCCGCAGGTATACGCTTGACGGTTCCCGGTTCAAACACCGCCTGATTCATCCCCGGGGCATAACCGCACAGCAACAGCCCAGGGCCGCCATCCTCGCCGCCGCCGTCGCGCCGCGTGCCGCCGCCGCCGCTCGGAATCGCACAACCGTCGTCATAAACGGGCGCATCGGCTTTTGTGCGCATAAGGAAGCCATCGCGATAGAAGATGGCGTCCTTTTCCATCTGCGCGCGCATCTTCTCGATTTCTTCCTTCGTCAGCTTCGGCGCGGGCCGGCCCGGAGGCGGCGGCGCCTGCACAAACGCGATTATGTGATGCACTGCCGCGCAGTTGCCGGGACGCGCCTCGGCCGCCTGAACGTATACGTCTTCCTTGAAGCCCGGATCGATTTCAAAATACTGATATTCGTCCGGCCCTTCGGCCTCAAGCGTGAACTCCTCGGTCATCGGCAGTATAAGGTCGGGCTTTCCTATGGACCATCCGTCGACAAACTGAGGGGGTTTCGGCAGATCCTTAGGATTGCCTTCGGGCGCACCGGCATCCACCCACGAAGTAACAGTAGCGATTTCCTTGTCGCTCAAACGGCGATCATTGGAGAATTCGCCGACGTGCGGATCGGCGTGCCAGGGCGGCATCTCGCGCGAGGCTACCTGCTCGCGGATGGATTTTGCCCACGGACGCACATCCTTGTAGCTCAGCACCGAGAAGGGCGCAGCCTCGCCCGCGCGGTGGCATTCGGCGCAGCTTTTGTAAAAGATCGGCGCTACGTCCTTCGAGTATGTAGCCCCGCCGCTTGTCCGTGAATTGGCAGCTACGGCGGCGATCGACAACGCAACGGCGGTTAAGACAATGATTGTGCGGCGCATAATTCCGGACTCCGAGACGTAGAAACCACCCAATACTCGGAATGAAACGGAACAAACGGAAAGGCGTGATACTTTCCGCTTGTTCCGAATATTTCCGTTTTTTCCTTTATCTCAATCTTTCAGTTTCCAACCGACCCGCTTGCAGCCTCCTTGGGCGGCGGCGGATTCAGTATCGCATAGTCCATAAACCCGAGCATCATTTCATCGTAAGTCGGTTCGCCGTAACGCACGGCCTTCGTAGGATCGGGGTTGTACTTGTTTTTCGTGGAATTGTCGAAGACGCCCGTCACCTGGATCGTCGTGCCCTTGGGCAGCACCTTGGGCTCCTTGAGCAGGTAGTTGGTCTGCCAGGAGAAGCTGTAGTCGGGCACGTTCAGCAGGATTTCGGTTTTCCCGTCGGGATAGATCGCCTTGTACTCCATCGACTTGCCGCGCAGATGCATGTGCGGCATCAGGGCGAATATCTTCATATCCGAACGCAACGTCATGCAGCCGGTGACCTTGTGGTTTTCCACGCCCGGAGGAATCTGGAACAGCATGTTGCCGACCGAGCGCGTCTGCACGAGCGTCTTCGGCTGCTCCTTGGCGAACACAAGACCTACCGAGGACTTGTCCTTCACCACTTCGCCCGCAACCTTCGAGTAATGTATCTGGAAACGGATGCTCGCGCCCGCCGGCAGACGCTTGCCCACGCCCGGCTCCCAAATGTCGGCGTTGTGTCCCGGCGCATACCCGGTCAGTATGTTTTCATTGCCTCCGCCGCCGCGCTGATTGGTCGACGCGCAGCCGTCATCGACTACGGGCTGATCCGGCTTGATCCGCATCAGGAAGCCGTCGCGGTAAAAGGGCGAATTTCTGAGCGCCATCTCCATCGCCTTCTCGCGCATTTCCTTCGGCAGCGCCGACATATTGGGCGAGCCCGGAGGAACGATGAAGGCGATGATGTGATGGACTACCTTGCGGTTGCCCGGCCGCGCCTCGGCAAGCTGAATGTACCGGTCCTCGGTGAAGTTGGTAGGAACATCGAAGTACTGATACTCGTCCGGTCCTTCGGCCTCGACCGTATACTCTTCAGCTTCTAAAACAACATCCGGCTTGCCTATCGACCAGCCGTCGACAAACAGCGGCGGCTTGGGCAGATCCTTCGGATCGCCCTCGGGCGCACCGGCATCCACCCAGGAAGTAACAGTGGCGATTTCCTTGTCGTTCAGACGGCGATCGTTGGCGAACTTTCCGTAGTGCGGATCGGCGTGCCAGGGCGGCATTTCGCGCGATACGACTTTTTCGCGAATCGACTTCGCCCACGGACGCACATCCTTGTAAGTAAGCGCCGAAAAGGGCGCCGCTTCGCCCGGATGATGGCACTCGGCGCACTTCTGGAAGAAGATCGGCGCTACATCTTTGCTGAAAGTTACCTTGGCCGAATTCTTCGCGCTTCCAATCCCGCCCGCGAGCGCGCCTATTGCCAGGATTCCCACCGCGAGCGCACCCGCCATCGCCAACCACCGCTTCCCCGTCTTCAACATCATCATCTATGCGTCTCCTTCTGCTGCCCTTTACTGTTTCTAGCCCATAAACAGGACGGAAGCTCACCCGCTCCCGCCTCGCCCGAAAATTATCCCAGCTCAGCTTGCCTTACAGTTTCTCTACAAAATCACGCTTACCCAAGCGCTTTCAACTATTTGGACGATTTATCCAGCCCGCCCCCCGCAACTGCCGATTTGATTGTTTGACCGGTCGGACAATATAACACAAAAACTGAGTGAGCCATCATTCATTTTTTGTGTTTAATAAAAACCCCTGCATTGGATTTTTCAGTTGGCAGCCGGCTAACTGCCGGGTATCCGTGGTTTAATACGCACGAGGGTACGCAATCGGTTGCAGATTTTCGGCATTAAAGCGGTCTTTACTGCCGCAGGCGGTGCTGGAGTGCAAGTTGCCGCAATTGTGCGTCGAGCCGCCGCATACGCTCAAACCTCTCGGCCTGCAACTCGCGCTCCTCGGCTTTCAGCCGTTCGAGCTGGTCTTCGCCCGCTGCAAGGCGGCTGACGTAGCGTTGCAGCAGTTGTTTTTCCTCGTCGCTTTTGCCGAGCACCTTCAGGTTTTCGCGCAATCGCGCCTGATCCTGACCGATCGCCTGCATCGCGGACTGACGCTCCTGCACCTGACGGTTAAGCGCTGCTATACCGGACTTCAATTCAAGCACCGCTTCAAGCGCCTGCCGCATCTGCGCCGAAAGATACCCCTTCCCTACAAACACCTGCATCTGATCGCTCGTTATATTGTTCACGGCGTAGGTCTCAACCTCGGGAAGCTCTTCGGTCACGGTAAGACTCGCTCCGGCATTCGGCCCGACCGTTACCTTGAAGCGCCGGAAGTTCTCCGTAGTCTCTACGGGCGCCTGCGTCCTGACAAGTTCCCACTTCTCCGACCGGTCGTAGGGATGTTCTATATAAACCGTTTTGGCTCGCGGGGTGACGTTGGTCAGAAGGTACGTAGTCGTCCTCGATTCCTTGTAACGCAAACGGAATTCTCCATTTGTTATCTCGGCCAGAAACGGCCGATCCTCTCCTGCCTTCTCCCGCACGCTGACGCGGCAGCCCAGATCTACGGCGTAAGTAACGAAGCGCTTCTCGCCCGGCTTGATCCTGCCCATCAATGCTTCGCCCGCGTAGGTGTCCGATTCGACAACCGTCAGCGGCCCGCCTTCGAGCGTCAATCCCGTGGTGTTGTGCAGGTAAACTGCGCTCATCGGATGGCCTTCCTGCACGCCGCGGTTGTAAAGCGCGACGCTTTCACCGTCGATGGTGTTTTGAAGTATGGGCAACAACGCCGAACTATTGCGGCGTATCGTCACCGGATGCGCAATGCGGTATTCAAACAGTTCACCCACTTCCTGCGTCTCGACATCCGCTTCGACGCCCCCGTCTTCCCGCATGACCCGGCCGACTTCGCTGTGCAACACCATGGAATCCGCCGTTACCGTCACCGCTTCGTTGATCCCACCGACTTCGAGCATCACGCGGTTTTGCGCCGTCTGATTTGGAGCTACCCTGACGCCGTTGATCCGGTAGGACTTGAATCCGGGCTGATCGATCTGCACCTGATAGTTGCCCGAGGCAAGACCGCCGAGCGAGTAACCTCCCGCGCTGTTTGTTACGGCAACTAATTCCTGCCCCGTATTTAGATTTCTGATCCTCACCGTCGCTCCGGGGATTACGGCGCCGGTTGAATCGCTCACCGTGCCCGCAATGCTTCCGGCGCCCGGACCAAATCCGCCGCCGCCGCCGCTCCAGCCGCCTCCAGCCCTGCCCATACCTCCGACGCCGGATCCCGAACCCGTTCCCATTGCCAGCGCCGGCTGCGGAATCTGCGGCGTGATCGACAATTCCTCCGGTATCTCGACGACCGGCCGCTCGCGATAAAGCGGCGATTGCAGATCCTGTATGAAAGAAACCGGCGCACCCGAAACCAGTGCGAGCGTCACATCGCTCCAGTCCTCGTCCTGCACGTTGTCGACCACGGCCCATCCCTGAAGAAACGGCTTCGCCTTCGCGTCCAGAACGATTCGATAGGTCGTCTTCCATATCGGCGTCTCGACTACGTAGCTCAGGAAAAGATCTCGTTCACCCTCGCCCGCGGTGCGTATTGCGAGGCGGCGCGCATTTTTTCGATGCGTCGATTGCAGTATGCCGAGGTAGCGTTCGAGATCTTCGCGCAATCCGGCGTCGAGCAGTTTGAAACTGCGAATCTGGTCAAACGCGATGCTGCGCAGTTCCCCGCCCTCGCTCATCAATACAAGTTCCGGCGTTTCCGTCTTCTCGCCGCCCTGCGAGCGGATGCGCTTTTCTATTCCGACAATGACGCCGGTCAGGGCGGCAGCCCCGGCGCGCACATCTACGCGCGCGCCCTTGAGTTGTCCGAGCAGCGTCGTCAGGCTCGCGCCGCCCGTCGCATCCAGTTTCAGTCCGAACTCTTCGAGGCGGCGATCGAGCGGTTTGGTCGAATCATAGCTAACCGAAGTGATCCGCCCGCGCTGCAGATCGAGCACGACGAGCGATTTCAGCACGTCGTTGAGCTGCGCGGCGTCGAATGTAAAGCCGACCTCCTGATCGCCCGTTACTTTCCCCTGCCTCTCGAAATATCCGACGCCGTGCTGGTATAGAGTCACGCGCCGCAGCGGAACCGGGCGCTCTTCGCTCTGCGCCAAAACCGGCAATTGCAACAACAGACAAAAAACAATCAGACGCATCTCACCCTCCCTGAAGACGCAGTTGTCCCAACCGGGGCTATTTCCTGTCAGGTCATGTGTTTATCGCGATGTTAAGGGAACGGAATACAGGCAAGGTCTTGCACGGAAGAATTGAGTTGACTGAACAAACGAAAATAGACGAAACAAACGGAATGCCCGATCCTGCTCCGTATGTTCCGTCTATTTTCGTTTGTTCAGTTATCTCTTTTACGCTCGCCGGCCGCGTTCGCGCCACACCCAGCCGAACTGCGTATTGCTCGGCTGCGGGTTCTGCTGGTACTCCTCTCTGAGCTCTGCGATCTTGTCGGATTGAATCGCCTTGCGTTTGGCCTTGGGATCGATCTTGTAGAGTTTCGCGGCATTGAGGCCGAAGATCTTGGCCTTGATTGCGGGCGTGAGCTGTTTGTAGCCGTACTTTTCCATTATGTCGGCGCGCATCTCGAACCTGCGCAGCCGCTCGATCTGCGATTGCGGGCTGCCGCCCCAGATCGAGTCCGTGCCCCATATCAAGCGGTCCTCGCCTCCGGGAAGATTCAGCACCTGCCCGAGGAAATGCATGGCCTGAACTCCGTTGCCCTGCGACATTCCGTTCCAGGTGCTGCCGAGTTCAAAATAGACGTTCTTCAGGTTGTTTTTCTTTACGATCTCGATGAGTTCCGAACACCACGGCACGTACTGCGGATCGGCCGCCGCGCCCTCGCGCCTTCGCGATGCTCCGGCCGTAGGATGCCAGCCCGAGTGGTAAATAATGAAATTGATGTCCGGAAAATCCTTCGCTACTTTCTCGACGTCCTTAGGATGGCACTGCTCCTCGTTGAACAGCCCGAGCGGAAGCCCCTTGTGTATGCATATGTTCCTGATGCCCAGCTTGCGCGTCCGTTCCCAGAACGGATAGGCGACCTTTTCATCATCGAGCCAGTAGGGCCCCGAGCCGACGAACGATCCGGGATACATCTTCCACGAATTGATCTTCAGCACCTTGTGCTGGCGATCCATTTCCTCGAACTCCGCTCGCCCCATATTGGGCCGCAGCAGGCCGTGGCTGAGCATGCGCTGCGAATTGCCGGCCATGCGATTGATCGCATCGCGCGTTGCAACCATCTTGTCGGGCGGCAGTATGTTCTCGCGCCACTCCGAGGTCGGCACTCCGCTGATTATGGCCATCTGAGTGTCGCTGTCCATAAACAGCTCTTTGATGTAATGCGCCTGGTTGAGAAGCGCCAGCGCGTCGGCCGTAGAGTCGGCGTTGCGGCGGAAGTTGCGCAGGAAGGCAGCCGCAGTCTTGCCCGCCTCGGTGGTTTCAAACCAGCGGCTCTCTACATCTATGTGATGCGTCTGATTGTCGAAAATGAATTCATCCTTCGGCCATTTTTCGGCGTATGCCGCCGGATCGAGAGCCTCTATGGGATCGACGTTGTAGGTGCGCCCGAAGACTTCGTTGTACGCCAGCATCGCTACGGCCATGCCGCCCGTGGTTTCCAGAAATCGTCGTCGCGTGAGTCCGAGTTTCTTTGCACACTGGTCGGCCATTTCGCCTATGCGCGCCTCCCATCGTTTCTGCTCTGGGGTCTGCTCCGGCGGATAGAATTCCTCGTTCGAACAGATCTCGGTCGGAATCGGAGAGCGAACCGACTTCTCCTCATCGGCTTCACATTGGCGAATCCACATATGCGCATCCTTTCTCTAGCCTACATCCATCCTGTCTTCCGACAAGGTGGGGGCGGGCGGTGATGAATCGGCCGATTGCCTGCGAAATTCGGCAAGCAGGTCCTGCATGATGTCGGAAAAAGTCCAGTTCGGATCCAGACCCGGATCGGCGGCGAGGCGAGCCTCGAACTCTGCATAGGCCCGCTCACGCGCCCACGCAAAAAAGTGTGCGAGATCAAAGTTCTTCTCAAGCATCTGATCCGATTTCCGGCGTGCGGTCAAGTTGCAAAGACAGGCGGATTCTCAGCCCTCGCCGCACGTGATGTCAAGACTCCGCGGGATTATAGATCAGTGCAAATCGAGAGAATGAAGAAAGATTACGGAACAGACGAAAATATACGGAACAAACGGAAATGATCGTTTCGTTCCGTATGTTCCGTCTATTTCCGTTTGTTCCGTATTCTCTCTTCATTCTTCCAATCTCAGGTGGTTCGATTCGGCGCGTTTGCGTATACATCCTGGAGTTGTTAGGATGCCCGCATCGAAACAGAAAGCAAAATGATCGAAATAGTTGTTAATGGAGAAAAGCAAAAAACCGGCGATTCGACCTCGGTCGCAGCATTTGTGAGTCAATTGGGTCTGCGCGCCGAACGCGTGGCGGTCGAATTAAACCTGGAAATCCTGCCGCGAGCGCGGTGGGAAGAAACTATGCTGAGAGACGGAGACCGGCTGGAAATCGTGCACTTCGTCGGCGGAGGGCTGTAAAACCAACCTGCGGAAACGCGTCGGGCAAGAACAAAATGCGCGGAAATGTTGAGCATTTCCGCGCATTCTGGTTTTGCTCCGCGTATTCCGCGGTCTGGTTTTAGACCTGAACTAGCAGGACGGCGGGAAGACCGGGACGGTATAAGCATCCGAGGTCAACCGCAGTTTGTGCATGTTGCGGCCGCTGTTGAAGGCGCCCGAGCTGGTCTGCTGGTTCGGGTTGTTGTTGATCGAAACGCCCAGGATGCCGACATCAGTCGCCGCCCAGAACTTCGTCCATCCGGTCTGACCGGCCGGGATTACGACGCTGAAGCGCGGCACCGTTCGCGGGAAGGTGTCGCTGAGCGTCGCTCCGCGCTGGCAACCCGAGGAAGGCAGCGTGTAGCTGTGCGCCGACTCCGTGTCGTCGTACAGGATGCCGAAGATGGCGCCGATCGAACCAGCGCCCGTCAGCAGGCTGCCGCCCACACGGTTGATCCATACGCGCACCGTGTTGCCGTCGCCGAGCGATCCGATATTGCTGATCGCAAGGACGCGCGGTACGCGGTTGTATGCGCCGGCGTTTCCGGTGAACAGAATCGGCGCCGTAATCGAGTTGCCGTCGCAGCCCGGGAGTATTCCCTGATAAAGGGCTGAAAACGCCTCGGCGCCGAGGTTGGCGAAGTGACCGGTTTCGAACTTGACGTACTCGTCGCCGATCAGGTAATTGAACGACACCGGGCATCCGAGCACGCCGTCAACGGCAACCGCTACCAGGTACCCCGTCGTTCCCGGATCCTGCTCGGATGCGAGGAAGGTCGTGGTCTGGTTCGCCGTCAGACAGATGTAACGGTCGGCGATGGAGCACGTTGAGCCTTCAACGAAGAACAGGTGCACAAACGCCGCCGAGGTCGAACTGGTGTTGGTGATGTTGAAACGAGTGTTCTGCACGCTCGGATTCGAGGTGCTCGACGAATAGACGTTGAAGAATAGGATGGACCCGGCCTTCTGGTCGTTGACCTCGGCCTCTGCTGGATACGCCAGCCCCGGATCCGCAGCCAAGCCCACCGAGGTAAGCAGCATCAGCGCCGCCACGCTCAACAGGGCCCGAGTGAATTTATTTGAACCTTGCATTGTCGAATTTCCTCCCAAATGTAGAGACCTGCATTCTGAAATTCCCGAAAGCCGTATCCCCTGGGACTGTCCTTGCCGACCGCTCGCAGCCGGTTTTTAACCCGCCCCGCCCCGGTCAAACAATCCCCCTCCCCTTTTTAAGGGGGAGGGGATGCGACTCTCACGCTCCGCCTGCGTTAGCAGGACGGCGGGAAGACCGGAATGGTGATCGTGTTGGTGGTCGAAAGCGTCAGCTTGTGCAGCGTGTGGCCGCCGTTGAACGCTCCCGACGAGGTCCCCGCATTCGGGTTGAAATTGATCACCGCGCCGATGATGCCTACGTCCGCAGTTGCCCAGAACTTCATCCAGCCGCTGCCGCCTGCCGGAATCACCACGTCAAAGCGCGGAGCAGTCCTCGGGAAGTTGTTGTCCAGACGCGTCAGCAACTGGCAACCGCCCGTGGCATTCCAGCTATGCGGCTCTTCCGCGTCATTGTACAGGATGCCGAAGATCGAACCGATCGAACTCGCGCCCGTCAGCAGGCTGCCGCCGATGCGAGTTACGACCAGACGAGTGTCATTCGCATCCAGAATGGAGGCTATGTTCGACACTGCAAGCACGCGCGGGGCGCGGTTGTAACCGTTCACCGCACTGCCGTCGAAGTTGATGTTCGCCGTAATCGAGTTGCCGTCGCAGCCGGGCAGCCTGGTGGTGCTCGGACCGTCATAAAGCGCGGCAAACGCCTCGGCGCCCAGATTCGCCTGGTGGCCGGTTTCGAGCTTGATGTACTCGTCGCCGATCAGGTGATTGAACGACACCGGGCATCCGAACACGCCGTCTACTGCAATCGCTACCAGGTAGCCGCGAGTTCCCGGATCCTGCTCGGATGCGAGGAACGTAAGCGTCTGGTTCGCCGTCAGGCAGATGTAGCGGTCGGCGATGCTGCACGTGGCTCCGTCGACGAAGAACAGGTGCACAAACGAGGCCGAAGTCGTGCTCGTATTGGTAATGTTAAAGCGCGTGTTCTGCCGGTTCGGCATCGACGAGCTCGAGGTATAAAGCGTGTAGTAGAGGACCGAGCCGGCCTTCTGATCGCTGACTTCCGACTGCGTCGGATAGGTCGCACCAGGATCCGCAGCCATCGCCGCCGTCCCCATCATCACGAGCGCACACAGCGCCAGGAAGGCCTGCGTGAGTTTGCGTGAGGTTCGCATTGTCGAGTTTCTCCTTTGAAGTTTGTCTTGTGTTTCGGCTACGAACGGGTCGTGATATTCAACATTCCCGAACATTTTCCCTGAATGTTCCTGAAAACACCGTTCCTGAAACATTGTTCCTGAAACATTCCGGAAGTGTTCACGAATTCTCACGCGCACCGCCCGCACCTCCCTGAGATGAAAGCTACCGGACCCGCACTTTTAATGTACGGTGCCCGCCAAACAACGATCCTGCAGGCGGCCTGAAGACCCGGCTTGCCAAGATGCCGATGGCTCCATACTTTCCCCTGCATTTGAGCGAAGCTGTCAATCTCCTCGCGGGCTTTCTTTGGGATGCTAATCAGGTCGTGAGGAAAGCCCACGGTGCAGCGGCCAATCTTATATCACGTCTGCCAGGACTTTAGCAATAGAACTTTTACACTTTCCGATACACTTTCCGACCTGCCCGCTTTCCGGGCCGCCCGTATATTGTCCTGCCTGCCGCCGCCGATTTACTGCCTCGCCGGTTCAACACCGCCGATTTCGTGCAAAACAAACCGCCCTGATCGCAGTTTAGCCGCACAAAAAACTCTTCGGGCCGCTCGGGACTTAGGGGTAGTGCGCGCCCTTTTGCCGGGTTCAGGCAAGCAATGAAATTACGTCGAAATCCCCAAATCCCCCGAGATGCGCGACCAAAAGAAGGATGAGCCGTGCAGGGCTCGAACCTGCGACCCTCTGGTTAAAAGCCAGATGCTCTACCAGCTGAGCTAACGGCCCATTCTTTCCAAGTATCGCTTCAATCTCAAGGAACGTGAGAAGCCTCAACTCGATTGCTTCACCTCAACCGCCCGCAGATATTACTCGGTTGCAGGGCGGTCGTCAACTATTTTGACCTTGAAAACAAAGAACAAAGAACAACACACAAAAAAATACGGAATACACGAAACGGCCGATCTTTACCGTGTATTCCGTTCCGTGTATTCCGCGTCTGTGTTTCGGCGTATTCCGCGGTTTCTACCGTTTGCGACTTCAGTACAGGTTAAATGTAAACTCCAACTGTCCGCGAACCGTAACCGGAGCGCCGTTCTTTTCGGCGGGCTTGAAGCGGATCTTCTGCGCCGCTTCGATCGCCTTCTCGGTCAACCCGTCGGGCAGCCCGCGCACGACGCGTATGCTCTGCACTCGCCCGTCGCTTGTAAACACGGCGCTCAGCACCACCGTGCCCTGCACCTTGTTTTGTCGCGCCTCTTCGGTGTACTTGGCCTTTTCCTTGTAAAGGATCTGTATGCGGCCCACGCCGTCGCGCCCCATGTCATGCACGCCGCCGCTTCCGCCCGGCCCGCGACCGCCGCCGAAGGCCATATCGCCCCCGCCCGCGTTTCCGCCGCGACCGGGTCCTACGCCGCCGCCCTCACCTACACCCACGCCCGAACCCCTTCCGCTGCCTATGCCGTCGCCCGAGCCGGGACCGCTGGAGGGCGGCGCCGGTATGCCGCGCGGGTCGCCGATCGGCCCCTTCATATCCGGCAGCGCTTTTGGATCCCCGTAAACCGTTGAAGCTACGGGCAGACTCGGATTTTTGATCTTCGGCGGCTCCGGATTCGGAGGCACAATCTGCGGCGTCAGCGCCATTTGCGGCGGATTACCCTGGCTCGGAGGCGTAGGTTGTTCGCGCCCGCCGCCGCCGCCGCCGCGCGCCTGCTCGATTTTGGGCTTGCTTCCGCCCGTAAACCCGCCCTTGCCCTTGGGCATCTCCTTGGGCGCATCCGCCACCTTGACCTCGACCGGCGGCGGCGCTACGAGCGCCTGAAGTTCAAGTTTCTCGGCCTCCTCCTTCTGCTCGGTTCCGCCGAAGCGCAGAAGACTGCCCAGCAAAAACGAGGTAAAAATAAACGCGTAGGCAATGAGTGCGGCGGCGATTCCGGCCTGAAGCAGCCGCTGCCTGAAGCGCGTCGAGCCGTCGCCCTTGAGCAGCGACACCATAAATGCGCGCGGATTGCGCCGGAAATCGGCGGCTGCAAGCTTCAGTTCCCTTCCCACGCGCGTATATATCGGTTCATCCGAAAGCAGCCCCATCTGCCCGGGCACGACCTCGGGCGGTTTCTTTCCGAAATCATCTATGAATATTCGCGCCGATTCCTTGAGGCTCTGAAATATGCTGCCCCGTTCGGGAAGCAGCAGCGCGCCGCCTGCGGCCGCCGGCTGCTTGCCGAAATACTTGAAGAAAAGCGTCGCGCCGCTGCTTATGCGCTTGAGCAGGCTTTCCTGGTCTACAAATTCCGATATGCTCCGCTCTTTCGGCGCGCGGCCGAAATACTGGAAGAAAACCCCGAATCCGTCCCTGATCTGGCTCATCAGCCCGGGCTGTTCGGGCAGCATAAATGCCATGCCCGGGTTCGAATCGGCTTTCAGATCAATTTTCTGCGTAACGGTAGCCTTTCGGCCGTTCGGAGCAGCGGCGGGCGCACCGGCGGTTTTGCCGTTTGCTTTCTCAGTTGCGCGGCTGTGCGCTATGGCAGGCTGCGCAGGAGCGGGCGCCGGCTCCGCAATTTTTTCGGTCCGGCGATTCAAAGAACCGGTTGCGGCGTTCAGCGATTGCGTAGATGGCAACGATTGAGACGACGGCAATGATTGCGTCGGAGACAGCGGCTCGGTTGCAGGCAAAGGTCCGTTTGCAGGCGCAGGCGGTTGCGGCGCAGCCGGGGCTGCGACCGGCGCTTCGAGCGCCTGGGTGCGACGGAAATAGTCTTCACTCTGCACGAGCAGTTCCGTATCGTCTGGACAATACTGAAAGCCATTCGGGTACTGCTGCCGGCACGTTGGACAGATCTTCATCGTTTCACCCCTCCCAACACTAGCCCTGTCATCTTAGGACGCGAACGACCCAAAATCAAGACGGCCTCTTTTCCGTATCCCTTTAATGCCGGCCGCCCTGTGTCTGAACGCGCCGCCTCCGCCTCCTTGCATACCATTTGTGTTTGCGCGGCACGTGTTGGATGCAGCCGCCGCGCACCGGGATGCATCGCTGGCCATTCATCCAGATCTCTCCACACCACAGGGGGACAAAAAAGAGAAATAACGGAACAGACGAAATTAGACGGAAACTACGGACGGAAATATTCAACTTTTCCGTGTTTTGTTCAGTCGTGTTTGTACTGTTCGAGCTTGC
The DNA here is from genome assembly GCA_019639255.1 of Acidobacteriota bacterium. Classification (GTDB taxonomy): domain Bacteria; phylum Acidobacteriota; class Blastocatellia; order RBC074; family RBC074; genus JAHBSF01. The sequence goes on along the minus strand of JAHBSF010000063.1, from coordinate 11,424 downwards.
GGTAAAGGGTTTTGCGCCCGATACCGAGCAAACGCGCGGCCTTTGCCTTGTCTCCACCCGTATAGACGAGCATCTGCGAAATCATCTCTCGTTCGACATCCTCCATCGTCGCCGGCAAATTGAGCTCAATGCGGCTGACTACGGCGGCGGCGCCCGACGCCCGAACGGCTTCGGGCAGATCCTGATCGGTAATCTGCCTCCCGGCCGCGACGATTACCGCCCGTTCCAGACAATTCTCCAGTTCCCTCACATTGCCCGGCCACGCGTAACTCTTCAGGCGCCTCAATGCCCTCTCGGACAGCCCCGAAACGCGCCTGCCGCTTTTCTGCTGGAAGGACTCGATGAAAAAGGCCGCCAATTGTTCGATATCCTCCACACGGTCCCGAAGCGGCGGCAGCACGATGGGATATACGTTCAGGCGATAAAAAAGATCCCGGCGGAAACGTCCCGCCTCGATTTCGCGTTCCAGATCCTTGTTCGTCGCGGCTATTATGCGCACGTCGGCTTTTATGACTTCGCTTCCGCCCACGCGCGTAAACTCGCCGTCCTGCAGCACGCGCAGCAGGCTGACCTGCGCGGCGAGGCTCATTTCGCCTATTTCGTCCAGAAACAGCGTACCGCCGTTCGCCTCCTCGAAACGGCCGATCCGGCGCGAACGCGCATCGGTAAACGCCCCGCGCTCGTGGCCGAAAAGCTCGGTTTCAAGCAGCGTCTGCGGAATCGCCCCGCAGTTGATCTTGATAAAGGGCCGGGCTGCACGGCGCGAATTGAACTGTATGAGGCTTGCGAGCAGTTCCTTGCCCGTCCCCGATTCGCCCTGCAGCAGCACCGTAGTCTGGCTGTCTGCGACCGAAAGCGCCATCTCGATGGCCTTGCGTATCTTCGGCGACGATCCGATTATCCGCTCTCCGGAACGCGCGTCGTTGAGTTCGCGCTTGAGCCGCAGGACCTCGGCCGCGAGCCGATCCTTTTCAAGCGCTATGGCCGCCTGATTCGATATGCCGTCAAGCAGCCTCACTTCATCGTCCGAAAATGCGCGCGACTCCTCGGCCCTGACCAGAACTATCAACCCGAGCACGCGCTCCTTTGTAGTAATCGGCGCCGCAACCGCCGAACGCCCACGCGCCAGTTGCGTCAATATGTAGCCCGCAAGGGGCGACCGTGCAGCATCGTCGAACCGCTCGGTTCTGCCCTCATCCAGCATTCCGCGCAGAAGTTCGTTATCCGCCAGGTGCAGCGCCCGCGATTCGCGCAATCGCGCGTCCACGCCCTTTCTCAGATCGAAGCCCCGCCTCCCCCTTACCCCATCGAAATGCAGATGCTCGCCCGAAGAATCCAGCACTCCAAGACAACCGTAATCCGCTTCGAGCAGCTCTACCGCCCGGTCTATGACAAACGACGCCACCTCGCCGAAATCCGTGCGCGTGTTTATATCGTTCGAGATCTCGAGCAGCAGCCGCGTAAGCTCTACTTCCTTCTCCTTCTCGCGATAAAGCCCCGCGTAATGCAATCCGATCGATACCTGCCCGGCCAGCCATTCCACCAGCCGCACCTCGGTTTCGCTCCACTCGTGCGGCTCGCGGCAGTAATGCAGACCCATCACGCCTAAAAGCTCGCGCCGAAAAACAAACGGCGCCAGCAGCACCGCTCGCGTTCCTATCAACTGACAGGTAGTCCGCACCCATCCCGGCACATTCGCCGTGTATATGTCGTCGATGGAATAATGCCGGGCGCGCGGCAGGTACTGATTTATGGTCTCGGTAGGCACAAGCGAGGGCGGGATATTAAGACCTATGCCGGGAGTGAGCGAATCATCGGCCAGGAATTCGTGGCTGACGCGGAAGCCGCCCTGCGCAGCCGGAGTGATGACGTTGCACCGGTCTACGCCGAGCCTGCGGCCGACTTCGGTTACGGCCGCCTGCAGAAACCTGTCCATGTCGATGACGCTTACAACATCCGGGTCGATCCGCTTCAGGATCGCCTCGCGCGCCTCGTACATCTCCAGCAGCTTCAACTGCTGCCCCTCTTCCACCCTCATCCCCCTCATCGCATTACAGGAAGAGAGATAACGGAACAAACGAAATAAAACGAAACATACGGAAAAGATGAGTTTCTTTCCGTATATTTCGTTTTATTTCGTTTGTTCCGTTATCTCTCTTCATTCCCTCTTCATTCTCTTTTCAGGCCGAAATCGAGGTCACCGAACCGTAATCGTGCGAGAGTACGGGCAACTCCCTGCGCCTGCCCGCTTCGGGCAAACCGAGCGCCGCCTCCCACGTTCTGTGAATCGGCAACGCCAGTTCCCCGGCCAGTTCTCCGAGCGTCATCCCGTCGAGCAACCGCAGATCGTGTTTGCGGTAACAATCCGGCGGGACCATCAGAAACTCGCCCGAAAATTTCTCCCTCGCCCCAAGAAAATCCACACCCGAAAGCAACCCCGCAACCGTCACTCCAGCCCCGAAAAATACGTTCTCCACCGCCGCTGCGCGCAGCCGCGTACCGAACCTCGCATTCATCTCCTCTACGGCTTCGGCAAGCATAGGGTAAAAGATCAGCCCCGTGGCCGCCGTCCCGTAAATCCTGTGCGCATCGGCTTCGGAAAACTCTCCGCGTTTGCGCCGCTGCGCAAGCCGCTTCATACGCCTTGCGTGCTCCTCAAAAAACTGCCGCACCATCCCCACTCCGTCCTCTATCTGCGGGTAGGTATCGTCCTCCGATCCCGAGTTCCTCACGATGCGGTAGTGCGAGCGCGGCGGTATTGGTCGACCCGCGCGTATGTAAAACTCATCCCCGAGAAACGCAAACGACGTGCCCAGCCGCGCGCGCAGCCGCTTCTGTATGGGCGTCACCTGATCGATGATCCCGGCGCAGTATTCATCGGTTACGGGCGTCAGCCGGTCGCGGTACTTGTGCCGGTCCGTAATTCCAAGCGGCACGATGGCGGTCGAAACAACACCGGGATGCAGGGCCGCAAGGTCATCTATGGTCCGTTCAAGCTGCGCGCCGTCGTTGAGCGTGGGACAAAGAACCACCTGCGCGTGCACCTCGATCCCGTGATCTATGAAGAGTCTGATTTTTGCAAGCACGTCGTCGCGGCGCGTGATGCCCAGAAGATAGGCGCGCAGATCGAGATCGGTTGCGTGCACGGACACGTACTGCGGCGAAAGGCGCTGCTCGATGACGCGGTCGATTTCGGATTTGGTGATCGTAGTCAGCGTCGTGTAGTTGCCGTACATAAACGAGAAACGCACGTCCTCGTCGCGCACCCACAGCGACTCGCGCGATCCTTCGGGGTTCTGTTGTATGAAGCAGAACAGACAGTCGTTGCCGCACTGGCGCGGCGTCATGGGTTCGAAATCCAGCCCCCAGGCCTCGCCCAGATCCTTCTCGATCTCGACGCGCCACTCCTCGCCGCCCGCCTTGACGATCTCCAGCTCCAGATCCTCTTCGCCCGAAGTGAGAAACCTGAAATCCAGCGCATCGCGCACGCGCCGCCCGTTGACGGTCCATACGCGGTCGCCCGGCTCCAGCTCCAGCTCCGAAGCAAGCGAACCGGCTTCAACCTCGATTATTTTTACTCCCTTGGCCAATACTTATTCCCCGAGTTTCGTGAACGGAAGAGAGATGACGGAACAGACGAAATGCAACGGAACAAACGGAAATGGACCGAACAAACGAAAGGTACGGTCATTTCCGTCTGTTAGGTCATCTATATCAGTTCATCCAGCGGCCGGTACCGGCGTTCCTGCGATTCGGCGACCGCTTCGTAAGTGATATGCCCCTTGTAGGTATTGACTCCGTTCTTCAGATGCACATCCGAGCGCACGGCGTCTGTAAAACCCCTGTTCGCGAGTTTGAGCGCAAGCGGCAGCGTCGCGTTGGTCAGTGCAAATGTCGAGGTGCGCGGCACGGCGCCCGGCATATTGGCTACGCAGTAATGAAGCACTTCTTCGACGAAAAAGGTTGGATCGCTGTGCGTAGTGGGCCGCGTAGTCTCGATGCAGCCGCCCTGATCCACCGCGACATCGACAATCACCGCGCCGCGATGCATCGTCTTCAACATCTCGCGCGTGACGAGTTTCGGCGCCGCGGCGCCCGGTATGAGCACGCCGCCGATTACTAGATCCGCGTTCGCTATGGCCTCCTGCACGGTGAAGGGATTCGAAACCAGCGTCTTGAGGCGCGACCCGAAAATATCGTCGAGATAACGCAAACGATCCAGGTTCTTGTCCAGCACCACGACGTGAGCCCCGAGCCCAACGGCCATCTTGATCGAATTTATTCCGACCACCCCGCCGCCGATGATCGCTACCTTCGCCGGCAGCACGCCGGGCACGCCGCCCATCAGCACGCCGCGTCCGCCTTCGGGCTTCTGCAGATAATGCGCGCCGACCTGCACGGCCATTCGCCCGGCGACCTCCGACATAGGCGTCAGAAGCGGCAGGTGGCCCTCGTCGTTGGTGATCGTCTCGTAAGCAATGCCGGTAACCTTCCGGTCCAGCATCACCTGCGTCAGTTCGGGCAGCGGCGCAAGATGCAGATATGTATAAAGGATCTGTCCCTCGCGCATGCGCTCGTATTCCGGGCCTACGGGCTCCTTGACCTTGACTATCATCTCGGCGCGCTGCCATACCTCGTCGGCCGAGTCTACGATCTCGCCCCCCGCACCCGCGAATTCATCGTCGCTGATGCCGCTTCCCTCTCCGGCGCTGCGCTCAACGAGTATCCGGTGCCCGGCGTCGCCGAGCGTCTTGACGCAGGCCGGCGTCAACCCGACGCGCGATTCGTTGTCTTTGATCTCTTTCGGCAAACCGATGATCATTGATAACCCCCCGTGCTCTTTTTCTCCGCGCCTTCCGTCACATTCGGCGCATTCTGCGGTTTCTCTTCTCTTAACCAACGAGTTCCGCGGTGTCGATCTGGGCTTTTTGCAGCCTTCCGCTGTAATCGACGTAGATCGACTTCCACTCCGAGAATACATCGAGCGAAGTATTCATCGCTCCCTCGCGGTGGCCGTTGCCCGTAGCCTTCGTGCCGCCGAAGGGCAGGTGCACCTCGGCGCCGATGGTCGATGAATTGACGTAAAAAATCCCGGTGTACATCCGCTCCATCGCCTCAAACGCGCGGTTGACGTCGCGGGTATAAATCGACGACGACAGCCCGTAACGCACGCCGTTGCCTATTTCGATGGCCTCGTCCAGATCCCGGCACGCAATGACGCTCAGCACGGGCCCGAAAATTTCCTCCTGCGCAATGCGCATACCCGGAGCCACATCCGCGAAAATCGTGGGCTCGATGAAAAACCCGTGGCGATGCGCGCCCTTCTCCAGCCTGCGCCCGCCGAGCGCAAGCCGCGCGCCGTCTTGATTCCGCCCGATTTCGATATAACCCAGAATCTTCGCCACCGCGTCTTCATTGATCACCGGCCCGACATCCACCCTCCTGTCCAGACCGTTGCCGACGCGCAGGGTAAGCGTGCGCTCGATGAGTTTCTCCAGGAACTTCCTGTATACGCGGCGGTGAACCACAAGCCGCGACGACGCCGTGCACCGCTGCCCCGAGGTGCCGAACGCGCCCCATACCGCACCCTCGACCGCCAGATCCAGATCCGCATCCTCCATCACGAGAATCACGTTTTTCCCGCCCATTTCGAGCGAACAGATCTTGCCCTCGCGCGCCGCAGCCTCCGCCACCCTACGCCCCGTTTCCGTAGATCCCGTGAAGGAAACCAGGCGTATGTCGGCGTGAGTGGAAAGCGGCGCTCCCGCGCTTTCGCCCGTGCCCACGACGACGTTTATAACACCCGGCGGTAGCCCCGCGGCTTCGGCCGCGTGCACGAGATTGATCGTGGAAAGCGGCGTATCTTCGGCCGGTTTGATAACCAGCGTATTCCCGCACACGAGCGCCGGCATCATCTTCCACGAGGGAATAGCCATCGGGAAGTTCCACGGCGTAATGAGCGCGCACAGTCCCACGGGCTGGCGCACGCACATCGCCATCTTGTGCGGCAGCTCCGACGGCGTGGTGTAGCCGTGCAGGCGGCGCCCCTCGCCCGCAGTGTAGAAGGTCATATCGATGGCCTCCTGCACGTCGCCGCGCGCCTCCTTGAGCACCTTGCCCATCTCGCGCGTCATATCGCGCGAATACTCTTCCTTGCGCTCAACCAGAATCTGCCCGAATCGGTAAAGAAGTTCCGCACGGCGCGGCGCGGGCGTCGCTTTCCACCCGGGATAAGCCCGGCGCGCAGCATCCACGGCAGCCGCTACATCCTCGGAAGTGGATGCGGGGAACAGACCGATTACATCGCGCGTATCGGCCGGATTGCGGTTTTCCATCATAGAGCCGCCCGCGGGTTTGACCCATCGGCCGCCTATGTAGTTTTTGTAAACTTCGGGTTTACCCGATTTTGTTTTTGTTTGCGCCATAAGAAATGATGAATGAGGTTATTTCAGTGTTTTCGCCGCACGCCATTCGCGGGTTTGATGCGCGCGCGTTTGAGCGCGCCCCGCTGCGGGCGTGTGGCAATGGAAGCAACTGACGCGCTCGTCGCGCCACTTGCCCGGATGCCGGTGCGCCTGTTCGAGCGCCGTAAACTTCTCAGGCGTGTGACATACGAGGCAATCGGTGCGCGTCTTGGCCGTAAGATGCTCGGGAGGATTTGCAGGAACCGCGCGCGCCTTTCCCTTTGTAGAAAGGTAATAAAGGCCGCCTACGACTATCACCACTATGGCTACGAATATCAGATCGCGGGAACGCACGCGCATGCCGTATCACCCAATCACTCGAAAAAAGGCATATTTATAGTTCTTCTGCAACAAAGCAAACAGGCAATGTAGCAGACGAAAAAAGACCGTGTCCAGCCGCACGCGGCGGCATTCAGGATCTCTGCCGGGATCTCTGCAGCAGCGCCTCGACGATGCGCCGGCTCGATTGACCGTCGCCGTAGGGATTGACCGCGCGCGCCATCCGTTCATACTCCGCCCGGTCGTCGAGCAGACGCGTCGATTCTTCCACTATGCGCGCGCGATCGGTTCCCACGAGTTTAACCGTGCCCGCCTCCACACCCTCCGGGCGCTCGGTCGTTTCGCGCAAAACAAGCACGGGTTTGCCCAGCCCCGGCGCTTCTTCCTGCAATCCGCCGGAATCGGTCAATACCAGATCCGACGCCCTCATCAGATGCACAAGCGGCAGGTATTCCAGCGGATCGAGAAGCGAGATGTTTTCATCCCCGGCAAGCATCCGTTCGACTACTGCGCGCACGTTCGGATTGCGGTGCACCGGATATACGATCTGCACGTCTGCGCGAGCGGCGAGAAATTTGAGCGCCGCGCAGATTTCACTCAACGGCTCGCCGAAATTTTCGCGCCTGTGCGCCGTTACCAGAATTATTCGTTTTCCGGAGGGAATCTGCGCAAGCGGCCCCGACGCCCAGTCATAACTTTTACGCGCGACTTCCTGCAGCGCGTCTATTACCGTGTTGCCGGTAACGAATATGCCGTCGGGGGCAATGCCTTCGCGCAGCAGGTTGTCGCGCGCCGTAGAGGTGGGCGCAAAATGCAGATCGCATACGGCGTCGGCTATCCTGCGGTTGATTTCTTCGGGAAACGGATGGTGTTTGTTGAAGGTGCGGAGCCCGGCCTCGACGTGTCCGGTGCGAATGCGACGGTAGAAGGCCGCAAGCGCGCCTACCATTGCGGTCGTGGTATCGCCCTGCGTCAATACCCAGTCGGGCTTTTCCTGCGCGAGTACTTCGTCGAGGCGTGAAAGTATCAGCGCGGTAGAACCGGCGAGCGACTGGTTTTCGCGCATCACGTCGAGGTCGTAATCGGGCGCGATGCCGAATAGAGCCAGCACCTGATCGAGCATCTCGCGGTGCTGCGCCGTGACGCACACGCGGCTTTCAATAATATCGGAATGCCGGCGCAGTTCTGCGACGACGGGCGCCATCTTTATCGCTTCGGGCCGTGTGCCGAAGATGGTGAGGACTTTCAACATGCATTAAATCCAGGCAGCCGGCGAAATTCTTGCCCTCCTGCTGCGCCTTCCGTCGATTCCTTTCGTATGTTCCTTCTATATTCCGTTTGTTCTGTTTGTTTTCCTTTGTTCCGTTATCTGATTTCAGTTTGCGTCCGGTCGCAGCCGGGGCTATGATGGCGCGCGCTATGCCGCACGCCTCCCCCCAAAACGCCGAGCGACCGCTGGTGCTCGCCCTCGATCTCGGCACTTCGTCCGCCCGCGCCGTATTATATGACAGGCAAGGCCGTTTGCTCGAAGGCGCCGAGAGCCGCTTTGAATATGTAATGACGGCGACGCCGGACGGGGGCGTAGAAATCGAGGCCGACCGCCTCCTTGAAATACTTTCGCTCGTAATCGATGAGTTGCTCGAACGCGCGCGCGCGCTCATTCCCGATCTCGCATCGGCGCTCGGCGGCGTGGGCGGCTGCACGTTCTGGCACAGCGTGCTCGGCGTCGACGATCTGGGCCGCGCGCTTACGCCGCTTTATAACTGGAACGATACGCGCAGCGCCCCCGACGCCACCCTACTCGATGAAAAACTCGGACGCGACTGGCTGCACTCGCGCACGGGATGCGTGCCGCACGCAAGCTACTACCCTGCCAAAATCGCCTGGCTGCGCCGCACGCGCCCGAACCTTGCATCCGCCGTCAACCGGTGGGTTTCCATAGGCGAATACTTTTACGAACGTCTGTTCGGGCGCACAACCTGCGGCATCTCCATGGCATCCGGCACGGGATTGTTCAATCCGAACACCTGCACATGGGATGAGGAAGTGCTCGCCGCGCTCGAAATCGGCCCCGAACGGCTCTCGCCCATAGCCGAGCCGCGCGAAACGTTTTCAGGCCTCAATCGCGATTACGCGGCGCGCTGGCCCGAACTTGCGCACCTGCCCTGGCATCCGCTCATAGGCGACGGCGCGGCAAGCAACACCGGCTCGGGGTGCGTAATGCGCGATGCAATAGCGATCAACGTAGGCACGTCGGGCGCGATGCGCGTATGCTGGAAGGCCAATGCGGTGCGCATACCGCGCGGGCTGTGGTGTTACCGCACAGACGATGAATACCTGGTTATGGGCGGCGCGCTTTCCAACGGGGGCGACGTATTCGCCTGGTGCCGCAAAACCCTGCGTCTGGACGCGGATGAAGTCGAAGAGGAGGATCTTGCGCGCCTCGCTCCCGACGGGCACGGGCTGACGATACTGCCCTTTTTTTCGGGCGAACGCAGCACGGGCTGGGCCGATTATGCGCGAGCCGCCGTTGTGGGGATGAATCTCGGCACGCAGCCCGTAGACATACTGCGCGCATCGCTCGAAGCCGTGGCCTACCGTTTCGCCGCCATATACGACCGTTTGCGTGAAGAACTGCCGGCCGGGGCGCGAATCATAGCTTCGGGCGGCGGGATACTGCGCTCGCGCGTATGGACGCAAATGATGGCGGATGTAATAGGGCTGCCCGTGATTGCATCGACCGCCCCGGAAGCGTCGAGCCGCGGAGCGGCGATCGTCGCGCTCAAGGCGTTCGGAATAATCCCGGATCTCGATTCCCCGCCCGCACTATTAGGCGAAGAGTTTGAACCCGATCCCGATGCACACAAACGCTACCGGCGCGGGCGCGCGCGCCAGCAGCGCCTCTACGAACTGCTTGTCGCGCCGGGGCCCGAAGTCTTGTCGTAAGGCGCGGCCGACGCCGCGCCGGGAGGCTGAGACGATGAACGATCAAACCATCAATGCAGACCATGCAGGTTATGCAGACCATACAGGCGCCGATTCCGCAGCCACGGCTCTGGTCATATCGGACATAGACGGGACGCTCATTACATCGAATCACGAGGTGACCGAAGGGACGCGCCGCGCAGCCTCGCAGTTGCTTGAGCGCGGCATTCATCTGACGCTTGCGAGTTCGCGCCCGCCGCGCTCTATACGCCCGCTTGCCGAAGCGCTCGGCCTCGATGCGCCGTTTGCGGCTTTCAACGGCGGACTGATAATTACAGCCGACGGAAAAACCATGGCGGCAAGCACGCTTCCCCCCGCTGTCACTGCTCGAATAAAGGAGATTGCAAACGATCTGGATCTCGACGTATGGCTTTATGACGAGATTGACTGGTGGGCTTCGCAGCATACGGCGTTTGTCGAGCGCGAGGAACATACCTCGGGATTCTGCGCCGTCTTCGAAGGCTACGCCGAACAACTCGCGCGCCCCCTTCACAAACTCACCGTCGTGGGCAAGCCCGAAAACGTCGCCGTAGCCGAAGTGCGCATACTCGGAGAACTCGGCTCCGAGGTTTCGGCCTCGCGTTCAAAACCGCGATTTCTGGATGTAACCTCCTACGGCTGGCACAAGGGCGCGGTTGTGGGAAGGATGGCCGAAGTCTTCGGCACGATGCCGGACCGCGTGGCCGTAATCGGCGACGGACCGAACGATGTCGTGATGTTCGAGCAGGCGGGCCTGAGCATTGCAATGGGACAGGCCGTAGATGCGGTGCGCGAGCGCGCCGATGTAATCACGACATCCAACGACGATGAAGGCTGGGCCAAAGGAATCACCAAGTACGTATTGCAGCGAAGGCGATGACTATGAGCGGAAGCGAGACGACTTCGTCTTCCTGAAGAAAGGAAAATATGCCGACAAGATTGCTCAACACTCCGAAAGCGAATGTAAGGGTATACGCCGACGCCGAAGAACTGGCGCTGAAAGCGGCGCGCAGTTTTGCGCGGCTTGCGGACCAATACGTCATCGGGGGCGGCCGCTTCACAGTCGCGCTCTCGGGCGGGTCTACGCCGAAGGCGATGCTCTCGCTGCTGGGGCGCGACCCTTTCCGCGATACCGTTCCCTGGGAGTCGATCTATTTCTTCTGGGGCGACGAGCGCACGGTGCCGCCCGATCACGCCGACAGCAATTACCGCATGGCCAGTGATGCACTGCTCGCGCACGTCCCCGCGCCCGCAGATCACATATTCCGCATACGCGCCGAAGACCCGGACCCGGAACGCGCCGCGGCCGACTATGAAGCCGATATACGCCGTGCTTTCGGTGCGGCCGAAGGGTGGCCGCGATTCGATCTCATAATGCTCGGCATGGGACCCGACGGGCATACGGCGTCGCTTTTCCCCGGCACCGCTGCGCTGCATGTACTCGACCGCATCGTGGTATCGAATTTCGTTCCAAAGTTCGACACATACCGCATAACGCTCACCGCCCCGGCCATCAACGCCGCGCGCAACGTGATGTTTGTAGCGGGCGGCGCCGACAAGGCAGCAACGCTCAAGGATGTGCTCGAAGGCGCGTATCAACCCGACACCTATCCGAGCCAGATGATCAGGCCCGGAGACGGAGCGCTGCTGTGGATGGTGGATGAGGCGGCTGCGGCGCAACTCGGATCTGCATCTCCCTGAAACCGATCCACACTAG
>JAHBSF010000062.1 GCA_019639255.1 Acidobacteriota bacterium | reverse complement strand
AAAAAACTGAAAGAACTTGATTGGAAGAGTACTGAACACCAAAATCGAAACCGATGTAATTGCACTCAGCACTCAGCACTCAGCACTCAGCACTTCTTCTTCCCATCTTCAGGAGAGTCGATAAATGAATTTGACCTTGCGTGTTTGGCGACAGAAAAACCGGGAGAGCGAGGGGCGGATCGTCGAGTATGCAGCGAAAGATGTAAGCCCGGATATGTCTTTTCTCGAACTGCTCGATGTAGTCAACGAGGGGCTGATCCACAATGGCGAGGAGCCCATTGCGTTCGATCACGATTGCCGCGAAGGTATTTGCGGGAGTTGCGGCTTGGTAATCAACGGCGCTCCGCACGGCCCTCTGCGGGCGACCACTACCTGCCAGTTGCACATGAGATCGTTCAAGGACGGCGATGTACTTACAATCGAGCCCTGGCGCGCATCGGCATTCCCGGTGATCAAGGATCTGGTAGTGGATCGCGGCGCTTTTGACCGGATCATACAATCGGGCGGTTACGTTTCGGTTTCCACCGGCGGAGTCCCGGACGGCAATGCCATCCCCATCCCCAAAACGGATGTCGACCGGGCGATGGACGCCGCTCAATGCATCGGTTGCGGCGCCTGCGTAGCAGCGTGCAAGAATGCTTCGGCGATGCTGTTCACAGCGGCGAAAGTTACACATCTCGGACTCCTGCCTCAAGGACAGGTCGAACGGGAACGGCGCGTACTTGCCATGGTCGGGACAATGGATGAAGAAGGATTCGGCAATTGCACGAATATCGGCTCGTGCGAGGCTGCCTGTCCGAAGGAAATCAGCCTCGACGTAATATCACGGATGAACCGCGAATACCTGCGCGCAGTCTGGAAAACAAAAGCAGGATAGGGACGCCGAATCGTCCGTACAACAGGGAACATTCGAATACCTCCAGTCACGGAGGTTTCCGGATGATTGACTTCCCGCACATTGCCCCTTATCCTCGGCCACGACCTACATCAATAACCGGATCGCTGAAACCGGACACGCTCACCGATGCTGCCGAGAAGAGTACTTGCCTCAAAATATCGCTGGGTATGGCTGATATTCCTTTTTTTGTCTCCGCTCGCTTATGCGGCGGGGATGTGGCTGATTGAACGCTACGACCCGATTTCCCGAGTAGGCCTGGAATACGACCGTGAGGGCGCCGTAGAACTGGCTCAGATCTATGCTCTCGACCGGGGCTTTGAGGTTCGCGGATGGGAGACCTTCCTTTCGGCAAGTGTGAATAATTCGCTATCCATTTATTACCGCATCAAATCCGGCGCGGGAATAGACCGGATGAAAGAGGTGGCGCCGCCTATTGTGATCCGCGTGTTATTCGTGTCTCCGGATAATCGAGGCAACCTTCAGGTTTTTTTGACGCCGCAGGGACGACCGACGGGATACAGGCGTCTTTCACCGGGAACCGATGCACGGCCCGATGCGGGCGCGGATGCCGCGCGTGAAATGGCGAATGCAACTCTCGGCAACTGGTTTACTCCTGAAGAAATCGCCCGATTCGACGCCCCCGATGTGAAGGAAGAAAGCGCAGCCGGCGCAATAATTCGCACCTACAGATGGAAACCGCCTCTGGCGCCCGGCCAGGAAGCCGAGTTGGGTTACACGGCAGTTGTCCGCGGCGACAGGATCGTGAGAGAAGAGGTTACGGCCCAAATCTCGAAGGGTTATCAGCGCGATGTCATCTTTGGAGGTACTACCCTGACAGTGACCTCGAGCGAGGTCACGATACCGGGCCTTATAAACCTCGGCGTTTACTACCTGCTGATCGCCGTCTTGTTCATCATTGGGTTTTACAGGTTTATTCAGCGCGCCAGGCAGCGCGAGCTTTCATACCAGCGAATGGGCATTCTGACGGTTCTGATCGCTGCACTGTTTCTCGCAATCATTCTTTTGACCGATGTTGCAACCTACGAGCCGTTTGCATCCACCAACATCCCTTCGGTCTGGTTCATATATATTTTTGGCGGCATCGGATACCTCCTGATGGGGTTGCTTGTGGCAATCGCATACGGCGGGGGCGAAGGAGACCTGCGCGAGCAATTTCACGGCAAACTGACATCGCTCGATGCGCTGCTCAAGGGAAAACTGTTTTCGCGAAATGTGGCAAGGGCAGTAGTGCTGGGATGTGCATTCGGTGGATGGGGAGTGCTTGCATACAATGTAGTCCCTTTTTTGTGGATCAACGATCCGACGGCAGGCAAGCAGATTCAGATGCTTGATTTTCTGGTCGGTCGCCTGCCGTGGATATCGCCGCTAGTGATGTGGCCGTTTGATATCGTATTCACGGCCGTATTCGGATTGTTGCTTCCGTTGCCCTTTTTGCAGCGGCGCATTCGCAGGCCGGGCGTTGTGATCGGCATACTCACAATACTGGCGTGGATTGCAGGCACTGGAGCGGCATCGGCTGCATTTACACCCTGGCTCGGCGCGGCGCTGATAGGCGCGGCCAAAGCAGCACTTCTCCTTATCCCGTTTTTCTTGCTGGACCTATTGACGGCTCTGGTAGCCTTGGCGGGTCCGACCTTCGTCGCGGCAGCCATTCATCTGACGGCGCAGCCCGCGCCTGCGCTGCAAAGGGCCGGGTACATCTCTTTTGCAATCGCGGGCGCAGTATTGCTTGTTGAAGTATATTTTGTATATCGCGGTCGTACGTACCGCGAAGAGGAAGTACGTCCCCTATACGCCCGGTTGATCGCCGAGCGCCTTTCGATGCAGGCCGAGGTATCGGCGGCGCGTGAAGCGCAGGTGCGATTGATGCCTGATTCGCTGCCCCGCCATCCGCGCCTTTCAATTGCCGCTGAATGCCGCCCGGCTCACGAAGTCGGCGGAGATTTCTTCGAAGTGTTCGAACTCGATTCAAACAGGGTTGGAATTTTTATGGCGGAAGGGGGAGGCAAGGGGCTGGCATCCGCACTTTCCATCGCATATGCAAAAGGATTCCTGTTGCCCAAGATCGGCGGTGATTCCAGTATCGATGATTCTCCTACCGAAGTCGTTAGGAGTCTCCAGTCGCAGTTACGAAAAACAATGATTGGAGACGGCGATGTGGGTTTGGCATTTCTGGTGCTCGATACTTCGGACCGAAGGGTGCGTTATGCACGTACCGGAGTTTATCCGCGGGTGTTCGTCGGTCAACCGGCTCAGGGTTCTCCGCTCACGACTCCCGACGAACAGGAAATCGTATTTGGATTGCGGGCGCAGGGCAACGAGGGCGACTCCTTCGCCATAGTTTCCGGAGAAGCGGAAGTCGAACCGTGCGAGCAAATTCTTTTGTTGACCGATGGCGTGGCTTCGGCGATGGCCGCAGGCAAGGGTTCTACCGCCGAAGAGCTTGGGCGCGAACTTGCCCAGATTGACGTTCAGAAACCCGAAGACCTGGACGCAGCCCTAAAGCGCCTGCTCGATGCCGCAGGCAAGAATGCGCAAAGTCTGGGCATCACCGATGACCTCACTGCGCTGATTTTGAGAATCAATGCAGTCGAAGCCGATACGGAAGAGAGATGACGGAACAAACGAAATAAGACGAAAATTACGGGTAAGATGCATATTTCCGTCGATTCCGTTTTTTTTCGTTTGTTCCGTCATCTCTGATTTATGTCCCGTAATCGTGTGTAGTGATTGAGTTCAAGGGCATGAGAATTTCCCGCCTGATCGTACTGATACTGATCGCTGTCGCCGGGTATGCATTGCTTGCCCGATTGAGTTCGCAACAACCGGCAAGCGGCTTTGGATACGTACTGGATCGCTCCGAAGCAATAAACCGTGCACGAATCGAAGCGAAGCAGCGAGGCATCGACGCCGACTCCTGGCGGGCGGGAGTTGAAACCCAGGTTCAGGGCAACAGCGCCATCTATCTTAAAAATACTCCGCATCCTGGATTGAAAGACCTGTTGTCCCCGATAGCGGTCGAAGCGACGCTCAGCGAACCCTCTACCGGGCGGCGGTTCTTTGCAACACTTGCGGCGGACGGCCGCCTTTTGGGTTTCAGGCGACGCGAGCCGCAACCGGATGGAATAAACCTTTCAGCCGAACAGGCGGAACAACTGGCGGAAAGCTCGCTTGCAGACATTGCGGGCGAAAAACGTTCGGATTTCGTCCGACGCCCTGCACCTCCGAGCACCGGCGAATCGCGCACCTTCAGTTGGGAGATGATCGCGCCCGATGAGTCGCGAGTGAAAGTGACGCTGGATGTAGTGGTGACCGGCGGTCGTATAATGTCGGTATCGCTAAATCCCGCATTCAGCCCGGTCCACCTCGAACAACAACGAAAAGCCCGCCAACCCCTCAATACCGTCAGTGTATTTTTCCCGATCCTGATTGCCGCAACGCTGCTTGTGGCATTCATCTGTTACATGCTGCACATTGTTCGCAAAGAAGTGCGGCATCGCTCAACGCTCATATTTCTCGCCGCCACTTTCGTGCTGATGAGCTTGTGGGGAATAAATGGAGAGATTCACGAGGATCTGTTCACGGATCTGACCGGGGCCCCTCCATTTGGGAGCGTTCTGCTGGGATATGCTCTCTCGGTGCTGCTCATCAGTCTGATCAATTCCCTTTTCATCGCGCCGTTTTTCGTTATGTTTGCGGCAGGCTTCCCCTATGCCGTACATCTTCCGAAAAATCCGCTGAACACTATCGAATTGATTCTGCGCGGGAAAGCGGGCGCCCGCATAGTTGGCCGCAGCCTGTTTACGGGGCTTTCGCTGGGATGGATTCTCCCGGTCATTCCGCTGGCAGTTTCTGCGTACGGACGATTGGAGTATCCGGCATTGAAGCCCGGTTCGCTCCCGGATGCATTCAATGCGTCGTTTCCGACGCTTTCGCCCCCTACCGATTTTGCAACGATACAGCTATTCACCGTTTTTTCCGTGTTCGCTTTTCTGTATCCGCTGATTGCCCGCTTTGTACGCAGGCGCGCGGTTGTGAGGTTGCTTGTAGTGGTTGTAGCGGCGGCGGGTCTTACTGCTGCTACGCCGTTTCAGGTCTCAATGACCGGGATGTTTTTGGGAGCCCTGATTCAGGCGATAGCGTTCGCGGCTATTATTTATCGCGTGGATGTGTTGTCAGCCGTAACTGCGCTTATTGCAGGAGATTTTGCAGCGAAACTATGCGTTTATGCGTCGCAACCGTCGCCTTCCCTTCAGTCCTCGGGATGGCGCGGATGGGCGGCGCTGGTGATTCTGGCGGCTGGGGCTGCTGTGCTGGCATTCAGGGGACGCGAGACAAGCGAGGAAGAGCATCACCTGCAGTGGGTGAACGAGGCGCAGAGGGCAAACCGGGTCGAGCGTGAGAGACTCAAGGCCGAATTCGAGGTGGCGCGGCGCGCGCAACAGCAGATGCTGCCCGACAAACCACCCTCGGCTCCCGGACTCGATATATCCGCCCATTGCAGACCGGCGCGGGAAGTAGGCGGAGACCTCTACGATTTTCTCGATCTTCCCGATGGACGCCTCGGAATTGTAGTCGCCGATGTTTCGGGCAAAGGCGTTCCCGCATCCCTCTATATGACGCTTACGAAGGGACTGCTCGCCTCTGTATCCGAAACCACAAGCGATCCGGGAGCAATACTTCACGAGGTAAACCGGCATCTTTACATAGCGTGCAGGAAGAAGATGTTCGTCACGCTGCTGCTGGCGGTATTCGATCCGCATCGACGTACATTGACCTACGCGCGGGCAGGACACAATCCGCCTGTGTTGCGGCGCAACCGCGCCGGTGAGACTACATTACTTAAAGCGCCCGGAATCGGTCTGGGCCTGAATGGGGGCGATCTGTTCAAGCGCACGATGAAGGTTGAGAGCGCCTCACTCGAAGCTCAGGATCTGCTGATACTTTATTCCGACGGCATCACCGAAGCGATGAACGAACAACGCGAGGAATACGGCGAAGAGAGACTTATGGAACTGGCCGCCCGCCTCGACTCGATCAGCGCAGAAGGCGTAAAAGATGCTGTGCTCAATGATGTCGGCGCATTCCTGGGCCGCGTTCCGCCGCAGGATGATCAGACGATCGTCGTGGTGCGCGTGCTGTAAAGAAAATCTCTCGTGTTAATATTACGCCCCTATCCAAGGAGGTAACCGCGTGCCGAATCCCTTTGTATTGAATACAACCAACCGGGAGGATCTCTCGATTATGTCGATCGAGGGTTACCTGGACGCCCATACCGCCCCTCAGTTCGAGGAAAAGCTCCAGGCGGAGATTGAAGCGGGCCGGACCCGAATTGTAGTCGACTGTTCGAAGCTGAGCTATATATCCTCGGCCGGGTTGGGCGTTTTTATGAGCTTCATCGAAGAAATTCGCGAACACTCCGGCGACATAAAGATCAGCGGCCTTGCGCCGAAGGTTCGGCATACGTTTGAGATTCTCGGATTCCACGACATCTTCGATTTGCTCGACGACGTGCAGGCGGCCGTGAAGAGATTTGAAGACAAACCCACCAGGGAGGTATGAGAGATGGCGATGATCGAAAGAAAATTCAGCCTCCACGTGCCTTCTTCGACCGAGAATCTGGCGCTCATACGCGAGTATGTGACTACCATCGGCGCCAGCGCCGGCCTCAGCGATTCCGACGTAGCCAAGCTCGAACTCGCCGTCGATGAAGCCTGCGCCAATGTTATCGAGCACGCATACGGCCACGATCTGACCAAGGAGGTCACGGTCCGCGCCATCTTCGACGAGGACACATTATCCATAATAGTCGAAGATACGGGGCGAGGTTTTGACCCGAACAGCGTCAAACAGGAAGAGTTGCAGGAACTGATCGCAAAACACAAATCGGGCGGTCTTGGACTCCGGTTGATACAAACGTTGATGGATGAGGTGCATTACGAAATTATTCCGGGTCAGAAAAACGAACTGCACATGAAAAAACACATTCGAAAATCGTAATCCCGCCGGCTGAAACCCTGAATCGATCCACAGAGGATTGGTACGAAGCGGGAGACAGGAAGAGAGATAACGGAACAAACGAAATAATACGAAAATTACGGAAAAATTGAATATTTCCGACAGTTCCGTCTATTTTCGTTTGTGCCGTTATCTCTGATCGATACTGGATATCGCATGATTTCATTAGGAGCATCCCGACTCGAAGCGCTGCTTGAATCAGCGCAACTTTTGCATTCTTCGCTTGATCTCGACGACCTGCTGCGACACCTGCTGCGCTCCGTTATGGGACGGCTGCTTGTGAGCAAGGCGTTAATCGCCGTAGAAAGCGGCGGCGAAATGCGGCTGGCGCTGGTACGCGGTCTGCCAAGGCTGAAAGCAGGTGAAGTATATTCAGAGGATGACGCTCGCGCCTGCGGCGTGGAGTATGTTTTTCCCATAGGCGAGGAGCGGCATCCCGTAGGCACGCTCGGCATTGGCAAACCGATCAATAAGGAAATCAATGAAGAGGAGATCGAGTTCATAAAGGCTTTGTTGGGACTAGCCGCAAGCGGCATTTCCAATGCCCGCGCGCATAATGAAACTACGCGCCTGAATCAGGAACTGGACCAGAAGGTTCAGGATCTGAGAACGCTGCTGGACCTGGTTCGAGGTTTCAACTCGACGCTGGATCCGGAGGGCGTCGCGCGATTGCTTTCTCTTACATTGACCGGGCACTGGGCGATACGCAAACACGCAGTAGTAGCGTGGCGCGAGGGGCATCCACCGGCGTCGCGCGCAAAAGGCATCGAATTGCCGCCGCTCGAACACATCAAACTTCAAATAGCCGATTTGCCTGAAGCCGCACGGACAAACGACCTGCCTGAAAGCGAACTGAGCGTAAAGTTAATTTCACAGGGTGCGGAACTCGTACTGGTGATGCGTTCAGGCGATGCGCCGATAGGGTTGCTCGCTCTCGGCCCTCGCCCCGGGGGGCTTCCCTTCACGGCATCGGATATGGAATTCGGCGCCGCGCTTGCTGCACAGGCCGGTGTTGCTTTTGAAAATTCCTGGTATTTTCGCGAAACCGTAGAACGAAAACGGCTCGAACAGGAACTCTCGCTTGCTGCAAGTATTCAGGAGAATCTCTTTCCCGCTGCATTGCCGCGCCTTGCCGGATGCGAACTCGCTGCGCGCAATCGCCCCGCCCGACAGTGCGGCGGCGATTATTACGATACACTTCCCGTAGCCGCATCAACCGACAGGCATCCGCATTTGCTCTGCGTAGCCGACGTGTCGGGCAAAGGGTTGCCGGCATCGCTGCTGATGAGCAACATACAGGCAACGCTGCGAGCGCTCCTCGGGCGAATTCCCACGCTTACGGAACTGGCAGCCCACACTAACGAACTGCTTTACGCTACTACGCCGTCGAATAAATACGTAACGGCCGTGCTTGTGCAGATCGATCCCGTAAGAGGGAATATTCGTTACGTCAACGCCGGTCACACAGATTGCCTGTTGCTGCGAGCGGACGGTGAGGCTGTATGGATACAGGCTACCGGAACACCGCTCGGACTGATCCCGGGCATGCCCTACAGCGAAGGCAGCCTTGAATTACACCCCGGCGACGTGCTCGCACTCTACTCCGACGGCGTGACGGAAGCTCAGGATGAGCAGGAAGATGAATATGGCGAACAGCGCCTTGCCGATTTCCTGCGCCCGATCGCTCACGAGTCGGCCGAAACGATCGTAGACAGGATTTTCGCCGAGATTGACCGTTTTGCGGGCGCAGCGCCCCAATACGACGATATTACGCTGCTCGTGCTCAAGAGATTAAGCGATGTGGAAGAGTAAGAGAGGAAAGCGCTGAAGTCGAAAACTACGGAAATCATCGGATATTTCGTTTGTTTCGTTTCATTTCGTCTGTTCCGTAATCTCTATTATCTCCTACTTCGAGGAGACAGGGATTCCCGATGCGGTCCATTACTCCCGGAACAAAATTCGATCGCTATCAAATAATCTCGATGCTCGGCGCGGGCGGCATGGGCGAGGTATACCTCGCGCAGGATTTGCGCCTCAGCCGCAAGGTAGCGCTCAAATTCCTTCCACTGCAGTTTACCCAGGACCCGGAACGATTGCGCCGATTCGAGCAGGAAGCCCTTGCAGTCTCGGCGCTCAATCATCCCAACATAATTACGATCTATGAAGTCGGACGGGCGGAGGAGTCGCATTTCATTGCGACTGAATTCATAGAGGGGACGACCCTGCGCCGACGGATGTCTGGAGGCGCAATTCCCGTCGAAGAGGCACTGGAAATTGCGGTTCAGGTCGTAAGCGCCCTTGTAGCGGCTCACGCAGCGGGCATTATTCATCGCGACATAAAGCCGGAAAACATCATGATCCGGCCCGACGGTTACGTCAAAATTCT
Source organism: Acidobacteriota bacterium (assembly GCA_019639255.1). Lineage (GTDB taxonomy): Bacteria > Acidobacteriota > Blastocatellia > RBC074 > RBC074 > JAHBSF01. The sequence goes on along the minus strand of JAHBSF010000062.1, from coordinate 25,637 downwards.
CGATTTCGGCCTTGCAAAACTCACCGAACGCGAGCAAAACGAGTCGATTTATACGAGCCTCCCTACACATACGGCGCCCGAAAACATTACCGCCGATGTGTCCAAACCCGACGAGGTGCGCGATACAGATGATTCCGTCAGTTCCCCCCAACTTCCGCTTTATGAAACCTCCCCCATGGAGCAATTTGCGGAAACGGCGCCGGGCATCGTTCTGGGTACCGCGGCATATATGTCGCCCGAGCACGCACGCGGGCTGAAGGTGGATGTACGCACAGACATTTTTTCCGTGGGCGTGGTGCTCTACGAAATGGTCGCCGATCTTCATCCGTTCCGCGCAACAAGCCGCACGGCCGTGATCTCATCGATTCTGAACATCGATCCGCCTCCGGTTTCGCAGCTACGGGCGGAGGTTCCGGCCGTGCTCGAATGGATCATAATAAAGGCTCTGCAAAAGGATCGCGAAGTCAGGTATCAGACGGCGCGCGAACTGCTCAACGACCTTAGACGAATACAGCAGCGCATCAAAGTCGATCAGGCGCTGGCGCGAAATACCGGCCCCGTAGCTCCGGCCGTTCCCGCGCCAAAAGGTGCATCCCTGCCTCCGCCCGCATTCTTTGAAACCGGCATTGAAGCCGCAGCGCCGACCGAGTCAGCGTCGCGTTTCCCTACGGGCAATCTGTCTTCTTCCCTGCGCCAACTCAGGCGTAATCGCGGCGTTATGGCTACGGGTCTGATACTGCTGGCGTTTCTAATAGCGGGAATGACCATGCTTTTCGGCAAGTGGCAGTGGCGCGATCAGGATCAGGCGTTTCAGTCGATGCGCGTGTCGCGCTTCACCACTACCGGACGGGCGACGCGCGCAGCAATATCGCCGGACGGGAAATATGTAGTGTACTCGCTAAGCGATGGCGGGCGGCAGAGCCTCTGGGTGCGCCAGGTAGCGACCACGAGCAATCTTGAAATAGTTCCGCCCGCGGATATGGTGGTGCGCGGATTGACATTTTCACCGGACGAAAATTTCATTTATTACGTCGCTCAGGAAGGCAACAATCCCATACAGGCATTATATGTAGCGCCGGTTCTAGGCGGGCAACCGCGCCGCGTCATCAGCAACATTGACAGCCCGATTACGTTTTCACCGGACGGCGTGCAATTCGCTTTCGTTCGGCGCGACCGAAGCAGGGGCGAGGACTCGCTCATTGTTTCGCAGGCGGACGGTTCCGCCGAACGAGTGTTATCGACCAGAAGAGGCACGGATTTCTACTGGATCAGCGGATGCGCATGGTCCAGGGACGGCGCCGTCATTGCATGCCCGGCCGGAACCAACACTGGCGGGCGGTATATGAACGTGGTCGAAGTGCGCATTTCGGACGGATTTGAACGCCCGATATCAGCCAACCGCTGGTCTACTGTAGGCCGCCTGGCGTGGTTGAGCGAGGGAGGGTTGGTACTGTCGGGTACGGAACAGGGCTCGACGCTGGCGCAGGTGTGGTATCTATCCTATCCGAAGGGCGAGCCTCGCAAAATTACGAATGATTTGAACGATTATCGGGATATGAGCCTGACTGCCGATTCCCGGGCACTGGTTACCATCCAGACTGAGGCTCACGTAAATATATGGCTTGCACCGGGGGGGGATTCCTCCCGCGCTCGTCAGATTACATCCGGTGTAGGACAATACAACGGCGTGAGGGGTCTGGGCTGGATGCCCGACGGCAGGATTTTTTACGTTTCCAGGATGAGCGGCAGCCAGGACATCTGGCTTATGAAACCGGACGGAACGGACCAGAAACAGTTGACTACGGCCGCAACCCGCGCCGATGTTTATCCGGCTGCAACTGCCGACGGGCAAATCGTTTTTGTTTCGACAAAAACCGGAAACTCGAACATATACAGGCTCGACCCCGACACCGGCAATATGACCGCCCTTACGGGAGGCGCGGGCGAAGAGTTTCTCGACGTATCACCGGACGGCAAATGGGTCGTTTTTACCGAAACCGGTTCGAACAGATTTACGCTCTGGAAGGCGCCGATCGAGGGCGGCAATCTGGTTCAGGTTACGGATCAGTTATCACAATGGCCCGTAGTATCGCCCGACGGCAAATGGATAGCCTGCTGGTGGAGGGGCGAAGCGGAGCGACCATGGCAAATCGCCATTCTTCCATTCGAAGGCGGTACGCCCGACCGCATCCTGTCGCAGCCTCCGACCGCCGATACCGCAATTCCGATGAGGTGGATGCGCGACGGAAACGGATTGTGTTACGTAGATGTTCGCGACGGCGTGTCGAACGTCTGGGTGCAACCTCTGGACGGCTCGCCGCCGCGCCAGATTACCAATTTCTCCTCCGACGCCATTTTCTGGTTCGCCTGGTCGCCCAGGGGAGACGTACTTGCCGTTTCGCGCGGATATACGAGCACCGATGTGGTGCTTCTCACCGAAGCGCATTAAGGAGCGGAGCAGAGAGATAACGGAACAAACGAAATAAAACGAAAATTACGGAAAAGTTGAATATTTCAGTAGTTTCCGTCTTTTTTAGTTTGTTCCGTCATCTCTTTCTTACAGTCAGGTCAAGCTGCGCCGCAATCTGCCAAGACCGCAACGATTGTGCTAAGCTAATGGCCGGTGCTGCACTGTGGTAATACCCTGGAAACGGATCAAATTTCGGAGGAGATTGTCATGACTTCATCGGCGCTTTCCCATATTCACCGCAGGTTTCAGATAAGGCGGTTTGGGATCATCGCAGCGGCGGTAATGCTGCTTGCGGTCGCTACGACGGCTGCGATGGCGGATACGATAAAACTTAAAAACGGCAGCATCATAAAGGGACGAGTGGTAGGTTACAGCCAGGGCGAATTCACCGTAATACTCGATCTCGGGACATCGAGCCGTAGATCCTCTACGCGGATGATCATTGCGGCCGAAGATATCGAAAGCATCGAATTCGACGGCGCCGACGGCCAGTCATCGATTTCACAGGCCGTAACGCCGCGCGACACTGCGCCGAGCAAACCTCCGGCATCCTCAACCTCAACCCCATCCAGGCCGCAGGATATTGCAATAACGCCTCCCATCGAGAAACCTGCAACACCGCCGCGCCGGAATGAACCTGAAGCCACGCCCTCATCGCCGGGATCAAGTGCGCCGGCCGGGCCGGTAGTCGCAGAAAAAGAGGTTCGCGTAGTTGCTTCGGTTGACTGGACGAATACGAATCTTCGTATTCAAAAGGGACAAAGGATTACGATTTCGGCCTCGGGAGAGGTGGATCTGGGCAGGGGCCGCCGAAGCGGGCCGGCAGGCATCGAGTTGACCGATCCCGGGAAACTGCTCGAAGATCGACTGACCGGAGCACTCATTGCAGTGATCGGCGACGACAACAATGATTTCATTTTCGTAGGCCGGCAGGCTGAATTCACCGCCGCGCATTCCGGGTTCCTTTACCTCAGCGTCAATGAAAGGGATTTGAAGGACAACTCCGGTTCGTATATCGCTAAGGTAAAAATCAGCGGATCAAATTGAGCAACCGCAGCAGCCGAACCAAACACACCGATTACGCATGCCGAAGAGAGATAACGGAACAAACGAAATACAGCAGTTTCTGATTTGGTATTCAGGAGAATGTTGGAAGTAACGGCAGCGCGTCTTCGCCGCGCTAGCGGCGCCTAACTTTAGCCGTGGGTTTCAACCCATTGGTATCTACACAAGTTTTTGACATTGAATTCAAACGCTTATCAACCCGCAATGGGTGAGGCAAGCTATTGAATGATAATTCCGACACCTGATTTGAACCACGATTGCAAAGGTATGAGAAGTTGGTGAATGAACACTTCCATACCAGTGAAAATCAAGCGGCAGGCGCGGGTGCTCTGCCGAGTGTGAATGAAGCTTTTGCCAGTACGCAGGCAGCTGGCGTTTTTACTGAACCCGAATGCCGCGCACCCGTGCTTGGCGGAGCCGCTGATGGAACAGGCGAGACTCAAATTTGCCTGTGGCCGTCGTTACGGGCTGGGCAATTCACGATTGGTCTGATTTGGTTTACGCCACGCACGGCAGCAAGAAAGATCGCAAAAAAGATCGGCACTGAGTTGGGCTATAAATTGGCGACGACGTTGTTGGTCAGCGATTTGAATGGTTATCCGATCGCGCCGATCAGTTTAGCTTGTGGGCCAACGATGGTTGGCACACGACTCTCGACGATCATGCGGATCTTTCGCCACTGGCATTGGTGAGCGAAACGATGTTGTTTTTGAATCGGCAAAAGCTGCCTTTGCCCTTGGTGCATATCATTGATCGGGAAGGCGACTCGATCTTTCATTACCGTCAATGGGATGCTGCTGGCGATTTGTTTCTGGTGCGCGCCGATGGAGTTCAAAGAGTTGTCTGGCAGGGGCGGACTCAGTTGCTGTGTGATGTCAGCGACCAAGTTGCCTTGCATGCTGGCCAGGCCGTGGAGATTTCGGCGAATGTCATCGGCCAATTGTTTGCTCGTATGTTCAGCATCGTCATTGATCGTCTGGCTTTTTCGCGTGCGCGTGGAAGGCAAACGACAGTGGAAGTCTTACAAGGCGAGCCGCTCAATCTGCGTCTGGTGGTCTGTCAATTGCGGCTGCCTGATGGAAAGATTGAAGCCGAATGGTACTTGCTCAGTAATGTGTCGGCACAGACGGTGCCGAACAATCTTGCCGAATGGTACTACTGGCGATGGAGAATTGAGTCCTATTTCAAATTGCTCAAAAAGCCACGGCTTTCATAGATCAGTGGCAACAGGAAACCGCTGAGGCGATAGCCGTTGCCTGCTCGTGGCCGCCATGGCTTGTGTCGTCGTTTGGCAATTGCAGCGCGCAACCGAGATGGAAACAATCGCCTTGCGTGATTTGTTGGTGCGCTTGAGTGGACGGCAGGTTCGCCGCGGACAGGCCACTGCACCAGCCATACTGGCTGGTCTGTGGGTTTTTCTGTCGGCGATTGAACTGCTTGAGCATTATGATCTCAACGACTTAAAACAGATGGCCGGACTCGCTGTGCCAGGTTATTCCTGACGCATCCGACTTGTGTAGATACCAATGGGTTGAAACCCACGGTAGGAATCAGGAAAGATTGCGCGTCGCGGCAGCGACGGTTGAATTGAGCTGTGGAGAAACGATGGAATTCAATCGTCGCTGACGCGATGTGAACACCTCGTTTACAGCCTACCGTGGGTTGAAACCCACGGCTAAAGTCAGGCGCCGCTAGCGCGGCGAAGACGCACCGCAGTTACTTCTAATATTCTCCTGAACACCAAAACCGAAACTGCTGTATTTCGTTTGTTCCGTTATCTCTCTTCCCCCTACTCGCGACGCAGCGCTATTATCGGGTCGATTTTCGCGGCTCTCCGCGCCGGGAAATAACACGCCAACAAGCACGCAAGAAGCAGCAATCCTACTACAAGTACGAACGCGGCCGGATCGTGCGGGGTGAGGCCGAAAAGCAGTCCCGCAATCATCCTGGTCACAACGAGCGTTCCACACAAACCGAGGATTATGCCTGCACCGGCGGGTTTGAGTCCCTCGGCGATTATCCGCCTGACGACTTCGTGCGATTGAGCGCCTAGAGCCATTCTTATCCCTATATCCCGCGTCCTTTGTGCAACGACATACGATGTCACGCCATAAATGCCAACAACCGCGAGTATCAACGCGATTAATGCAAATAATCCGAGCAACGTCATCGTAAAGCGACGTTCGGCTAGAGTGCCGGCCACGAGCGCCGTCATAGGCTCTAGCGTAGCAATCGCGACCTGCGGATCTACGGCTCGCACCTGTTCCCTTACCGCACCGGTAAGGGATGCCGGATCGCCCGCGACGCGAATGACTATGGGCATAACGTCGATGACGAACTGGTTGAACGGCGCGTACATTTCCGGTTCCGCCGTTTTGTCGAGGCCAAGTCCCTTGATGTCTCCGACTATTCCTATGATTTCGCGCGGAGTCGGTTCGTTGCGTATGACTATTCTCTGTCCAAGCGCATCTCCATCCGGCCAGAATCGTCGAGCCATGGTTTCGTTGATTATTGCTACAGGCGGTGAGTTCTCGCCGTCGGCGACGGTGAAATTTCGCCCGCGCCTGAGAGTCATTCCCGAAGCGCGAAAATAATCCTCGGTAACAACCTGAAATACGGCTGCCGGACCTGCCGCATCGTTCGGGTCGTCGCGATCTCGCCGAAATCGCCATACGCGGTTGCGGCCCGCAAAGGGCAGCGTCTCTATCGCCCCTACTGCTTCTACACCGGGAAGCGCTGCAAGCCTGGGCGAAAGTTCGTGCCAGAATTTTAATCGGTGGGCCCTCCAGTCGCGTCCGTTGTAAACGGCAGATGGAGGCTCAAAGCTGACCGTCAACAACCGCTCTACATCAACCCCCGGATTGACCATCTGCAGTTTCAGGAAACTGCCGGCAAGAAGAGCACCGCTCGTCAGAATCATCAGAGCAAGCGCGGTTTCAGCCGCTACAAGTGCGCCGAAGATGCGCCGAGGGCCGCCGGTCGAACGCGTAGTCCCTTCCCTCAAACCGTTGCCTACATCGCGCCTGGCAGACTGCCAGGCTGGCGCGAGACCAAAGAGCACGCCCGTGGCGAGAGATACGAGCATGGTGAATGCGAGCACGCGGAGGTCCAGACTGACTTCACCAAGACGCGGCAGATCCTTCGGCGCCAGGTTCAGCAACAGATCGAGGCCCCACCTGCCGAGCAGCACGCCCGCTGCGCCGCCCAAAACCGCGAGCAGTACACTTTCCGTCAGCAATTGCCTGACCACCCTGAAGCGGCTTGCGCCGAGCGCCTGACGGACGCTTATTTCCTGTCGCCTTGAGGCGTTGCGCGCTAGCATCAAGCTTCCTACATTAGAGCAGGCAATAAGAAGCACGAGGCCTACGGCGGCGAAAAGCAGGGCAAGCGCCGGCCTGACGCTCCCAACCTCTTCATCGAGCAATGGGACTACGGCGACGCTCCAGTTGCGATTAGTGCGCGGGTGCTCCTCGGCAAGTTGCACCGCGATGCCGGACATTTCCGCTTGAGCAACGCTTACTGTCGTACCCGGCTTCAGGCGCGCAATCACCTTCAGAAATCGGGCCTCGCGCATTTGCCGCTGATTCTGTCCGACGGAATACAACTCCCAAAGATCGGTCTTTCGCGGATAGCTGAAACCTCGCTGCATAACCCCGGTAACCGTGAAACCGAATCCATCAAGCTGCACGCTGCGTCCGACGATATCCGATGAGCCGCCGAACCGGCGCTGCCATAGATCAAAGCTTATGACTGCAAACCGCCCGCCCGAACGCTCGTCTTCGGCGGTGAATGTACGACCCACATAGGGCGGAACTCCGACTACTGAAAAGAAGTCCACGGATGCAAGCGCCCCCTTGATTTGCTCGGCCTCGCCGGCATCCGAGAGAACCAGACCTACCTCGCTGTAAACGGCCGCACCTGTGAACGAATTGCTGCGCTCGCGCCAGTCGAAGAAGTTCGCCGGCGCCACTTCCTGCCGGTCGCCTGACATCGTAGTCCTGTCGACTGTTTCAAAAAGTCGGACGAGTTGCTGAGGATCCGGATAAGGCAGCGGGCGCAGCAACACGGCGTTGACTACGCTGAATATCGCCGTGTTCGCTCCAATACCCAATCCGAGAGTCAATATTGCAACTGCGGCAAAGCCCTTCTGTTTGACGAGCATTCGAGCGCCGTAGCGCAGATCCTGAAACATTTCATCCTCCAGTCGTCAAAGAGAGATAACGGAACAAGCGAAATAAAACGAAAATTACGGAATAGTTGAATATTTCCGTATGTTCCGTCTTTTTTCGTTTGTTCCGTTATCTCTTCATTTCGAATGTTGCGTAATCTCTTGTCTCAAGCTCTGCACCAAATGTTCGTTAAGCGAATCGAGGAAGGATTCGAGATTCGCAAGGTCTGATTGTGCAAGGCGAATTTTCAGCAGTTGTTCGTCGGCAGAGCGAATGAGTCCGCGGCGCGCCATGTCAGCGAGCCTGACTTTTTCGCGCAGCACCTCTTCGAGCGTCACCAGCGAACCGTCGTGGAAATATGGCTGCGTGAATCGCAGGTTTCGCAGGGTCGGCGTTTTGAATGCCCCGATCATCCGGTTGAGAAACTCATCGTCGGTTTCACCCGAGCGGCGCTGCGGCGAATTTCTCAGATCCACGAAATTCCAGTGCCCGAGATCGGCTTCACCGGGTTTTTCTTTTGAGGGAATCTCGCGCAACCGCGACGATGGGCGTTCGGCGCGTGCGGCATCGGGTATCTCAAGGGTAATAAATGCGCCATCGCCGTGCGCGCGGTCGTATTCGAGTTGGCTGACGCCGATGTTGCGAAACCGGTGATCGGTAAACTGTGGGGGCGCGTGACAAGCAGCGCAATTTCCCCGGTCGGACCGATAAAAAATCTTCAAGCCTTCGAGCGCTGAGGGCCCGAATCCGGGCGTCAATTTCAGTGTTCGACCGGTTTCGAGTTGGTCGATACGGGCAAGCATTCGTTCGGCGAACTTGCCGGTTGATTCTCCCTTTTGCACCGCCGGATCGAGGCCGTTTGCGGCTATGAACCCGTCGTACGGCGAATCCTTTCGTGTGCGCAGCGTGCGGCAATACTCGGCAATCGCGCGCGATATCAACTCAATCGTCTCATCCCGACCAATTGCTTCAAGGTTGACCCCGAACACGGCCTTGAATTGTGCGCGGTAAGATCCTGAAGCGCCTTTATCCTTGTCGTTCAGCACTACAGCGCGGGCCTGATCGAATGCCTGAGATTCTTCACCGGGCAACCAACCCATGGGCCGGCCCGAAATAGTGCCCTTTACGAGGTCTTCGAGAGAGGAGAACTCGCCGTCATAGTGCAGGCTCGGGAGGTCGCCGGAATCGAGAATCGTCGGTGAGTTGCGAAGTTCGAAGCGACGGCGGTCCTGAGATCGCGCAGAAACCCAGCTTCTGTGAAAGAAATCGGCGAAAGCACGAACTCCCTGCGGATCTTCATCGAGCAGGTGACAGTTCTGACAGCTTGCGGGTAAATCTCCGTTGGGCGTAGAAAACCTGTTGTCGCGGAACAGACGCTCGCCAAGCACCACAATTGGTGATCGAACTCCGGATCCGTCGGTTTGGCCCAAAGCATGCGGCTCAATACCGTCGCACAACGCTGCGATGCCGAACAGCGCGAGGGAGAAAAGCACGAGGAGTTTTCGCATACGCGGAGTTTAATCCAGCGCGACAGATAATGAAATGCCGCGGGTCAGGATTACAAACCGAACGGTCGGGAGCATTCAGAATGCATGGGCAGATTGCATAGTGGAATGGACACCCGACTGTATGAATGATAGATTGCGCTCATCCCACAGCTTCGACAATTCAGAGGAGCTTCATTCGATGCAGAGGCGGACGGTCTACGATGCAATCGTCGTCGGTTCGGGCGCTACGGGCGGCTGGGCGGCGAAGGTACTAACCGAAAGGGGTATGCGAGTGCTGGTGCTTGAGGCCGGGCGGCAACTCGACCCCGCCAAAGATTTCCGAGAACATACCGAACCCTTCGAACTGCGATACAGGGGACTTGCCGGCGGCGCGCAATACGCACCCCGACAACCCATTCAGTCGCGCTGTTATGCAGCAAACGAATACGGCCACCACCTGTTTGTAGACGACGTCGACAACCCGTACACGACGCCAGAAGAAAAGCCCTTCTGGTGGATTCGAGGCCGTCAGGTAGGCGGCAGGTCCATCACCTGGGGGCGGCAGTCCTATCGTCTTTCCGATTACGATTTCAAAGCCGCATCGCGCGACGGTTTCGGCGAAGACTGGCCGATTTCGTACAAGGATCTTGAACCGTACTACGAGCAGGTCGAAGAGTTAGTAGGCATCAGCGGTTCATATGAAAACCTGCCGCAGTTGCCCGACAGCAAGTTTCTCCCGCCGATGGCGTTGACCTGCGGCGAAACAATCCTGAAGAAGTCGGTCGAGAGCAAATTCGCGGGACGCAAGGTCATCATCGGCCGCGCAGCGATTCTGACAAAGCCGCATCAGGGCCGGGCCGCGTGTCATTATTGCGGGCACTGCGACCGCGGGTGCACTACACATTCTTATTTTTCCAGCCCGGGTTCGACGCTTCCCGCTGCGGCGAAAACCGGGAAAATGACTCTTAAGCCCAACTCGGTTGTGCGCGAACTGATCGTAGATGCGAGGACCGGACGTGCAACGGGCGTTCGCGTAGTGAATCAGCTTACGCGGAGGGATTCGGAAGAGTACGGTCGGGTGATCGTGCTATGCGCCTCGACGCTCGAATCCACGCGAATACTGCTCAACACGCGTACTCGTCAATATCCCGAGGGCTTCGGCAATTCATCCGGAGCGCTTGGTCATTATCTGATGGATCATCACTATCAGATCAGCGCTTCGGGTATAGTTCCGATGCTCACGGGCGCCGAATACGATTATTCAGACGGTCGCGCCAACGGCATATACATTCCACGATTCCGGAACATTACGGACAAACACCCGGATTTTCTGCGCGGATACGGCATGCAGGGGAGCGTGAAGCTCGGGTACACGTTTGCACACGCGCACAGGCAAACCGGATTCGGGCCCGAGTTCAAGAAGTTCGTTCGCGAGTTTCCGCGCGAGGTCGGTTTCGGCCTTGGAGCTTGGGGCGAAATGCTGCCTCGTTACGAAAACAAGGCGACGATAGATGCGAACAAGGTCGATGCCTGGGGAATTCCGGTGCTGCATATAGATTCGCAGTGGTCCGACAACGAGTTGAAGATGGGCAAGGATGCTCTCGAAGCGATCAAGGAGATGGTGAACGCCGCAGGTTTCCGCACCCTTTATACCAACAGCACGCCCGCGCCTCCCGGCTTCTGCATTCACGAAGTCGGAACCGCGCGCATGGGAAACGATCCGAAAAAATCGGTGCTTAACAAATACAATCAGATGTGGGATGCAAAAAACGTATTCGTCACCGATGGAGCGTGTTTTGTCTCGCAGGGATGTCAGAATCCGACATTGACGATGATGGCGATCACGGCGCGCGCCTGCGATTACATCGCTGCGGAATACAAGCGCCGCAATCTGTGAGTACTCTGTAAACAAAGTTTTTGAGTTTTTCAGCCGCGAAGCGGCGAAAGATCTGTAGCCTGGTGCGTGAGCGCCAGGTCAGCAGGCGAAAAACGTTCGAGCCCTGAAAGGGCGAAAGATCTTCCGCCCCTCCGGGGCTGGCGCCGCTTCACTACAACAACCTAGGGCTTACGCCCTGGGCTACAGCTCTTTCGCCGCTCCGCGGCTGAAAAACTCAAAAACTTTGTTTACAGAGTAGTGAGTGTCCGAATAGAAGTGCCGAGTGCCGAGTGCTGAGTGCTGAGTGCTGAGAATGAAATATTTTGGAAGGGATAGAAACTGGACGATGAGATTTTTACTCTTTATCTGTATGGTTGTGATTGTCGGCGCAACTACTGCGGCGGCGCAAAACTCTGCCGCACAGCTTGGGTATGACGCCAATGACAGGCTGTTGATAATTCACGCCGACGACGTAGGAATGTCGCATTCGGTAAACCTCGCAACAATTGAAGCGTTCAAGCAGGGGGCGATTTCTTCTGCCTCGATTATGGTTCCCTGCCCCTGGTTTCCGGAGATCGCGGCGTGGGCGCGCGAAAATCCCGATGCGGACCTCGGGCTGCATCTCACGTTGACGAGCGAATGGAAGTATTACCGCTGGCGGCCCGTTGCGCCTCCAGACAAAGTTCCCGGATTGATCGACGAAGAGGGTTATATGTGGCGGTCCGAAAAACAAACCGCTGCAAAGGCTACTGCACGGGAAATCGAGATTGAGCTGCGCGCGCAAATTGAACGAGCAATCGCCTTCGGCATCAAACCGACGCATCTCGATACGCATATGGGCGCGCTCTATACGCGCAAGGATTATTTTGACGTCTACACGAAACTAGGAAAAGAATACGGCATTCCGGTAATGGTGATGCGCGCATCTCCGGAAATGATCGCATACGGCAAGGCTACAGGGTCGCCCATTACCGAGGAGGTACTGAATAAAGTCGAAGCCGAGGGCTTCGCCATGCTCGATCACCTTGTAACGGGCGTACCGGGGAGGGATTACGCCGAGCGCAAAAAGTCCTACCACGATTTGCTGCGGAATCTGAAACCCGGCGTGACGATGCTGATAGTGCATCTTGGACTCGCTGATGCGGAGCTAAAAGCAATAACGGGCAGTTGGCCGCAGCGCAACGGCGATCTGCTTTCGCTGCTCGATCCTGAAACCAGGGCGCTCATCAAGGAACTCGGAATAAAACTCATCACATTCAGGGAGTTGGGAAAACTGGCCCGGAAGTAATTGCGCAACGAAGCCAAAGAACGCGGAATACGCGCACGCGCGGATGGAAGACACGGCAAATACAAAATATTATTCGTGATTTCCATGCTGGTCGGTGTGTATTCCGCGTTCTGTTTTCATGTCTACGGTCAACACCCTCACCACCCGCCGGATTCGCACGACAAAGAGATGCCGTCGTCTTTTTCCGTAGGGACAATGATGCGGCAGGGTTCCGGCACATCCTGGATTCCCGAGTCCTCACCAATGTATGCGTGGATGCGCGAATCCGGGGGGTGGATGACCATGTTTCATCCCTTGGCATTCGCGACGTTCAGCCGGCAATCGGGGCCGCGGGGTGCAAGCGAGTTTTTCGGCACAAATTCCGTGATGGTTTCGGCGCAACGGCGAGTAGGCGGACTAACGCGCGCGGGGCGAGGCACGCTTTTGCTGCGCGGAATGTTTTCGCTCGATGCACTGACGTCGGGAAACGACGGTTATCCGCTGCTTTTTCAAACCGGGGAGACATACAATCAATTACCCCTGGTAGACCGCCAGCATCCGCACGATTTTTTCATGGAAACGGCCGTCGCCTACAGCGCGCCCGTTACGCGTTCCACGTCGCTGTCGGTTTATTTTGCGCCGATGGGTGAGCCGGCTTTGGGACCGGCAATGTTTTCGCATCGAATCTCTGCAATCGACAATCCGGAGGCTCCAATCGGGCATCACTGGCAGGACTCTACGCATATAGCATCGGGCGTAATTACGCTCGGAGTAGCGCAGGATAAATGGAAGATCGAAGGATCGATCTTTACGGGTCGCGAGCCGGACGAGAGGCGCTGGAATTTCGAGCGCCCCCGATTCGATTCCTGGTCGATGCGTTTATCCGTCAATCCGCATCGCAACGTATCCGGTCAGATTTCATACGGCAGGCTGCGCGAACCTGAAAAACTGGAACCCGGCATTGAGATCAGAAAAATAACGGCGGCGGCGATTTATCATCAACCGCTCGGCGATCGATCGCACATCTCGACAAGTTTCGTATGGGGACGCAACCTGAAAAGCGGCGGATTTCTGGCGCGAAGCTATTCAACGCATGCATTGCTTGCGGAAGCGGCCGTCTCGATCAGGGAATCAGTGAGTTTTTTCGGAAGATTGGAGAGGGTTGGAAAGGATGAACTCTTCGCGGTCGGGGAACATCTGCACGATCCGCTGATTTTTCCGGTGCAGCGATATACGGCGGGAGGTGTGTGGAACCTGCCGATGCAGGGGCCGATTGTTTACGGTCTCGGCGCTTCGTTCAGCTTCCATTCGTTTCCGACTGTATTAAAGCTGTATTACGGGGATCGCCCTATGGCCGCCGCCGTGTTCCTGCGGGTTCGACTTAAATCAAACAACACTACTTCGCGGCAAAAAAGTGAGATGACGGAACAGACGAAATGAAACGAAAATTACGCAACGTCCGAGTGTTCTGCGGTGTACCCTGCGCCGATCCATGCTGCTGTGCCGCCGATGATGTTGTAAACCTCGCGGAAGCCGTGGCGCTGAAGGATGCTTGCTCCGGCAATGGAGCGGTATCCGCTCTGGCATATCACGGCAGTCGGGCGCGCAGGATCGAGCGAAGCCAGATTTTCCTGCAGGTGTGAGAGCGTCAGATTGACAGCTCCCGGCGCGTGTCCCGAGCGATACTCGCCCTCGCGCCTTACATCTACAATTTGAAGGTCCGCTCCTTCTTCTATTCTGTGATGAAGTTCATCGACGGGCATCTGGACTATTCTGGATGTTTCAAGCCCCGCGCCGTCCCACGCAAGCATCCCGCCGTCGAGATAACCTTCGACGCTTTCAATGCCTACGCGTGCAAGACGCATTACGGCTTCATCCACGCCGGATTCGTCTTCGGAAACAATCAGCAGCGGCGCGCCCGGAGTTATAAGACTGCCGGCCCAGGTTGCGAACTGTCCTCCCAGACCGATATTGAGCGCGCCGGGAACGTGGCCCGCCCCGAAAGCATTCGATGGGCGCACGTCCAGAACCATATGCCCCTGTTGTGCGAGTTTGTTGAACTCGGCCGGAGAGATTGCTCGCGGAAGCGGGAGTTCCGCAAGCGGCGCAGCACCGGTTCGATTTATTTCGGCATCGCGCGAAAAGTAGGCTGGGGCTTCCGGCAGATCGTGCGTCATCATCCGAATGAATTCTTCTTTGGGCATTTGCCGCAGGGCGTAGTTGAAGCGGCGCTGTTCGCCTATGGTAGATGATGTTTCTTTTGAGATATTGCGGCCGCACATGGAGCCCGCGCCGTGAGCAGGATACACTTCCACAGTATCGGGCAATGTAAGGAGCTTTTGGTGGAGGCTGTCATAGAGCATATCCGCCATAGTCTCGGCCGTGAATCCCTTGGCGCCTGCCAAATCGGGCCTTCCAACATCACCTATAAAAAGCGTATCGCCCGTGAGTACCTTAAGCGGTTGGTCCGAAACAGAAGGATCGAAGACGAGAATTGATATGCCCTCGGGGGTATGCCCCGGCGTTTCTAGCACGCGAAGCACAATTCGGCCCAATCGTAATTCTTCCCCGTCCCTGACTGCGCGGTGCGGAAAAGTGGCTCCGGCGCGCTCCCCGAATACGATTTCCGCTCCCGTACGCGCAGACAATTCGCGGTGCCCGCTTACGAAATCTGCGTGCAGATGGGTCTCGATTACATATTTGATCCCCAGACCCGCAGCCGCAGCCTTCGCGATATACAACTCCACATCCCGCTGAGGATCCACAACCGCCGCCTCGCCTTCCGACCCTATCAGATATGACGCATGCGCAAGACATCCCAGATAAAACTGCTCAAAATACATCCTCGCCTCCCCGTATGCTTTGCCCCCGCTTTACCCCCTAAATCAGCGCCTTGACCGGATAACTATATGGTGATATGGTTTCACGCGTCAAGACTTGCTGTATCATTGTACAGGGAATGAGGGGAAGAGGGGGAGATGTCTGGAGTATGGGTTATGGGCAGAAGCGGGTCGGGCGAAGCGGGAATGAGCGATGAAGCGCTGGAGATGATAGCGGGCAGATTCAGGCTTTTGGCAGAGCCTATGCGATTGCGTTTATTGCAGGCGTTGCAGGGCGGGGAGCGCACGGTTGGGGATCTGGTCGAAGTAACTGGTGCGACGCAGGCGAACGTGTCGAAACACCTCGGTATGCTATACGATGCCGGAATCGTGGCGCGGCGCAAGGAGGGGTTGAACTCCTATTACAGGATTGCGGATTCCTCGATTTTTGATTTGTGCGATCTGGTTTGTACGAGTCTGGGCGAAAAGCTTGCCGCACAGCACGAGGTGATGCGCGGATTGGGTCGAAAGTAAAAGATAAGAGAGATAACGGAACAGACGAAATAAGACGAAAATTACGGAACAGTTGAACATTTCTGTTTGTTCCGTCTTTTTTCGTTTGTTTCGTTATCTCTCTTTTATACCCTTTGGTAATACATTTGCAGGAACAGGGTACAGAAAACGATATGCGATTGATCTGCGCGGACTGTGGTGGAGAACCGGCGCATCTGTATGAAGAACGCGCGTTTGACGGAACGGGAGAGCCGGCCAGGGTTTTACGGTCGAAGCTCTGCGCCGCGTGCGCGCGTGCGAGGCGGCGCGATCACCAACAAACTGGTGAAGATCTGCATCAACCCGGTGCAACGCGCGAAGAGCTTATGTTTCAGCTTGAGGAGTTTTTCTCTCTCAGCGGCGCGCTGGAGATCTGCGCCCGATGTCACGCGCAGGGAACGGGATGTTGCCCTGCGCCGTGCCGCTCGCTTTCCGTCGACGGCTGCCTGCGCAAGACGCTCTGGTGTTCGGCTTTCGTTTGTTCGGCGCTCATAAACGCAGTATCGGAACTCGATCCGGAAGCGGGACGCGAATTGCGATGGCTGAGGCGCGAGGTAGCGCCTGCCGAATATCGTGTATTTGAATTCGTTTCGCGCGCACCTGCGGATATGCGCGAAGATATAAGGCCGCTGAGGTTGCCGCCGAGGTACCCGCAGCCCCTCCATATAGTGAACGGCGCACGTTTCCGGCCCGGTCTCTCGGCTCTTGCCGAAGAGGTGCTGGAAGTACGGCGCGCCTGGCGGAGCATCGAAGAAACCGAAGATAATCAAACGGTTACACGCAGCCCCCAATACCGTCATTTCGGCCAAAAATAGTTTTTGACAGTGCCGGAGCCAATCTGTTACATTGCAACGCTTAACAGAAGGACATACCGCAGCGCGCCGCTGAGACTCTCACCGGGCGGCTTCGAAGCGTCCATCGGATTTGCGCGCGCATACTCGCCGCCGAGAATTTCGATTTCACCCTCGGGGAGGTCAACGAACAGAATACGATGAAGTCAGCCATCGCTGAGATCGCCCAGACCTACGGCATCGAAAACTGGGGCGCCGGATATTTCAGTATCAACTCACAGGGTCATCTGGCGGTCCATCCCTCCGAAGGCGATCCGCGCAGCGTCGATGTCAAGCGCATAGTCGATGATTTGATTGCGCGCCGGGTCAAGACGCCGCTTCTTTTAAGGTTTCCGCAGATATTCGCCAGCCAGGTTCGAAAAATGAACCAGTCGTTTCGCGCGGCTATGCGGGAGTTCGAGTACACGGGCGAGCATCGCGCCGTCTTCCCGATGAAGGTCAATCAGCGGCGTCAGGTCATTGAGGCGTACCTGGACGAGGCCAAAAAGCACAACTACGGGCTTGAAGTCGGCAGCAAGGCCGAACTTTATGCCGCGATAGCGCTCGATCAATCGCCCGATTCCCTGCTCGTTTGCAATGGGTTCAAGGACGATAACTTCATTGATCTGGCTTTTGTCGGAACCGAACTGGGCAAAAACGTCGTCATAGTGGTCGAGAAACTCAACGAACTTGGCCGTATAATCGACCGCGCAATCGAAACCGGAGTGCGGCCGATGATCGGCATGCGCGTGCGGCTTTATACGCGCGGTTCGGGCAGATGGGAAAAATCCGGCGGCGAGCAGTCCAAGTTCGGTCTTACTACGAGCGAACTGCTGCAGGCGATAAAAACCCTTCGCGAGGCCGGTCTCATAGGCTGCCTTCGTATTCTGCATTTTCACATCGGTTCGCAGATTACCCAGATCAAACGCGTTAAGGCCGGAGTAAAGGAAGCCGCGCGCGTTTACGCCAAAATTCGCAAAATGGGCGTCGACGTGGATCATCTGAACGTGGGCGGCGGCGCCGGTGTGGATTACGACGGCAGCAAGACCAGTTTCGAGTCCTCGGCCAACTACACTCTTCAGGAATTCGCCAACGACGTCGTATATACGATCAAGGGCGTGTGTCAGGAAGAAAACGTAGCCGAGCCGAATATAATCACCGAATCCGGGCGCGTGCTTGTAGCTTACCACGCGATGCTAATCACGAACATCATCGATGAAATCGAAACCGTGCAGGGCATCCGCAACATCTCGCTCACGGATAACGAACCGCAGGTCATAGTCGAACTCTATGATCTGTACAAGAACATGAACGCGAAGAACTTCCTCGAGTACTACCACGACGCGCTCGAACACAAGGAAGAACTCTTCACGCTTTTCGATCTGGGCTTTGTCAGCCTTGAAGAGCGCGCCAAGGGCGAGGTGCTCTTCTGGGAGGTATGCGACAAGGCCAACAACTTCGCAAAACAGGCGCAGTACAAATCCGAGGAGTTCGACGATCTGAGAAAGTTGCTTTCAGCAAAGTATCTTTGCAATTTCTCGGTATTCCGTTCCGTACCCGACCACTGGGCAATAGATCAGCTTTTTCCGATCATGCCGATTCACAAACTGAATCAGGCGCCTACGGACAGCGCCACACTGGTAGATATAACCTGCGATTCGGACGGCGTGGTGGACCGGTTCGTGGATTTGCACGATGTGAAGGAAACCCTGGAAGTTCACGATTACCGAAGCGGCGAACCCTATTACCTGGCACTGTTGCTTATCGGCGCGTACCAGGAAGTCATGGGCAACTTCCATAACCTGTTCGGTACTACGAACGAAGCCATAGTAATCATAGACGCAAACGGCGACTACCACCTCAGCCGGGTAATCGCCGGTTCCCAGGTTGGGGATATGCTTTCATACGCGAGGTACGAACGCGATTTCCTTGAAAGAGGATTCCGCACGCAACTCGATCGACAAATAAAGAAAGGAAGGCTGACGGCGGAGGGGGCCGAACGGCTCAAAGATGAGTACGAGCGGCACTACACCGGTTATACTTATCTCGATCCCAACGGAACGCGAACCGAGATACAAATCCGGGAAAGAGATTAAACGTTGCCCGAAGCGGCGTTGCCTCTACCGATTCCAAACCGCAAAAACGTACAGCCGATATGAAAATGATCAGAAGATTGAAGGGCGCTAAATATCTGACCAAACCCACGCATCCGATCCAGATCGACCGCGACCGGAGTGTTCCGGGCCTGCTCGACAAGATGGAGCACATCTCGTTTCAGGGGCGCAATCTGGCGTTGGCGCATCAGATATGGCTGCAAATGCTCCAGGAAAACGCCGTGGTCATCATGGGCCTGAGCGGCGCTCTGGTGCCGGCGGGTATGCGCAGGCTCGTCGCCTACCTGCTCAAAAATCGATGCATCGACGTGCTTGTAGCCACAGGCGCCAATATCTTTCACGACCTTCACGAAACTCTGGGCCGTTATCATTACCAGGGCGACCCGCGCACCGACGACGCGGGGCTGCAGGAGCAGGCCGTAGATCGCGTATACGATACGCTCGCGTCGGAAGAAGAATTTCGCGAGGCCAACGAATGGATCGGCGGATTCGCCGGACAGCTCGATCACTCGCACCCATACTCCACGCGTGAATTCCTGCATCTGCTCGGCCGGGAATTGAGCGAAATAGCTACGGAAGACGGCATTCTGACTTCAGCCTACAAGTCTCGCGTGCCCATTTTCTGCCCCGCCATCACCGACAGCTCCTTTGGCGTGGCGATCGGTATCAGCCGCATCGAGAAGAAAAACCCCTTCCAGTTCGATGTTATTCAGGATGTAGTCGAAATGGCGCAGATAGTCGCCAAATCGAGATCCACGGGAGTCGTCTATTTCGGCGGCGGCACACCCAAGACATTCGTCCAGCAAAGCGAAGCGGCAGCCGGACAGTTGCACGCCACAATGCGCGGACATAAGTACGCAGTTCAGGTTGTCACCGACGTGCCGTTTTACGGCAGCTATTCAGGTTCGGATTTCGATCAGGCGCAATCATACGGACGCCTCTCAAAAAACGCCCGCTCCGTAACCGTACGATGCGACGCTACGATTGCCATGCCGATGCTCGTTACCGCCCTTTCGCAGACGGCATCCAAGGCCATGCGTACGCGCAAACGCATACAATTCACTTTCGGCCGCGATTTGAACATCAACATGCCTTAAATCAATCCACAGCAGAATGGTACATACAACGGAGTCGGCAACTGGGTACGCACGCGCCCTCGCGTGCTTTCTGCCGTGAATAAAAGCACGCGAGGGCGCGTGCGTACCCAGCAATGTGTCCCAATGTTCCGTGGTCTGATTTAAGTAAACAGATCACGGTACAAACGAAAAGAGACGAAAACTGCGGAAAGATTCAACTTTTCCCTCGTTTTCGTCTTTTTTCGTTTGTTCTGCACATTCCTCGGTTTCCGGGCTTGCCGCCCGTGGCTACCTGAGCTAATATCCCGCCGCAATCATCAGCCGCCTCTGATCCATCCACGATTCCGCCGCCTCGCGGAGAACCGACATGTACACGCTTCGATTCTGTATGGTTATTGCCATATGCACGCTGATCTTTGCCCGATCCTACTCCATTGACGATCTCGATAACCTGACCGTTGAGGGAACGATAACCGATACTGCAGGAGCCGCGCTGCCCGGAGCTCAGATTACCGCTCTGCGGGCAGCGACAGGCTTCAGAAGAGTAGCCGCTTCCCTTGCAGACGGCCGGTACAGGATTTCTTCGCTTCCCCCCGGCGCTTATTCACTGTCTGTAGATGCGCCCGGTTTCAATTCAGCTACCAGCCCGGAAGTTACGGGCAGCGCGGGCGCAACAATCCGCCGGGACTTTCAATTGACGCTCTCCGCTGTGACCGAACAAATTATCATCAAGGATACCAGCGGCGACAGTTCCCTCGTAGATCCGACGCGTACCGTTGTCGGTTCTACGCTCGACATCACGGAAATAGATGCTCTGCCGGTTGAGAGCCGCAATCCACTCGATCTGCTGTTCATACTCGCCGGAGCGGCGCCACCCGCGCTTTACACAGATGATCTGGCTGAAGGAGAGTCGCAGTTTGAGTATCGCAGAACGCCGGAAGAATCGGGCGTGTTCTCACTCAACGGCGGCACGCCGTTTTCCAACAACATTACCATTGAGGGTATGGACAACAACGACGACCGGGCAGCTCGTGAACGGTTCATCCCTTCACCTGACTCTGTAGAGGAAATTCAGGTTATTTCCAACCAGTTTTCCGCGGAATATGGACGGGCATCCGGAGGTCGCGTCAACCTGAGGCTGCGCAGCGGAGCCAATAATTATCGTGGACGCCTGTACCATTACTTTCGCGATGCGCGCTTGAACGCAAATTCCTTTCATCGAAACTCCGACCCTACGCGATCGTTCAAACTTCCGTTCACGCAGATCAACCCTGGAGTTAGCATCGGCGGGCCGGTAATCAGGAACTGGGTATTTTTCTTCTCCTCGGTCGAACACGACCGCATTTCCGACTCGGCGGATATTCAGGCGCTTGTCCCGGTTTCGTCGAATCCTTTTTTTCCAATAGTGCTTCCCAATGTATCGGGCGGCGGGGCAAATCTCGGCCATACGGGGATCGACAGGCAGGGACGAACACTGATTGTCAATGGAGGTGCAGATGTTGGTTTTTACGATCTTGCCGTTTCAACGCCCAGGAACGCGACCAGGATACAGAATCGCGCGGATTTCAACATCGGCCGGCGGCACCGCGCGCTCATCGTAATGACGCAGGCAAGACAGCGGGATGAACGGGCTTTCCCCGGAAGACGGAGGCTGCTTGAAACGCTTCGCGCTTCGGGCCGCGACAGCACTGCGGTGTCTGGTTCGAATACCCTTGTAATCTCTCCACGTTCGATCAGCCAAACCCGCATACAATGGTCGCGCCTTATCCCGCACGATGCGCCTCAAACCGACAGGCCCGTTGTGTTGATAGAGATCGACGATCCGCGCGACCGGCCCGGAGATTCGACGACAAATCTGTTTTCCCGCACCGGCACGCTCGTAGCCGGAGCCAGCACGACATCGGCGGTGCTGCGCCGCGAGAGCAGATTTCAGATTCAGCAGACGCTCGAACGCCAGCAATCGTTTATATCGCTTCGCACCGGATTCGACGTTCAGCGCGTCAAATCCAGTTATCGCGATCTGGCAGACGCTACGGGCGTTTATTCGTTTTCTTCCCCGGCGGATTTTCTTGACGCCCGCCCCGCCAGATACCGACATCGGTTTAATACGTCGTCAAGTCTGGAAAACACATATCTTGGAATGTTTCTCCAAGCCGACTGGAAAGCGCATCCGTCGTTGCTGATTGCAGCAGGTCTCAGGTGGGATACGGAGACCGCAGTTAAAGATCGCAACAATGTAGGTCCTCGCCTGGCTTTAGCCTGGAATCCGGGGCGGAGCAAGCGACAGGTATTTCGGGCAGGATACGGAATGTTTTTCAACCGGGCGCTGCTGCGAACTCTGGACGATTTCGTACTCACATCCAGTTCCCTTCTCGTGGATACGAATCTCCCCGCGGCAGCAACGCTGCTCAATGAACTGCGATTTCCCGAAGTGCTCAGGCAGGAAGATCCGAGGGTCGTGGGATCGGGTGTACGCGAAGATTCTTTCCTGAGAAGGCTTGAACCCGGTTTTCGCCTGCCCGAGAGTGTCCAGGCATCAGCAGGATACGAACGGGAAATAGCACCCAGAATGAAGGTTGAGATCAATTATGTATTCAACCGCGGGGCGCATTTGTGGCGCGAAGTCAACGTAAACGCGCCGCGTCTGCCCGAAGGATTCAAGGATTTTTCGGAGTATCTGCTTTCGCAGGATTTCGATAATCGGACCGATCCTGCAACGGGCGTGCGCCCAATCACCACCACGGGAAACGCCGATTTCGTGCGTTTTGAAACCACTGCCGTCACGAGCCGCACCATTACAGAAGCGGGAAGGCGAATAGTTGTCTTCGGAATTGCGCAGCCGTCGACGAGCAATGCCACGAGCGCGCGGCGCGCAGCGCTTGCAGTAGTGCGACGGTTCAGACCCGACCCCGGGCTTGAGCAGGTTGAAGAGCTTCAGGCGCGCGGCAACAGCTACTACCATGGGCTGACCGTTACGGTTTCCGGCAAATTTGCGAGAGTGGGATTCATTCGTGCCGGGTATACGCTCAGCCGCACTGTAGATGACGGCGTAGTCAATACATCGTCGCCGCTCGTGCCCGGGGATTTCATTCGCGAGCGAGCGCCGAGCCTTCTGGATGCACGGCATCGCGTGACGATTGCGGGGCAGGTAACGATGCCCGGTATACTTGGGCGTGCAGTGGTAGCCGGCGCCTTGGTGTTGCACTCTTCACAACCATTCAACATCGGCATTGGAGGAAACGACCGGAATCTTGACGATGTCAACAATGATCGACCCAATTACTATGGAAAACTTTCAGACATCAGGTGGAGGTCGCCGGATGCTGCACTAGATAATGTGATGGCCGCTTCTTTTGAGTTGCCGTTACTCGGTTCTATAGGGAATCTTCCGAGAAATGCGGGGCGCGGACCTTGGGGCCACTCATTGAATCTGCGTTTATCCCGGATTTTCCGGTATGGCGAAAAGTTGAGATTGACTCCTCAGATCGAAGCGTTCAATCCGCTGAATGCTACCGTATTCCGGTTTGGTGCAGAGTTCGTGGATTATACGCCGAACTCATTGGGCGACTTCCTCGTCCCGCGTCGTACGATCAGGCCGCGCACGGTGAGACTGGGATTGAGATTCGATTTCTGAAAAGAAACGAAACCGCGGAATACACGGAATAAGACGGAAAACGCAGAAAAGCATATTTCTCCGCGTATTCCGCGGTTCAAGGTTTTCTGCGGTTTAGCCTGTGGATGCGCGCCGGGATCTTTTCGCTTGTGGTCAGCAGCGCATTGCCGTCCGCGGAGTATGTGATTGCCTCACCCTGCGGTTCAAGCGGCAGGGCTACGGGCACTGGCGCGTAGCGGAAGATGTCTTCAAACTCTCTTCCCTTCTCGCGCACAAGCTCGAATGCTGAGAAATAGGTTCGAATGATTACTCGAAGTCCATCGAAGGAGGCATCGGCGCCCGTAACGTAACGAAGCTCGGAGATTCGCTCCGCACCATCGACCCGTTCGAGCGTCATCGGTGCGCCGAATTGCAATGGAAGCGGAGAGCGGTACAAACCACAACGACCTGAACCCGTTTTCGTTATGATGTAAATCCTCCCGCTCGCCGGATCTACAATAAGTGCTTCGGCATCGTGACGGCCATCCGGATAAATAAACTCAAAAGGTTCGGCCGGCTCCGTATCAGCATTTGCAGTATTTCCGCTCACAACCGGTTCGGGCACGCGGTAAACTACGATCGAACTGCGGCGGCGGGCGTTGTCGCCTATATCGCCGATATAAAGAGCGGGCCGGTCGTCTCGGCCCGGGCCGGCCGCAATATCTTCCCAATCCTGATTGATGGCGCCCGTAACGCGGAACTCGCCCCTGACCTTTCCGCCCGATGTCACGGCGAAAATGCGCGGCCGATCCCCGCTGTCGTTGTGCACCCAATATAAATCCGTGGCGCGGCGGCTTGAGGTAATGCCGGATATTTCATTGAGTTCACTATCGAGTATCGTTCCGGCAACCTGCGCGGGTTCGTATGGACTATCGGCGAATGCAGTGTCGGCTGCTTTTATCTCGGACCAAAGGCGCGTTGGGATTCCGTCGTCGTCACCGCTAAAGCTGTGCTTCAGGTGAAGGCCGCGCCAGAACCATACGCCCGCAGCGACGCCCAGGACGAGCAGGAATACAGCAAGTAATCGTGAAAAGCCGGACATCGGCTCATCTTCGCACCTGAACAAAGATCGGGCAAGCGGCGGTATGCTACAATTGCGCCGCATGGAAGCGCTGCTCGGAAAAACCGAAGTTGAACTCATAGAGTTTGCCCGCACGCTTGGCGAAGCGCCGTTTCGCGGCAAGCAACTCTACAAAGCCATTTATCAGGGGCGCAGACTCTGTTTCGACGACATTACCGAACTGTCGAAACCCCTGCGCGAACGCCTGAAAGCCGTAGCCGAAATTACGGCGACCCGGATTGCGAAGGTATTCTACTCAAATGACGGAACGCGCCGCTACCTGCTGCAACTCGGCGACGGGAAGGAAGTTGAAGCGGTGTACATACCGGAAATGCGCCGCGATACGATCTGCATAAGCTGTCAGGTCGGTTGTTCGGTCGGATGCACTTTTTGTATGACTGCACAGCTTGGGCTCGTGAGAAATATGACTGCGGGCGAAATCGTCTCGCAGGTGGTGATCGTATTAAACGAGGTGTACGGCGCGGGCGTTTCACCTCCGCACGGCGTAAATCTGGTTTATATGGGCATGGGTGAAAGCTTTCTGAATTATCAGGAAGTCATGAAATCCGTGCGATTGCTGGCGGATGATAAAGGTCTCA
Organism: Acidobacteriota bacterium; assembly: GCA_019639255.1. Taxonomy (GTDB): domain Bacteria; phylum Acidobacteriota; class Blastocatellia; order RBC074; family RBC074; genus JAHBSF01. The sequence goes on along the minus strand of JAHBSF010000062.1, from coordinate 601 downwards.
GCATCAGCCCGAAAAGGATTACCGTATCGACTGCCGGGTTGACGCCGCGCATAGCGGATTTCGCGCGGGAAGAAATTCGCCCGCGGCTTGCGATTTCTCTGGCTGCGACGACACAGGCCGAACGAACAACATTGATTCCGATAAACCGTAAATTCACACTCGATGAATTGATCGCAGCCTGCCGCGATTATCCGCTTTCGGAACGTGAAAAACTGACATTTGAATACGTGTGTCTCGACGGAATAAACGACAGCGATGAAGATGCCGGGAGGCTGGCGCGTCTGCTCAAGGGCATGCGCGCAAAGGTAAACCTGATACCGCATAATCCCGCGCCAGAGCTTCCCTATCGCGCGTCTCCTATGGAAAGGATCCTGAGCTTTCAACGAATTCTGGTCGATGCGGGAGTACCGACATTCATACGCCGGCCGCGCGGTCAGGATATCTCTGCGGCCTGCGGTCAACTCGCTGCGCGTCGCTGATTCGACCCGCCTGACATTTTAATAAAGTGGAGAGATAACTACACTGTAAACAAAGCCAACATGATTCGCGGCATCACCACCACGAATGAAAATACAGGGTTTAGCCCCTATTTTCATAAGAA
>JAHBSF010000061.1 GCA_019639255.1 Acidobacteriota bacterium | reverse complement strand
AATAAACGGAATGATACGAAAATTACGGAAAAGTTGGATATTTCCTTCTGTTCCGTCTTTTTTCGTTTGTTCCGTTATCTATCTTCCCTCATAACGGAAGGCAACGAATTTGACGGATCAAAATATGGCTTTGGCGAAACGAGAATTAACGGGTTCGGAACTGATTGAAAGGGCGCTGCCTGCCGCGCCGCTCGTCGCCGCGCCCTCGACTGCGCACACGGCGCATTATGATCCGGCGCTCGAAATCGGCGGCCGCGGACTGAAGGGCTATTTTCGCGCATTCCAGATCATATGGACTTTTGCGCTCTATCACATTTTCGTCTTCGCCTATCACCGCGGATGGTTTATCGGGCGCAAGGATGAATCCGAGGAAAAGCACCTGCAATGGCAGGGCCGGTGGCTGTGCAGCCGACTCCTGAAACTCGGCCCTACATTCATCAAGATCGGGCAATCGATCTCTACTCGCGCAGACCTCCTGCCGCTCGCTTACATCAAGGAACTGAGCAAGCTACAGGACATGGTGCCCGCATTCGCCCGCGAAGTTGCGATGGCGAGGATCGAACAGGAACTGGGCCGCCCCGTGTCGGAGCTGTTCGCCGAAATAGATCCAGAGCCGATTGCGGCGGCCTCGCTCGGGCAGGTATACCGCGCGCGTCTGCATTCGGGCGAAGAAGTAGCCGTCAAGGTGCAGCGTCCGCACCTTGCCGAAATCATCAATTTCGATCTGGCGGTGCTGCGGCGCATCGCGCGTTTTATGTCGCGTTACCCGAATCTGGTGCGCGGCGTGGACTGGGAAGGCACGCTCGGTGAATTCGCGCAGGTGATCTTCGAGGAAATGGATTACGTGCAGGAGGGACGCAATGCCGAGGCGTTCCGCCGCAACTTCCGCAACTGGCGCGAAGTGCACGTGCCGACCATTTACTGGACGCACTCTTCGACCCGCGTCCTTACGATGGAATTCATCGGCGGCCTGAAGGTGCTCGAACTCGAAGCGCTGCGAGCGCGCGGCACTGCGCCCCCCGATGTAGTCAAACTGATAGCACGGACCTATTTGAAGCAGTTGCTCGAAGACGGTTACTTCCACGCCGATCCGCATCCCGGAAATCTGCGCGTGATGGACGACGGAAGGCTGGCGTTTTTCGACTTCGGGATGGTCGGCAGAATCTCGCCCGAACTTCAGAGCATGATGATCGACGCGTTCTTCCACATCGTAGAACGCGATGTACAGGGATTGACCGAAGACCTGATAAAACTTCAATTTCTCTCGAAGCAGATAGATCCGGCTGAAATCCGGCCCGTCGTAGAAAAACTTTTCGCCGATTATCTGAATCTGCGACTCGGCGAAGTCAGGTTCAAGGAACTCACTTACGAACTCGCCGAGGTGATGTACGAATACCCGTTCACCATACCGGCCAACTTCACCTACATCATCCGCGCGATCATGACGCTCGAAGGCATCGGCATCGCCATGGATCCGAATTTCAGCTTCTTCGACGTCGCCAAACCCTTTGCCAAGGAGTTCATGCTCAAACGCGAGGGAAGATTTATGCGCGACCAGATACTCAGAAAAATCCTCTACGGCGAGGATACCCGAATACAGTGGGGCAAAGCGTGGAAGCTGGCCAAAATCGCCTTCAAGATGTTTTACGACAGCGTCGTTAATAGCGTATCCGAGCCGCCCCGGCCCGGTATAAAGAAGGATAACGGAACAATCGAAATAGTACGAAAAGAACGGACAAACTGAATTTTCCCGCAGTTTCCGTCTTTTTTAGTTTGTTCCGTTATCTCTCTTTCCTCCTCAATCGAGAATGGCTGCGTTCTCTCATCCCCCGAAAGGACACCCAAACTATGCGAAAAGGAGCGCGATTTTCAGTTATCGCCATATTATTGCTTTTTGCGCTGCTCACAATAGGCATCAGCGCAACGATAGGCTGGAGGCCGTTTTTCGGCCCGAACGCGCGCACCCTCACCGCGCGCACGTTCGAATCTACACCCGCCCGGCTGGAACGCGGGCAATACCTGGCAGAATCCGTAATGGGATGTTTTTACTGCCACTCGGAACGCGATTGGACCGCCGCGGGCACGCCTCCAATCGAGAGCAAAAAGGGAGCAGGCGCCGTCTTTCACGGCGGACCGGGCAAACTCTATGCTCCCAACATCACCCCCGATACCGAAACCGGAATCGGCAAATGGAGCGATGATGCAATTGCTCGCGCAATTCGCGAGGGCATCAGCCTCGACGGACACGCACTGTTTCCCATCATGCCGTATCCGAACTACGCTTCGCTTCCGGATGAAGACCTGGCATCCCTAATCGTTTACCTGAGATCCATACCGGCAGTGCGCAATGAAGTTCCGCGCTCTGAAATCGTATTTCCAGTCAGCCGCATAATGAATACATTCCCGCAGCCGATAGAGTCGGAAGTGCCGCCGCCCGATCTCACCGATCCCGTCAAACGCGGAGAACATATCGCGCGGCAGGCAAGTTGCGCGGATTGCCATACGCCGAATGATCGCGGCACCCCGATCCCCGGGATGACGCTCGCCGGAGGTTTTTTGCTCGAAGAGCCGCCCGGGCGCGTAACGAGCACCAACATAACCTCGGACGCCTCCGGTATTGCCGGCTACGACGAAGAAACATTCCTGAAAGTAATGCGCACGGGCAATGTCGGAGGACGTATGTTGAACCCGACCATGCCGTGGGCGCTTTACGGCCGAATGACCGATGACGATCTGAAGGCGCTTTACGCCTATCTCAGATCCGTTCCCCCGGTCAAACACAAAATTGATAACACCGCGCCGCCAACCATGTGCAGGCTGTGCAAGGCCAATCACGGTCTCGGCAAGGAAAACTGAAACGTACAGAAACAACGGAATAAACGGAATAAACAAAACACACGGAAGGATATGATCTTTTCCGTTTATTCCGTTTATTCCGTTTGTTCCGTAGTCTCTCTTTCCCTGCCGCTCGCCGATGTTAAAATACCCGTACCATGAATGGATCAACCGGGTACGGCCCAATCGATACGGATACGAGCGATTACATGCTGTTTGACGGCGATTGCGGGATTTGCAGCCGTTCGGCCGAAATTGCAGAAAAAATCGACAAACGCGACCGATTTGTGATCGCTCCGTACCAGATGTATCCGGAAAGCGAGTTGCAACGCTTCGGCCTGGACTACGAACAATGCAATCGCAAGATGCGCGTCATTACACGTAAACGCCGTGTTTATGCCGGAGCGTTTGGAATCAACTATTTTCTCTGGCAATATTTCCCCTGGTTGCTGCTCGTAGCCCTTATCTATCTCGCGCCCATATTCCTCATTGGCGAACTTATCATTTATCGTTTTGTAGCCCGATACAGACACCGTATATCAGCAATGCTCGGATTGCGCGCGTGCCTGGTAAAACAACGGACTTGATCGATGATGACTTCAACCAATGTTCCGGTAAAAGCTGTACTGCTGTACCGACGCGACATCATGCTGCGCGACGGCGCCGTACTGCGCATGCGAGCACTGACGGCAGATGACCGGGACGGACTTCTTGCTCTGTTCAACCGCTGTTCACCGGAAACCATTCGTTACAGATTCCTGCGCATAATCACCTCGCTTCCCGATTCGCTGCTCGATCAACTCGTCGGAGTCGACAGTTCGCGACACGTTGCACTTGTAGTCGTGCACGGCGAGGGCGCGGATGAAAAGATCGTAGGCGTCGGCCGGTATATCGCCTCGCACGATCAGCCGGAAGTTGCGGAAGTGTCGTTTCTGATAGAAGACGCGTGGCAGAAGCGCGGCATCGGCACGATACTGCTCGACGCTCTGGCCGAAACAGCCCGCGAACACGGCGTTAAACGCTTCGCGGCAGACGTGCTCGCCGACAACCGGCTGATGCTTTCCGTCTTTCGCAAGGCCGGATATGGAGTAAATTCCAATATCAGCTACGGCGTTACGCATCTGGAATTCGGCATCGCACGCAGCGAACGCGCCGAACTGCGCCGCGAAGCCCAGGAGATGGAAGCCGAACGCGCTTCGCTCAGCGCCGTATTCGCACCGCGTTCGGTGGCAATCGTCGGAGCGTCGCGCGATGCGGCGTCGGTAGGAGGCGCGCTTTTTCGCAACCTGCTGCGCTGGGAATTCTCGGGCGTGGTTTATCCCGTCAACCCCAACGCAACCGCCGTAGCAGGCGTGCGCGCATACCCGGGAATTTCCGACCTGCCCGAAGTCCCGGAACTCGCCATCCTTACCATCCCCGCAAATAAAGTGCTGGAATCCGCCCGCCGGTGCGCCGCTGCGGGCGTGCGGGCGCTGTGTGTAATTTCCGCCGGATTTGCGGAAACCGGTCCCGATGGAGCAAGACTCCAGACCGAACTTCTCGATGTATGCCGGGCGTCCGGCATGAGACTTGTCGGTCCGAACTGCATGGGCATAGTCAATACATCTTCGGGCGTGCGAATGCTGGGCACCTTCGCGCCTGTAGAACCTCCGGCGGGCAACATCGCCATGAGCTCGCAATCCGGCGCCCTCGGACTTGCGCTTATGGCTCAGGCCGGACAACTCGGACTCGGCGTATCCTCGTTCATAAGCGTGGGCAACAAGGCCGATGTATCGGGTAATGACCTGCTGCAATACTGGGAATCGGACGATTCGACGGATGTGATTCTTCTATACCTGGAAAGCTTCGGTAATCCGCGCAGATTCACTCGCATCGCGCGTCGGGTCGCGCGCGCCAAACCCATTGTTGCGGTCAAGGCCGGAAGAACCGTGGCCGGCGCACGCGCCGCATCCAGCCACACCGCCGCGCTTGCCAACTCCGACCGATTCGCCGATGCGCTGTTTGCCCAGACCGGCATCATACGCGTCGATACGCTGGCGGATTTCTTCGCCGTTGCACGACTCCTTGCATCGCAGCCGATTCCCAAAGGCGGCAATCTTGCAATCCTTACAAACGCGGGCGGCCCCGCAATTCTTGCGGTCGACGCCGCAGAAGCTACGGGACTCACAATCCCCGAACTGAGCGCCGGGACCAAAGACAAACTCCGCAGCGCGCTTCCCGCTTCAGCATCAGTAGCAAATCCGGTCGATATGATCGCCGGCGCCTGCCCCCAGCATTACCGCGCGTGTCTCGAAATCCTTTGCGACGATCCCGATATCGACGCAATCCTGATCATATTCATACCTCCGCTACTTACTCCGTCATCTGAAGTAGCAGAGACTATCGGCGAAGTGCTTCGTGCACGTCCCGATTTGACAAAAACGATTGCAGCCGTATTTCTCGATCCGCATTCGCCCATATCATCGATTCCCGCAGGAAGGAAGGCAGTTCCCGTTTATGCCTTTCCCGAAGGAGCAGTCGCCGCGCTCGGCGCAGCCGTACATTACGGAACGTGGCGCGCAACCCCGCCCGGCAATCCCGTGGAAATCGATGTCAACCTGGAAACGGTCAACGAAGTTATTGCAGCGCACCCGGAGGAGGGCTGGCTGCCTCAGGACTCTGTAGAAAAACTGCTCGGCTCAACCGGCATCAAGCTCTTACGCACGGCCGTGGCCCGATCGTCTGAAGAAGCATTGACGGCAGCACAATCGATTGCCCGAAATTCTGAAACGAAGGTTGCGATGAAAATCGCCGCACCCGCCGTACTGCATAAATCCGATGTCGGGGGCGTGCTGCTCAACATCGCCCCCTCCGAAGCCGATGCGGCCTTCAAACGGCTCGCCGCGCAACTCACCGCGCACGACATCCACCTCGAAGCCGTCACGATTTCCGAAATGGCGCAACCCGGCGTAGAGGCGCTTGCGGGAATTACACACGACCCCGTGTTCGGCCCACTTCTCGCTTTCGGCGCGGGCGGATATCTCGTAGAACTCGTCGATGACGTAATTTTCCGCGTGCTTCCAGTTAACGATCGCGACGTAAGCGAAATGATCGCGAGTACACGTGTAGCCAGGCAACTCGAGGGTTATCGCGGGTCGCCTCCGGCGGATACACCTGCGCTTGAAGATTTGCTGCACCGGCTCGGTGCGCTTGCAGAAACCGCCCCGCGAATCGCCGAAGTAGACCTCAATCCGGTCATCGTACACAGGGCCGGAGAGGGATTATCGCTCATTGATGCGCGCATTCGTTTGCGCGCGTCCTGAAAAATCGGGAGATCATGTTGTTCAAGGGTTTTCGTTCGGGAGCGGCAATAACAGCCGCCGCTTCCCTTCTGCTTGTACTATCATCATCCGGCTTTAATCCGGTTGCGCAAACACGAAAAGCAGCCCCAGCCGCAAAGAAAAATACCGCGAAGAAGCAAACCGGCGCGCGAAAACAGCCCGCGCGTCCTCGCCGCGAAGTGCCGCTAAGCATACGCGAGATCCGCGAAGTCGAGGCCCGCCTCTCGGAACTCGGTTACTGGACCGGCCCGGTGGACGGTCGCTTCGATGAAGCTACACGCCACGCGCTTATCGCATTTCAGAAGGTCACAAACCGCCCGCGCACCGGACGCCTTACGCGCAGCGAACGCGCCGCCGTGATGCGCGCCTCGCGGCCCACTGCACGCGAAGGCGGCCCGGCGCACATCGAGATAGACCTGGATCGCCAGGTGCTTTATTACGTAGATGACGAGGGCGTGGTAACGCGCGTGCTTCCCGTTTCAACCGGAAACAACAAGGATTTTATCGCCGAAGGCTGGGAACGCACGGCAATCACGCCTATCGGGCGTTTTACCGTCATGAACAAGATTGCCGGCTGGAGAAAAAGCGCGCTCGGACGCCTCTATTACCCGAATTACATCATCGGCGGCATCGCAATCCACGGCTATGAATCGGTGCCCGTAAAACCGGCCAGCCACGGCTGCATCCGCATACCGATGTTCGCAGCAAAAGACCTTTACCGCCTCGCCCCGCTTGGTATGAACGTGATCGTTTACGAGGGAGCTGAAGAAGAGATAACGGAACAAACGGAAATAGACGAAACAAACGGAAAGGTTCGTCCCATTCCGTAGTTTTCGTTTTATTTCGTTTGTTCCGTTATCTCTCTTACGTCTCGCCGAGCATGCGCGAGCGTTGAGGTACGCGGCGCAATCCGAAGCGTTCAACCGCGTGTTTCTGCATATGCGCCATCGCCTCTTCGACCGAATCCGTAACCAGCATCAGGTCGAGGTCTTCGCGGCTGATCGTGCCCTTGTCGGCCATATCGTAGAGAAACTCCAGCATCGGCTGGTAATAATCGCGGCCCATCAGCACTACGGGGAAATCGTGAATCTTGCGCGTCTGTATCAGCGTCATCGCCTCGAACAACTCATCCATCGTCCCGAAACCACCGGGAAGAACGATGAATGCGTATGAGTATTTGACGAGCATCACCTTGCGGACGAAAAAGTAGTGAAACTCCACCCATCGGTCCAAATACTGGTTGTTCTGCTGCTCGAAGGGAAGCCGAATGTTGCATCCTACGGAGGTTCCTCCCGCTTCCTTCGCTCCGCGGTTCGCCGCTTCCATAATGCCGGGGCCGCCGCCCGTCATCACGGTAAAACCGAGTTTGGCCAGGCCCCCGCCCACCCTTCGCGCAAGATCGTAATACGGATGGTCCTCGTTGAACCGCGCCGAACCGAATACGGTGACGCACGGTCCAACGAAATGCAGCCCGCGAAAACCGCGCAGGAATTCCATCAGTATGCGCAGCAGCGTCCGGAATTCGCCGCGCCTCGTATGCGGTCCTTCGAGAAAAAATCGCTCGCTGAGCGAGTCGGTTTCACGAGGCTCCTCTATTTCAGGCGGAGTCTTGAGTTCGGTTGCCATTGATTGCTGTTCTTGAGTGTTGTGAATCGCCGTCAGACGAAGACCACGGTTTGAGAATTCGGTATCTCAAACCGGTGACGGCAATGCGAGTTCGGGCAATAGAGCATGTCATCCACCCTGACGAGATAGTCGCGCGCCTTGGCGAACTTGGCGCGGTCGTAATCGCTTGCGCCTCGCGGCAGTTCGCGCTTCTTTGTTCTGCGCAGCCACCTGATCTGAAATTCCGACGACTGGCGGCACTTCGGACAATTGTAGGTGGCGCGCTTCGTTTCCGGCTTCTCGATGTAATAATCCCGTTCGTCCATGGCCCTCAGTCTAACCTCAACTACGAGACGAATGCTACCTCTATGGCTCACGCACGCGCCGTCGCGCTTCCGACTGCAACGCGTGCTATGGTAGTCTGCCGCGTCACGAAATCCCGCAATACACGGAGATACGATGAGTTCGATCTACTTCTGGACGATCGTCGCCTATATGGTCTTTCTGGTCGGCGTCGGCGCTCTGCGCAGCCGCGGTGTGGCCAGTCAGGAGGATTTTTCCGTCGCAGGCCGCAAGCTCTCCACCGTAGTTGTTTTCGGAACGATGCTCGCCACCTGGATCGGTACAGGCTCCATATTCGGTTTCGCCGAGCGCACCTACCAGGTAGGCATAGCCGCCTGGATACTGCCGATTGGAGGCATGGCCGGCATACTCGTGCTGTCGTTCCTCGCAGCGAAAGCGCGCCGCCTCGAAGCCATCACCGTGCAGGACATACTCGAACAGCGCTACAACAAATGGGCGCGCGTCGTAGGCGTCGTCACTCTCGTGATGACCGCCGTGACTATCGTTTCATATCAGTACCGCGCCGCAGCCGCAGTCCTGAACCTGACGATTCCCGGTCTCGACTTCCGGGTAGCGGTCATCATCGTTGCCGTTTTCATTATTCTTTATACGGCGCTCGCCGGAATGTTTTCGGTCGCCTACACCGACATGGTCATGGGCGCCACGATGATCGTCGGCATTCTCATCACTTTGCCGTTCGTATGGATAAAAGCAGGCGGCTATGACGGGATTGCGGCGACCCTGCCCGCAGATCACATGCAGTTTTTCGGACCTATAAGTTTTGTGCAGGCGTTAGGGCTGGTGATGCCGGGAGCGCTGCTCGTGCTGGGCGATGCGAACATGTATCAGCGTTTCTTCTCGGCAAAAAACGAAGGCATGGCGCGGCGCGCTACCATTTGGCTGCTCATCGGCGTGGCATATATGGAGATGATGATAATCTTCACGGCGTGGGCAAGCTCGGCGCTCGAATGGCAGGGCGGCGAACTCCAACGGCCCGGACGCATCATCGCCTACGTAGCACGCGATCATATGCCGCCCGTACTCGGCGCAATCATCATGACCGCAATAATGTCGATCATCATATCGACTGCGCTTTCATACCTGCTCGTACCCGCGACATCCATAGTTCGCGACGTGTATCAGCGCTTCATCAATCCGGAGGCTAAGGAAAAGACCCTCGTCTGGATGCTGCGGGGCTTCGTCATAGGACTCGGCGTAATCGCATATTTCATATCCACGTTTTCCGAGCAGTTCCTCAACGTTGCGCTTCGCGCTTATACGATTTACGGCACGGGCATAACGCCGTCGCTCGTCGCCGCGCTCGTATGGAAGCGCGCGACTACGGCCGGAGCCGTTTCATCAATCGTGACCGGCGTGACTACCACACTAATATGGGAGTTCGGCGGATTGGGCGAATCCACGGGGATTGACCCCGTAATTCCGGCTATTGCAATTTCAGTGGCTTCGCTTGTAGGTGTATCGCTTATGACCGCGCCGCCGAAGGACGAACAATTGAAGCCCTTCTTCGGAGGATGAAAGAGATAACGGAACATACGAAATAAGAGGGAAAAGTCGACAATATTCAGATTTTCAGCAGTTTTCGTTTCATTTCGTTTGTTCCGTCATCTCTCTTCTTATCCGCGCACACGCGCCCAGATCAAGTTCGATTTTCGCTGCTTCCGCTTCGCGCCGCAGTTGCGTGCGCTCCTGCACATCCCACGCTGCACGCTTCACCGGTGCATCCCACGATTGCGGCTCCTGAAGCGCACGAATCACTACCCAATACTTGCCCGGCGCAATATGCGCCAGCGTAAATCCACTGTCCGCGCCCACATCGGTTTCGTAATACCTCAACGTGTTGTCGGCTTCAGCGGCTTCAACCGGGACCAGATGTGCGCGCCACCTTCCGCGCCTGAAACGCTCACCCGTCATCTTTCCCTCAAACATCGCGGCGCCTTCGGCCAGCGTTACCGTAACGTCTGCGGACTTTTCGCCGGCCTTCAATGTCAAAGCCGTCCTGCCGAGGTCTATGTTTCTGCGCGCCGCGCCCGGCATCGCAACCGATTTCACATACCATCCGTCGCCCGGCAGATCCAGAGTCAGGAAGTGCGGGCCGGCTCGAAGATTTCGTACATTGAATTCCCCGTTCGGCCTTACCGTGTCGGTAATACGAAAAACCCCCGGCATGGAATCCATAACCGCGTCGGCGGATTTTCCGACGTTATGCGCTCGAATTAGAATCTCGTTAAACGCGGATTCGCGGCCCTTTGCGCAATCGGCCGGCAATGCGCCGGATTCGAGCATTACGCGTCCTGCAATCGAGGCAAGTGGAAGTAAAGAAAGCTGCACGCCCGAAATATCCGCGCCCCTGACTGTAATCCTGCGCGGTGCGGATACCATTGATTCTTCGAGTCCGATATTCCCGCGTGCTACGAGTTCATATTCCCCATCCGCCACGCCGTTGATCGTAAACCGCCAGGCGCCTCCAGGCTCGCGGGCATTCGGTCTGCTGCTGCTTATAATTCCACCGCCTGAAAGCAGTTCGACCATTGCGCTTAATTCCATCTCCTTCGAACTGTTCGGGCCGACGACCGCGACGCTGATCGAATGTCCGCGCACATCTCGATAATTTATGTCGATTCCCGTAACTTCTCCCCCCGCCTGCACGCTGATTTCCGAGGCTCCGTCCCGATTGGAAGATGGGAAATAAGTAGGTATGTGCTGATCGTATGCACCTGGTTGGAATGAAAGACCTGTGGACGGGTTTGCAACGATCAGATAGGTGCCGGACGGCAGTCCATATAACCTGTAGATGCCCCGGTCGTCGGTCGGTCGCGAACGCATCGATCGAAACCCGGGCGCCGGGTTTCCTTGAGAATCGCGCGTCTGGATTGCAGCAACGCCCACCGCAACGACCGGTTCGCCTGCCCCGGTGGTAACGCGGCCCGTTACGACTCCTCCGCGCACGAGCGTCAGCACCGCAGTATCGCCTAATCGCGCAACCCGCTCCTCACCTGACTGAGCCGAAGATACAAAGCCCGGTGTATACGCGCTTAGCCGGTATGCCGACGGTCCGAGCCCGGTGAAGAGAAAGTTCCCCTCCGAATCCGTGATCGTCATGCGCGCAGCGCCGATGTTTTCACCCGTTGCGCAATAAACAGTCGCGCCTTCCACGGGCTGCCCGTCGTCTGTTACTACACGGCCCGCAATCGTTCCCGATCGTTTGCCCGTAGATGCCTGACCGTATACAGACATTCCCCAGGCGCCGACGACTGCAAAACCGATTGCAATAGAGAATACGCAAATACGGAGCGGGAAATGTATATCAGCAACGTGATGTATATTCATTGGCGCGGCTCCGCTGCATCCATAACAAGAAATACCTGAAGCACCTGACCGTTGGCGATAGAGATGCGCTGTCTGGCCTTCGGCAGCCGGCGAAGCGCTTCGGGCTGCTGCGGCGGACCCTGAATGTTGATGCTCGTTTCGAGTTCGTATTCGCCGGGTGCAAGCCCCTCGATTACAAACTGACCGCGCGCATCCACACGCGACGGCGCGCCCCCCATCGATCGACCGCCGCCCAAGCGCCTGGCATATACCGTCAACATAGCTCCTTCAGGCAATGCACCGTTGATTACATTCACCTGACCGCGCACAACGCCGTTGCCGTATACGAAAACCAACCGCACGCCCGCTATCTGTTCGCCCGGCCCCACTTCTATGCCTTCCGGTTGAGGAACTCCGTCGCGTTCAACGCGCGCAAGCGTGAGGCTCCCGCCTTCGGATCTCGGCATAGACGCATTTATCTGCAGCCTGCCCGGTCTAACGCCGTTAAACCTGAATGTGCGGTCGGGACCAATCCTTGCACTCGTGGTTATCGGCGTCGGCGGAGCTCCTTCCGGCGGGCGCGTAAATGCAAAAACCATCGCCTGTGAAAGGCGCTCAAGCACCGCCGGATCTTCTGTTCCCTCAACAACCGCAATGCCCGAAACGCTCGCGCCCTGCCGCACCCTCAACTCAATGCCGCTTACATCCCCATCAAGCACATCGACCGTAACCGGATCGCTGTATCCTGATGCGCTCGGGCCGGGCGCTACTCCGCTTACGGGAGTAGCGATAATGAAATCGTTTCCACCCGCAACGATCTGAAAGCGTCCGTTGCGCAGACCCTCGATACGGAATTCACCGTTCGGACCCGCAGGCGCAGCGCGTCCCGTCGCACCCGGCCGTCCGTCGCTTCGAATGATGTTGTAATTTATGGGTACGCCCGATGCGCCCTCTCCAGTACTCTCATCGACTGCGCGCCCCGTAATCGCAAAGGTTCTGGTCGCCGTTCGCAGCCTTATATCCACGCCCGTCGCCTCGCCGCCTTCTGCAACCTCGACAATTTTCGCCCGCGCAGCATCGGCGGCGTCGGGATGATATGTACGAGGGTAGGGCTTTCTGCCGGTTCCGGCGAAAACCATTCCCTCGCCCTCGCCTGCGCTTACTCGATACCGGCCCGGCGTTATGCCGTATATCCTGTAAATCCCCCGGTCATCGGTAGTCATGCCCCCGCGATCGAACGCCGGCAGAAGCGGAATGATTTCGTTATTGATGTTGACCATCTCGAATTGAATGTACTGTTCGATGACGGGGCGCCCGTCCGGATCCGTGACCTTACCCGTGATCACACCGCCGCGCACAAGCGCCAGATCAACGCCGGTTATCGTATCGCCGTCGTTCAGATTGACTGGCTTGCCGAAAGGGCCGCCGAACGATGGATTGCTCGGCAGAATGTAGGGCGGAGCAAGCGGAGTCACCGAGTAACTTCCGGCCGGCACTCCCGTCATCTGATACCTTCCGTCCGCATCTGTTACTGCACGAAACAGAGCCTGCCGTCCGAAGGGTCCGGTGGGCTGCGCCTGCTGAAGCGATATCGTCACACCGGCAAGCGGACGGTCGCCGACCGTGACGCGCCCCGAAATGATTCCCGTTCCGGGCGTTTGCGCTGCCGTAACAATGCAGAAACTGGAGATCCAGAACAGGATAAACAACGGAACAAACGGAATGTGACGGAACAGACGGAACAGACGGATGTTTTTCTTTACTTCCATGTCAACTCCCTTACGTCGCGGCATGAATGCAATACAACTTCGCGCCCCGCTGACTGCGCCAGCGCGCGCAGACGCACCCTTTCATTTTCATCCCACGCAGCGGGAATGCGCGCCGTAGATTCCGGCTCTACGATGCGCTGCGCCAGCAGGCGATAACGCCCAGGCGCGAGATTGCCCAATCCGTAACGGCCCTCGCGATTCGTAATTACTTCGTAGTAACGCGTCACGTTATCTCCAGCCGACTGCTCGGCTGGAACCAGGTGTATGCGGTACCGCTCGCCGGGTTGCTGCAATTCAACTCGACCTGCGACCGATGCTGCGCCTTCACTCAAAGTAACCTTGAGTCCCACGAGCGTTTCGCCGTAATTGACGCGCAGCGGATGCCGGTTGAAGTTCACCGGAAACCCTCGTCCCCTGACTACTTCTCCGGTCAGGTCGCGTACATACCAGCGCTCGCCCTGAAGCGTTATGTTCAACCGGTAATCTCCGGCGTGCAGGTTTCGCAGCGTAAATGCGCCCTGCTCTACGGGAATCCCCTGAAATGAATAATAAAACGGCAACCCCGCATCATCCGGCTTGGGCAACCGGCCCGGCCTGACGACTATTTCACCGACAGAACCCGCAGGCCGCGTGCGGCAGGCTTCGGCAATCGCGGGCGTTGGGCTTTCGACGACTATGCGCCCGACAATTGCGCCGTAGGGCAATGCGGTCAGTTTTATTCCGGTAACATCGCGCCCGCTCACCGTAACGCGGCGCAGCGGTCCGGTCAGCATCTCATTGGGATTGAGCCGGCCGTTTGCGCGCAGTTGATATTCGCCGTCCGACACCCCGCGAATCACAAATTCGCGGCTGCCTCCCATTACGTTAACCGCGCCGGACCCGATCGCATTACCGCCCGGATACTGAATCAGCACCACGCTCAGAGCCGAAGAACCGTCGCGTTTCAGGTCGTACTGCGCCTCGATCGTTCCGCTGATGCTGTGTCCGCGCGCGCGTACATAGCGTATGTCGATTCCGGCAGCTTCCGATCCGGCGGCAACCCTGACCTCCCCGGCCTCCGCGCGGCTTGACGCCGGGTAATAAACCGGCAGGTATTCTTCATACGCTGCTGCGCCGCCGGTTGAAATCCGGCTGAAGTTGACTACAACGAGATAGACGCCGGCCCGCAATCCGAAAATACGGTAAATTCCGCGATCGTCAGTCCACGCAGGGGATGAAAGTTGATTATTGGTTACGGGATTGTCGGCTTCGTCGCGAATCCTTTGAGCCGAGACCTGTGCGGAAATCACTGAAGTTCCGTCCTCGCCGAAAACCCTGCCCGTGATTACCCCGCCTCTCGTCAAATGCAGTTCGATTTGATCGCCTATCCTTACTGTCTCGGCGGGTGAGGGTCGCACAACAACGTATCCGGGAGCGAATACACCTACGCGGTAGGGCCGCGGCGGCAGGTCGTCGAATGCAAATGCGCCGCCCGAGTCGGGTTTGACGGACTGAACCGGGATTCCTGTTCCTTCAATATAAAGGCGCACATCGATCTTGTTGAGCGGCCCGCCGCCGTCGATCGTCACGCGGCCGCGAATCGAACCGCGCGCCTGCTGCCCCGCGTTGATTGCGCCTAGAGTTAGCACCGCGCACGCAAAGGCCAATAAGGTTGTAAATGATACTGGCTTGAGGCTGAGCATCTCTACATGGTCAATCAACTGGAGAAAGGTACAAACGACGGATTCGACGTTTGGGTACGCACGCGCCCTCGCGTGCTATTGACCCTGAATGAAAGCACGCGAGGGCGCGTGCGTACCCAGGAATGTGTCCCAATATTTCATGGCCGGGTTAAGTTCTGAACGATTTCCAGCGTGATCGAAACTTCCGTCATCTTTCCATGCGATACGATCGCTTTGGGATACGACGGCGGCCGTTTCAGGATAATGCGCGATGACGGATCGGGTGAATTGACGGGATTGATATCGGCGACGACTTCGTATTCTCCGGGTGGAAGCCCTTCCAGAATGAAGCGGCCCTGCACATCTGCGCGCGCAGTGTTATTGCCCCGATAATCCGTACTCTTTCCGAGAAAGCGCGCGCTGACGACAAAATACCTTCCGGCGGGCAATTCCCCGTCCGCGAGTTTTACCTGACCGCGAATGCTTCCACTACCGTATCCTACAATCAGGCGAACCCCGTCGACATCCCTTCCCGCGACGATTTCCAGGCCCGCATCCTTGACCTCGCCGTTGTGCTCTACTCGTTTCAAATAAAAGCCCTGCGCGAGACTGAAATAACCGAGCGTCATCGTCACCTGTCCGGGCCACAACCCGTCGATGCGAAAGCTGCCGTCGGGTTCCACCTTTGTCCTTGAACCGAAACGCGGTGGAGTGGGTTGGGGGGCTTTAACGCTCGACTGAATCTGAATGTCGGAAATACGCGCGAGTATCTGCGGATCGGTCACTCCCTCAAACACGATGCGGCCGCTTATGTTTATACCTCTGCGCATTCGCACTTCTACGCCCTCTACGTCCCGGTCCCTGATTTCCACCTTTACCGGTTCGCAGTAAAACTCCGTAAGTGAATCGCTTTGGCCGTAGATCTCGAATTCTCCGGAGGGAAATCCGTCGAGGCGAAAACGCCCCTCTGCCTCTGTGCGATCGGATTGTCGCAGAGATCTATACCGGCCCTTCCCCCAACCGAGAGCAACATTCGCTATTCCGGCTCCTGTAACGGCGTCTACTACGCGACCCGCGACCGTGTACGTTTTTTCAGGCGGCAGCAGCCGTATGTCCACACCTGTAGTTTCGCGGCCCGTTTCAACCTCGACCAATCGGGCCTCAGAAATATCATTTGTCGAGGGATGCCAGGTCTGCGGCGTTGGTGTGTGACCCGAACTCGGAACTACGCGCGACATGCCCTGATTGCCCACCGAAACCCTATAACTGCCTGCGGGCAATCCATAAATGCGGTAAACGCCCCGGTCGTCGATCAGCCTGCTGTTGTAGTCGAGGTGAAAGATGGCCATCGACTGCCCCTGCGGTCCCACGCGCTCTACCTCGACATACATTCCGGTTAGAGGAAATCCATCCGCATCCACGGCCTTTCCGGTAATCACGCCCCCGCGAATGAGTGCAAGGTTTACGTTTTCCACGGTTTCGCCGCCGCGAACGGTAGCCGCCGGCCATTCGTTATTGAATGAATTCTCCTGCTCCTGAACGAATGCCGTAGCGACCGGAGCGACCGCAAAATGGCCTTCGGGGACGTTTTCAAAACGGTACTTCCCCGCGTGGTCGGTAATCGCTCGGCCCACAATGCCTTCATCGCCGGGCGCAGCGCTGCGGTATTTGCGCAGTACGAGGTTTACACCGGCGGCAGGCTCTCCGCCGACGGTGACGCGGCCCGTAACGTTGCCCGTAGCGCGCGACGCGGTTGTTCCCTGACGCGGCTGAGTCTGCGCCACGCCCGATTCCTGGCTGATGACTACCGCAATCAGGCTTACGGTCAGGCTGAATGAAAGACGTGCGAGAAATCCCATCTCACACCTCCTTTACGGCGACATTCTATTCAATGCAGGGGCCGGGAACAAGCCAAACTGCGCGACGTTCCCCGTACCGTTCAACCGATCATCGCATTTTTTCACCTTGCAGTGTATACTCTTAATCTCTTGATTTATGAGAAAAACGAAACGGAGACCGATATGTCGATTATAAGAGTCAAAAGATTTGCACAGGTTACTTTGCCGCCCGAACTGCGCAAGCCGTTCAATCTTGAAGAGGGCGACTATCTGGAGGCCGTCGCCGTAGAAGACGGCATCCTCCTCAAACCGGTGGCGGTGGTTGAGCGCAAGCACGCATGGAAGGATCTGTTCGATGTTGTAGACCGGGTAGCGGAGCGAACGCCGAAGCCGAAACGATCGGCCAGGCGCGACGAAGAAGACATAGCACGTATTATCAAGGACGAGCGGCTTCCGAAGTAAAACCAAAGCGATCCACAGGAGGAGATTCAAAGCGCAAAACAAGAATTAGCCGAAAAGTTGAATCTTTCCGTCTTTTCCGTCTATTTCCGTCTGTTCCGTTATCTCTCTTCGATGTCCCAATGTCGTGTGATTTGATTCCGCGAAAAAATGCGTAAGGCCGTACTCGACTCCACCGTGCTTGTATCCGCGTTCCTCAGAAAAGGCGGCGCTTCGTATCAGCTTTTAAGGTTCGCTTCGGTGGGAGCGTTTGCGATCTGTCTTGCAGATGAGATTCTGGACGAGGTAAAGCGGGTGCTGCTCTATCCACGCCTTCGAAAGAAAGCCGACTACACCGATGAAGAAATCTTTCAGTACGTATCCCTGCTCCGATTCGTCTGCCGTTTGATTTCTCCGCTTCCGATGCTGCACGCCGTTAAACGCGATCCCAATGACGATATCATTGTAGCCTGTGCGGTAGCGGCCAAGGCCGCTCATATAGTTACGCGGGACAAGGATCTGCTCGATATTGGCGAATATAAGAATATTCTTATCATTACTCCGGAAGACTATCTTGCCGTTTTGCGATCCGGCGACGAATGAACCGCTGTCGGCTCAATATGTTTGCTGGATACGGATGTTTTCGAATCAGCCATCCCCTTGACGATCCCGCGACCCGCCAGTAAAATCAGGGGTCTTTGGGCGATACAGTCGAGTTTGACGCCATCGCCCCGGCCAGTCCTCAAATTCCTTATGATCCGGAGGCAGTCTTGATCGAAGTCGAGCATCTGACTAAGAGCTACGGCCAGGCGCGCGCCGTCAACGACATCTCATTCAAGGTGGAAAAGGGCGAAATTCTCGGATTTCTCGGACCCAACGGCGCAGGCAAAACCACTACGATGCGCATACTTACAGGCTACCTGCCCGCAACCGCAGGTGCGGCCCGCGTAGCGGGTTTCGACGTATTCGAGCAGTCGATGGAAGTCCGCAAGCGCATTGGCTACCTGCCGGAAACGCCGCCCCTCTATCCCGATATGTCGGTGCGCGGCTATCTCGAATTCGTGGCCCGCATCAAGGGTGTGGCCAAGGCCGACATAGAGAGCCGCGTAGACACCGCGATGGAGCTTACAAACCTCGACGAGCGCGCCGACGATCTGATCAAACGCCTTTCGCGCGGATACAGACAGCGCGTAGGCATCGCGCAGGCCATCGTTCACAACCCCGACGTAGTGATACTCGATGAACCCACCGTCGGCCTCGACCCGAAACAGATCATCGAGGTGCGCAAACTGATCAAGGGCCTCGCCAACGATCATACCGTTATACTTTCCACGCACATACTGCCCGAAGTTTCGATGACCTGCGATCGCGTAGTTATCATCAACAAGGGCAGGATTGCCGCCGTCGATACGCCCGAAAACCTGACAACTCAGCTCAAGGGCGGCGAACGCGTATACATTGAGGTGCGCGGCGAAGCCGAAAAACTCCGCTCTACGCTCGAATCAATAGAGGGTATAACGAACATCAACGTCGAAACCCGCGGCGATGACGCTCCGCTTGCAGTCACAGTCGAGAGCGAGCAGGGCCGCGACCTGCGCGCCGGAATTGCAGCCGGACTCGTGGGCGCAGGTTTCGAACTCCTCGAACTGCGCGGCGTAAGCCTGAGCCTCGAAGACATATTCCTGCAACTCACCACCGAGGAGCAGGAACAGGCGGCCTGAAACCGTGTGGAATAACGGTACGGAACCGAAGAACACGAAATAAACCGAACAGGTACGGGATAAATATGAGAGGGATTCTCGCAATCTACCGCCGGGAAATGGGCAGCTACTTCGCCTCGCCGATCGCCTACATCGTCATCGGCTTTTTTCTGCTCGTGACCGGCTATTTCTTCTACAACATTCTTTCGATATTCGTTATGCGCCAGGACATGATGGCGATGCAGGCGGCGCGCATGGGTTCACCTCCTGAGATGGACGTGCCGAGCCTGGTGCTGCGCAATTTTATGGGCGTCGTATCGACGATCATACTGTTTATGATCCCGATGCTGACTATGGGCGTATATGCCGAAGAACGAAAACGCGGCACGATGGAAATGCTGATGACCTCGCCGCTCACGGAATGGCAAATCGTGCTGGGCAAGTTTTTCGCGGCGTTTTCGCTCTACGGCGTGATGCTCGCGCCGACGCTCATTTTCCAGGTCGTCATGGCGCGCTACAGCGATCCCGGAATGCCCTGGCGCGTGCTCGGTTCGGGCTACCTCGGTGTGCTGCTGCTCGGCGCCGTGCTCGTAGCGATCGGATCGTTCATTTCCTCGTTGACCGAAAGTCAGATCATAGCCGCCGTGGTAACGTTTGTAGTGTTTCTGCTGTTGTGGGTATTGGACATAGGCGCAAGCGGCGGATCACAGACGGGCGGATTGCTGCAATACCTGTCGATACTCCGGCACTTTGATGATTTTTCGCGGGGCGTAATCGACACATCCAGCGTGGTTTTTTACTTATCGCTGACCGTGCTCGGACTTTTTCTGACGCTGCGCACACTCGATTCCATGCGGTGGCGCAGGGCCTGACCGGATTTGGGAAACCGTTGTACGCAAACATTGTCTTACCTGAATAATCACCTATGAAAGTCAATCGGCAGGAACTCTTCAAAATTGCGGGCTTGCTCGGCGGCGCGCTTCTCGTGGCCGGATACCTGCGTTATTCGATACTGGAAGTTCTCGGAACCTGGGAAAAGGTGATGTTGACCGCGGGCGGCGCGCTGCTGCTTGCTACGATTGCCGCGAATTACAGGGTGATTCTCGGCTATTTCACCACCCGGCAGGGCAAACTCGGCACAAACACTGCGGCGCTGACCGCTGCGGTAATCGGGTTGCTTGTTATCGGGAACTATCTCGGATACCGGCATCACAAGCGCATAGACCTAACCGCCGAACAGCTTTACAGTCTTTCCGATCAAACCAAAAAGGTAGTGGCCGGACTTCAGAAAGAAGTAAAGATTCTGAAATTCGATCAGGCGGAGGACGTAGACCTTCGGGATCGAATGATCGAATACAAGGATCTATCGAGGCGGTTGACTTATGAGTGGGTCGATCCGCAGAAGAATCCCGAAATCGCCAAACAGTACGGCATATCGCGGCTCGGCGAAGTCGTAGTCGCAGCGGGCGAGCGAGTCGAAAGGCCGCAGGGCGCAAGCGAGCAGGAACTGACAAACGCAATACTCAAGGTAACGCGCGATTCGCTCAAGAAAATTTGCTTCCTCGAAGGTCACGGCGAGCGCTCGATTACCGACAACGACTCGCAGGGCTTTTCGAGCGTCGACAGGGTTCTCAAGAACGAGAACTACGAAACCGCAACCATCAACCTCGCAACTTCCACCGAAACCCCATCGGATTGCGCCGTCATAGTAGTCGCCGGCCCCAAACAATCGCTGCTTCCTCCTGAAGTCGCGATGATTGGAAAATATCTCGATGCGGGCGGCAAGGCGATGTTTCTGCTCGATCCCGACACCAATCCGCAGCTCGACGAAGTGCTGAAGGCCTGGAACATAAATCTCGGCAACGACATCATCATCGACGCAAGCGCAGCAAATCAGATGTTCGGCGGAGGCGCGCTCAATCCGCTGGTGTTCAACTACGGCGCACACCCGATCACACGCGACTTCACTCGGACGATGACCGTGTTTCCTAACGCGCGTTCGGTCAGGGTGGGCGAAGCAACAGGCACGGGCGTGACGGCGACGACGCTGCTGACCACATCCGAAAGCAGTTGGGGCGAGACCGAACTTAAACCCAATGTTGCGCCGAAATTCGACGAGGGCAAGGATACAAAAGGACCGGTGACTCTGGGCGTAGCCGCTACGAAAGCTGTAGAGGGCAAGGAGGGTCGTCTGGTAGTGATCGGCGATTCGGATTTCGCGTCCAACCGCGCATTTGCGTTTCAGCGCAACGGCGATCTGTTTATGAACGCGGTCAACTGGCTGGCAGAAGACGAAGACCTGATTTCCATACGGCCGAAAAGCCAGGCAAACCGGCGCGTGGATCTGACCGAGGGACAGCGTAACATGCTGTTCTGGCTGTTTGTGCTCGTCATGCCGGTAGCGGTTATCGGCGCCGGCGCTTACGTCTGGTGGAAACGAAGATAAGAATAGATAACGGAACAAACGAAAATAGACGAAACAAACGGAAAAGATTATCCCCTTCCGTTTGTTTCGTCTATTTTCGTTTGTTCCGTTATCTCTCTTACCCGGCCGCGGCGACGACCTTTTCAGCCGCGTCTTTCATGCCGCTTGCGACGATGAAGTTCATGCCCGACTCTCGCAGCACCGCCTGACCTTCCTCTACATTCGTGCCTTCCAGACGCACTACGATCGGGCGCTCTACGTTCAGGTTGCGCGCCGCTTCGACTACACCGCGCGCCACCATATCGCAACGCACTATTCCGCCGAAAATATTGATTAGCACCGCCTGTACGTTTTCGTCGGCAAGCAGTATGCGAAAGGCGTTTTCCACGCGCTGCTGCGATGCTCCGCCGCCTACGTCGAGAAAGTTCGCCGGTTCGCCGCCCGCAAGCTTGATGATGTCCATCGTAGCCATTGCAAGCCCCGCGCCGTTGACCATGCAGGCGATATTGCCGTCGAGTTTTATGTAGTTGAGGTCGTACTTCGACGCCTCGATTTCCAGTTCGGCTTCTTCGTTGAGGTCGCGCAGTTCCTCGTATTCCTTGTGGCGGTAAAGCGCGTTATCGTCGAAGGTGACCTTTGCATCGAGCGCGTACAGGTCGCCGTCCTCGGTGAGAAGGAACGGATTGATTTCCACGAGCGAGGCATCGAGTTCAATAGATGCGCGATAAAGCGCCAGCATGAATTTTGTAGCCTTGCCGATGAGTTCCGGGGCGAGACCCAGA
This sequence comes from Acidobacteriota bacterium, assembly GCA_019639255.1. Lineage (GTDB taxonomy): Bacteria > Acidobacteriota > Blastocatellia > RBC074 > RBC074 > JAHBSF01. Next base: position 13,782 of record JAHBSF010000061.1, on the reverse strand, counting down.
CCGAAGGCGAGTTTGCGCGCCTGAAAGGGCTGCATACCGACCGCCGGATCTATGTATTCCTTCAGGATTTTTTCGGGCGTATGCGCTGCAACCTCCTCGATGTCCATGCCGCCGGCCTGCGAGGCCATAAACACGAGTTGCGATGCTGCGCGATCGAGCACGATTCCGAGGTAGAATTCCTGCTTGATACGCAATCCCTCTTCGATCAGAAGCGTCTGAACGATGCGGCCCTCGGGCCCGGTCTGGTGAGTGACCAGGTTCATACCGAGGATTTTGCCCGCAAGTTCCGGGACTTCCTCCATTGTGCGGGCGAGTTTGACGCCCCCGCCCTTGCCGCGTCCGCCTGCATGAATCTGAGCCTTGACGACGACCGGGAGTCCCAGTTCTCCGGCCGCCGCTTCAGCCTCCGCCACGGTCCGCGCAACGCGCCCGCGCGGCACTTTTACATCGTAGCGGCGCAGCAACTCCTTTCCCTGATATTCATGGATCTTCATAGTATTGCCTCGCTGTTGAGAATTAGTCCGACCGGATGATGCGAAATGAAGGGAGAGTGTAAAAGTCGGATCGCAAAAATGCAAGCAACCGCACTCAAGATAGATAACGGAACATTCGAAATTAAGCGAAATTACGAAAAAGTTGAACATTTCCGTTCTTTTTCGTCTTATTTCGTTTGTTCCGTTATCTCTCTTTTTTGTCCCGAATCGCGCTGAGCACTTCTTCTTCGCACTCTCCCGTCACTGCGCCGAAGACGTATGGTCATGAACAATCTTCCAGCCGTGGTCGAAGCGATGGAAAATAAGCGTGAAAAGCCCGCCCGGCGTCGAGCCGTTGCTCAAGGTCAATTGCCATCGCCCTCGAACTACGGCGACATCCGCGCCGAGCGCCTGAAGATCCAGGTCCGAAAAGCGCAGCCTGCCCATTTCTTTTCCTTCCGCCTGATAGGTGCGCCGGTATCTTTCGATCGTCGCCTCCCAACCCATCAGCTTGTCGCCTCCGGAATAGAACGTCAGTTCCGGCGAATTCCAGTAGCCGGCCATAAATTCATCCAGATTCCCGGCATTCCATGCATCTGCCTGAGCATCGAGCACTGCGCGGATCGCCGCCTCGGACTGCTGATCAGATGATGTGGTGCAAGCGGCGGCAAATGCCAGTAGGGTCGTCGCAAGGATAATTCGCAAACCTGCCATATTCTGTTTCAAGCCCCCTGATATTGATTCATCGGTGCGCGCGCCGAGACTGACAATCCGCTTCAGGATTGTTATAATTCGGCCTTCGATGGAGGATCGATGGACAAACTAACAGATCTCGCCGTCCGTCTGGAAGCGTTTTTTCGCCGTGCGACGTTCCTTGCCCTGATCGTACTCACCATGATCGCAGGCGGACTTACCGGCCTCGTGGTCGCCTATCAGGCCAGCTTCACGAGTTTCGCCGCCGAAGTCGACGGCCTCGCCGATTACCGCCCGCCCGAAGTTACAAAGGTTTACGCCGACGACGGCAAAACCATCATCGGCGAACTGTCGCTCGAACGCCGCATACCGCTCGCATACGAGCAGATCCCCGAAAAAATGAAGCAGGCCATCCTCGCCATAGAGGATACACGCTTCGATGAACATATCGGCGTAGACCCGGTGCGACTTGTAGGCGCGGCGCTTGAAAACTTCCGCCGCAACCGGCGCGCGCAGGGCGCATCCACGCTCACACAACAGCTTGCCAGATTGCTCTTTCTCTCGCCCGAAAAGACCTTTACCCGCAAATTAAAGGAGATGATGTATGCATTGCAGATCGAGCGCGTCTACACAAAAGACCAGATCATGACGCTTTACTGCAATCAGATCTTCCTAGGCGGGGGCGCGTACGGCGTGGAGGCTGCGGCCAATTATTATTTCAGCAAATCCATCGGCGATCTTGAACTCGATCAGTATGCGCTGCTAGCGGCATTGCCCAAAGCGCCGTCCCAGTTTTCTCCCGTACATCGTCCCGCTGCTGCAAAGCAGCGGCGCAACCTCGTACTTCAGGCAATGGCCGATGCCGGTTTCATCAATTCCGCCGATGCCGAGGAAGCCAAGAAGCGCCCGCTCGGACTCGATCTCGACGACTCGCGCGGCAAAAACGATCGCACGCCCTACGCATACTTCGTAGAGGAAGTCCGTCAGGAACTTCAGCGACTGCTCGTCGAAAACAAGCATTCGCTGGATGCGATGGATGTTTATCGCGCCGGACTCAGCGTCTACACGACGCTCGATCACCACGCACAGGAGGCGGCGACCGATGCCGTGCGCAAGGGCCTGCTCAATTACGAGCGACGGCACGGATGGCGCGTAAAGTTCGAAAACATTCTCGATCCGAAGGCGTCCAGAAACCAGAAGAACGATCAGAAAAATCAGGTGCAAATCGCCGCTTCGCCCAAAGTAGTGCAACAGATGCTGGATGATTACAGACATCCTTCGTGGGTGTCTGTGCCGAAGGCCGGCGATACAATTACGGGCCTGGTGCGCGATGTAAACGATCGAGGAGCGACCGTTTCCTTCGGCAGTTACACTGCTACGGTAACCGCGCAGGAAACCGGAAAGATCGGCCGGCCGCCGTCGAAACTTTTCAAACGCGGAGATCTGGCCGAGTTTTCGATTCAATCCGCAGATTCGGCGCGCAAATCGCTTTCGGTCATCTTCGAACCCGAACCGCAGGTGCAGGGCGCACTCGCGATGCTCGATGCGCGCACGGGAGAAATCAAGGCGCTCGTCGGCGGCTACAGCTTCGCCACTACCAAGTTCAACCACGCAACGCAGGCCAATCGCCAGACCGGTTCCGCATTCAAACCATTCATCTACGCTACGGCAATCGAGCAGGGCCTGAAGCCGGACGATATAGTCCACGACGCGCCGTTCAAACGCGGCAACTGGGAGCCGCATAATTACGACAACACGTTTATGGGCGCGATGCCGATTCAGAAGGCTCTCGCGCTGTCGCGAAACATTCCGGCCGTGCGCGTACTGGATGAAACCGGCGTAAGGAACGCCGCCGATATGGTGCGCCGCCTTGGTTTGCCCAATCCGATGGCCCCGTTCCTGCCCTCGGCCCTCGGCGCTACCGAAGAACCCCTGCTCGCGATGGTATCGGCCTACTCCGCATTTCCGAATCAGGGCGTCAGGGTCGAACCCGTGCGCATACGCCGAGTCGTTGACCGCGACGGCAAGGTGATTGAAGAAGCGAAACCGAAATCCTACAAGGTATTCTCCGATTACGTCGCGGCTCAGATGGTTTCGATGATGCGGGGCGCAGTGCAGTACGGCACGGCAGTGCGAGCAGGCTCGCTCGGCCGTGAACTGGCCGGCAAAACCGGGACGGTAAACGATTTCACAGATGCGTGGTTTATCGGTTACACCCCGTCGATCGTCTGCGGCGTATGGATCGGATACAGCGACAACAAGAAAACTTTGGGCAAGGGCGAATCCGGATCATCTGCCGCGTTGCCGTTCTGGCTGGATTTCATGACCGAGTATCTGAAGGACAAACCCAAGGAGCGGTTCGGCCCCGTACCTCCCCCGCCCGATGACCTGAAACAACAGCAGGCGCAGCGTTCGCGCGAGCGCGCATCTGAACTTGCGCGCATAGCCGCACAATCCGGCGACGTGTTGCCAGGTTCATCTGATATTCCGAATTTGGATCCTCTCGCAAATGTGGCGCCGCCAACGCCCACGCCTCCGCCGGCAACCCCAACGCCCACGCCCCCACCGCCCCCACCTACGCCCACGCCCGCTCCCGTCGAGGTGAAACCCAAGGCCACCCCGGAACCCGTGAAAAAGGGCAAAAAGGGCAAGAAGGGCGACTCCGGGAACTAAAGAGAGATAACGGAACAAACGAAATAAACTGAACAAACGGAAGAAAGACAATGATTATGCTCTTTCCGTTTGTTCAGTTTATTTCGTTTGTTCCGTTATCTCTCTTTAGTCTCCGGCGAATTTGTATCCGACGCCCCAGACGGTAAGGATCATTTTCGGATTATCGGGGTCTTGTTCGATCTTGGCGCGCAGGCGGTTTATGTGCGAGTCGATTGTACGGTCGTAGCCGCTGTAGGTATAGTCCCAGATATTTTCGAGCAGGTATTTACGCGAATACACGCGGCCCGGATGCGTCGCAAACAGCGACAGCAGTTCAAACTCTTTCGGCGTCAGATCCACGTTTCGGCCGTCGATCGATACCTCTCGGCGGGCTGCATCTATACGCATTTTCCCGCAAATTATCGGTTCGGGTTCTTCTTCGCTTCGCGCCGAAGCCTTGACCTGTGTGCGTCGCATCACGCTTTTTAGCCGTGCTTCGAGTTCGCGCAGGCTGAAGGGTTTCGTCATGTAATCGTCTGCGCCGAGTTCGAGTCCGACCACCTTGTCGGCCACATCAGCCTTGGCCGTAAGTATGATGATTGGAAGCAAAGGCAGTTTCTCCCTCAGTTGGCGGCACACGCTCAGGCCGTCGAGTTTCGGCAGCATAAGGTCGAGAATCACTGCGGCAGGGCGCGCTTCGAGTGCGATCTTCATGCCGGTCTCGCCGTCCCCGGCGATAAGCACATCGAAGCCGATCTGCCTGAAATACTCCTCGATCGTGCGCTGAGTTTCTACATCATCTTCAACCACGAGCATTTTTTGACGCGGAGTCCCCGCCGATGTCGTCTTGCCTGAAGATTCGTTCTGATTCATTCGCGTCGTCGTCATTCCCTTTCCGAAACCGTGTCCGCAGCTCAGTCACGCGATAGCCTGATACATCTCATCCGCAAACGGGCTGAAACCTTCCGGCCAGCGCGCCGTCAAATTGCACAACAACCGCAATTGCAGCGGCGCAGGCGGCAGGTTTACTCGCTCCACCGCTACGTGCAATAGATGCGGATCGCGTTCAATAAGCTTGAACAGATCATCGAGCAGATAACGCGGGCAGTAGCCGATGTTGTAGCAGTCTTCGGTTCGCAGCATAAGCGCGCGTGCGTCGGCCGGATTCTGGAAATCGTGCACAAGCAGCAGCGGTTGATCGGGTTGCAGGCGGTGAATCCTGTCAATTGCGGCGCCCGGCAGATGTCTCAGACCATGGGCGAAGAAGTGTATGTGATATTGCCCGCTTTCGTCGGGCTCCGGAGAGGGAAATACCTCGAACGTATCCGTAGCCTGCCGGCCGCCCGAACGCGCAAGCACGGCAATGGGATCGTCCTGATGCTGAGGCAGATCGAGCCATTTGACGAAATCGGCGTATTCCGCCTGCGAGCGCGGCAGCAGGCGGTTGGCGAACAGCGGAAAGAATTCGTCCGACTCGTATACCCGTTCCAGATCCGGAAACGACGGCAGCGGCTGAAACCCCTGCATACGCTGCGCCGCCCGCGCGCCCTCCGTATAGACGAAGCGATAAATCTCGCCGTCGAAGGCGAGCCGCCCGACCGGGAACCAGGCGCGACTGCGCGGTTCCTGCCAGGCCAGAAAGAGCGTAAGTGTGCTCATCCTTATGATTTCTCCTGCAATGGGATCCCCCCGGCCCGCTTGCGATTCTACCACACGGCCCCGAAACTGCTGTATCATCGGGCGCTATGTCAAAGATACGCGTCCTGCCCGACAGCCTCGCCAATAAAATCGCCGCCGGAGAAGTAGTCGAGCGCCCGGCCTCGATCGTTAAAGAACTGCTCGAAAATTCCATTGACGCCCGAGCCGCGCGCATAGAGGTAACCATTGAATCCGGCGGCCGCCGCCTGATTCGCGTATCGGACGACGGCGAGGGCATGACGCGCGACGATGCTGTGCTCGCCTTCGAGCGTCACGCCACGAGCAAAATCAAATCCGCCGAAGACCTCGAGGCAATCCTTACTCTCGGTTTTCGAGGCGAGGCGCTCGCATCCATCGCTTCGGTAGCAAAGGTGCGCCTCCGCACTCAAACCGCCGAAGACATAGTCGGAGTCGAAATAGAAATAGCGGGCGGCCGCATGATCGACGTGCGCCCGACCGCGTTTACGCGCGGCGCCGAATTCGAAATCCGCGACCTCTTCTTCAACGTGCCCGCACGCAGAAAATTCCTCAAGTCCGAAGCCACCGAGAGCTTTCACATCGCAAACCTCGTTACACACTACGCACTCGCATACCCGCACCTTTCCTTTACGCTGATAAACCAGAACCGCGAGAGCATTCGCACAACGCCGGCTGCAGACCTGCGCGAGCGCGCGTATCAACTCTTCGGCGAAAAGTTCATCGCCGACCTGATAGAGGTTCGAGGCGAAAGCGGATCACTGAAAGTCGAGGGTTTCGTTTCGTCGCCGTCGGCGGTAAGAGCTACGCGAGACAATCAGTACTTTTTCGTCAATCGCCGTTTTGTACGGGACAAACTCCTTTCCGGAGCGCTTTCGGAAAGCTACAGGGCGATGGTCCCATCGGGGAGCCATCCCTCGGCGATGCTTTTCGTAGAACTGCCCCCCGAAGAGGTCGATGTAAACGTGCATCCGGCTAAAACCGAGGTCCGGTTCGTGCGCGCCTCAATCGTGCGCGATATGGTGCGCGATGCAGTGCGCGCAGGCATTCAACACGCAAAACCCGCCGCTACTCCAATGTCCCTTCCCGCTGCAAAACAACCAGCCGATGATGCTCCGCCCCTGCAGCGTGTTGCCGCGGTTGAACCCGAACCCAAACCGGCATCATCCCCGCAACCGCATCAGGCCGAACAGCAGAAGATCATTCTCGAACCGGAACCTCTACAGGCTGAATCTTCCGGACAAATGCGGTTCGACCCGCAACCACTCGATCCTGAAGAAATCGGAAACATATCAGGCGGTGAGGCTGTAGAGACGAGCAATATTCATTACGGAAATCGTCTGGGATGCCTCGGCGGCAGCGGTTCGTCAGACGCTTCACTGCTCAAACCCGCATCCAATCTGACGCTCCACGCAGATGAAATCAATCTGCTCGGACAACTGCATCAGAGCTTCATAATCGCCGCCGATCGCAGCGGATTGCTTCTGATCGACCAGCACGTAGCCCACGAACGGATTCTGTTTGAACAGCACTGGACCGCGCTTCGGCGGGGCCGCATAGAAGTGCAGAGATTGCTTCTGCCCGAAACACTGGATCTCAGTCCCGCACAGGCCTCGGCGTTCGATCAACTCTTGCCCGAACTCGAAGAAAATGGTTTTGAACTCTCGCGCCTGTCGGGTCGAACAATTGCAGTGCAGGCAGTACCGGCGATGCTGAGATCGGGCGCGGCGCAATCGCTGCTCGTAGAACTCCTCGACGCCATCGAGACCGAGCGTCGAAGCCTTTCCATCGACGAACTGCGCGCCGAAATCGCCGCTTCGCTCGCCTGCCGCGCAGCGGTCAAAATCCATATGCAACTCTCGGAAGAAAAATCACGATGGCTTGTCGATGAACTGCTGAGGATGGAAAATCCGGCCACCTGCCCGCACGGACGCCCAATAGTTCTCAGAATCACCATGCGCGATATCGAACGCGGCTTCCAGCGGTAGAAGATAGATAACGGAACAAACGAAAATAGACGGAACAAACGGAAAGGGGATAATCTTATCCGTTTGTTCCGTCTATTTTCGTTTGTTCCGTTATCTATCTTTTACCGATCGTAAAATTTCCAGTTCGATTTGAACTCGCGCGAAAGCGGTTGATTGACGAGTATCGCGCGCACCATTTCCACCGGTATGCGGTTTTCCTTCAGAATCGCGTCGTGGAATGCGCGGTTGGTCATCCTTCCGCTTTTGACCAGATCGCGATGCAAACCGTAAAACTGAAGCCCTCCGAGCATATACGCGCACTGATAAAGCGGCCCGTAATCGCCCGCAAACGACCTTCGCACTTCGGCCGTTGCATTATCCACTTCGTGGCCTACGCGCTTGACCAGAAGGTCTATGCACTCCTGCGGCGTCATCTGTTCCAGATGGAATCCGAGCGAGAAAATAATCCGCGCGCAGCGGTGCATGCGCCAGAAAAGCATGCCTATACGGTTTTCCGGCCCCTTCTCGCGCGCGTTCTGAAAGTCCAGATCCCACAGCAGAAATTCCCAGTAAAGCGCCCACCCTTCGGTCCAGAACGGCGTGCTGAAAACGCTGCGGTAGGTGCGGTATCGCGAGGTCATAAAGCCCTGCAGATGATGCCCCGGAATAAGTTCGTGCTGCACCGTTGCACGCGAAAAATGCGGATTGTTGCCGCGCATGCTCATCATCTTCTGTTCGTGAGCCATGCCGGATGTAGGATACGAAACCTGAATCACTTCCCCGCCCAGGAAAAACGGCGATACCAGTTGCCGCTCCGGCGACATCATCTCCATTCGCCAGGATTCACGCGCAAGCGGAGGCACAGTGACCAGTTCCCGCTTTTCCACAAACTCTATGGCTTCCAGCGCAAGTTCGCGTATCAGTTCCGGCTGTTTGCCCGGTTCGACATACTGGGTCTTTACGTATTCGAGCGCCTTCATCCAGTCGTCGCCGTACCCAAGATCGCGCGACGCCCGTTTCATCTCCGTCTCGCACCACTCGAATTCCTTGCGCGCAATCGCAATCAACTCCTCGGGCGTGTAGGGGATCATTTCGTAGGCGAGTTCGGCCATAAGCGCCTCGCGCCCGATCGGATCTCCTACAATGTCGCTTGCATCCCCGGCGCGCGCCGCCGCGGTCTGCGCCCCGCCTCCGCCGCCGAAACCGCCCCGGCCGCCGCCTCCGCCTCCGCCGAAAGTCCCCGCACCCGGCCCGCGTCCCGCAAAAGTCTGGGGCGGAGCCTCTGCCGCACCGCTGCTGCGCACGCCCACGAGTCTTTCTGTAATAAACGATGAATAACCGGCAAGAGCCGCGTCGAGCGATTTGTACGGCTCATCCACCCACCAGGTGAAAATCGGGTCGTAGCCGTTATAAAACGTAAACCAGTTGCGCATCGTGGCGCGCAGGGTATTAGCCATAGCCGCAGCACGATTCGCCACTGTTTTCTTTACCGGCGAACGCCCCTGGGCTGCGCGCAGGCCGGCTTCTATTTCCTGCCGTTTGGCGGCAATCTGTTTCACTATGGCGGAAAGGTCTGCTGCAAGGCGCGGCGAGTCGATTTTCTCCATCCTGCGGCGCGATTCTTCCAGCCCCATCAACTGCGCGGCGAAGGGCAGCAGCGGTTCTACTTCGCCGAATCGTTTTGCCTCGATGTCGATCTGCTTCAATTCATAATCGAGGTGATTACGGAACAACACATAATCAACGCGGCCTGCCTGACTCATCGAATCGAAGTTCAACCGTGGGAGCGCGGCACGGTGCTCTTCGTAAAACTTCTTCATACGAGCGCGCCTGCCCGGACCCATCGGCACATTGTAATAACGCATCAGACTGCCGCGATCGACTACATAGCGCGTAATTACCGCCTCCATTTCGCTCTGAGGCGGTGCAACCTCATCCCGGGAGGCAAGGGTTGCCGACGGTGGTGTAATCAGCACCAGCGCCAGAATAATCGCGGTGAACCTCTGCATCTTCATATTTTTCCCATCCATGTTTGTTCCGCTTTTCCTTACTGCGCCTGAACCGCAGTGACCGCTACTGCATCCACGATGTCTTCGGCCGAGCAGCCGCGCGACAGATCGTTTGCAGGACGGGCGAGGCCCTGAAGGAACGGCCCCGTAGCCGTAGCGCCGCCCAGCCTCTCGGTCAGTTTATACCCTATGTTTCCCGCATTCAGATCGGGGAAAACCAGCACATTGGCTCGGCCCGCAACCGAAGATCCGGGCGCCTTCGATTCGCCGATTTCCCTTATCAGCGCCGCATCGAGTTGCAGTTCCCCGTCAACTTCCAGTTCGGGAGCGCGAGCGCGGATCGTTCGGGTCGCCTCGACTACCTTGTCCACCATCGCGTGCGATGCGCTTCCCTTTGTGGAAAACGAAAGCATTGCAACGCGGGGTTCGGCGCCAAGCAACGCGCGGCAGTTGTTTGCGGCAGCTATCGCGATTTCGGCAAGCTGTGCGGCGGTTGGATTAACCACTACCGCGCAGTCGGCGTAAAGCATTACGCCGTCTTCGCCGAATCTCCGGTCGGGATGCGACATGATAAAAAACGACGATACAAGATTGAATCCCGGGCGCACGCCTATTGTGAGCAATGCGGCGCGCACCGTGTGAGCCGTCGTATTGGTAGCGCCCGCGACCGAACCATCGGCGCGGCCCGCGCGCACCATCATATCGCCGAAATACAGCGGATCCTGAAGCTGCCTTCGCGCCTCGTCGAGAGTAGCGCCTTTGGCGCGGCGCAATTCATAAAACTCCTGCGCGTAGCGATCGAAATCCGGCGATCGGCGCGGATCGAGCAGTTGAATGTTTGTAAGCGACGCTCCAAGCTCCGCAGCCCTTGCACGAATCTTCTCCTCATCGCCGAGCAGCGTCACGCGCGCAAGACGCTCCCTGACTATATGCGCAGCAGCAGTGATCGTTCTTGCATCCTCGCCTTCGGGCAGTACTATGTGCTGCAACTTCGTCGCCGCACGCGACTTTATCCGCTGCAGAATACTCATCCGCGTTCTCTCCTCTCACCCGTTATAATTTCGTTTTGAAGTTTCAGTTTTTTCCCCTTCTATTCAGCGTTTTCCGCGTTCTCTCTTCTCCGTCTTCTCCAGTAACGCCAGGCAACCAGCAGCACCGCCAGCACTACGAGCACGGTTACGGCCTTGCTGTAAATCGAGAGATATTCGACCGCGCGCTTCCAGTTATCGGCAAGCGCAACTCCGGCATAAAGCAATATCGTGTTCCAGACTGCGGCGCTTACCGCGGAAAGCACCGTGGTCGCCGCCAGATTCATACGCGCCATTCCCGCAAAAAACGAGACTACGGCGCGCGTGCCTGCCAGGAAACGGTTGGCGACTATCACGCCGTACCCGTATCGTCTGAAGAGATGTTCAACCTGCTCGATTGCGCCCAGCGGCAGGAATCTGGACATTCTGCCCGCAGCGATTCGACCGTCGAAGTACCGGCCTGCGGCATAAGCGGTCATAAAGCCGAGCGTGCCGCCAAGCGTCGAGGATAAGAGCGCCGGCGCGAAGCCTACAGTGCCCACGCCTACCAGAGTCCCCGCAAACACCAGCAATACATCGCTCGGCGACGGGGGGAATACATTCTCGATATACGCGACCAGGAAGATCATGCCGAGTACGCCAAGCGGCGGCAGACCCTGCAAATACCGGATTACGATTTCAATCTGCTCCATCCACTCCCTGCTCTCCGCTCAATTCCTCAATCAGATCTTCAATGAGATCATCGAGTCCAAGCGCCGTGAAATCATCCCCTGCGCTGTCCCAAAACTCGCTGAGCGATCGCGCGCCTCCGCGCTCGTATTCTCTTGCCTGCAGCAGCAAATCGAGTTTGTCGGCGGCTTTTACGATTCGCGATTCGAGCGTTTCACGGTCCTCATACTCGCGCCACACTTCAAACAACGCCTCGCCCTCCAAGCCTAGCGGTTCGAGTATATCTGCAGCGGCTTTTTCATTTGCATGGTGTAATGCGCCCGGTGCAAAGTATCTTTTGACCGTGCTCGGCAAATCTCCCGTGCGCGCTTCGGTCAGATCGTGCAGCAGCGCCATTCGCAGCACCCGCTCGACGTTCACATCCGCGCCGCGCGCGCGCGCAGAATCCGCAAGAAGCATGGCAATTACTGCCGTGCCGAAACTGTGCGAGGCTACGGACTCGACATCGCGCACCCCGCGCAGCAGCCAGCCCAGGCGAGGAACCGCCTTAAGGCGCATGATTTCCGTAAGAAAGGCTACGGCGGATGCGGCGGTCGCAGCTCTGTTTGTGGGTGCGTTGTCTTTCACGTATTCACGCTAATGTTTTTTCCTGCAGGCGTCAACGCGAAGGGTTCCATGGTATATTTTCGGGCGGATACTGGGTGGAAGGGAGAGGAAGAAGAAGAAGTGCTGGGTGCGAAGAAGAAGTGCTGAGTGCTGAGTGCTGAGTGCTGAGTGCAAACAGGAACTCAGGAATTTATTTACAGACGCTCTGTATTGAAGTTCTTCAGTTCCTAATTGCACTCAGCACTCAGCACTCAGCACTCAGCACTTCTTCTTCGCACTCAGCACTTCTTCTTCCTCCCTTCCGGACCATTGATTACACAATTATGGCGACTACATTGGATTATCCTGAATCATTTTCAATCGCTGGGCGCAGTCTTTCGCCTCCCCTCGTGCTGTCGCCGATGGCCGGGGTTACGGATTCGCCATTCCGCCGCATAGCCAAACGCTGCGGCGGTCTCGGTCTGATCGTCACCGAGTTCATCAGCGTAGAGGGATTGACGCGCGGCAATTTGCGCTCGCACCAGATGATGAAATTCCGCCCCGAAGAGCGTCCAATCGCGATACAGATTTTCGGCTACGACGAAGTGCGCATGCGCTGGGCCGCAGAGATTGCAGAAGAAGCCGGGGCAGATTTCGTAGACATCAACTGCGGTTGTCCGGCTAAGAAGGTCGTACACGGCGGCGGCGGATCGAACCTTCTGCGCGACCTGCCTCAACTGCGCAAGATCCTTACCGAAGTCAAACGTGCGATTTCGATCCCCATGACGGTAAAGATACGCGCGGGCTGGGACGATAAGTCCATCAATGCCGTAGAAGTCGCCAGGCTCATCGAAGATTGCGGGGGATCGATGGTGACGCTGCACGGCCGCACGCGTGTTCAGGGATATAAAGGTTTCGCCGACTGGGATCTGGTGCGGGATATAAAACAGGCGGTGCGGATTCCTGTTTCGGGCAGCGGCGACATATTGACGCCCGCAGATGCAATGCGGCGCTTTGACGAAACCGGATGCGATGCTGTGCATATCGGACGTGGAGCAATAGCGAATCCCTATATCTTCCGCCAGACATGGGAAACCATGAACGGGCTGGAAGCGTATCGCCCTTCGCCTGCCGAGTTGCATAAACTGCTGCTGGATTTTCGGGATCATCTGCGGGAAGACATGCCGGAGCGCGGCGTCATCGGGCGGATGAAGATGCTTTCGGCGCAGATGCTCAGGGGCGTAGCCGGAGGCGCAACGCTGCGCACTGCGGTGCTGCGATCGCAGACCGTGGAAGAGATGCTGCCGCTGTTTGACGAATACTTCGCTCTGGCCGAAAAGTACGGGATCGACGAACAGTTGCAAAGCGCGCCGGCCGAAGACGCGCAGTTGATGGAATGCGGCGTGTAAAGAGAGAACGCGGAAATCAGAGGGCTGAAGTCACGGAAAGCGACTGAAGGTACGGGTCTTTTCCTCAAATTCCGCGTCTTTCCTTCCGCGTTTTCCGCATTCTCGCCTCCCCGATTTGGTTGACACAATCAATCCACGCCGCTAGGATATCGAATCCTGCGGCAGCAGAAATCGGCCGCACGGCCAGGTAGCTCAGTTGGTAGAGCAACGGACTGAAAATCCGTGTGTCGGGGGTTCGATTCCCTCCCTGGCCACTTGATTCTAAAGGACTTACAGGCACTTCACGGTGCCTGTTTTCCTTTGAGGACGTAATCAGGGGCGTAAATGATTTTCTGATTTTCGGCAGGGGGCGTTATGCCGGCAGCTCAAGCAGGAGCGAAAAAAAGTGCTAACGCAGGGGCAAAAGCAAGTGTAAAAGCGAGGGCTGGAAAAAAACCTGTCCGGAAAGCAGCACCGGCAAAGAAATCGACGGCGAAGAAAGCCCCGCGCAAGAAACTCCCCAAGCCGATCGTCGTCAACGTGCGCCACACCGATCAATATGATGTCTACGTCGGCCGACGCAACCCTACATATGGACTACCGCAGAGTCCCTTCGCAAACCCGTTCAAAGGGCCGGGGTCTTT
>JAHBSF010000060.1 GCA_019639255.1 Acidobacteriota bacterium | reverse complement strand
TCTGTAATTAAAGTTCCTGATTTCCTGATTGCACTCAGCACTCAGCACTCAGCACTCAGCACTTCTTCTCCCCCTCGCACTCAGCACTTCTTTTCTCCTCACGATGGCATAGTCGTTCCGTCCCACCGGACGCGGCGCAGCAGGTCGAAGTCGGAAAGCATCGTCCCGGCGCCGAGCACTACGGATGAAAGCGGATCTTCGGCGCTCGAAACCGGCAATCCGGTTTCCTGCATCAAACGCTCGTCGAGCTTCTTGAGCATCGCACCGCCGCCCGTCATCACTATCCCGCGGTCGACGATGTCTGCCGAAAGCTCGGGCGGAGTGCGCTCGAGCGCAACCCTTACCGCATTGATGATCGTCGCTACGGAATCGGCGAGCGCCTCGCGGATCTCGTCGGCCGTTACCACTATCGTCTTCGGTATGCCCTCGATCAGGTTCCGCCCCTTGATCTCCATCGACAGCTCTTCATCCAGGGGCGCCGCAGACCCAACCTCGATCTTTATCTGCTCGGCCGTCCGCTCGCCAATCAGAAGATTGTATTTGCGCTTGATGTACTGCGCGATCGCCTCGTCCATCTCGTTTCCGGCAACGCGCACCGACTTCGAGTAGACGATGCCGGACATCGAAATCACCGCAATATCCGTAGTCCCGCCGCCGATGTCCACGATCATGTTGCCGTGCGGCTCGGTTATGGGAAGCCCCGCTCCTATGGCCGCAGCCATCGCTTCCTCGACCAGATAGACCTCCGAAGCCTTGGCGCGGTAGGCGCTGTCTTCCACCGCCCGGCGCTCCACCTGCGTGATTTCCGACGGAATGCCTATGACGATGCGCGGACTCACCCACGTCTTGCCGTTGTGCGCCTTGCGGATGAAGTATTGCAGCATCTTCTCCGTCACCTCGAAGTCGGCGATAACGCCGTCCTTCATAGGCCGGATGGCTACGATGTTTCCCGGCGTGCGCCCGAGCATCTCCTTGGCCTCGCGCCCTACGGCCTCGACCTTGTGCGAGATCTTGTTGATGGCGACTATCGACGGCTCCGATACTACGATCCCCCGCCCGCGCGCAAACACAAGCGTGTTGGCCGTCCCCAGATCTATCGCCAGATCGCTCGAAAATAAACTGAATACCGAACGTAAATTCATTGTTAAATTATTGGCAAACCATTATCAAAACTCGAATATCAAGGCTTGAAAAAATTCATTCCCGACGGTTCGCAATCGTACCCGATTACCTGCATTCATCCGCGCATTCCCCGTATTCATCTGCAACGCCGCTCCGGCGGCATCGCCGTTGGATGGATTGCGCGGTGCTGCTTTCGATCGGCGCCGCACGCTCGATTTGCCGGGGGGCTTTCGGTCGTCGGACACACGGATGTGGCCCTTTCCAGATTCAGCACGCCGTTCTGTATTGACAGTTCCCGAAGCAGGGCGCTTCCATCTCGCGATTTGGTTCCGCACGGGATCATCAGGACAGTTGCAAAGACTTGAGGTCCGGTAGAGCCTTTCTCAGGCGGGCGTTGCAGGCGCTCGCCGCCTGTAGTCGGTAAAGCTAGCACAGCACCCTTATGAGTTCAAGATGAAAGTTGCCCATACCTTGCGCATTGCACGGGCTTTCATACGCGCTCGGGCGGCTTTCCCTTCACGCCGCGGTTTCGGCTATAATCGGGCGCCGGGTTCGCGCCCGGCCCCTGTGATAACCATGCAACTCGCACGCGTCATCGGCGCCGTCGTTTCGACGGTCAAGAACCCCACGCTCGGCGGCCGCAAGCTGCTCGTAATCGAGTCGCTCGACGCCGAACTGCAGCGCACCGGACGCCCCCTTGTTGCCGTGGATTCGATCGGCGCCGGCGTCGGCGAACTCGTCTTCTGGTGTCGAGGCAAGGAGGCCAGCTTCCCCTTCGAAGGGTCGGACGTTCCAACCGACTGCACCATTGTCGCAATAGTCGATTCGCCCGAGCACGTAAAAAACATCTACCGAAAGAACATCTACTGAACTTCATGATCCTGGCGCGAGTCCTCGGAAATGTGGTCGCCACGCAGAAAAACGCACGCTACGACGGCGCGCGCGTCCTGCTCGTGCAACCCATTCTGCCCGACGGCTCGCCGCGCGGCGCGACCCTGATCGCGCTCGATTCGGTGGATGCGGGCGAGGGCGATATAGTCATCGTAGTCCAGGAGGGATGGGGAGCATCCACTGCGGCTACGGGTAAACCGGGCGCCGCCATCGACAGCGCCGTAATCGGCGTCGTCGACGAGATCAGAACGCATGACTGACGAGGAAATAATCAGGCGCATAGCCGGACGCGTCCGGCAGCGGCTCGCCGCTCCCGGCCCCGCACTTCCCGCTTCGGACGAACATCCGAGCCGGCGGCAGTTCAACATCGGCGAGGCCGTGGACGCCGTGCGCGAAATCGTAGACTTTCTCGAAGCCCAGCGCTGCACGATCGAAAAGGACAAACCCTGCGACCATTGCGGGATGTGCCGGTCGCTCGGATTCTGAACCGGCAACTCCCGGTTTGGGAAAAAAGAGAGATAACGGAACAAACGAAATAAGACGAAAAAGACGGAAAGGTTCAGGATTTCCGTGGTTTTCGTCTATTTTCGTTTGTTCCGTTATCTCCCTTTCCTCCGCGCGTCAGGCACTCACGCCGCGTTTGCCGAAAAATTCCTTCAGCGCCGGGTAAACCTCTTCCTTGTTGTCTATCCGCACGCCGATAAACCGGTCCTTGTTGTGCAGCCTGTCGTTGAAGATCGACAGCAGCGCTCCGGAAGTGCGGCGGTAGCTGCCCGCGCCCTCCTCGCCTATTTCGCCGTAACCGAACACATTGCACGTATCGATCAGATAATCCGCCATACGCACGGCTTCTTCATTATCCGAGTAATAATTGTCGCCGTCCGAAAAATGAAACGGATAGACGTTCCAGTCCTGCGGCGGAAAGCGTTCGGCGATGATATCGAGCGCCAGTTTATACGCCGAACTCACTACCGTGCCGCCCGATTCGCCCTGTGTGAAGAAAGCCTCCTCGCTGACTTCCCGGGCTTCGGTGTGATGGCTGATGAAGACGATCTTCACCTGATCGTATTTCGTTCTCAAAAATCTCACCATCCAGAAAAAGAAACTGCGCGCGATGTATTTCTTGAACTCGCCCATCGAACCCGATACATCCATAATCGCCAGCACCACGGCGTTGGATTCGTAGCGGATTTCCTCTTCCCAACTCTTGAAGCGCAGGTCTTCTTTCTTTATGGGTCCGAGTTTCGCTACGCCTTTCTCGCGCGCCTGACGCCGGATGTTTTCCATCATCGTCCGCCTCTTGTCCAGATTCGACAGCGCGCCTACGCGCCGGATTTCGGTAAACTTCGTAGTCCTGGACTGCACGGCCTGACGGGCTTTTTCTTCGAGGAAGGGAAGCTGCAAGTCCTCGAAAATCAGCGCGGCGATATCGTCTATATCGACTTCGGCCTCGTAGTAATCCTGCCCCGGCTGATCTCCTGCGGATCCCGGTCCCGCGCCCTGTCCCTGCTGGTTTTCGCGGCCGATCACATCGCCGATCTTCGTTTTGCCGTCGCCCTGTCCCACGTGCTTGCGCTTGCGGTGATCGAAGCGGAATTTGTACTCGTCGAGCGAACGCATCGGAACGCGTACGCGCTTGCGCCCGTCCGACAGTATGATCGATTCGCTGGAGACGATCGAACCCAGGTTCTTGCGTATCGCCTCCTTTATTCGCTCCTTGTGGCGTTCCTGATCGATTATCCCCTTGCGCTGCAGCGACCAGTCATTGCGTTGAACCGACATAAGTTCCTCCCCTCTCTCCGCTCGTTCGACATTGTACCCTGTTTTTCGCTCTTTTTTCGCTCTTGCACGCGCCTGCCGCCTGCCGGTATCCTGCGCATTTGCCGCAAGTGGGCAAATAGCATCCGTTATGAACTGGTTGAGCCGAATAGAGGCCGATGAAAATTTCACGCGCGCGGCGAATGCGCTGCGCGCCGGACGCCGCATAATCCACCTGTCGGGGCTCACGGGCGGAGCCAAAGCCCTCGCGCTTTCTGCGCTTGCGCACACAACCGGGCGGCGGCTGGCCCTCGTCGGCGCGTCCGCTCCCGATATCGAAAATCTCGAACGCGACCTCAGATACTTCTCCTCAGCGCTCAATCCGGACGGCAACCCGGAAGAAGACATTTTCACGCTGCCCGCAACCGAACTCGATCCCTACAGCGGCACCTCGCCGCACGCCGAACTGCTCGAACGCCGCGCGCTTGCGCTGTGGCGCATGTCTTCGGGCGGCGGCCGCGTAGTGCTTCTTACCGCTCGCGCGCTTGCCGGACGCTATATTGCTCCCGACGAAATCAAGGGCGCCGGCGTGCCGCTCGCCGTGGGCGACGAAGTGCCCCTCGATTACCTGATCGAACATCTTCACTCGGTAGGCTACGTCCGTATGGATCCCGTGGGCGGCGTCGGCGAATTCTCCTCGCGCGGCGGCATACTCGATTTTTACTCTCCCGCAGGACAGGCGCACCCGGTACGCGTAGAGTTTTTCGGCGACGAAATCGACTCGATTCGCCATTTCGATCCGGAAACCCAGCGCTCGATAGCAATGGCGGATAAAGCCCTGATAGCTCCCATGCGCGACGAGCGCAGCCGCGCCGCTGATTTTCGCCGCTGGGCGCAAAAAGCGCGCGAGTACTGGAGCGACCAACGCTACGCCCGCGCCCTGCGCGACCGTACGCGACAGGCCGATGACGGCGAGGCCTTCCCGGGCTGGGAATACCTTATGCCGCTGCTGCATCCGCTGACGCACTCCATCTTCGATTACCTCGGCGATTCGATCCTCGTCGTAGACGAACCGGCGGAGGTGGAAAAACGTCTGCGCTCGTCGCTCGAAGCCCTCGCCCTCGGCTTTCGCCGCACCGATGAAGCCGACGACCTGGCGCTTGCCCCCGAACATCTTTTCCTGACGCCCGAGGAATTGCGCGCCGGTATTGGCCGCGCCGTGCGCGTAGAGTTGCGATTGCTGGGCGGTGCGGCGCACGCATTTGAAGATGAACTGAGTACGGAAGAAGTATCGGCCGCGGCCGTCTTCGCCGATGCAAAACAGGAACGTTTTGCCGCCTTCGTTCATCGTCCTCCCTCTTCGCCGCTGTTTCTGTTTCCGCCCGAACCGCAGCCGCGCGATATGAACATCGCATCGCGCGCCGTGCGCCGCTGGCACGGAAGATTGGCGGATCTCGCGCGCGAACTGAAGACTCCGGCTTCAGCCGCTTCGCAAACCGTGTTCGTGCTGCCGGCAAGCGGCGCAATCGACCGTCTGCGCGAAGTCTTCCGCGAATACGAAGTCCCGGGCGTATCCCTCGACTCCGCCCGTAACGCCCCTGATCCAGGCTCGGTAATACTCACGCTCGGGGATCTGTCGGGCGGTTTTGCGCTGCCCGGCTCGGAACTGGTCGTATACACCGAGCGGGATCTTTTCGATGAAACGAGCGCGGCTGAACGCCCCGCAACTCAGCGAAAGCCGCGCACCGGAGCGTTTCTTTCGGATTTCCGCGATCTGAAGATCGGAGATTTCGTCGTTCACATAGACCACGGCATAGGACAGTTTCAGGGACTCGTTCAACTTGCCGTAGAGCAATCGCTCAGTCCCCTTGAGGCATATGCCCGAATGACGGGCGGCGACGCGAACACGGCAGTCGCGGCGCGGCGCGAATACATGCTGCTGACCTACGCCGACGGTGCAAAACTTTACGTTCCCGTAGAGCGGCTCGATCTGGTGCAGAAATTTTCGAGCGGCGAGGGACACGCGCCGCCGCTGGACCGTTTGGGCGGCATTGCGTGGCAGAAGACCAAGGCGCGCGCCAAACGCGCAATGCGCGATATGGCCGAAGAACTGCTGAAACTTTACGCCGAACGCAAGCTGGTTTCGGGCTACGCCTTCAGCGGCGATACGCCCTGGCAACAGGAGTTCGAAGACTCCTTCCCCTATGAACTCACTCCCGATCAGGCTACGGCCATAGCCGAAGCCAAAGCCGATCTCGAACAGCCGCTTCCGATGGACCGGCTGCTTTGCGGCGATGTGGGTTACGGCAAAACCGAAGTGGCGATGCGCGCCGCGTTCAAGGCGGTGATGGACGGCAAGCAGGTGGCGGTGCTTGCGCCCACGACGGTGCTTGCCTATCAGCATTTTCAGACCTTCCGCGCGCGGTTTGCCGCTTTTCCCGTAACTATCGACCTGTTGTCGCGCTTTCGCTCGCCGAAGGAACAGCGCGAGGTAGTCGCGGCTGTAGAGCGGGGAAGCGTAGACATACTGATCGGAACGCATCGAATACTCTCGCGCGATCTGAGCTTCAAGGATCTCGGACTTGTGGTCGTAGATGAGGAGCAGCGTTTCGGCGTGGCGCACAAGGAACGTTTGAAGCAGATGAAAAAGCGCGTGGATGTATTGACGCTCAGCGCCACTCCGATTCCGCGCACGCTCAATATGTCGCTATTGGGGCTTCGCGATATGTCGGTGATCGAAACGCCGCCGCGAGATCGCCTCGCCATTCAGACCAACGTCGTGCCGCTATCGGAAAACGTGATTCGCAGCGCCATCGAACAGGAGCTTCAGCGGCAGGGTCAGGTGTTTTTCGTGCACAACCGCGTGGAATCGATCGCCGCCGTGGGAGAACTCGTACAGCGCATCGCGCCATCGGCGCGCATCGTGGTCGCCCACGGACAGATGGGCGAAAAGGAAATGGAATCGGCCGTGCTCGATTTCGTCGCCTACAAATACGATGTACTCGTAGCGACTACGATAATCGAAAACGGCATCGACATCCCCCGCGCAAATACGATCATCATCAACCGAGCGGATACCTACGGCCTGTCGCAGTTGTACCAGTTGCGCGGAAGGGTGGGGCGTTCGAATCGCCGCGCGTATGCGTACCTGCTGATTCCTTCGGAGCAGGAATTGTCGCCCGTAGCGCGAAAGCGTCTGGCGGCGATACGCGAGTTTTCGGATCTCGGCGCCGGATTCAGGATTGCGGCGCTGGATCTGGAGCTGCGCGGCGCGGGGAACCTGCTCGGCGGGCAGCAGTCGGGGCACATCGAGGCCATAGGGTTTGATCTGTACTGCCAGATGCTGGAGCGCACGGTGGCGGAGCTGCGCGGCGAGGATATAGAAGAAGAAATCGGAACGCAGATCAACCTCGGCATCGATACGCGAATCCCCGACGAATATATAGAAGATATGAGCCAGCGCCTGAGAACTTACAAGAGAATCGCCTCGGCGCGTTCAGAAGATGAACTGAAGCGAATCGGGCAGGAGATTGCGGACCGTTATGGGCGGCTGCCCGAGGCGGTTGAAAATCTTCTGGTGTATTCGAATCTGCGGCGCGAGGCGATACGGTTGGGGATTGCATCGATAGACCGCGTCGGTGAGACGTTGAACATAAAGTTCGCCGAGCGCACGCGCGTCGAACCGGAGCGGTTGATGCGTTTGCTCGACGAGCGCAAAACGGCGCAGTTTCAGCCTCACGGCGTGTTGAAAGTAAAGATAGAAGGCGGAGTGCCGCAGGCGGTAGCGGGCGTATTGCAGGCGTTGGGCGGCGAGTAAAGGTTACAGATAGGGGATCAAAAGTAATGAAACGAAAATTACGGAAAAGCTGAATATCGTTGAATATTTCCGTAGTTTCCGTCTTATTTCGTTTGTTCCGTTATTCTCGCTTCTCCTTGCGGCGTTCCGTCGCCCCGTCGTAGAATCCGGGGCGGCCCCCGAAGAGGCTTCGGCTGCGAACTGAGTCTGGATGTGGATGAGACTGACAATCTGCGCGATGTTTATCGCCGTCGCGGCCCTGGCCGGGTGTCGGCGCGGTGCACAACCGGCGGAGGCCGAGCAATCGCCTGCCGATCCAACGCCCGTAATCGTGGAGATCAACGATTCGCCCGAGCATCTTTCGGCATTCGACCGTTTCGTCAAGGCGCGGCTTTCGGATTTCTACCCCCAGCTTCTGCAAAACCAGACCGGCGGCGACGAGTTGCGCAGCCGCCTTTTCGACGAGTTCGTGCAGCGCCAACTCATAGTGCACCAGGCGCGGCGGCGCGGACTTGCGGCTACGGATGAAGAGATCGGCCGCGCGCTCGAAGATCAGCATCAGCAGGCCAACCTCGAAGGCGCCGGACACTCCCAGACTACGCTTGCCGGCAGCGAGCGGCGCATCGAACTGGCAAGCGATCTGCTGACGATGAAATTCTATCAGGCCGAAGTGCTGAAGGGATCCGCCGTGACGCCCGAAGAAATCGAAGCGTATTACCGCGAAAATCAGTCGCGCTACCAGCAGCGCAACGGGTTCTATGTGCGCGAGATCCGCGTGTCCTCGGCGGAGCAGGCAAACGAACTGCACGCGCTGGCGTTGCGCAAACCCGCGGATTTCGCGACGCTCGCGCGCCAGCATTCGAGCGCGCCGCACGCCGCCGGCGGCGGATTGATTTACTACACGACCGAGCAGATGCCCGCGGTTCTCGAACAGGCCATTTCGCCGCTCAAGGTGGGTTCGATCAGCCGGGTAGTACGCTCCAATTACGGTTATCATATATTCAAGCTCGAAGCGCGCGCCGAGCCGCTGCCGCTTGAAAAGGTGCGCGAGCAGATCGAAGAAGATCTGCTGAGCAGAAAAAATCAGGCGCTTATAGACGCCTACAACGAACGCGCCGCAGCCGGAGCCCGCATTCGCGTATACCGCGAGCGGCTGGGTTTCAACTACACGGGCTTGCTGCCCGACGGCGACACCTGAAATTTGCGATCGAGGGCTGGAGATGAAAAGGCAGCCGGGCTGCCGGAAGGAGACCGACAAATGAACCGATTTATCAATACGACGAGGTGGCTTGCGCCAGTGGTTCTTGCGCTTGCGCTCGCGAGTACGGCGCGCGCGCAGGACGGCGATGTAAAGCTGGTCGACGAGGTGGTTGCGCGCGTAAACGGCGCAATCATTCTGCGATCCGCCTACATGCGCGCGCAGGAAGAACTGCTCGAAAGTCTCAAGCAGCAGGGCCTGAAGGACGCCGAACTCGAAAAGAAATTCAACGAATTCAAGCCCATCGTTCTCGAACAGTTGATCGACACGGAACTGCTGGTGCAGCGCGCCAAGGAGCTTTCCGTAGACGTCAAGCCGCAGGTCAACCAGCAATTGCTGCGGATCATGAAGGAAAACAACCTTTCATCGCTCGAAGAACTCGAACAGAAAATGCGCGAGGTCGGCGTCGACATCAACGAAGTCAGGCGATTGCTCGAAACGCGTTTTCTGTCCGACGCCGTACGCAATCGCGAAGTCTTCGGGCGCATCTATTACAACCTGACGGAAAAGGAAAAACGCGACTACTACGATAAGCACGTCGAGATGTTCTCCACCCCGGGCGAGGTTACGCTGAGCCGTATATTCATCGCCTCGGGCAGGGATTCTGCCGCGGCGCTCGAACGCGCCAAGCAGGTAGTCGTACAGGCGCGCAGCGGCGCCGCCGATTTTGCCGCTCTCGCCAGGCGTCACTCCGAAGAGGAACTCGGCAAATCGGGCGGCGTCATAGGTGCGCTCCAGATTCCGGATCTTTCAAACGAAGTGCGCACGGCCGTAGGCTCGGCGCCGGAAGGCTCGGTTACCGATCCCATAGAGGTCGAGGGTGGTTTTGCGATCTTCCGTGTAGATGCGCGCAAGGAGCCCGTCGCGCAGCCGTTTGACGACAAGGACGTGCAGGATCAGGTAGGGCAGCGCCTCACGTATGAGCGCGGCGAGGCCGAAATGGACAAATTCCTCGAAAAACTGCGCAACGATGCATTCATCGAGGTCGATCCGCGCTATCAACTCGCCGACAGCAAGATCAAATCCAATCAGATAAAGCGCATTCCTTACTCCGAGGAAACTCGCAAGGACCGGAAGAAGAAGGAAAAGAAAAACGACGGCAAGGATGCGGAAAAGACCGAAAAAACCACTGCAACCGTAAAACCCTGAAAATGGAGCCAAACCGAGATAACGGAACAAACGAAAATTGACGGAACACACGGAAAAACGGAACACACGGAAAAGATGATGGTCATTGAATTTTTTCCGTTCATTCCGTCCATTTTCGTTTGTTCCGTTATCTTTCTTCTCCTCGCGCCATGAAAGTTTTCATAAGCGATTTTGCCGCCAATCAGACCGTCAGCACTACGCTGCTCGTCAAATCCAAGGAGTTCCGCCAGAAAAAATCGGGCGGCCAGTTCGTCCTCATGACGCTCTCGGATCGCACCGGCGATATCGTGGGTCAGTGGTGGGATAACTTCGAGGATTCGATCGACGGGTTCGACCGCGACGATATCGTATTCGTCCGCGGGCAGGTAAACGTCTACCGCAATCACCTGCAACTGTCGATTCACCGCATGCGCAGGTGTGAAGAACGCGAAATCGACCTCAGCCACTATTTCCCGGCGACGCGGCACGACGTAGAAGAAATGTTCGCCGAACTGATGGCTGCGGTGCGCGGGTTTCGCAATCCTCATTTGCGGCAGTTGCTCGAAAACATCTTTTCGGACCCGGACGTAGTCAAAAAATTCAAGCGCGCGCCCGCCGCCAAGACCATGCACCATCCGTATCTCGGCGGACTGCTCGAACATTCGCTGTCGCTTCTGCGGTTGTGCAAAATCGTCGGCTCGCATTACGAGGGCATAGACGTCGATCTGCTCCAAACAGGCGCCGTGCTGCACGACTTCGGCAAAATAGACGAACTCAGCTACGAGCGCGCTTTCGGCTACACCAACGACGGGCAGATGATCGGTCACCTTGCTATGGAGACCATATTCGTAGCCGAACAGATTGCGCGCGTGCCGGGATTCCCGGAGGAGTTGCGGCGTCATCTGCTGCATATGCTTCTGGCGCATCACGGCAAACTCGAGCACGGATCGCCGAAGCTGCCTATGACGCCCGAAGCATTGATGCTCGCCTATCTGGACGATCTGGATTCGAAGGTAGAGGCGATGCAGCGCCTGATCGCCGATTCGCAATCGCAGGGCGACTGGACGCGCATGACTCCTATGTTCGAGCGGCCCATCTACCGCCGCCGCACGCTCGAACCCGAAGCGGCAGCGCCCGAACCGCAGAAAAAGGTCGCCTCGACTACTTCATCCGGCGGATTCAACAGCCCGTTCAAGGGACTGGCCGATCTGATGAAGGATTAAAAAACAGATGACGAAAGAAGACGGGAAAGACTGCCAGGTCGGTACTTTCCGTTTGTTTCGTCTACTTTTTGTTTGTTCCGTTATCTCTCCCGATGCATGCGATTTCCCGCACACTTCGTCTTCGAAAGCCTCGCCTACATCGCGGGCTTTCGCACCTACCTGCGCGCCCGCGCACGCAGCGGCGACGTCATAGACGAATCGTCGCGCCTGTGGGTGATCGCAGCCGCCATAGTCGGCGCGGCCATCGGGAGCAAGATCCTTCACCTGCTCTCGGATCCGGCGCTGCTGCTCCTCAAATGGAACGATCCGTACCATCTGATGGGCGGAAAAACCATAGTGGGCGGATTGCTCGGCGGCCTAATCGCCGTAGAACTCGCAAAGCTCCGCCTCGGCATTCTACGCCGCACCGGTGATCTGTTCGTTTTACCCCTGATCGTCGGCATTGCCGTGGGCAGGATCGGATGTTTTTTAGACGGCCTCAGCGATGAAACCTACGGCGCGGCCACCGCCTTGCCCTGGGGCGTGGATTTCGGCGACGGAGTAATGAGGCATCCGACGCAGCTTTACGAAATCCTCTGGCTTGCAATCATTGGCCTGCTGCTCCGCAGTTTTGCGCGCAGGCAACAGCGCGAGGGAGATGCGTTCAGGGCTTTTATGGTTTTATATCTCGGTTTCCGGTTGCTGATCGATTTCCTCAAACCCGGAATAACTCTGGGTGCGCTTACGGCAATCCAGTGGGCGTGCCTCGGCGCGCTCGTCTATTACGGCCGCGATCTGCCGCGCCTGTTCGGCGCAGCGTGGGAGAAACCTGCGGAGGTGCGATGACTCGGGTGCGCCCATATCTTTTTTATGATGTCGCGGTGTCGATCTGCGGGCGGTGTTACCGCAAGGTCGAGGGCAAGATCGTTTTTGAAGACTCGCGCGTGCTGATGCTCAAGCGCTGCCCGGAGCACGGTCCAGAGCGCGTGCTCATCGCCGACGACATAGACTATTACCGGCGCTGCCGCGAGGTATTCATCAAACCGCCCGAAATGCCGTTGCGTTACAACACGCCCGTGCGGTGGGGCTGTCCCTACGATTGCGGATTGTGTACGGATCACGAGCAGCATTCGTGCCTCGCGCTTGTGGAGATCGCCGACCACTGCAACCTGCAATGCCCGATCTGTTATTCGGAAAGCGGGCCGCGCAGAACCGAGTTCCGTTCGCTTGAAGAAATTGAATCGATGCTCGACGCCGTCGTGCGCAACGAGGGAACGCCCGATGTAGTCCAGATTTCGGGCGGCGAGCCTACGCTGCATCCCGAGTTTTTTGAAGTATTGAAGATGGCCAGGCAGCGCCCGATTCGCCATCTCATGGTCAATACCAACGGTGTGCGCATTGCACGCGACGAAGCGTTCGCCGAACGTCTGGCGGAGTTTATGCCGGACTTTGAAGTATACCTTCAGTTCGATTCCTTCGAGCGCGAGGCGCTTGTTGACCTGCGCGGCGCGGACCTGCGCAGCGTGCGCGAGGCTGCAATCGAGCGGCTCAATCGTCTGGGCGTTTCGACTACGCTGGTAGTGACGCTCAAAAAGGGCGTAAACGACCGCGAAATCGGCCGGATCATCGGATATGCGCTCGAACAGCCTTGCGTGCGCGGCGTCACTTTTCAGCCCATTCAGGCCGCCGGACGCCTGGAGGGTTTCGATCCCGAACGCGACCGGCTGACGCTCACCGAAGTGCGGCGCAAGATCATCGAGCAAAGCGGCGTATTCCGCGCCGAGGACGTAATCCCGGTGCCGTGCCATCCCGATTCGCTTGCGATGGCCTATGCGCTGAAGCTCGGCGGCAACGTAGTCCCGCTTACGGGTCTTGTAGATCCGCGCGTGCTGATAGAGGGGGGGCGCAACACGATCATATACGAGCAGGACGAGAGCGTGCGCGAGCACATATTCCGGCTGTTTGCGACCAATCATTCGCCGGAATCGAGCGCCGCGACGCTGAGCGATCTGCTGTGCTGTCTGCCTTCGGTTCAAACGCCCGACGGGCTCGGATACGAAAACCTGTTTCGCGTAGTCATCATGCAGTTCATCGACGCCTGGTCGTTCGACGTGCGTTCGGTGAAGAAAAGCTGCGTGCATATAGTTCACAGGGATGGACGGCTGATTCCGTTCGATACCTACAATCTGTTTTACCGCGACGAACTGGAAGCAACGCGCCTGGCAGCGCTGCGCCGGAGGGCTGAACTCTGATGCAGGATCAACCGCCGCCGTACGGTCAACCGCCCTATTATGGTTATAATCCGCCGCCGTATACGGGGTACCCGGGCGGTCCGCCGCCGCGCAGATCCCGCGATGTCTGGCGCGGAGTGGGGCTTGCATTCCTGCTGCATCTGGTACAGGCGCCGCTCGGAGTGATGTCTTACGGTGTAACAATAATATTCATCGGGATCACCCAGTTGGTTTATCTGATTCCGGCGATTGTCATATTCTCGAAAAAGGGCCGCCCCGATATGGTAAAAGGTTTGCTCATCGGCGGCGCACTTACGTTTCTGCTCAACGCCGCGTGTACGGGGCTGTTCATCATACTGTTGTCCGGCGCGGATTTTCGTTGATGTCGCGTGACTTTCGCGCTGATCCGTATTAAAAGAGCAACAAAATACTGCATACCGCAGCCTGGAGACTAGAGATGATTTCGGGAATCCTTTTGGCGGCCGGGGAGTCTACCCGTATGGAAGGCGCATTCAAGCCCTTGCTGAAGTGGGGGCGGCGCACCGTAATCGGAGAATGC
The DNA here is from genome assembly GCA_019639255.1 of Acidobacteriota bacterium. GTDB lineage: Bacteria > Acidobacteriota > Blastocatellia > RBC074 > RBC074 > JAHBSF01. The sequence continues at coordinate 22,362 of JAHBSF010000060.1, read as the reverse complement.
ATAGAAAATCTGCGAGGCACGACGCTGGCTGAAATAATCGTAGTGCTCGGCCACCGCGAGGCGGACGTGCGCGAGCGTCTGGCGGGATCGGGCGTGGGCTATGCGATCAATCCGGATTACAAGTCGGGCATGCTCAGTTCGATAAAAACCGGATGGGCGCAGGTAAGCCCGCAATCCGACGCCGTGCTGATCGCTCTGGTGGATCAACCGATGATAGATTCCGCCACGATCCGGAAACTGATCGAAGCGTTCAATCACGGCGGCAAAAAAATCGCCCTGCCCGTTTACGCCGGCAAACGCGGACACCCCGTAATTCTCAGCCGCGATCTTGAGCGTCAGGTCATGCAACTGCGCGAAGACATCCCCGATGGCCTGAAGGCCCTGATCAACGCTTACAATGACGATGTGCTCGAAGTGCCCGTGGATTCCTCAGCCGTGCTCGAAGACATAGACCGGCCCGAAGATTACGAACGGCTGAGCAAACAGTTCCAACCCGTTTACGCCTATCGCAAGTGGAGTCCGTAGAAGCAGAGAACGCGGAAATCCTCAAATTTTTCGTTTGTTCCGTTTCATTCCGTCTGTTCTGTTGTTTCTCTTTCCTGCTCTTCTTTTCTGCGGTTGATTATCGCCACAATCCCGCTCAGTTGATCCCTGTCGGCGAAAATCAGCAACTCGTCGCCCGGTTCGATTACCGTGCCTCCCGACGGAACTATCGTTGTTTCGCCCCGAATGATCAGCACTACGAGCGAACCGGGCGGAAGCCCAAGATCCAGAATTCTGCGTCCCACAACGGCCGAATCCGACGGGACGAAAACTTCGGCCAGATCGCTTCTGGATTTTCCGGTAGGTTCGTATTCGAGCGGCGCCCGTCGCTTGCCCGCAAGGGGCGCATCGACTCCGAGCCATCCGGCAAGCGTCGGGATAGTCAACCCTTGCAGCAAACCCGAAGTCAGCACGACGAAAAACACTATGTTGAAATACATCTCGGCGTGCGCCACTCCCGCCATCAGCGGAAACGTCGCGAGTATGATCGGCGCTGCGCCGCGCAGCCCTACCCACGACACCATCGCCTTTTCCGCCATGGTCATACGCGCCGGCCACAGCGTGAGAAAAACGCTCACCGGCCGCGCTACGAATACCAGAAACAGCGAGGTCAACAATCCCGCGCCGATTATAGGCACGAGCGCGTGCGGGAATACCAGCAGCCCGAGCGTCAGAAACATCACTATCTGCATCAGCCACGCCAGCCCGTCGTGAAATCGTATGAGGCTGCGCTTGTGTATGAAATCGCTGTTGCCCAGCACGATCGCCGACAGATACGCCGCAAGAAATCCGTTGCCGCCCAGAGTCGAGGTAATGCTGTAGGTAAGCAGCACGAGCGTCAGCGTCAGCACGGGGTAGAGGCCGTCGTATTCCAGTTTGACCCGGTTGATGATCCAGGTCATCAGCTTGCCCATCGCGTAGCCGAGCACGGCGCCGAGCGCCATTTGCAGCAGGAACATCGGCGCAAGGGAGATTACGGGCGTCCCCGGCTCGGCCATCAACCGGATCATGCCCAGCGTAAGCAGCACGGCCATCGGATCGTTGCTGCCGGATTCGAGTTCCAGAAGCTGTTCGAGTTCTCCCTTCAGGCTGACGCTGCGCGAACGCAGCACGGCGAATACCGCCGCAGCGTCCGTTGACGCTACAACCGATCCCAGCAGCAACCCCTCCAGCCACGTAAACTGAAGGACAAACTTCGCAAACGCCGCGACCAGAAACGCCGTGATGAATACGCCGAACGTGGAAAGCGCAACGCCCCTCCATAAAACGGGCCTGATGCGCTCCCATTTGGTGACGATGCCGCCCGCAAAAAGTATCAGTACGAGCGCGACTACACCGAGCCCCTGCGCTACGGGCGCGTTGTCGAAATAAATTCCCCCCGGTCCGTCCGAACCGGCGAGCATGCCCACGGCCAGAAAAATCAGCAGCGCCGGCACGCCCAGTCGCCCCGACGCCTTGCTCGCAATAATGCTCAGCAGCAGCAGTCCCGCCGCCGCAACCAGTATGTATTCGATCGATCCCATGTCTTTGTGCAGTCCGGTCCGGGTTTGTTCAAATACCCCGAGCAATACGTTTGTTTCGTCTGATGTCGCTCCCGGTCGAAAGCCGTCTTGTAAGTCGCCTTCGCGGTTGTTACCATTTCGGCCGGAGCACAATATGGCCTACAACGACCTGCGCGAATTCATCAGGATACTCGACAAGCACGGCGAACTTAAACGAATCAAGGTTCCCGTATCAAGCGATCAGGAGATTACAGAAATCACCGATCGCGTATCGAAAAGCGGCGGACCGGCGCTGCTGTTTGAAAACGTGGACGGCGGATCAGTGCCGGTGCTGATAAACGCACTCGGCAGCCGCAGGCGGATGGAGCTGGCGCTTCAGGTATCGAGCGTCGATGACGTAGCCGCGCGTCTGAGGGAATGGCTGGATTTCAAATCGCCCGAAGGACTGCTCGAAAAGGTGAAGATGCTGCCGAAGCTTGCCGAACTCGGCAAGTACTTTCCGCGCGAGGTAAAGTCGGGCGCGTGTCAGGAAGTCATAAAGCGCGAGGGCGAGTTTTCGCTCTTCGATTTCCCGATCCTCAAATGCTGGGAACTCGACGGCGGGCGCTTCATTACCTTCCCCATGGTTTTTACGCGCAACCCGCGCACCGGCAAACGCAACTGCGGCATGTACCGCATGCAGGTCTACGACGAAAAAACCACCGCCATGCACTGGCAGATCCACAAACACGGCGCCGCGCATCACCGCGATCTGGAAAAGCGCGGCGTAGATCGCATGGAAGTCGCCGTCGCAATCGGCGCCGAACCCATCACGAACTTCGCCGCTACGCTGCCGCTGCCCGACGATCTCGACGAGATGATCTTCGCAAGCTTCATACGCGAAAAACCCATAGAGATGGTCAAATGCGTTTCGGTGGATCTCGAAGTCCCGTCGACTGCCGAGATAGTGCTGGAAGGCTGGGTAGATCCGGCCGAACGCCGCGACGAGGGCCCGTTCGGCGATCACACCGGTTTTTACACGCTCGAAGAACCCTACCCCGTGTTTCACCTCACCGCCGTGACGCACCGGCGCGATCCGATTTACCAGACCACGATCGTGGGCCGTCCGCCTATGGAAGATTGCTGGATGGGCTGGGCGATCACCCGCATAACGCTGCCGGTTCTTAAGCGTCAGTTTCCCGAGATTGTGGATATGAACCTTCCGTTTGAGGGCGTATTCCACAACCTGATGCTTGTTTCCATTCGGAAGCAGTATCCGGGCCACGCGCGCAAAATCATGAATGCGATATGGGGGCTCGGGCAGGCGATGTTTACAAAATGCATAGTCGTGGTCGACGACGATGTGGATGTGCAAAATCCGAGCGAAGTCGCCTGGAAGGTGTTGAACAACATCGACCCCGAAAGGGATATACAGTTTATGCTCGGCCCGATCGACGTACTCGATCACGCATCCAGACAGATGGGCTTCGGCTCGAAGATGGGCGTGGACGCAACCCGCAAGTGGAAAAACGAGGGATTCGACCGGCCCTGGCCGAAGGAAAACAACACAAGCCATGAGGTCAAACGGATAGTCGATGAAAAATGGAAGCGCCTAGGTCTGTAAGAAAAGATAACGGAACAAACGAAATGAAACGAAAATTACGGAACAGTTGAATATTTCCGTAGATTCCGTCCTTATTTCGTTTGTTCCGTTATCTCCTACCTTTCGCCGAGTGTGATTACCTGATCCGTAAATCCCTCGAAGCTGTCGTCGTGGCTGATGACGAAGAGTTGCTGAAAATCCTTTATCCGGCCGATCTGCTGCGCGAGGTTGCGCCGCCGCTCCTCATCCATATTGGTCGTCGGTTCATCAAAGAACGCGAGCTTGAGTTCCGATAGTTCCTTGAGCAGCGCCAGACGCACAGAAAGCGCCGCAGCCATCTGCTCGCCGCCCGAGAGATTCGCAAACGGCCGGGAGTGGCCTTCTTCTTCAAGCGTGATTTCGTAATCGCGCGTCCAGCGCAACATCGATTCGTGACGGCCCGTTATGTCGCGGAACAACTGATTGGCCTCGATCGAAATCGAGAATACGTAAGAGTCGATCAGATACGGCGCCGCTTTCTGCAAAATATCGCGCACAAATTCGGTCGTTTCGCCTATTCGTGCGAACCTGTCGCGCGTAACCATATGCGCACGCATGCGCGCGCGCACCTCCTCCAGATATGCAAGCTGACTTTCGGCCTTTTTCAATTGTGCGCGGGCATTTTCAAGCATTGCGGCAAGCTCCGTAGCCTGATGCCGCGTTTCATCAAGTTCCCGGTGCGCGCGCTCGTGGCGTTCGCCGTCATACTCCGCGATCAATACTCTCAGCTCCGCATCCATAGCAGTGCGTTCGGCGTCGAGTTGCACGACTTCGCGTTCGGTTTCGGCTGCTTCCCGCTCCCGCGCATCTGCGGTTGACGCGCTTTGTTCGTTGGCGATGCAGGTCCGGTAGTCAGGTTCGTTTGCTGCGCGCTCGGCCGTGGCGGTTGCAAGTTCTGCGTCGAGCGCCGAGTAGGCTTGCAGGGCCTCGTCGACGGATTGCCGCCGCGCGGCGATGTCTGCCGACCGGCGCCGGTTTTCCTCGAGCTCCCGCCGCCATTCGGCTTCGCGTCCGATCTGCGTTCGCAGCGCCGCGGCGCGCCCGCGCGGATCTTCAAGCGCGGATAGCGCCTGCTCCGCCTCTTTCAATCGCGCATCGAGTTCGCCGAACGCTTCCAGCCGCGCGGATTCGGCGTCGCGTATGGTTTTCTTCTCTCCGCCTTCTACGCCCAGCGCGTCCAGCGTTTGTTTCAACCCTTCGGCCTGCGCGTATACTTTTTGCGCCTGGCGCGCGGTTTTCAGCCTGGAATCCAGATCGGCCCGCTGTTGTTTGAGTCCCCGGATTTCATCGGCGAGTTTTGCGCTGTCGGAGCCGGTTTCTTTTTCGAGTTCGATGATTTGCCTGCGCCGTTCGGCGATGGTTTCCTGCAACTGTTCCAGTTGTTGTTTGATTTCGGGCAGGCGCGCGGTTTCCATCGCTGCGCGTTCCGATGCGTTGCGCCGGAGGGCGAGGAGTGGAAGCGCGATTTCGATCTGCGCGATTTCCTCGCGCCGTTGGGCAAGTCCCGTGCGGAAGCGCGAATCGAGAGATTCGCCGGGTTTGAGGTTCAGGCATTTTTCCGAAAGCAGCGGGCATATGCCGCCGCCTTCGAGCGCCGTTATCATTTCTGCATCGCGCGCGGTTTCGGCCCGCAGTTTCGCGAGACGTTCGGAATCCTGCTGGTATCGTTCCGCGAGCAGGGAAGACTCGGCGGCCGTTTGGGTGAGATCTTCGAGTTTCGCAATACCGGCCTGTTTTTGTGCGGCCTCATGTTCGAGCCGGGAGAGTTCGCGGCGCTGGCGGTCCAGCTCCGCCTGTTTCATTTGGCGGTCCTTTTCGGCGAGTTCGCATTCCTGCAACCTGCGATCGAGAGCGGTGCGCTCGTCTTCTAGTTCCTGCGCTTTTTCGGCGCTTTCGCGATGTTTCTCCGCTGCTTCGAGTTTGCGCGAAGTGTCGGTGTAGCGCTCGCGCAGCCGTCCGAGTTCTTCATCGAGCTTGCCGATCGTGCGCTCTATGCTCAGGCGCTCGCCGCGGCTTTCGCGCAGTGCCGCGATCTGCGATTCGATACGCTGTTGCTCGCCAATCTTCGGCGCAAGAAGGTCGAGTGCGGCGCGGGCTTCGGTGATTTCGTTCAATCGCTGTTCAAACAGCCGTATATCACTTTCGGTCTGAATCCTCTCGCCGTCGATGCCGGCAAGTTGATTGCGCAGCGCCTCGCGCGAGCGCCGCACGGTTTCGAGTTCATCGAGGCGGTGCGAGGCGGCCAGATACCTGTCGTAACCGGCGCGCGCCGCTGCTACGAGCGTTGCCGCAGTACGCGCAGTTTCCGCCGCTTCGCGCGCTACGCTCAGCCGGGCGCGCGCGACATCGAGCTTTACCGCCAATCGTTCAAGTGCGCCGCGCTTTTCTTCGATGAGGGTTTTCCGGGCGTCGAGCGTTGCCGTTTCCTCGATTAACCGTTTACGCGCGCGTTCGGTAGATTCCGACCTGGAGACCAGATCTGCGACACTCGCTGTAAGATTGTCTACTTCGCTGCGCGTGCGGTCGTAGACCTTCAGCTCGCCTTCGGCTTCGGCTACGCCGCGATCCGCTTCGCCGATCTGGTTTCGAATATGTTTGTTCGTATCGCGCAGGTTGTCGGATGCTGCGCGGTATTCATCGACCTTGAGTATGCGGTCGAAGACGTTTTTGCGGTCGGCGGGGCTGCGTGAAAAGTCGTGGGTGAAGGCGCCCTGCGGCACGCCGATGGTGGATTTGAAAAGCGTCGAAAGATCCGCGTCCTCGTCTACGCCGATGTGCCGGCACAGCCACGGCCGCACCTGATTTTTCTGTTCGACTACGCGGGTTTTGGTTTTGGGATCGTAGACGAAGTAGACGCCCGAGGTGTCGCGTTGAACGACGTAGGCGCGGCCGTCGAGCGCCGAGATGAAATCGACCACTACGGCGCCCTTTTTTTTGCCGCGTTTGACGAAATCCTCGCGTTTGTATTCGAGGTGATCGAACAGCGCCCACGCGATGGATTCGATGATCGTGGTTTTGCCCGAGCCGTTCGGGCCGCAGATGGCGGTCACGCCGGGATGAAAAGCCCATTCGGCTTCGGCGTGATTTTTGATGTTCGTGAGTGCGACTCTGGTGATCTGCAAGGGCGGCTGAAGCGGAACCCGAGGCGGCGAGGGCGGGCGATCCTCACCGCCGCTCGCATCTCAGGATCTGAACGTTAATGTTGCGGCGCTTCCGGCTCTTCGTGATTGCCGAGCAGGTGACGCCCCTCTTCGCTGCGAGGATCGATGGTGCGAAGGTGCTTGCGCCCGCGCATCTCCCAGATTGCCGTGATATTGCCGTCTTTCTGTACCGCGTGATAGGAAAGCTCCTCGTGGGCTTCCTGCGCCGGCGCCGCATCTGCGGCATTCTCGACCGTATTCTCGATTGCTGATTCTTCGCTCATGATGATCGCTCCTGAATGATATGGATGTGTGAAAGTAGACGGGATTGTGCCATACGGCGGCGAGCGGTGTCCAGTTGGGCTCGTAGTTTCTCCGTTACAGGGGTGTGATTCAAAGTGCGACACAACATCGCCGCTCCTGAGCCGGCGAAGCCGGCGGCGGAATAAAGCCTGGTGGTGCAGCGAGGCGCAGCCGAGCGTAACCCCAGGTAGCTGGATAATAAACGTCCAAGCCCACGAAGTGGGCGAAAGTGTTCTGTCGCCCGCTTCCGCGGGCTGGATTGATTTCTCGACGAAGACCTGGGGTTACGCTCGGCTGCGCCTCGCTGCACCCCCAGGCTTTATTCCGCCGCCGGCTTCGCCGGCTCAGGAGCGGCGACGTTGTGTCGCACTTTGAATCACACCCCTTTCTCCGGGCGTTTTTTGCGCGACTTGTGCGAGCAGCGCGTGTGGAGTATTGTCTTTCGTCCGGCCACGTCGAGCGTATGCAAGCCGGTTATAGCCTGACTCAATAGAATGACTCAAAGGAGCGGCAGGAACTCTTGAGTTCTACAATCCATCTCGTCACCGGAGGCGCAGGCTTCATCGGCTCGCACCTCGTTTCGGCCCTTCTTGCGCGCGGAGATCGCGTGCGCGTAATCGATAACCTCGCTACGGGAAAACTCTCCAACATCGCGCCCCTTCTCAACCGCATTGAATTTATCCGGGCCGATATCAGCGACTTCGATTCCATACGGGAAGCTTTCGAAGGCGTCCCGGTCGTATTCCATCAGGCTGCGGTTCCTTCGGTTCCGCGCTCGGTAGCCGACCCGCGCCTGAACCACGAAGCCAACGTCAACGGCACATTCAACGTTCTTATGGCGGCGCGCGAGGCCGGAGCGCGGCGCGTGGTTTTCGCCACCTCGAGTTCGGTCTACGGCGGCACCAGCGGCCTGCCCAAACGCGAGGATATGGCCCCGGCGCCGCTTTCACCCTACGCAGCGGCAAAACTCGCGGGAGAATATTACTGCCGGGTGTTCAGCGAGAGTTACGGTCTGGAAACGATCGCGCTGAGGTACTTCAACGTATTCGGACCGCGCCAGGACCCTACATCGGCGTATTCGGGCGTCATATCGAAATTCATCACGACGCTGCTGTGCGGCGAGCGGCCCGCGATATTCGGCGACGGCGAACAGACGCGCGATTTCACCTACATCGACAATGTGGTTGCAGCAAACCTGCGCGCCGCCGAAATCGCAGGAGCGTGCGGGCAGGTGCTCAACATCGGAACCGGAAACCGCACATCGCTCAAACAACTGCTCGCCGCGCTGCAACGAATAATCGGAACTTCGATCGAACCCGAATACAGACCGGCCCGTCAGGCCGAACCGCGCGACTCTCAGGCCGACATATCGCTTGCACGCCAACTGCTCGGCTATGAACCCTGCGTATCCTTCGACGACGGATTGAAACAAACCGTCGACTGGTACAGAGAGCAAACCGCGGAATACGCGGAATAAACGGAAAAAGTATATCCTTCCGTATATTCCGCGTATTCCGCGGTTTGCTCCCCTTCCTTGACCGCCCCGAAACCGCTGCCGGATAATCCCTGAGTGGCGATCTTCAAACTCAATGATCGGCGATTTATGCTGATGGCGGCCCTGGCGCTTGCGTGCGCCGTCGCATCTTCCGCCGCGCACGCGCAACAAAACGATCGCGTCTACGGCCCCGTGGTCAACAGCTACCTGCTCGGTCTCGCCGAAGAACTCGGAGAACTGGAATTCCTGGTCGCGCGCGGCGAGATCACGCGGCAATCCTTCGAACGCGCGCGCGCAAGGTTGACCGTTGCGCGGCGCTACGTGGAACGCACGGCAAAAGAACGCCGCGAAGACCGCGTACCCGCGTTTCAGGTTCTCGCCGCAGACGAACTGAATGCACTCGGGCCCGGCCTCGCGCCTGCGGTCGACGAACTGCGCTTAGGAGCTACTGTTCGACAAAAATGGAAGCTCGTTGCAATCGAGGAAGCGCCTGCGCGCTTTTATGTATTCGAGGCGCTGCGCGCACCCGCCGCAGCATCCGCGGTAGATCCGCTCTCGGCCATCGAAACCATCCTGGTCGAGGAGAAACCCTTTAATCCGCATCCGCCGCCGCCGCCCACCGCACCCGCAGCAGAACCCGAAATCCCGCCCGTTCCCCCGCAAACCGCATTGCCTGCCGCCGCTGCACACCCGGGGCCGCGCGTCATTACATATTATCTTCCGGCCTATTCGCGCGAGGCGCGTGCAAAGGCCATAGAGGGCGAAGTCGTAGTCAGCGCGCTTTTTCGTCGCGACGGCAAGATTCGCGATATCACGCTTGTGCAGCGTCTCGGCCACGGCCTGGATGAACGCGCGCGCGAGGCCGTCAGACGCATCGAGTACGAACCGGCGCGGCGTGATGGACAAGCAGTAGATGCGCGCGCGCTGATAACATTCAATTTCAGATTGATGCGCGTCACCGTGCAGATGCACCCGGCAACGCCGCTCGATCCCTGACCGGACGCTGAAATCTTCAACAGGAAACATCCTATGGGAATGCTGACGCAGAATGAGGTTTACGACGAAATAACGCGCGCGCAACGCGACGGGCGGAAACTCGCCGTAGCCACGATCATCACTACCTCGGGTTCGACGCCGCAGCGCACTGGAGCGAAGCTTCTGGTATTCGACGACGGGCGAATGCTGGGCACCGTCGGGGGCGGTTGCGTCGAGGCCGACGTATGGGCCGAAGCGAAAACCGCGCTCGACGAGGCGCGCCCGCGCGTGTGCCGGTTTACATTGCGCGATGCGCCCGACGCTCCGCCCGACGAGGAAGGAATGATCTGCGGCGGCGAAATGGAAGTCCTCATCGAAGTATGGAAATAATCACCGCCGCTGAAATCGCCGCCGCGCTGGATCGCGCCCGCTTTGAAGGCCGCGCGCTGATTATCGTCACGCGACTTGCAGACGGCGCTGCGAATACTCAACTCCCGAGACTGCTCGTCGATGAAGACGGTTGTATTATGGGCGGCGCTCTCGGGTCGCGCGCGTGCGAAGAAATCGCGGCGCGTTACGCCCGGTTCGTAGCCGCCGACGACCGCCTGGAAATCACCGTTGCAGGCGTCGAAACCATAATCGCAGCGCTCGATGACGCGGATCGGGAATTCCACAGCCCGGACGGCATAGACGATATTGCAGGTGTGCGGTTGTTGTTTGAGGTATCGCGGCCGCCGCTGGAGTTGATCGTATGCGGGGGCGGGCACGTAGGCCGCGCGACGGCGATTGCCGCGCGCATGCTCGATTTTTCGGTTACGGTAATAGACGACCGCGCCGAGTTCGTCTCGCGCGAGCGCCTGCCCGACCCGCAGATACGGCTCCTGGCCGACGACTTTACCCGTGCATTGCAGGGCCTGAACATCACGCCCGCCTCGCACGTTGTAATCGTTACGCGCGGCCACAGGCACGATGAAATCTGTCTGCGCGAGGTCGTAGACAAACCCGCGCGCTACATAGGGATGATCGGCAGCCGCAGGCGAACTACTACGATCAGAGAGCATATGCGGCGCGAGGGCGTAGCCGCCGAGCATCTGCGGCGAGTGCACGCGCCGATAGGTCTGGATATCGGCGCGCAGACGCCGGAAGAGATCGCGCTGGCGATACTTGCGGAAATCGTGCTTGTGCGCCGCGGCGGCAGCGGCCGGCCGAAAAGCGCCGAGGGGCCGATGGCGCGCGCGCGATGAGTTTTGGCTGAAACATAATCTGCGGCATTCCGCCCAATCTCACCCGGGTATGAACTGGCAACCGCACGGGGTTTCGGTTACTATACGTGCGTTCGCCGGAAATCGAGCTGAATGGCTTATTTGATTGGCTGTAATGATTGAGTAATTGAGCCGGATAACCGAAACAAACAAACAACGAACAAAAATTTCAGAGAGAGGCGATTCGGGAATGGAGAACACAGCACAGACGACGCAAAACGTTCAGGATGGATTTCTCAATACCCTGCGGCGCGATCGCACCAACGTGACGATCTATCTTATCGGCGGAGTCAAGCTGACGGGAAGGATTCGCAGCTTCGACAAATTTTCCGTGGTACTGGAGTCCGGCAATCTTGAACAGTTGATTTTCAAGCACGCAATCTCGACGATATCGGTGCCCCGCAGCAGCTTCCATCATTCGCGCTCGGAAGGGCACGCGCACACGCATTCGCATTCGGCGCCGCCCGCACCGCACACGCCACAGTCGCCCCCCGCGCCCCCTGCGCCCCCGGCAGCGCCTACGGGCGGCGGATCTCCCACGGGTGAATCCGGGAGTTGAACTCAGGGGATTATCCGGACCGGACGCCGATGCGCGGCAGACTGATTACCTTTGAAGGCATCGACGGTTGCGGCAAGACGCTCCAACTCGGTCTGCTGGCCGATTTTCTTGAGAGATGCAATATCGACTGCATCCGTACACGCGAACCCGGAGGAACCGCGCTTGGTCGCCAGATCCGCAGCTCGATACTTGATTGCGAACCCGGCACGGTAGAACCGCTCGCCGAACTGCTGCTATACGCCGCAGACCGCGCACAACACGTCCGCGAAATCGTCCGTCCTGCACTGGCAGCGGGTCGAGTGGTGCTGAGCGACCGATTCTACGACGCGACGACCGCGTATCAGGGCTACGGGCGCGGCTTCGATCTCGCGCTCGTCGAGCGGTTGAACCTGCTCGCTACCGAGGGCCTCAGGCCCGATCTGACGCTGCTGTTTGATCTGGACGTAGACGCGGCGCTTGCGCGTATTGCTTCACGCGGCGATACGCTTCACAGCGCCTCGGCTCCGGATCGGCTCGACCGCGAACCGCACGAATTTCACGCACGCGTCCGCGGCGGTTATCTGGAAATCGCCGCGCGCGAACCCCATCGCTTTCGCATAATCCCGGCTTCGGGTGCGCCGGATGAAATTCATAAGGCCGTTACGGCGGCTGTGGCGCCTTTGATGGAGAAAGAAGAAAGCGCTGAGTGCTGAGTGCTCTGGAAATTAAGTTCTTTGATTTCGCCCCGGCAGGGGCGCCACATTGCACCCGCGTGTTGCGTCCCTTCAGGACGCGATAATTATTGTGATCCGGTTCCGGGGGTTTCAGGCTAATATCCTTCGGCCCCTCCGGGGCGAAATCAAAGAACTTACAGCAGTTTCGGTTTTGGTGTTCAGGAGAATGTTGGAAGTAACTGCGGTGCGTCTTCGCCGCGCTGGCGTTACTTCCAACATTCTCCTGAATACAGCAATTCCCGGTTTAGAAAGAAAGAGAGATAACGGAACAAACGAAATGATACGAAAATTACCGAAAAGTTGAATATTTCCGTTTGTTCCGTCTTATTTGGTTTGTTCCGTTATCTCTCTTTCCCCCTAAACCGGGAATTGCTGTCCTGAATACCAAATCCGCTGTAATTAACACTGTACTCAGCACTTTCTTCTTCCTTTTCTCCGTCATGTCCTCTCTGATTGGAAACGAACGCAACAAGCAGATACTGAAGCGGCTGATTGCGCGCGACAGGCTCGGTGCATCCTACCTGTTCGCCGGTCCCGACGGCGTCGGCAAACGGCTTTTTGCGCTCGCTATGGCCAAAGCCGTCAATTGCGAACGCAACCGCGAAAACACCGGCAACCAACGCGGTGACCAGGGCTGCGACTCCTGTCCCGCCTGCCGGCGCATCGATGCGGGCTCGCATCCGGACGTGCAGACCGTAGCGCCCGACGGCGTATACATCCGTATCGCGCAGGCGCGCGCGCTCGCCGAAGAAATCCAGTATCGCCCGCGCGAGGGCCGGCATCGGTTCTTCATCATAGACCAGGCCGAACGCCTGCGAGATGAAGCGGCCAACGCGCTGCTGAAAACCCTTGAAGAGCCGCCGCCCACGACTACGCTCATACTGCTCTCGGCGCGCCCCGACGCCCTTCTGCCCACCATACGCTCGCGCGTGCAGCGCCTAAATTTCGCTCCGCTCACCGTCGCCGAAATGCAGCGGTACCTTGAAAACAATTACTCCCGACCGGCCACGGACACGGCGCTGCTTGCGCGTCTTACCGAAGGCCGCATCGGTCAGGCCACCGCGATAGATATTTCGGATTACCGGCGCGAGCGCCGCGGCATGATCGAACTGCTGGAACTGCTCGCAACCGGAAACGACCGGTTCCGGTTGCTCAAGGCCGCCGAATACTACGGCAAACAGGAGCGCGACGCTTTCGAGAAAAAACTCGATATGCTGCTGCGGCTGCTGCGCGACATCTTCCTGATCGCCGCCGGACGATCAAAAGACGACATCATCAACAACGACGAATACGACCGGCTCGCGGCATTGGCCTCGCGCATAGGAGCAGCGCGGCTTACAGGCTGGATAGAAAAATTCGATGTGCTGCGCGCCAATCTCGCGATCAATATCAACCGGCCCATTGCGCTCGAAGCCCTGCTGCTCAATATCGACGGCTGAATGTAGTATCCGTTTGTTCCGTCTATTTTTGTTTGTTCCGTTGTCTCTTTCTTCTAACGCGAGAAGGTCGTGACGTGATCGGAGATAAACGTCTTGAGCGCCGAAAGCGCAGGATCGGAAAATTTGACCGGTGCGGTTCCCCAGTGTACTTCCAGCCGCCGCGCATCGATCAGACGGCGCTGCAGATCGGCGCTGATTTCGGCGCGCGCCGATTCGGCCACCGAGGGAACGATTTCAAACAGTATGCTGCTGTAATCCTCTAGCCGAACATCGTACCGCTCGGAGTCGATCGCCATCAGCAGGCTGTCGCAATCCTTGAACAGCATCGGCGTGCGCCGCGTAGGTCCGCCGCGATTCGATTGAAATACAAGCCAGAACCGCCCCGGCTCCTTCGGTTCGCGCCCATGATAAGCGGCGTGCGCCTCTACGGTCACCCTCGCCGGAGCCTCGCCCCACCGGATCAACTCGCACATTACATTGGTCGTATCGGTGATGCGGTCGTATCTGATTTGCGATTTGAATGCATCCGAATTGTGCGCATCCTCAGCCGCACGCTTCTGCGCGATCATCAATTCGGACGGCAGCAGAAACAATACCGCTGCAAAAAAAGCGTACTTCATTCCGCTCCTTTCCGGATCAATATCGACTTGTCGCAGTTGTTTAGGGCCGCCTAAGTCTACAATAAAAACCGCAGAATACGCGAACATAAATACACGGAATACGCGAAAAATATTCAGCCGATTTTCCGCATATTCCGCGTCCCTGTTTCTGCGGTTTCCCTCACCCCTCGGCTTCGTCGATCACCCGGCGCGCGATCCGTTCGCGATGATACACAGCATCGCCGAAAAGCACTTCGGCCGATTTTGCGCGCTTGTAATACAGATGGATGTTGTGCTCCCACGTGAAACCGATGCCGCCGTGCACCTGTATGCCGCGATTGCCGACCTCGCGCGCTGCATCCGAACAATACGCCTTTGCAACCGAAACGGCGAGCGAGGCGGCGGGCAGTTTCTGCTCTACGGCCCAGGCCGCGTAGTAGGTCGCAGACCGCGCGCTTTCCGCCATCAGCAGCATATCGGCGCACTGGTGCTGAACGGCCTGATAAACGCCGATAGGCCGGCCGAACTGCTGCCGCGTTTTTGCGTATTCGACCGCCGTTTCGAGAACCCACTGCATCCCGCCCAGCATCTCGGCGCACAAGGCTACGGCCGCAACTTCGGTCGCTTCATTTATAGCCGCTGCAAGATTCGGCGCATAATCCAGCGCATTCGCGGCCGGAACCGCTACGCCGTCGAAATACACCGAATAAAGTTTGCGCGCGCCGTCGATGGCCGGCGTCGCAGTGATCTCCATACCCGATGCGCCCTTCTCGACCGGAATCACGACAAGCCCGTTTGCGCCGCGCGCAACGCATAAAATCAGATCGGATACTGCTGCATCGGCAACGAATTCCTTGCGGCCGTAAAGACGCACTTCCCTGTCAGCCGATTCGGCCCGAAGCTCGACCGATTCCGGATCCCAGTCGGCGGACTGTTCGAGCAGCGCAACCGTGGCTTTCAGATCGCCAAGCGAAATGGCATCCAGATACTGCTTGCGCTGCCCCTCGTTTCCAGCGCGCGCAATCAGCGCCGAAGCCCATATCGTGGAAATGAACGGCCCCGGCAAACAGGCGCGGCCCATCTCTTCGACCACGGCCGCAAGCTCTACGAGCCCCAGCCCCAGCCCGCCGTACTCTTCCGCGATAATCAATCCGGTCCATCCCTGATCGGCCATCGCGCGCCACAACGCTTCGTCATACGCCGTATCGCCTGCGATCAACTCCCGTACCCGCTCGGGTGGACACTCGCGCGCAAAAAATGTGCGCGCCGATTCCTGCAAAAGCTTCTGCGGTTTGCTCAGATCAAAATCCATTGTTCTTTTAGTCCTTGAGTCCCGGAATATCGGTGCATAAAAGAGAGATGACGGAACAAACGAAATAATACGGAAACTACGGAAATATTCAACCATTCCGTAGTTTCCGTATTATTTCGGTTGTTCCGTCATCTCTGTTCCGCGGTTTCTTCCCGTCTACTGCACAACCAGCAAATACGACCGCGAACCCGTACAAGCGCCGAATCCGCTTGCACGCACCGTGACGTAATAACTCCCCTTCAACACCGGCGTCCCGCTTATCTCTCCCGTCATCGCATTCAACGCAAGTCCCGGCGGCAGACTCCCGAAACTCAGCACGAATCCGTAACTCCCCGCTGGCGCTACCGTCACCGTCTGACTGTAAAACACCCCCTGCGTCGCAGCAGGCAGCGATGCCGGCCCTACCGTCACCATCGGACACGATATCACCAGCGAATACGCCCGCGTTGCGCTGCATCCGCTAGTTCCCGCCGCCCTCACCGTGAAGTTGAACGTACCCGTAGCGCCGGGCGTGCCCGTTATTGCTCCCGTCGTTTCATCCAGCACCAGGCCCGGCGGCAGCGCGCCCGAAATTACGGTGAACGTGTAGCTCCCGGCAGGCGTCACCGTGATCGTTCTGTTATACGCAACCCCAGCCTGTCCGTTCGCAAGCGTCGATAGCGAGATAGACGGACACGTTACGGTGACATTGAACGTTGCCGTGCGCTGCGCTCCGCAGTTGTCCGTCGCTACAACTTCCACGATGTAGGTCCCGGCTATGCTCGCGCTCAAAACCGTGATTACACCGTTTGAAGTGTTGAGGCTGAGCGACAGGCCCGTAGACGGCGTGACGCTTTGCAGCACGAGCGACGTTATTCCCACGTTATCGCTCGGTCCCGTCGAGGGATAGAAAAGCGCCGTCTTGCCTACGCCGAGTGATTTGTTGGTGTAACTCAGCACGGGCAGCGGGTTGGGATGGACGTTAACGGTGAGGACTGCCGTAGTGCTTTCCCCCTTTTCATCCGTTGCCTCGAGTTCAAATGTTGAACTCGTTGCCGCACACGAAGCGCCTGCGCTCGCCGTCACGTTGCCCATAGAATCGATCCACGGCGTCCCTATCGACACACCCGACCCGGCAATCGGCGTAATGGAGAATAAAAGGGTTTCGGGCGACTGATCCGGATCGCTTATGGCGGCGATCTTTACGATGGTCGCCGGACTGCCCTGCGTCCGCACGACCGTCTCGGCCACGATCGAAGGCGGAGTATTGGGATCCGGAATGCAGGTATTGAGCAACAGAAAAAGGAAATCGTTACCGACTCCGTCCAAAGAAGCTATCAGATCCAGTTTGCCGTCGTTGTTGAAATCTGCGGCGGCGATGTCTTCGAGTTCATCGTCGTAGTCGAGGGTAACGGCCGCTGAAAAAGCACCTGTTCCGTCCCCGAGCAGCACAACGATGCTGCTGCTATAGGTGTCGAAGGAAAAAGTCAGCAGCGCCAGATCCGCATAGCCGTCGTTATTGAAATCCCCGACAAGGGTGTCGGAAGGATTGCTTCCCACACTGTAGAAGTTTCGCGCTCCGAAACCTCCCATCCCGTCGCCGAGCATTACCGAGACCGTGCCGTCGTCGATGTTTGCCGCCGCCAGATCCGGGTTGCCGTCGTTGTTGAAATCCGCGACTACCAGTCCGCGGGCGCGGGGCCCGATGTCGAAGGGCGCCGGCGCAGCGAAGCCCCCGGCGCCGTTGCCGAGCAGCACCTCGACCATATCCACTCCCATATTCGTTTCGGTCAGCACCGCGATATCGGGCCGGTTGTCGAGATTGAAGTCGCCCACCGCGAGGCTGCCGGGATCCAGACCGACCGGGATGCTGACCGCCGTTCCAAAGCCGCCGAGTCCATTGCCGAAAAGCAAGGAAATGTCGCTCGAATCATCGTTCGCGGTCGCTATATCCAGGTTGTTGTCCAGATTGAAATCCGCGACGGCCAGATCCTGAGGCTCGATCCCCACCTCGTATTCGATCAGTTCGCCGAAACCGCCTATTCCATCTCCCAACAATACTCCAACTGCACCGGCATCCTCCGTTACTTCCCTGACGCCGGCCACGTCGAGGTTGCCGTCTTTGTTGAAATCCGCGACGACGAGCGCCACCGTGTCGTAGCCGAGATCGGCATCCTCAGCAACGGTGAAACCGCCCATCCCGTCTCCCAGCCGCACGCGCAGCCCTCCGTCAAGCGCGCTCGCAACGACATCCTGATTGCCGTCGTTATTGAAATCCCCGACCGCAATGCTCCGCAGGTTCTCATCGAAGATCAGGCGCGCGCCCTCTGTAAAACCGAGATCGGCGCACGACTGCGGCGCGGGCGCCGCGGCGCTGCGGCCCGGCCCGCTGTCGAAGTTGTAAAACATCGCTCCCAACAACAGCACCACGCCGATGAAGCGTGATTTGCCGTATGACCCGCGATATGACCGGCGAAAGGATGACGATCGGCGCGACGATTTTTTCTGCGACATGCTTGTTCCTCCTTTTACGATACCCTCCAACCAACGGTCGGGATTATCGGAACAGGAGACCCGATTGAATATCCGTGCCGCCGCTCAATTTCATATAGGTGGCGCTACTCATTTTTTGTGAGTGGAAGTGCTCAGTGATGCAAAAGAGAGATAACGGAACAAACGGAAAGTTTGGCGATTTCCGTAGTTTTCGTCTATTTCCGTTTGTTCCGTTATCTCTCTTTTTGTTCGCTACAGAAGCCGGCTCTTATTGGCCATGGCGAATTTTAACAAGGCGTTGGCGCCGTGCAGATCCAGTTTGCGGCAGATGTGCGAGCGGTGGTTTTCGACCGTGCGCGGGCTGATGCAGAGTTCTTCGGCAATTTCACGCGTCTGTTTTTCCTCGACTATCAACCTCAGCACGCGCCGCTCGGTCGGCGTCAAATCGAGCAGCGTCGGTTTGTGTTCTACGAGCGTTGTAGCGCGGCGGGTGCGGTTGACCAGAAATGTAGCAAGCGCGGGGCTGATGAAATTCTCTGCTTTGGCGACGGCCTTTATGCCGGCGACGATATCCGAAATGGCGCTGTCCTTGAGCAGATACCCCTGCGCGCCGATGTCGAAGGCGCCGTTAAACAGCGCCTCGTCCCTGTGCATCGTCAGGAAAACGACTGCCGGTTCGAGCTTCAACGAGTGCAGTTCGCGAACCACTTCAAAGCCGTTCTTTTGCGGCATGTCAATATCGAGCACAACCACGTCGGGCCGCAACTCGCTGATCCGTTCTATGGCATCGCAGCCGTTCGCCGCTTCCCCGACGACCTTCAGCATCGGATCCGAGGCAATAACCATCCCAAGTCCCCGGCGAAACACCGGATGATCGTCGGCAATAACTACCCGAATTTCCCCGCCCATAATCAACACTCGCGTACTGGCCCGTCGCCGCCAAACTTTCAGTTTGTTCCGTACATTTCCGTTTGTTCCGTTATCTCTCTTTCTCCCTAAGCGGGGAATTGCCGGTCCGGTGTTCCAGACAAATTTATGGAAATGCAAACCGTCGTGCCCCCGCCCGGCGCAGACTCGATGGCGCATTCGCCGCCGAGCATCCGCACGCGCTCCTCGATTCCGGCCAGACCGAAACCCTGCCTGCGCCCGTCGCGCAAGTTTAGGGCAAAACCCCGCCCGTTGTCCGCCGCCTCCAGCCTGATTACGGCGCGGTCGCGCCTGACCAGTACGCGGGCCTCGGCAGCCCCCGAATGCTTGACGATGTTGTTGAGACACTCCTGCACGACCCGGTAAAAAACGATTTCGTCCTCCGGATCGAATACGCCGTCGAGATCGTCGATTTCACCGCTGATGTCTATGCCGGATGAAGAGGCGATCTGCTCTATCGTGAATTTCAATGTGCTGGTCAGACCGATCTTGTCGAGTTGGTATGGGCGCAGGTCGTATACGATCTGCCGCGTTTCCTCGAGCGCCAGCCCTGCGGTTTCCGATATTTCATTCAATTGTTCGCGCACGGGCGCCTCTTCCGGCGTAAGCATAAGGCTCAGCGCCGCCCAGTTCTTGATTACCAGCAATCGCTGCCCGAGCGAGTCGTGCAACTCGGCGGCGATGCGTTTGCGCTCGACTTCCTGAGACTCCAGCAACTGCCGAGAAAAATTCTTCTGCGATTCGAGCATCCGCCGCGAGAACTCCTCTTTCATCGCGTGCTCTTTCCGCAACCGAGCCATCCGGTAGCGGTACCCCGCCATACCGACCCCCGTAACGCCCACTATTGCAAGCGCCGCAAACCACCACGTGCGATAAAACGGAGCCAGCACCACGACGCGCAACGCTGCGCCTTCTTCGTTCCACACGCCGTCGCTGTTGGCGGCCGTGACCCTGAAGGTATAATCGCCGGGCGAAAGATAAGGGAAATACGCCGCACGACGCATCTCCGCATCGATCCAGCCGGCATCCAATCCATCCAGCCTATATCTGAATCTGACCTGCTCCGGTTTTATGAAACTCAAGCCCGCGTAATCGATCTCCAGATCGCGAAGCCCCGGCGCAATCCTTACGCCGCGGCTGAAATCAACCGCTATGCGTTCGAGCGTGACGGACTCGATTTTTACGGGCGGCGGCTGCGCGTTGACCTGCGCCGCCTCCGGATCTATCGCCACAACGCCGCCCATCGTGGGAAA
This sequence comes from Acidobacteriota bacterium, assembly GCA_019639255.1. Classification (GTDB taxonomy): domain Bacteria; phylum Acidobacteriota; class Blastocatellia; order RBC074; family RBC074; genus JAHBSF01. The sequence goes on along the minus strand of JAHBSF010000060.1, from coordinate 2,247 downwards.
CCACAACCTGCCGTCATCGGCGATGAAGCCGGCCGGCTGGCGTCCGCCGTTGCATTCGATGTTCGACATCCCGTCATCCTTGCCGAAGGCGACGCTGTTGATGCGCGAAATGCGCCCGCCGGCCATATCGTTCAGTTCGCGGCGGCTGACGCGGTAGATGCCCTTGTTGCAACTGATCCAGAAATATCCGCGCGCATCCTCCAGAATCCGGAATACGCCGTTGTTGTACAGACCGTGTTCGATGCGATAGTTGAAAAACTTCCCGTCGGCAAACCGGCTCAATCCGTCATCATAGGCGCCGATCCACAACACGCCGTCCGCGTCCTCGTGAATCGCGCGCACGCGGTTGCCCGCCAAACCTTCCGTTACGGTGTAGGAAACGAATCCGTCGCCGTTGAATCGCGCGAGTCCGCCGTAAGTGCCGAACCACAGCGCCCCGCTTCGGTCTTCGTGAATGACCTTTACATCGTCGCTCGGAAGCCCGTCCCGCGTCGTGTAATGCGCGAGGCGCTTGTCGCCGTCGAGTTTGAACACTCCCTGATTGGACGCCACCCAGACCGAGCCGTTGCGGTCGGCTTTGATGTCTACAACAACAGTGTCGTCGATGAGCGCCGAGAGATTCCGGATTTTCCCGTTTTCATAGCGCTTCAATCCGCCGCCGATGCCGATCCATATCCTGCCGGCGCCGTCTTCCCACAGCGCAGAAACGACCCTGCCGAGGCGGATCGGCGCTGATGCATTGAACTTTCCGTCCTTGAATCGGACGCGGGTGACTCCGTGCGTTGTCCCGATCCATATGTCGCCGGAACGCGACTGCATAATCGGATAGACTTCATTGCTCGCCAGGCCCTGCTCGGTCGACCAGGCCGTCATCAGCCGTTTGCGCGCGCGATAGAGCCCGTTGGATGCGGCGATCCAGACCGAACCTTCGCGGTCGGCCGTCACCAGACGTATCGTCGTATCCGGCGCACCGTCCGTGGGATGGAAAACCGTGAAGCGCCCGTCGATGTAACGCGCCAGACGCGCCCCGTCGGATATGTCGATAAACCGGCCGAACCATACGCCGCCCTCCGCGTCATCGCACATCGGGCGGAAATACGACAACTCGGGAAAGTGCGATAATCGCCCGTCGCGCAGCAGATACAGACCCGATTCATCGCCGAGCCAGAGATTTTTTCGCCCGTCTTCGTAAGGCCATACGGAAGTGAGATAACTCGACGCCACAGGCTTGAACCGATAATGATGCTCCCTTCCTTCCCCTACCCATCTCAACCCGCCGGCGTCAACCGTTACACGCGCCCCGGAAGCCGTGCGATACAGCTTTACAGTCTCGCTCTGATACTGCGGCGGCGCCGGAAAAAATTCACCGTCGCGGAAATAAACCGGCCCTCCCGACGTCGCGATCACAGGCTCGCCGTCCAGATCCGGAAATATCAGATATACCTGATCGCCGGGCAATCCGTCGGCGGTTGTGTAGGTAGTGAAGATTCCGTTGCGGCGGACGGTCAAACCGCCGTCTTCGGTTCCGACCAGAAGCGCGCCGTCGGCCGTTTCGTAAAGTTCGGTGAAGCGGTTGCTGTGGATGCCCTTCGAGTTGCCCTTGTCGAAAACGGTGAAGCGCACGCCGTCAAAACGCGCCAGTCCGTCGAATGTAGCGAGCCACAAATAACCGTCGCGCGTCTGTATGACCCGCGTTACGGTGTTCTGCGGCAACCCATGGTCCGTCGTCCACGCGTCGAAACGATACTGCGCCCGCACCGGCGCAATTGCTGTCAGGAAGATCAACAACAGCAGCCAGCATTCATTTATCCGGAATAAACGGAGCGTAGAGACGCAATGTTTTGCGTACCTACGCTCCGCTCCCGACCCGTTCCGCCCGTACGGCGTCTTGCGCGTTCCCTCTTGCCTCACTGTACAACCAGCAGATACGACCGCGAGCCCGAACACGCCCCGAACCCGCCTGCCCGCACCGTTACATAATAGCTCCCCTTCAACACCGGCGTCCCGCTTATCTCTCCCGTCATCGCATTCAACGCAAGTCCCGGCGGCAGACTCCCGAAGTTGATCACGAAAGTATAACTCCCCGCTGGCGCTACCGTCACCGTCTGACTATAAAACACTCCCTGCGTCGCAGCAGGCAGCGATGCCGGCCCTACCGTCACCATCGGGCACGATATCACCAGCGAATACGCCCGCGTTGCGCTGCATCCGCTAGTTCCCGCCGCCCTCACCGTGAAATTGAACGCG
>JAHBSF010000006.1 GCA_019639255.1 Acidobacteriota bacterium | reverse complement strand
CCTGAGCGGGGCTTTTAAGACACGCCCTAATCTCGACTTTGTCCATTTTTTGCAGATGCAAGGTATTGATTCTGTAGCCTCTCTGTTTTCAATGTCAGGGTTTTTGAACATCAGGCTGAACCCCCGACGTTTGAAAAGTAGCGTTGTTGAAAACAAAGTGCTTACGAATACAACCACCGGGCATTTGTAAAAATGGACAAAGTCGAGCTAATGCCGTCTCCGTCCAACAGTCAGAGCTTTGTATACTCCGTATTCCAGGTCAGGGGAACTATCGTTACCGATGGATAACGAATACCGAAATGTGATAACAAAGTACCTGAATCGAAGATGTCGAACGATACGGCTCGAACCTTGTGATCAGAAACTATCTGTTTTCCAGGCGCGTATATTCCGACTGAAATGAAATAATTCCCAGGAGCCAGATATTCTGCAGGCACGTTTACTTGTGCGGAATATTCTCCGGCAGTCCGGTCGGCTACTGACTCGTCCAGAGTTTCTACGTCACAGGTCCATATAATACAGTTATCCATCTCGTTCCAAATCTCCAACGAAAGATAGCTCCCGACAACCCACTTATTTACCCGATAATGAATACGAACGATAAACGGTTGTGTATGAGGGATTGTTTCCAACAAGCCGCCTCCGACGGATCGAATCTCTATGGAGGCAATTTGCGCCGCCTTGTCGGGGTCACAGGCAAATTGAGCCTTGCTTTTCCGATTCTGAAGTTCACCACTAAGATATGTTCCAACAATATCTGTTGGATGCCCCTCTCCCCAATACTGTCCCTGCTTTAGCAAGATCACTCGTTTACAGAGATTCAGCATTGCCCCGAGATTGTGACTTACAAACAAGACGGTTCTCCCGCCTTGTGCGACTTCTTCCATTTTGCCCAGGCATTTCTTTTGAAACGTGGCATCGCCGACCGATAACACCTCGTCAACTATCAGGATATCCGGTTCAAGATGTGCAGCAACTGCAAATGCAAGCCTCATGTACATCCCGCTCGAATAGTGTTTAACGGGAGTGTCGATGAATTTCTCAATTTCAGCAAACTCTACTATCTCGTCGAACCTGCGATTGATTTCCTCACGCTTCATTCCCAGCATTGCGCCGTTAAGAAACACATTATCCCGCCCGGTCAATTCCGGATGGAATCCTGTTCCCACCTCCAGCAGGCTCGCCACGCGCCCGTACAACCGAACTTCGCCCCTGGTGGGCTCCGTGACGCGCGATAGGATCTTCAACAGCGTTGATTTCCCTGCACCGTTTCGCCCGATTATCCCTACTACTTCGCCGGGTTGAACCTCGAAGCTTACGTCCTTCAGCGCCCAGATAGTGTTTTCTTCATCCCGCCCGTTTGAGCGGAAGCGCGCGCCAAGTCCGCGCATGGTCGAAGTGATGGCGTCGCGAAGCGTGTCGTGGCGCTTGCGCGAAGCGCCGATCCGGTATTGCTTGCTCAAATTCTCAACGCGAATGATGGGCTTCATCTGGATGCTGACGGATGCTGGTTACAATTTATCGGGAGCCTGGGGTGGAGCGGAAAAATGGTTTACGGAAAGATTGGAAACGAACAGAAATCACCGAAATGTAAGGATACTTCCATCCGGCTCATCTTCCTGCGTTCCTGGATTCCTGCCGAACGATCCCGGATGATATTTGCCGGCGGCGGCAGTCATCAGATCCCATGTTGATATAAAGGTTCGTCCTTCGGATCGGGTTCAAACTTGAACACATTAGACACTTTGGTGATGATCTGATTTTCTTGCGAGAACGCAGAAGACACGCAAATCAACGTCTCGCACTACTCGACGCACGACGTGATCGTCTGGCGACGTAGTCTCTCAGCACACTATCCATGCGCGACTGCCACCCATCGCCCGTCGATTTAAACCAGGCAATGACCTCGGGACTGTAACGAATCGATACCAATTGTTTCCGGCCTTCAGATTTCGGGCGACCGCGAAGCTTGCGGATGGGAACCATGGCCTTGAGCTGCTTCTGAGTCAACGGCAGAGCGTCCGGATCTGATTTCGCTGCTGCTGTGATTGCTTTGTCTTCTGCTGCCGTTGGCAAGGCAACGGCCCGCTTAACCTGCTTTGACATAATGCTTCACCTCGAGGCGGTTGGCGCAGCGAAGGCTGATAATCCTTCTCGTTCGCCCACGATCAACAAACGCCGCGTAATAGAGGATGCCGCTCCCTGGAACGAGCGCGATCATCCGCAACTCGCCGTAATCGACCCTTTCATCAACCCATACCAGAGCAGCTTCCCACTCGAGTTCAGCCGCCAGCGCCAGCGACACGCCGTGTTTGGCAAGATTATCGGCATCCTTTTGCGGGTCGAAATCAATCTGCACAATTTAATGTAGCTACTAAAAAGCACAAGGTCAATTGCTCATTACTCTTATGAAAATTGAAGCCGCAAGTCTTCTATTTTCATCAGAGTTTTTGAGTTTTTTAGCCGCGGATCGGCGAAAGATCTTCCGCCCCTCCGGGGCTGGCCCCGCTTCTCTACACTCACCCAGGGCTTGCGCCCTGGGCTACAGATCTTTCGCCGCTTCGCGGCTGAAAAACCCAAAGAACTTACTTGACGGAGCACTGAACACCAAAACCGAAACTGCTGTAAATCACTCCACACGACATTGAGATATAAAAGACAGATAACGGAACAGACGAAATAAGACGAAACAGACGGAAATATTCAACTCTTCCGTAATTTTCGTTTCATTTCGTTTGTTCCGTTATCTCTCTTCCATCTTCGCTGTTTCTCTTCACTCCCGTCACACGACATCGGCGAAATCCTTCTCCATCCGCCTGAAAACGTACATCGCCCAGACAAGCACTACTACCGTCACAGCCGCCGAAATCGCAAGCGCATTCCACGCCACGGGCCGGCCGAAAAGCGCCGCCCTGTATCCCTCGATGATCCCGGTCATCGGATTGAGCGCGAGCAATACGCGCCATTTTTCGGGCAGTATGCTCACCGGATAAATGATCGGCGTGGCAAACATCCCCAACTGCACCAGAAACGGCAGGATGTGGCCTACATCGCGATACTTCACGTTAAGCGCCGAAGCCCACATACCAACGCCGAGCGCAAGCAGCGCCGTCAATAACACTACAACCGGCAGCAGCAGCAGTTGCAGCGTCAACGTCACTCCGCTCCAGACCATCAACACTGCAAGCAGCGCGAACGCTATTGCAAAGTCGAGCATCGCGGCGGCTACGGCGGCGATCGGAATGATGAGGCGCGGGAAATATACCTTGGTAATCAGGTGCGCGCTGCCTACCAGACTGTTTCCGCTGCGCGTCAGCGCACCGGCGAAAAACGTCCACGGCACGAGGCCCGCGAAGGCGAACAGGTGATACGGTATGCCGTCGGACGGAACGCCTACGACGCGCCCGAAGATGAAGGCGAAGATGAGCATCGTCAGCAGCGGCTGAATGATTACCCAGACGACGCCGAGCGCGGTCTGTTTGTAGCGCACCTTTACGTCGCGCCAGGCCAGAAAGTAGAGCAGTTCGCGGTATTCCCACAGATCGCGCAGGTGAAGCGCCGACCAGCGTCCGGTCGGGCGTATGCGGACTACGGGTTCGTCGGGCAGAACGATCTCGGGCGTTTGATGCACGGTCGGGTTCATGTTCGGGTTTGCGAATGCCGGCAATTCCCGGTTTAAGAGGAAAGAGAGATAACGGAACAGACGAAATTAGACGGAACAGACGGAAATATTCAACTCTTCCGTAATTTTCGTATCATTTCGTTTGTTCCGTTATCTCTCTTGCTTCCACTCTGCGAATGCCGACCATACCGCAGATGGCTTTGACAAAAGCCATGGGGATTTCTATTCTCAAAACAATCTCGTAGAACCGTCTTGAACCGGAGCGAGCAACCGAGGCGATGCGATGAAAGAAGACATCAGCGAACGAATCAGCATCAACCCAGGCGTCCTGACGGGCAAACCTGTCATTCGCGGCACAAGAATTACTGTAGAACTTATTGGTGGAAACAGGAGTCTGCATTTATGAACACAACTATACAAATCGTCACCGCTGAAGATCTGATGGCGATGAGCAGCGACTCCCATTTCGAGCTTGTCAAAGGAGAATTACGCCCCATGTCTCCTGCCGGAAGCAGACACGGACGAATCATTTCCCGGATTGCAGTTCCGATGGGCGCTTTTGCTGATAAAAACCGCCTCGGCGAAATTTTCGGGGCGGAAACCGGTTTTATACTGGCTACCAATCCCGATACGGTGCGCGCTCCCGATATCGCATTCGTCCGAACCGAACGACTCGATGCGGTGGGCGATATCGACGAATACTGGCCGGGACCGCCCGATCTTGCCGTCGAAGTCATTTCGCCGAACGACCGCATATACGAACTCGATGAGAAGATCGACGACTACATCGCCTCGGGCGTCCGCGCAGTCTGGATAGTCAATCCGAAGCGGCGCACCGTAACCGTGCATCATCCGGGCGAGGCTCCAATCGTATACACCGAAGCCGACCTGATTGAGGGCGGAGAGATACTGCCCGGTTTTTCGATCGCCGTCGCAGGCATCTTCAATCCCAGGTAAGAAGAGAGAACGCGGAAAGCGCTGAAACACGGACGTGAAATTTGCGGAAATCCCTGCCCGTTGCTGAGTATTTCCACTATTCCCCGCGTTTTGTGTTCTCTCTCCGATGCTCAAGCCATTTCCTGAAAGAACTCTGACTCTCTCCGGAACGCCGCCCCAGGAGCAGATTCTCGATGCTAATATCCTCATCCAGATCCGGCCAGTGTATTCCTTCCCGATCCCCGATCAGACGCCATCGCCCTCGCTCTTCCGGCGTTGCATGCATCAATCGCGGATACCAGGCCAACGGTACGGATATGGTTCGGCCATCGGTGAGATCGACTACCATGCTGCATCACGCCGACTTCCTGCGCTCGCGCAACTTTATTCCGCGTGTTCCGCGTTCTTTCTTCAAGGGTGATCCTGCGTCCACGCGACATCAGGCGGCAGCCGATTCCACAGCGAACTCGATGCGCCCCGGCGAAGTTATTCGTTGTGAGGCGTCCAGGATTTCGAGTGAAACAAGATTGCCGTTTTCATCATAGTCGAGAATGACGCCAGGTTTGTCTTCGTCGCTCTCGACAATCGGAGTCTCAGCAAATATCACCGTTAAAGCGTCGGTTTCCCGATCAAATATAACCTTCATTCCGTCGTCTCCCACGGCACGTCCCGTCCCTACTTCGATGATCTGCTCAGGGTTGGAAAGGACCTTGGCAATATCCTGTTCGTTTACAGCGGTTTCGGTTTTGGTGTTCAGTACTCTGCCAATTAAGTTCTTTGAGTTTTACAGCCGCGCAGCGGCGAAAGATCTTCCGCCCCTCCGGGGCTGGCGCCGCTTCTCTACACCTACCCAGGGCTCGCCGCCCTGGGCTACAGATCTTTCGGCGCTGCGCGGCTGAAAAACTCAAACTTTGTTTACAGAGTACTGAACACCAAATTCGAAACCGCTGTAAATCAATCCACAGAGGATTGGTACAAAGCGCGAGACAGCAAGAGAGATAACGGAACAAACGAAACGATACAAAAATCAGGGAAAAGTTGAATATTTCCGTATGTTCCGTCTATTTTTGTTTGTTCCGTTATCTCTCTTTTTTGTCCCAATGTCGTGTGGGTTGATTTAAATCAATCCACAGCAGAATGGTACACACAAAGGAGTCCGCAACATCTGCAATTGGCTGGACATTGATTCGCCTTGATCTCTGCTTACCCTCTGCCAGAACACGGCTATGCTACCAGCTCGGGCACGTTCTGATCCTCGTAACTTTCAATAAGTACACCCACAATCTCCATAAGTGATGCCAGAGGATGCGACTCGTCCTCGCCAATTTCGTCTACCAGATCATCCAACAGCGATACCAGTCGATGATACTCTTCTTCCGTGTGCGGCACGTAAACAAGACCTGATAACCGAGGCCAGATATTCTGAACACCTGCGACGTCCAAATCCTGCATAGCTCATTCCTTCCACTTTCCCTGATCGTACTCTTCATGCGTAAGTACGGCCCGGATATACACTTTTGACCTATTGTAGTGGATGGCAGCGATAAGGCGAACTTTATTTCCGCCAATGTTGAAGACCGTGAGTTTGCCGACCCGATCCACTGAAGGAAAATGTCTCCGCAGATCAGCCAATGTCAAATAGTTGTTTCGCTTGATGATTTGATACCAATGAACAAGGGCTGATTTTGTCTCCGGGTATCTGGCTGCAAATTCATTCAGCCGTTTCCGTGTGATCACATGCATCGTTATATCTTCATTCAATCGCCCCCCGTGCCCGCACGCTCGCCGCCGCTGTCTGCGCCGTACTCCGAACCGTAATACCGGTTGTAGTAATAATAGCCGTCATACCCGTCGCGTTTCAGATCTACGTTGTTCAATACGACGCCGAAAATCTTCGCCCCGATGTTGCCGAGCTCCATCCTTGCCCGCCGCACTATGCCGCGCGAACTGCGCCCCCCCTGCACGACAAGCACTACGCCCTCTACGAGCGTCGCCAGTATCAGCGAATCCGATACGTTCATCAGCGGCGGCGAATCCACAAGCACGTGATCGTACTTTTCCGAAGCCTCTCTGAGCAGTTCCTTCATTCGCGGCGAACTCAGCAGCTCCGCCGGATTGGGCGGCACCGGCCCGCACGAAAGCAGCGACATATGCGGTATCGACAGCTCCTGAACCAGCCCTTCCAGCCTTGCATCGCTCGACAGATAAGTCGATAGCCCCGGCGACTGGTTCACCCTCAACGCGCGATGCGCCGCAGGCCGCCGCATATCGGCGTCGATTACCAGCACCGAAGCGCCGAGTTGCGCAAGCGAAATGCCCGTATTGATCGTCGTGGTGGTTTTGCCCTCGCTCGGCTGGCTGCTGGTAATCAGCATCGTCTTGGGCGCGTGCCCCGCGGAAGAAAGCAGAATGGATGTCCGCAACCCGCGGTAGGCTTCGGCGAGCGAATTTGTAGAGTAGCCGCGCCGCCGCCGCCCGAAACGCGCGGGCAGGGCGCGTTCCGGTTCGGCGCCCTGCTCGGTCAGCAGCAGTTGCCGGGACTTGCCGTTGTCGCCGTTTTTAAACCTTCGCCTCTTTCCGGTCATCGCGGGAATCAGGCCGAGCGTGGGCAGCGCCGTAGTCCGGCTTACGTCATCCGCGGTCTTGACCGTGTTGTCCAGATACTCCAGCCCGAGCGCGAGCGCGACGCCCAGAACCAGGCTTGCGGCAAATCCTATCAGGATCGTGCGTATGCGGTTCGGACCTATGGGCGAGCCGGGCACGAAAGCGGGTTCGATGATGCGCGCGCTGGAATACTGCTGCTCGTGTTTCTGAAGGTCGGTTTGCGTGGTTTTGCTCAAAAACTCCTGATAAATCGACTTTGCAATGTCGACCTTCTGTTTGAGCATGCCGTATTGGATGACGGCGGAATTCTGGGCTACGGCCTCGCCCTTTGCGCGTTCAAACGCATCGCGTATGGCGCGTTGCTCGCGCGCGGCGCGGTCATACTCGGCCTTCAACCGGCTTTCGAGCAGCGCGCGGCCCTCGTCGTGCTGTTTTTTCAGCGTCTCGATTTCGCGGTTGAGCGCCTGCACGCGCGGATTTTCGGGGCCGAAACGGCCGGCATTCTGCGTAGCCTGCACCGTGAGTTCGTCGAGGCGGGTTTTTATTGCATTGAGCTTTGCATCGCCGAAGGCTTCGGGCAGTTGTGTGACGCGGCCCTGACGCACTTCCTCGTAAAGCGATTCCTTGAGGATCATATCCATTTCGGACTTCAGCACCTGACCGTAAAGGTTCGCCAGTTTATCCGTAGTCAGACTCTCCTTGCCCTCGCCGGTGGACATCATGTTGTGCCTGCCGGCGAAGCCTGCAAGTTCGAGTTCGGCTTCTTCGACCTGCGCGCGCAGTTCGCGCGTGCGCGTGCTGAGCCAGTCCGACGTGGTTTCAAAACGTCTGACGCGGTTCTGAAAGGCGCGCTGCATGAATATCTGCGCCGTGGAATTGACGATCGTGGCGGCCAGGTTCGCATCCGTATGATCGAACGAAATCGCGAGCATGCGCGTGTCTTCGACCTGCTCGGCGACAAGATAGGCGCTGAGCACGCCGACGTAGGGCGCAAGGCGCAGGCTTTCCTGCTGCGACCGCTGTGAAGGTTCTTCGAGTTCCATCGGCGGAGGCGGCGCAAGCCCGGGCCCCATTGCGGGAGACGATGGATTAAACACGCGCGACTGAATCGTGCGCAGCGATTCCACGATCGACTTGCGCCCCGTTACGTCAAGGAAGCGCGCGTTTTCGTTCAGCTTCAGCGCAAGTATGATGTCTTCCAGTATCGGACGGCTCTTGAGCAGCCGGATGTTGGTTTTTACGGCGATGTTGTTGACGTAGGGGATGTCGGCATCGTCGCTCTCGATCGTCATCAGATTGGTTTTGTAAATCGTCCGGCTGCCCTTGTCGAGTTCCACTACGGTCGTGGCGCGGTAAATCGACTTGGAACGAAAAGCCTCTATGGATACGACCGTGGTGATGACGAGGGCCACGACCGCAATCAGCCATTTGTGCTTGATTATGCGCCGCCACTGTTCGCGCACGACGGCCATCGGGCCGTCGTCGAGATCCGAAGGGATGTAGGCGTAATCGGGATAACGCCGGCCTGCATCGGATGCGCGCACGAGCGCCGATTCGTCCGACGGCGTGAATTTATCGAGATGATGTCTTTCGTCGGCCATGGTCACCCTCGAAGAAGTGCTGAGTGCTGAGTGCTGAGTGCTGAGTGCAAACAGGAACTTACAGCGGTTTCGATTTTGGTGTTCAGCACTCTGTCAATCAAGTTCTTTTGAGTTATTCAGCCGCGGAGCGGCGAAAGATCTGTAGCCTGGTGCGTGAGCGCCAGGTCAACAGAAAAAGAATGTTCGAGCCCTGAAAGGGCGAAAGATCTTCCGCCCCTCCGGGGCTGGCGCCGCTTCTCTACACCTACCCAGGGCTTACGCCCTGGGCTACAGATCTTTCGCTGCTGCGCGGCTGTAAAACTCAAACTTTGTTTACAGAGTGCTGAACACCAAAATCGAAACCGCTGTAATCAGATTCGTCTGATTACGCGAACCCTGCTCGGACGCGCCTTCCATATCAGCGCCGCCGATGCCACCATTACCGTTGCAGCGACAATGAAATTCACGCTGTAGGCGTTCGTCAGGTCTACGAGCCGTCCTCCGAGCCATGCGCCGATGGCGCCTCCGCAAAGCCCTCCCAACATAATCACGCCGAAAATCGAGCCGAAATGTTTGCCCTGAAACAGGTCCGCAGCCGCAGCAGACAGTGCAGGCAACGTCATTCCCGAACCCATTGCATAAAAAACAGCGAACGAATAAACCAGCAGCGGACTCACGGCCCATCCGGCGGCGTTGAGCAAAACGACGCAGACGATAAACAGTCCTGAACTCAGCGTGATCGTCCATTCGCGGCCCAGACGGTCGGCCAGGACGCCGCCAGAAAACCTCCCGGCTATGTTGATGACTCCCTGCACGCCGAGCACCGATGCCGCGAGCACCGCGCTGTATCCCTTGTCTGTAAGAAAGACTATCAGGTGAGTCGACACCAGAAAGAAACCCGTTGCAAAACACGCCATCATCAGCATCAACGCCCAGAATCGAAACGTCCCGACGGCGCGCCATACCGTCCATTCCGTATCGGCCCATTGCCTATCAACAATGACAACTTCACTTCTTCCCCTGCTGCTATCCTCTTCGTTTGCGCGCTGGGCATCGCCCGCTACACCACGATCCGAAGGACGAAGATACAGGAACAAATAGATCAATGTTGTCGGAACAACGGCGATCGATGCGGCCAGAACCAGGTAGGTGTTGCGCCACCCTATGCCGCCGATCAGCATCTGTATAAGCATCAGCGCGAGCTGTCCCGCACCCTGCCCCATCGTCACAATGCCCATCGCAGTGCCGCGCCGCCGCTCGAACCAATGCGAGACGACGGTCATCAGGGGCACGGTGTTGAGCATCGCACTCCCGATTGCGGCGACGACGCCGAAACCGAGGTAGAAATGCCAGAGCTGCGTGCTTCGGCTGAGCCATACAAGGGCGGCAGCGGTAATCAGCGCCCCGATTGGCATCACGCGCCTCGGCCCGTAGCGGTCTACGAGGCCGCCGGCGACTGGCGCAGTAAGCCCGCTCACAACCAGATGAATCGACATGGCAATCGCTGTGCTGCCCCGACTCCAACTGAAATCGCCCAGCACTGCGGCGTAAAAAACCGAAAACGATCCCAGCACCGGAGAGATCAGTGCGATCACTCCGAAACAAACGGCGACTATCACCCAGCCGTAGTAAATACCCGATTCCGGGCGCACTGCCATTTCCTGTTGTGTATCGAGTTTTTGCACCTGATTACATAAAGAGAACAGAGATAACGGAACAAACGTAATAAGACGGAACAAACGGAAATATTCAACTTTTCCGTAATTTTCGTATCATTTCGTTTGTTCCGTTATCTCTACTTCTCCCTAACCCAAATTTCCGTTCAAAAGATGAACTTCAATGCCAGTTGCAACTGGCGCGCTGTATTGGCCGTTCTCGTAATGACGCCCGAGTTTCCGGGAACGGCGCCAGTTGCGTTGGAGAACACAACCAGATTGTCGGGCAATGCAAAGTTGACCTTGTTGAAGAAATTGAATACTTCAACTCTGAACTGAAACCGCAACGCCTCGGTTATGTTCGTATTCTTGGTCAGCCCAAGATCCGCGGTTACGAAGTTCGGGCCGGTGAGCACGTTCCTGCCCACATTGCCGTAAGTTCCCTGAGCCGGCAGCGTAAAGGCTGCAGGATCGAAGAACCTGTCGGGATTACCGGTAACTATGCTCTGGAAACTCCTGCCGGAAACGAGGTTGGGACGCTGTCCAACCGTGTTACCGGTTTGCTGCGTTCCATCCTGCGCGCGGTCGAACCCAAGCAGCGGGCTGAACGGGAATCCGGTTCTGGCGCTGATGAATCCGTTGAACTGCCAGCCGTAGCCAATTACTTTCGCCGCGCCCGTAAGTCCCGCTCCCCACGGTATGTTGTAGACGAAACCCGACGCAAAGTTATGGCGGATGTCGAAATTCGACCGGCCGCGTTCGTTCCTGAGGTTGTAGGTGTCCTGCGCCTGCGCGCCGGCCGGAATGTTGGCTATCGCTCCGGTGTAATCGGCGGCATCGTCTATGGCCTTGGCCCAGGTGTAGGAGGTCGTAAACTCGAAATTGCGGCTGAATCGTTTGCTGATGTTAAACTGCAGCGCATTGTAATTCGAGTTTGCATCCATAGTGGTCAACCTGACCTGACCGAACCGCGGATTGAGCAAACGAGGCCTGATCTGGTTGGTGGCTATTACGGGGAATGACCGCGAACCGTCCGGGCCGATGATTACGTCGGTGCGAAGATTGATGTTGTTGCGGCGCGTCAGATGCACACCGCGCGAACCTACGTACGCCAGCGATACAACTGTGTCCCAACCCACTTCGCGCTGTACCGACAGGTTGTACTGCATGACGTAAGGCCGGTTGGTTTCAAAAGAAAAAGCATTGAATTCGGGCAACGAAACATCGTTGTTGATCAAATCGAATGCATTCGGGAAAGGCGCCGGTGCAACCTGCGCCGTGACGGAAAACGGCGGTTGCAGGGTTATTTCGCTCCGGTAATTGTAGGGCAGGAGTACTACGTCGAATACGCCGAAGCCGCCCCGTATCGAAGTCTTACTGTCAAAGGGCTGCCAGGCGAATCCCACGCGCGGAGCGAAATTCTTCCTGCTCGGATTCTGCATAAAAGGAGGTCCGATTGTCGGAGCGGCATCCGTGGGCCGCCGCAGATTCGCCAGCAATCCGTTGACTTCGGTCGGAGTCGAATGGGTTTCGTAGCGCAGCCCCAGGTTGATGGTCAGGTTCGGGCGCACGCGCCAGTCGTTCTGGATATAGGGAGCGAAGATCGTCTGCCGTATCCCGCGATAGAAACTCGATCCCGGCCTCGGTGCTACAAAAGCCTGCGGCTGTGCATTCAGGAACGCGTTGAGGTTCTGGAATATGAATACTCCGTCCTCTGCGCGCCCCTGCAGGCTGTTGAATTGCATACGGCGTATGAGACCGCCGAATTTTATGGTGTGTCCGCCCTGCGTCCACGTAACCTGATCGCTGAACTCAAATACGTTGTAAGTGAACTTTCTCGGCACTTGCAGCGAATTGGCCAGAGGCGAAACGTCGGCGAGTCCGAAAAAGCCTCCCATCGGATGTCCCGGTATAAACGACAGGCTTGTAGGTACGCTGACCACAAACGGTTCGGTACCCTCGATAAACGAGCGATTGAAACCGAAACGGGCTACATTGACCAGCTTCTGGCTGAATACGTGCGTGTCGCTCAAGGTCGCGTACTGATTGCGCGCAATTGTAAGCGTGTTCTGAATCGGGCCGCTCGCGAATACGTAATCCGAATCGCTGAACGTATACCTTGCAGCAAATCTGTTGTTGGCCGAGAAGGTGTGATCACCCCTGATCATGAACTGGTCCTCGCCCGTGATGTCTTTGGCGGGGCGCACGTACTGGGCAGTGTCGGCGTTCAGTTGCCGTCCGTTGGGTTGCGGATAGAGGTCGATGTAAGGCCTGACCGACGGGACTGCGCGAGCACGGGCGGAGGCTGTGGGAACCGTGAATATTCTCGATAATCCGAGATCCTGCCGAAGGCCCTCATAACTCCCGAAGAAAAAAGTCTTGTCCTGTACTATCGGGCCTCCGATGGTGCCGCCGAACTGGTTGCGTTTGAAACCAGGGATCGGCGCATCAACGGGATCAAAACGATTCTTGGCGTCGAAGGCCGAGTTGCGGTGAAACCAGAAGGCTGTTCCGTGAAGGTTGTTGGTTCCGGACTTCGTCACCGCATTGACTACGGCGCCGCCCGCCTGACCGAATTCTGCACCGTAGCTGTTTGTGATGACCTGAAATTCCTGCAACGCATCTACGCCGAGAAAGCTGCCTGAGAGTCCGCCCGGCGTATTGTTGAACGCGTCGTTAACTGTCGTGCCGTCGAGCAAAAACTGATTGGCGGTGATGCGGGCGCCGTTTACCGAGATCTTCGCGCTGCCCGGTCCCACGAGCGTGGGATTGCTGCCCAGACCTCCGCCCCCTGTCAGCGACGCTGAACTTGTCACGCCGGTTTGCAGCGTGGTCAACTGGAACACGTCGCGGCCGTTGATGGGCAATTCCTGGATGGTCCGTTGATTGACCAGACCGGAAATCGTGGGATTTGTGGTTTCGACATACGCCGTACCACTTGTAATGATGGTCTTTTCGCTGATGTCGCCAACGGTAAGGGAAAAATCGACCTGCACTTCGCGCCCTACCGTCAGGACTACACCGTCGCGCACACCGGTGGTAAACCCGGGCTGTTCGACCTGCACCTGATACTCTCCGGGCAGGAGTTCGCTGATGCGATAGCGCCCCGACTCGTCGGTGGCTACCTTTCGCTCCAAACCCGTTCTGGTGTTTTTAGCCGTAACCGTCGCGTTGGCCACTACTGCGCCCGACTGGTCCCGCACGGAACCGAGCAACGACGCAGTAGTAGTTTGCGCCGACGCAATCGCAGGCAACATCAACAAAACAGAGAATACAACGGCAATTCGGATGTTCGGTTTCGATTTCATGACTCGCCTCCTAAGGTGTGGGCCGCGTCATTCGGGCAACGCGCCCTCGCAACGGCATGCACATTGTGCAACAGCAACCGGGACACGCCGTGCAACTGGTGGTTGACGGTCTTCGAAGAGAGATCCAACCTCACTTCGTACTTTCTCCTACAGTGATGAATGCCTTGAGCTTCCTGTATGTACCTTTATCAATTCCCTTGACGTGCAACAGGTCTTCCACATTGGTGAAGCGACCGTTGGAGTCTCGAAACCGTATGATCTCCTCTGCCGTTTCCGTCGAAATTCCAGGCAACCGCTTGAGCACCGCCGCCGAACAGGAGTTTATGTTTATGGGAAGTTCCTCGATTACATTTCCCTCGCCGAAATGCTTTGAAAGATATGAAACGAGTATGGGGAAATCCTCTCTGTCTATAGGCGCCTGGTAACTTGACGCCATCTTCTGAACAGAGGCTCGCCACCCGGCTTCGGACTTCCGCTGCGTGATCAGTTGCTTCAACCCGTGACAGTTTGAACACGACAGCTCTACCTCCACCCTGCCTTCATCCTCGGGCAACAGCAGGCGCCATTCGGGTTCCTGCATTTCGCTAACACGCGAATCGATCGCATTGCCCCCTGCCACGGAGCCAAAAGCCAACATACACAGAAGCAATACCAGCCGCCGCCTCATAAGACCTGTTTCCGATCTGCAGATTCTCAACACCGATCGCTCCTGGATACTTAGAGCGTGTTTTGAAAGCCCCGAAGGGGCGAAAGATCTGTAGCCCAGCAGCGTAAGCCCTGGGTATCACGCCAACATCAATTTCAGCCCTGAAAGAGCGGAAGATCCTGTATAGTTCTTTCGCCCTTTCAGGGCTCGGAAGCGTTTCTCGATTTGACCTGGCGCTTGCGCACCAGGCTACACATCCTTCGCCCCTTCGGGGCTTTCAAAACACGCTCTTAGATGAAAATCAGGGCCACCGCCTGAATTTTCATTCGTGGCCGCTGCGCCGCGACTCCTGTTGGCACTGTCAATTCCTGCTGGCAATGTCAATCAAGTACTTCGAGTTTATCAGCCGCGGAGCGGCGAAAGATCTGTAGCCTGGTGCGCGAGCGCCAGGTCAGCAGAAACAAAACGCCCGAGCCCTGAAAGGGCGAAAGATCTTTCGCCGCTCCGCGGCTGATAAACTCGAAGTACTTGATTGACACTACACTTCATACTCCGCTTCCAAATTCTATAAACATCGCGACTGATTAGTCGGTCACCTCGTAATAAATAACATTGCAAGAATGGTGCGGTGTGCTGTGTACGCTATTATTTATAGTACTTTTTGCTGCGGTCTATCTGTTCGCCGTAAACCTTGCGGTGTTCGCGCGTCATATAGGTTTCGGGGTCGTTGGCATAGTCCTTGAAATAGTCGCCTTCGACGTTGATGCCCGGAATGGCGGGCACCCAATCCTCGCGCAGCAGTTCATCCGGGTTCCCGTATTTCGCGGCGATCCGGCGCACTTCCGGGTCGTCGAGCGCCGTCAGACGCCCCTTGTCGATCAGTTTGACCTCTCGACCGTCCTTGAGCCTGCAGGTATAAGTCGGGAAATACAGATGCGCGTGGAAGTGATAAAACGGCAGCGGTTCTGGGCGTTTGAGCGCCCACATCAAATCCAGCGCCTGCCCTATGCCGATGTGTATTACTCCGCTGCGGTCGCGCTCGGCTATGAAGGTGCCGCGCGCAGCAGCCGATTCGAATACATTGAACGGCCGCATGACCTTCGGATGCGTGCCGATCGCCGCCTCGATGAAATAATCGTTGCCCGGCCCCGGATGATGCGGGTACTTGATGTCCTTTGTCTGCTCTATGAACTGCCTCCACGCGTCGCCGAACTCTCCACCGCCTTCGAGTTTCGTAATCTTGTTGTTCTCGAAGTGTATCTTCAGGTGCGGATACGGCCCCAGATGATCCGATGTACCGGCAACTACCCCACGCACGTCCGATTTCGGCAGCACGATTCCAAACGGATATCCGGTCAGGTGCCCCGAAATGATCGGATCCTTGAGACTGCCGTGGTGGTAGTGATGCGTCCCGAATCCTTCCGTAAGATTCTGGAAATATCCGCCGTCATTCCCGTCCATTATCTGCCAGTATTCTGGAAACCAGGTAAATGTTATGTCCGTCCCTTCCGGATCAGTAATCCTTACGGTTTCGGTTTGCCGCAGAATCTTCCACGACACGCGATCGAGCGCTTCGATGATTTCTTCCGGGTACATCACGGCCTCGTTTGCCAGATGCTCGCGCGTGGGCCAGTCCATAGAAAAGCTGTAATGCTTCAGCGTGCAGTTATTGTTGGCCCAGAAGGTCTGGCCAATTACCTTGTCGTACCCTTCACGCTTGGCAACCTCTTCCGTCCACGATGGGCCTCCAAGCATCCAGGCCGCGGGCTTGCTGTTTACGAGAAACTTCATAATGTCTCCCGTTTTGTACAGCGCCCGGTTTCCCTGTTCCTGAAACACGTCAACCTTGCACTTCATCTCCTCGCGCAGCACACGCATAAACGCCGCAACCACGAGCGGATCGACATCGCTGTCAGTGATAAAAAGCACCTTTTCGCCGCCTTTTATCCCAAAGCCCGGACGCTGATCCCCCGTATACGGCATCGGCCTTGTGACGATCCGGCGCACATACGGCAGCAACTGCTCCACTGTAGTGATGTTTGCTATCTTCGGATAACGCGGCTCCATGTATTCAAACTTGCGCGAAGCCTGCTCACGGCTCTCTACGCTTTTCGCAGGACGCACAGCCATTCCGGCCAGCATCAACGTTACGAGCAATGCAACCGCTATAAATCCCCTATGATTTGCCGCAAATCTCTTTGCCATAACTGTCCTCTCAGATTACCTGCAAACATTCCGCCGATTATTCCGTTATGCACTCTCTACGACGCTGCGTATCAGCCGCACGCGGCTTGGTCTGGCGCTCCAGATCAGCGCCAATGAAATCACCATTGTAACGATGCCGACGACGAAGTTAGCCGTATAGCCCTGCGTCACATCGAACAGTTTTCCGCCCAGCCAGGTCCCGGCGGCGCCGCCGAAAAATCCGCCGAGCAATATCACACCCAGTATCGCCCCAAAGTGCCGCCCGCCGAAAAGGTCGCTCGATGAAGTGATCAATGCCGGCACCGCCATTCCGTATCCGACGCCGTAGAACACGCAGAATACGTAAATCAGCGCCGGGCTTATGATCACACCGCCGAGGCTCAGCAGAAGTATGCAGATGATGAAGGCGGCAATGCTCAGCGTCAGCGTCTTTTCACGGCCGATCCGATCGCACAACGCTCCGCCCAGCCCCTTGCCAATAAAATTAAACATCCCCTGCAATCCGACTATCGAACCGGCGAGCAGCACACTGTAGGACTTGTCCCTAAGATATGCTACGAGATGAACCGAAATGATGTAAAACCCAGCCGCAAACATCGCCATCATCAACGTGATGGCCCAGAACCTGAAAGTGACGACGGCCTTTGAGAGCGTCCAGTCCCTTTCGGCCCACTCGCGGTCGAGGATGATGATCTCGTTGCGCCGGATTACGCCCCTCTTTCGTTCGATTTCCCGCCCCTCGCTCCCAACGACGATTTCAACAGTTTCGCGTTTTCTCCGAGGAGTCATTTCATCCGAAGCCGACATCCCGCGCTCTTCGGGATAACTGAAAAGAAAAAGCCTTATCAGCACGGTCGGAATTACGAGCAACGCCGCCCCAAGCGCCAGGTAGGCATTGCGCCAGCCTATCGTTTCAATCATGTACTGAAGCAGCGGCATCAGAGCCAGTTGCCCCGCACCCGACCCCGCCGCGACCAAACCGATCGCCGTGCCGCGATGCCGCACAAACCAGTGCGATACGAGCGTCGTTAGCGGCACGATATGAATCATCGTGCTGCCGACCGCCGCAATCACCCCGAACGCCACGTAAAAATGCCACTGCTCGGTTGCGCGACTCAGAATAAAAAGAGCGATAGCCGTTACCACAGCACCGACCGGCATTACGTGCTTCGGCCCGTACCGGTCAATGAACCCTCCCGCAAACGGACCCATCAATCCGTTCAATACCAGATGCAGCGCCAGTATCCCGGACGTGCTGCTGCGGCTCCAGTTAAACTCATCTACGACCGCAACATAAAAAATCGAAAATGACGACTGCAATGGAGCAATCAGCGCGATTACGACAAAACATACGGCTACTATCACCCAACCGTAATAAACCAGGTTGACCGACATAGTCGGCTGACTCTCGACAGCTTCGCGCTCGCCTTGCGGTTCCATCTATTTGATGCCCGTTGTTTGTTGCTGTGTGTGGAGAACGCGGAATACGCCGATCAAGCGGATAAATCCGAATGCCGGAAACCCGTGCTGCGTATCCCGTGTTCTCTGCACCTTCCCATATTACGCGCCGCTCCGATTACTGAGCCAAAGCCTGCTTGACCCGGGCCAGAGGCAGGCTATAGGTTTTCAGACTGTATTTTGCCCCCTCGCTGTCGGGTTGCGAGCAATCGTAGCCGAAACCGTGGGTAACGTAGAGCCTGTCTCCCGCCCTCGCATACATCAAGCGCTTGAGCGGCGGCGGCCCTGCACCGATTTGCACCCGTCTCCACTTCGTTTCGCCCTCGGGCAAACTCCATACCTCGTCGGTGGGATTCTGGTGTTCGCTCGCCTGATCCGTAGTGCAACCACCGTCGGGAATATCACCGAGCGCAATAATGAACTGCCCGTCGAATGCCGCGGCGGAGCCGTGCGTGCGGCCGGAAATGTTTCTGGAAGTCTCCGATACGATTTCGGTGAATTTATCGGTTGCGAAGTTGTATTTCCACAAATCGTTTCTTTGTATTGTAATCTTTTCGCGGTAGTTTCCACCGAATATGTACGCGTCATCTCCCGACTCGCTCAGTTCGAAACGGAATATGTAACGCTTGGAAGGCGATCCCGGGTCCTCATTCTTCCGCAACTGCTTCCAGGTGTTTGTAGAAAGATCGTATGCCCAAAGATCGTTATACGCCTTGAAATTTTCATCGTAACCGCCGAACGAGTACATCGTATCGTCCTTGACCACGATCTCCGCGCCGAGTCTCTTGCCCGGCCCTGCGTTGGCGAACTGGCGCTGTGTGAACGTATTCGCCGCAGGATCGTATTCCCACAAATCGTCATAGACCTTTATTGTGTCCTCGGTTTCATACGGCTTGCCCGTCGCTACGTCGACGCGGTAATAAGTTCCGGCGTAAAACAGCGCCGTTTGTTTCTTATGATAAACCGTGCCTCCAAGAAATGCGCGGCGTCCGGGCATGCCGCCAGAAGGCGTCCTTTTCTCCCATTTTGCAGTCTTTGTGTCGAATACGTGCAGATCGGTGTAATAGGTATGATCGCATTTGGTTTTATCGAAACATTCCTTGAACCCACCGAACAGAATCAACTGATCGCCTACGGCTACGAGTTTCCCGGCGCCGCGCTCTTGCGGTATATCGCCCGACACATCTTCTGTTCTCCAGTCGACGACGCCCGCAGAGTCCCTCGCAGTGGATTCGGATTGCTGCGGCGGCGGTGACGCGCACGCCGCAGCAATCAGGCCGACGGCACAGGCCAAAACCAGCCGGATGATGGCCGGGGGATTGGTGCGAATCGGCAGAAATGTGCAAAGCTGATGGATTTTCGTTTTCATGTTTTCGTTATCTCCTCAAATCATCCCACACGAAATCAAGGCATTTATGAATGAGAACGGAACAGACGAAAATATGAGATTATTCCGTAATTTTCGTTTCATTCAGTTTGTTCCGTTATCTCTCTGACGCCCGCTCACTCTCTCAGGGTTTCGGCAGCGGAAAGGATGTGTGCTCGTGTACTATCAACCAGTTTTCTCCCACCTTTTCCGCCGCTACGGTCCAACGTCCTTCCGATGTGCTGCGCTCGCCGTCCTTCATGGTTCGTTCGATATGAAACAGCGCGGCAAACCAACCGGTCTGCCCTGCCCCTCCGGAACGAAACTCGGTTACGGTCAGCTTTATATTCGAGACCGCATCTACGATTGCGCCCATTGTCCGGCTGATGTCATCGAAGCTGTATGACATCCGGCGTTCCCAGAAAAACAGCGCGTCGGGTTGACGTTTGTACAACCGCCTGAGCGCGTCCGGATCCCTGCGTTCATATGCATCGACCATTCGCTGCGACAGCCCGCGCATGGCATCTGCTACTGCTTCGCCCTGCGCGGCCGACGCATTGCTGTCCTGTATTCTGAATCCGGCGGCGACCGCAAAAAGCATGCAGATGCCGACGATAGTGCACGCAAGTTTGATACGGCTTCGCATCAATTGCCCTCCCGGTTTGAAACCCGCGTCAGTTCGATCCGTTTGCGGTAATCCCGAGAAACTTAAGACCGTTGGTCAGAATCTTGGTCTTCGCACGGTCGGATATGTCCGGCCTCTCCTTGACGAATTTAACCGTATTGGGGAACTTGCTGTCGGTGTGCGGATAATCCGAACCAAACATGATGATGTCATCGCCGAGTTCCTCGATCACCGCAGGCAGCATCACCTCATCCGGCTCGATCGTAATAAAGCAACTCCCGCTCAACAGGTATTCAACGGGTTCGCGCTTCATCAACGGCACCTCGGCCGTGCGGCGCTCGTAGTGCTCGTGCAGGCGCTGCATCCAATAGGGCAGCCATCCGCATCCGGCTTCGAGAAACCCGAACTTGAGTTTCGGGAACATCTCTACAATTCCGCCGCAGATGATCGAAGTCAGCGCAATCATCTGTTCAAACGGGTGGCCGAAAATATGAGTCATGAAATGCGTATCGAAACGCTCGATGCCCGCCGCCTGCATATAGGCGCCGTTGCCCCAGTGAACGCCGATCGGGATATTCAGACTCTGTGCGGTTTCGTAAATCGGATAAAAGTCCGGATGATCCAGGTTCTTGCCGTTGACGTTCGGCGGCACGGTTATACCGATGAAACCGAGTTCGCCGGTTGCGCGCTTCATCTCTTCGATCGAGGCCGGAATGTCCTGAAGCGGGAGCGTCGCAAGTGGCTTGAGGCGGTTGGGGCTCACGCTTGCGAAATCGGCATAATAATTATTGCAGGCGCGGGCCATCGCTACGCCGAAATCCTTGTCAGTAAGCGCCGAAAGCGCAAGTCCCAGACTTCCGAATATGACCTGTATGTCCACGCCTTCGAGGTCCAGATCCGCAAGACGCGCATTCGGATCGGCGGCCCCGGCGTGTATGCCGCCCATTTTCGTGCCCTCGATCTTCTTGCTGTGAGCCTGCTTAAGGCGCGGTTCAGGATAGAGGCGCCCTTCGAGCACTATTCGCGTCAGCCCGAATGTATCCTTGATGATGATCGGCCGGCGCGATGCATATGGCTCTTCGAGAAATTTCTCGAACGCTTCCATCGGTTCATTTATATGAGTGTCGTTGTCTACTATTGTCATCTGTGCTCCTCCCGATCGCCGCCCGTACGCCCAAACTGCCGTTTGAACCACTGCGCGATGCTCCGCTCAAGATTCGGATCGATATTGAAAAGTTCGTAACCAAGTATTCCGCCGCGATAACTCACAATGGTGTTATTAGGTGATTGCCCGGCCGCCGCCGCTACGCTTTTTGTAGCTTCTCCGAAACCGTCGCCTGTTATGAGCATCACGGGCCGCTTGATTGCCTTAATCGCCTTAAGATCCCCGTCGAGTTCCCTCGGTTTAGTCACCGGCGTCATCAATGCTACAGCCTTGAGCCTAGCGTCATCAGCGGCCGCCTGCATTGCGAGCTTTGCGCCGAATGCGCTTCCGAGCACCGCAATGCGATCCGGATCGACGCCCTCGACGGACGCAAAGTATGCAAGCGCGGCTCGAACGTCTATGATCGCCCGGTCCATATCGTCGAGCGACAAATTGATGAGCGCCCCCTTGTTGGTGCTTTTTCCTATTCCGCGCCAATCCAGGTTGAGCACGGCAAGGCCGTTTGCAACCAGTTCCCGTTCAAGGCCGTAGTAACTGGTCCGATCGGCAAGGGCCGTGGGCAGCAGCAACACGCCGGGCGAGGTTCGATTCCGACCGGCGTTGCCGGGCAGCCCGATAGTGGCGTGAAGCACCCAGCCGTCCGATGTATTGATTGTCACTTCGCGAAACTCGCCTAAACTCGTCAACCGTTTTACGAGCCACGCGCCGGCTGCAAAATCAATGGCCTTTTCCTCCTGCTCATCGGGGAAACGATTGCGCCATACGCTGCCCATCGCCAGTCCGACTCCCAGACCATCCTCGATCCATAATTCGCTGCCGTGCTTGTCCATCAATCCGTAAGCTTTGACGGTCTGATCGAGGCTGCGACTGTCTTCCCTGCTGACGATGAAAAGTACGGACTTCGACGAGTGCGCTGCGAACTGGTCCATCGCGCGTGCGTCGAGCCATCCGGAAAAAAGCACAAGCGACCGCACCCTCGGATCAGGCATAGCCCCGATTACCGCAGGCTGCGCGCTGAATTCCTCGGCTACAACGCCGAGCCGCATCGCATCAACTTCCTTCTGGTTGGCAAGAAAATCGAGTGCGGCTTTTACATCCAATGCGACCGCGTCGCGCTGCTCGGGTGTAAACTCGACGTAACGGCGTACGCCCTCGCTTCTGCCGCGGCCGCGCCAGTCGATCCTGAGCGTTACGATCGACTCCTGAATCCGCACCCAGCCCGGGTATACGGCCCACACCATTTGCGAATGCATCGAGGAATGAAGCAGAAGCGCTGCTGGCAGTTTCGATCCCTCGCGCCAGGATCCCGGCACAGTGAGCGTGCCGTGGATTTTCCATCCGTCGGATGTCTCGAACGTTACTTCGCGCTGCACGGCATCGGGCTTGAG
This sequence comes from Acidobacteriota bacterium, assembly GCA_019639255.1. Taxonomy (GTDB): domain Bacteria; phylum Acidobacteriota; class Blastocatellia; order RBC074; family RBC074; genus JAHBSF01. Next base: position 103,559 of record JAHBSF010000006.1, on the reverse strand, counting down.
TGCTACGCGCTGTTGCACGGCCGCGTATGCAGGGGCCGCCACGATCAGCAGCAAAATGACGCCCGTTGTTTTCAGCCTCGTGCAATTCATGCTTCTATGCCTCGCCGACCGCCGATTCGGCCGCAGTTGCATTCCCCGTTGCCTGTTCGAACTCCATCGGCTCGGGTCTAACCAGAAAATAGAAAATCAGAAAGGAAATGATTGCGCCCCCGGCAGCGGTAAGAAACGGGAGAGACCAGTTGCCGGTGGCCTGATAGATGTATCCGGCGCTCAGGGGTCCGAAAAATCCACCGAGATTTCCCGCAAACGTCATTACTCCCGATATCGCGCCCACGAGCTTCGGATTGAGTTCCAATGGAACGCTCCAGTAACCGCCCGTAGCCAGATTGATGCTGAACAGATATATTGCGAAACACGCTACAGATACTCCGGCCGAAGGCGAATACATTGCGCCAACAAGAAACGGGACGCCCGCACCGATGCATAGTGCCGGCCCCTGTGCCCGGGCGAATCGACGGCTGAATCCACGCCGCAAAAGCGTGTCCGACAAAACGCCCCCGCCAATCAATCCGACGAAACTCGCAACCGTGGGAATCATACCTACCCACCCCATTGCCTGCATCGAAAAGCCACGCCCTTCGACCAGATAAGTAGGCAACCACAAAACGATCATCCACACGCCGTAAACCAGAAACATGTAGGACGCCGACAACATCAGCACCGTAGGCGACTTTAGAATCGCCCAGGGAGATACGGTCACGCCGGGTCGCGAAGCCCGGTTATCTTCGATGTATTTGAGTTCGCTTTCGCTTATGCGCGGATGTTCGCGGGGAGTATTTGTGGAAAACCACAACCAAACGCCCATCCAGAGAATGCCGAGCACCGCATTGAAATAGAAAACCATCGGCCACGAAAAGGCGGCGACGATCCAGGTCGTCAACGGGTAGCCTATCGTTTGCCCGAGATACGATCCCGAAAGGCTTACGGTCTGCGCGCGGCTGTATTCCTGTCGGGGTATCCAGCGCGAATTCATCGACGCGTAAGCCGGGAAACTTACCGACTCGAACGCTCCCACCATAAAGCGGATTGCAACCATCAACCCGAAAGCGAGGCCCCCAAGGGGTGTCAGGGCGGTGAAGACCGAAAATCCCAGACACGATAGAGCGATGATTCGCTTCGTATTCCACCTGTCGGCCATCAGCCCGCCCGGAAACTGAAACAGGGTATACCCGGCGAGAAACGCCGACATAACTACGCCGAACTCGGCCTTGTTGAGCCCCAGCGCGGGCATCATAGCCGGCGCCGCAACCGATATGTTGACGCGGTCGATGAAATTGATCATCGCACCTGCGGTCAGTACACCGATCAGTCTGTATCTAACGGGCACAGCCATATCCGATCCCCCTGAGAAGGTTCAGAATCGTTAAAAGCTCATTTCGATGACGCTTCGGCTTCAATCTCTCCAAGCATCCGATCCAGTTCCGCCCTGTCGAGAAATACCCCATTGGTTATTACCGCAGCGATCTTCTTTGTATTCCCGATATCCAGGAGCGGATTTCCGTCAAGCAACACAAGATCCGCCGCCTTGTTGCGCTCGATGGTTCCGAACATTTCGGCCTTCCCCAGATAACGCGCCGTATTTCGCGTTGCAGCCTGTAGCGCTTCCATAGGTTTCAGACCCGCTTTAACAAGCAGTCCAAGCTCGTCATGCAGGCTGAATCCGGGGTATACATAGAAGCTCGCCGTGTCGGTGCCTGCAAGAATTCCCACCCCGGCGCGGTGCATCTCCCGCACGATTTCCAGTTGCCTTGAAAACAGATTTTCCCGGTTTTCCCAGTACTCGCGCGCAATATGCTGCTGAAGCTGTGCGCGCTGCCTGACCCAGGACTCGCGCCGCTCCACAGGGATATATTTCAAACGCTCATCCTGCTCGAACGCCGCCACAGGCGCATCGGCCAGATTCCGGTAACCGATGAGAGTTGGCGACTGAAATGTTCCGTTGCGCGCAAATCGCGCAAACAGCGCGGCGGCCTTTTTCCGGTCCCACGACTCTGCGGCGAGCGCCTGCGAACGCAGTTCTTCGCTGATAAACACCGGCGTAGTCGATCCGGCGATGGCGGTTCGCATTCCGTTAACAAGTTGCGTTTCATCGCGCGAGCAAAGCGGCAGCACGCCGAACAGGTGTTCGAGGCTTTTCTGTCCGGCGTCTGAAGCTTCGGCGGCTGTAACGTCAACCGGCACGTGTCCGGCGAACGTCACACCCCTTCGCCTGGTTTCATCGGCAATGGCGAAAAAGGCATCGCGCGGCAGCAGCGTATAGACCTTAATGAAATCGGCGCCTCGGGATAAAAGCGATTCAACGGCGCGCCGCGCCTCAACTGCATTTCCAACGTGCAGCGAATCGGGACGGCCCTTGCCCGCAGGCCCGTCCACTATGACTCCGGCTGCAACAACTCGCGGCCCGCGGAGTTTTCCAGCCTTCATATCATTCAGCCATACAGTCAACCGCTCGAATTCGGCGGGCGTTCCCCCCATATCGCGCACGCCCGTAACGCCGTTGACTAATAGCAGAGGGAGGAAACTGCGGTAGCTGTTGTGAACGTGTACATCCCACAAACCGGGAATCAGATACTTTCCGGTCCCGTTTATTATTCGCGCGCCGGGTTCGATTCTGATACGGCCTGAACGCCCGATTTCGGCAATTCGCCCGTCTTTAACCACGACGGTCATATTGCGACGTGCAGGCGCTCCCGTAGCGTCAATCAGTGTTACATCCTGAATAACCAGCGATTCGGATGCAGCCGCCGTTTCGTAATCGAATGCAGGAATGATTATCGAACAGAAATAAACGAACGAAATGAACGGAATCAACAACCGGCGCCGAAAGCTTGGCGCTTTTCGTTGGTATCCGCCCGTTCTGTTTTCGCTGCTTAGTTTCATTTGCTTCTTTACATTTACTTTTTCAATTGATCGCGCATCCAGTCGGCTATAGAGGGTTCGAGCGATTCATCAAGCTCGAAGATTTCATAACCGAGCGCCCCGCCGTTGAATATCAGCAATCGGCTCGCCCTGTTTTTTGTAGAAGCGTGTGCTTCGGCAAATCCCTGCGTGGCGCTTTCTATCTCACGGCTTGCGACATAAAAGACCGGTGTTTCTAGTTTCGCGATCGCCTCTTTCTCCGATGCGCTCAGGAGCGTCGTCATCAGGACGAGCGCTCCTACGCCCGAATCCGATGCCGCAACAGCCAGGGCATTATTCGCCCCTCGATCTGTACCCAGAAGCCCGATGTTTGCGACACCGGCCTGCGAACGAAGGAATCCCACAGCCGCCTTTATATCAAGCGTTCCCTTGTTTCTTTCTTCGAGTGGAAGATTGATGAACTCTCCCTTGCCCGCGCTTCTACCGCGTCCGCGCGTATCGAAATTGAGCACTACAAGCCCGCGCTGCACCAATAATTCCGCCAGGTGATCGAATATGTGACGGCTGGAGAAGCTCGAATGAATCAGTATCACACCCGCAGTCTTTGAGACTTCTCCCGGATCAGAAGGAGTTCGCAACGTGCCCGAGAGCTTCCATCCGTCCTCGGTGTCGAACGCAACTTCGCGTGTATGCCCGTACGATTTCAGAATGCCCGTCATCCAGTCGGCCAGGCCGTCTTCCAGAGGTTTTTCCTTAGGTTTTTCCGAACGCCATACGCTGAACATCGTCGTTCCCATGCCGATGTCGCGATAAACAGCGATGCGGCTGTTATCAGAGCGCGTCAGGACGTAGGCTTCGGACATATCCTCGAAGCTTTCGCGATCCTCCTGACTGACTATCAGTGAAAGCGGCAATTCCGGATCTTCTTCAATTTGCTTTTTGGCAGCCGCACTCAGCCGCCCTGATATCAGAATCATCCCCTTTATGCGACGGTCGCCGCTCCAGCCGAGCACGGCCGCTTCGGCGCTCACACCCTCGGCAACGATACCGATCCGTTTAGGATCTATCCCCGGCTGTGAGGCCAGATAAGCCACAGCCGCCCGCACATCCAGATAAAGCCTGGCGCGCTCCTCTGGTCTGAACAGATGCAGTTTCTTTGCGCCCTCGCTTTTGCCTCGACCACGGAAATCGAACCTCAACGTAGCCACATCGCGCGCACCAATGATTTGCGCCAGCCCCGGATACAGATACTGTCCGTAGGCATCGCGGTCGTGTTCGTATGAATGCAGGAAGATGACGGCGGGTGAACGCCGGTCGCCCGCCGGCACGCTCAACATGCCGGAAATCACCCATCCGTCCTCGGCCTTGAACGTCACTTCGCGCTCGACAAGGCGGTCCTGCGCCTCTACCGTACCGGTAAAGAAAACAGCAAATAGACAAACAACGACCAGGCTCATACGAATCTGATCGCAAGATTTCAATATCATTCCGGTCATAGCCCGTCCCGTCAGATTTGATCGTCCGTTCATCGGTGAAGCTTCTCCCGCATCCAGCGCACAACGCGCGGCATCAAATTTTTGTCGAGCTTGAACAGTTGATACCCGATAGCTCCCCCGTCGTACGTAATGAGTTCGCTGCCCTTGTCTCTCGTCAACTGGTGGATTTCAGTCAATGCCTTGGTCACGGGACCATGGCCATTGCTCGTTACGTAAAGAACCGGAACAGCGTGCGTAGTGAGGTATTGCTTTTCCTGCTCTGTCGGAATGTATCCGGTAAGCACCACGGCAGTTTTGATTCTCGGATCCTCGGGCAAAGCAGACATCGCGTATCTGGCGCCGATCACGGTCCCGATAACGCCTATGCGTTCGGAGTCGATGCCGGACTGCGAGGCAAGAAACTCGACCGCAGCCTTTGCATCGAGTCCGCCGCGGTTACGCTCCTCCCGCGATACGTCGAAGTATTTCCCCTTGTTGGTACTCTTGCCCTTGCCGCGCCAGTCAAGATTCAGAACCGCAAGCCCGTTGCGCGCAAGTGCAACTTCGAGTTCCTGATACGCATATCGGTCGCTCAATCCCGAATGAAAAAGCACCACGGCTGGAGATTTCTGCGCCTGCCCCTGAGGCATTCTGAGGTTTGCGTGTATTTCCCAACCGTCCTCGGTTTTGAACGAGACTTCCGACAACACGCCGGTCAAAAGCACCTGATCGGAAATCCAGTCTCCTATGCTGTCCTGCAGCGGTTTCTCGTTCGGATGTTTGTACCGGAACACGCTGAACATCGCCGTGCCGATGCCGAGTCCGTAATAGACATCTATTTTCGACATCGGATTTTTTGATGAGAAATAGATCGACGTCATATCAGCGAAAGCACGCTTGTCTTCGCTGCTCACTACGGCGAGCAGGGGCAATTCCGGCGCGCTCGACAACGCCTGTTTTGCCGCCTCGCTCAACCTGCCCGAAACGAAGGCCATTGCGCTAATGCGCCCATCGCCGTCCCATCCCCTTACGGCAGCTTCGGCGCTCAAGCCTTCGGCAAGCAGCCCGATCCTCGCAGCATCTACCTGCGGCTGCGCCTGAAGGAACTCCAGAGCCGCATGCACGTCCAGATAAAACTTCGCACGGTCCTCTACGGTTATTACGTCGATCGACCCGCGTCCGATGCTTTTGCCCTGACCGCGCAGATCGACGGCAAGCGTCGCAACCCCACGTCGCGTTATTACCGGCGATAACCCGGGATACTGGTATTGACCGGGATATTTGTATATTCCGAATGCCGCTCGGTCGTGGTCTGCAGAGGGAAGCAGGATCACTGCAGGTATCTTGCCGTCCACTTTTTCCGGCAGACTAAACACAGCGTGAATCGTCCACCCGTCCTCGGTCTTGAACGACACTTCCCTGTCCGCAGCCCGCGCAGTCAGGAACGAACACAGGCTTATCCCGACCGAAAGCGACATAATCAGCATCCAACGTTTCATATTCATACTTTCAACGCATCCCGACTTTTTCCAGTTCCCGTTCGAGCCATGTCGGACGGGTAACCTTCGGTCTCGGAATCGGCATGGCGTAATCAGGGTTGTAGCGGGCATCAAGAATTCTGCCGTCCTTGATCACAGCACTGATGCTGTTGATATTTTTTATATCCGCCAGCGGATCACGATCCAGAATAATTATGTCCGCGAGTTTGCCTGCTGCTATCACGCCGAGTTCGCTGCCTTTTCCAAGAAACTCCGCGTTGCGGCGCGTAGCCATCTCGATGACATCGGCAGGTTTCAGCCCGAGTTCCACCATCATTTCGAGTTCGTGGTGCAGGCTGCGCCCCGGTACGGCTACGGTTTGTGCGCTCCCGGCATAAAGCCGTCCGCCCGCTTCGTGGAAACGCTTGAGAAACACGCTCATTTTCGAGTATGCGGTGCGAAATCGCGCGTCGGCTTCAGTATTGGGTGGTTCGTAGAGTTCAGAAGTCTTCCACAATGCGCGAATCCCGCGAGGGACGTAACTCAATCCGGGCTCGTCAGCATAACGCGCATCGTCGCGAGCAAATTCGGCTCGTCGATCCGAAGCGATTCGGAACCAGGTGATCAGCGTCGGTATGATCGCGACCTTTTTATCTACGAGCAGCTTGATGAGCGACCCAAAATTCTCCTCGCGCATCTCGGCCGCTTCGTTCAGATCGTCGTAATAGCCTACGAGATCGTTTTCCGGATCGTCGGTTTTAAGTAGATCCGGATTGGGGCCGGTCGATCGCGGTATACCCGATGAATGCTCTAACCCGTCGATGCCGGCGAGGGCCGCTTCGCGCGCCCCGATCCGCCGCAGATGACCCGTGACCGGCATTCCGAGGCGATGCGACTCTTCGACCACCGCACGCAGAAGCTCAGGAGTAATCTGTTGGTGCACCTTCCCGGCTGCGGCGCCCTGTCGATGTAGAATTTTCACCGCCGCACGCGCCATCGCGTCATCTTTAAGGCCCAGGTGGTGATCCTTGGTCGGCGCGGCGCGCGAAGTAAGACTGTTGCCCGTATAAAAGAGCCGAGGTCCTGCGGTTTGTCCGGCATTGATGGCTTTGTCGAGCGCCGACAGCCATTCGACGGGATTGCCCGTATCCTTGACCGTCGTCACGCCGTGAGCAAGGAACAGTTCACCCATCCACTCGGCGTAATGCACGTGCTCGTCGATCAGGCCCGGCAATATGTACTTGCCTTCGGCGTTGATCATTTTCGCGTCGTTCGGATATTTCACCGAGGCCCGCTTACCGGCAGCCGTAATCCGGTTGCCGCGCAAAACTACTACAGCGTCCGGCACGGGCGCCCCGCCCGCACCGTCAATCAATGTCCCGCCAACGATAACGGTCGTCCCCGACTGAATTCCCGTAAAGGCAGTAGTCAGGCACAGTATCGCCGTCAGTCCGATCACGGCTGAAAGCGCCCCGATTTTGTATGCATTCAAATGGAACATTCCGGGCCTCATTCGTCGCGGATGTCGCTTATTTGCGCCTGTTCAATAAGCCGGCTGTAATCGTTGTGCGTACGACGATGTTCATCATCCTGTCGATACCTCTTTAGCGCCGCCTCGTCGTCGAAATCCATAGAAATACCGTAGCGAAACGGTATACGGTCGATCGACTGCGAGCCGATAACTACATTGCGAACGCCTTCGATTCCCTCTATGTTTGCGCGAACCTCGCCGAGGATCTTGCGAATCTCTTCGGGCGCAGCTTCTGCCTTGAATTCAAGCAGGATGGTGCGTCGTATGCGGCTGCTTTTTGCTTCACCCGGCTGCCGGCAGTTCACAAAAGCAAGCACCATTGCCGCAATCGCAATCGCCGGGAGCGTTGTGGATACTATCCTGCACCTGAGCATTACGAGTTCCTTTCCGACCGTTGCACCCGGTTCGCATTAGTTCGGCTTTACAACACGCGAGCTGTGAAAATGCACAAGCGTCCACCGGCCGTTTTTCCGGGCGAAAACGTCGGTCTGTTTGCCGTCGTAGGCGTAAAGTTTGCCCTGCTCCGCCTCGCCGGTTTCGACGAAATGGTAAGTAACGACCGCCGTATCGCCGTGAATCTGAATCTGAGGCTGAAGTTTATATAGACCGGTCGGCGACGAGTCTTTATAAAATGCCTTGAGTGCGTCGTAGATCTGCTTTCGATTGTCTACGCGATACGGGTTTGACGCGTGAAATACCGTCATGCCCGGATCTGTATCCTTGAAGAATGCGTCGAGATCCTTGGCAAGATAAGCCGCTGTGTAGCGGTCTTCAATTTCCATCAACTCTTTTTCGGCGCTCGTCTGCCCAGCGACGCTGCCCGCCTCCAGGACATACAGCGAACCGAAGAGTATGCAAACAGCAATGCGTACAACAGCAGTTTTGATCTTCATATTGTTTATTCAGCCTGATCAAGGGAACATTGAAGAAAGATAACGGAACAAACGAAACATAACGAAAATTACGGAAACATCTTATTTTTCCTTGATTTTCGTTTCATTTCGTTTGTTCCGTTGTCTCTTGTCTCACGCTCTGTACCAATCTTCTTTGGATCGGTTAAGAGTTGCTGCTAAAAGATCAGCTTGATCCCAAGCTGTATCTGCCGCGATGATGTAGCAGTACTCGTTATCTGGGCGAAATTGCCGGGCACTATGCCGGCGCCCGCCGCATTCACACCTGTAAAAACAATTCGTTCCGGGGCGGCGGGCGGAGCAAAGTTCGCGCGATTGAATATGTTAAAAAACTCGGCGCGGAACTCCGTGTTGAGTCGTTCGCTAATCGCGGTTCTCTTCGTGAGGGTGAAATCCACGGTTCTGAGGTTCGGACCCTCGAGGATATTTCTTCCCGCCGTGCCGTAGAAGCCCGCGGGTTGGACCTGGAAAGCGGTCGGATCCACCCATCGCTCCGGATCGCCCGTGACTGCGCTCTTGAAAGTTCTGCTGGAAACGAAATCCGGCCGCTGCGACTGCCGGTTGTCGATGCCGTTGCGCGCGCGGTCAAACCCGAGCACAACAGGAAACGGGAATCCGGTCCTGATGCCCACAATTCCACCGACCGCCCATCCCGCTACAAACTTCTTTGCGGCGCCGTCAAGCCCCTGCCCGAGCGGAATATCCCAAAGGAAATTTGCCACGAAGTTGTGCCGCGCATCGAAATCCGATCGCCCGTAATCTAGGCCCGCATCGAGCGGATCCTGACGGTCGGCGCCGAGTCCGCCGTTTGTGAATGTACTTTCAGTAGACGATCCGGTGTCGAGCGATTTCGAGAAGGTGTAAGCGAATTGAAACTGGATTCCGGATGAATATCTCTTGTTAGCCATCAACTGCAACCCGTGATAATGCGAATCGGCGTTGAACCCGAACAGGTCGGCGGCGCCGAAATTGGGCAGTAGCAGCGGACCCGAGCCCGCAGGATAAAAACGGCGTCCGTTGACGATCTGAAAGTCCGTCCGCACGTTTGTTTTGTCTCCGGTTTCCAGATGCACTCCGCGCGAGCCGACATACCCTGCCGAAAGCACCAGGTCTCTCGCCACCTCGTGCTGCAGCGTCAGATTCCACTGATAAACGGTCGGCTGCTCGGCGTTGAACTGCGTAAGCCATACTACGCTCGGCAGCGGCAGCGGGCTGTTACTGAACCTCTCATATGCATCCGGGAATACCCCCGGATACAGATTCAGTTGCATAAAAGGCTTGATGCCGGTCAGGAAAAACCGGTATTTCATCGGCAGTATCGCCGAATAGAAAACTCCGGCGCCCGCCCTGACCGAGGTCTTTCCTTTGCCGGTGGGATCCCATGCTATACCAAGGCGCGGACCGAAATTGCGCTTGGAAGGATTGAGGAAAAACGGATCTCCCACTACGGGGTCGCGGTCGCTGAAATTGCGCAGTGAGGCGATCTTGCCGTTGACTTCGGTAGGCGTGCTGATCGGTTCGTAGCGCAATCCCATGTTGATCGTCAGATTGTGGCGAACCTTCCAGTCGTCCTGTACGAAAAAGCCGAACAGATTCTGGCGGATTCCGCGAGTGTAGTCCGTCTGCGGGCTCGGACCGTAGAACACCTGTGCACTTCCGGTCAAAAACGATGCGATGCCGCCGCCGTAAATGAAGATGCCGTCGGGCACAAGCGGCGAGAAGGCGTTAAGTTGATACCTGCGTATCCCACCCCCGAATTTCAATGAGTGGTTCCCACGGTTGTAAATGAACTGGTAGTTGGGTTCGAAAGTATTGAGCGCAAAGTTGCGTCCGGCAGTGAGCGCTTCGCGAAGCACCGAGACGCCGGGGAGCGAGAATCCGCCCATCGGATGTCCCGGTATGAATCCGAGGTTTTCAGGCCCGGAGACGTTGAAAGGGAAATCGCTGATGAAGTTGGAGCGGGCGAAACTGAATCTGAATACGCTTACCGCACGTGGAGTGTGCACCGACTGCCCTTCGAGCATGACGTATTGCGCGCGGTTGTTGAGTTCAAGATTCTGAATTACACCGCTTACGTCGAGCAGGTCCGAATCATCGAACGTATAGCGTGCGGCCATCGAATGTTTTTCTGTGAAGGCGTGATCGGCGCGTATGACGAAGAAATCCTCGCGGGTCCTTTCGGTAAAATCGCGCCGGAATACGCCCGTATCGCCCGAGATCGGCCCGTTGGGCAGCGGATACAGGTTCAGATAAGGCACAACGCTGGGTGCTATCGTAACCTGCCCCGTCGTGAGATTACCCTGTCGGGCGGCGGGACTCGGCACGTTGAATATGGCGGAAGTCCCCTCGCTGCGGCGCAAGCCTTCGTAGTTGCCGAAAATGAATGTCCGGTTTTTTACTATGGGCCCGCCAAGGCTGCCCCCGAACTGATTGCGTTTGAACTGAAGCCTTTCGGCGTTGAAGAAGTTGCGGGCATCCATAGCCGAGTTGCGGAGGAATTCGAAAGCGGTTCCGTGGATCTCGTTGGTTCCGGATTTGGTAATCGCATTGATGATCGCACCACCGCCCTTGCCGAATTCGGCTGCATAATTCGAGGTCAGTACGGCGAATTCCTGCAGCGCATCGACGCCGAGGAAGCCGCCTCCCAGACCGCCTGGCGAGTTGCCGAAGGCGTCTGAGGTCTCGGTCCCGTCGAGGAAGTAAGCGTTGAAATCTATGCGACCGCCGTTGACGGACAATCGCGTTGTTCCGGGCCCGACTTCGTCCTGGTTGCCCGTAATACCAGTCGTGCTGAGTACGCCGTTTTGCAGCGTCGCAAGCTGGAGCACATCGCGACCGTTGAGCGGAAGCTCCTCGATCTGCTTTTTGCTTACGAGAAAGCCGACGGTGGAATTCGTGGTTTCAACAAGCCCCGGGCCGCCCTCGATCACTACGCGGTCCTGAACATTTCCGACGGTAAGCGAAAAGTTGACTACGCGTTCGCTGCCTACCGTCAGTTCAATTCCGCTGCGCACAGTCGATCCGAAGCCCTGGCTCTGCGCCTCGACTTCGTACCTACCGATAGGCAGCTCGGACAAGCGGTAATTCCCGTTTTCCTCTGTTGTCGTTTCGCGTGTAATCCCCGTATCCAGATTTTTTGCGATGACCTTGGCGTTCGGGAGTGCGCTCCCCTTCTCGTCCGAAACGGTGCCGAGGAGGCTCGCTCTAGTTGTCTGCCCCAGCGCGACGCCGCCGGGGAAAGACACAAGCAGGATAATCGCAAGCAGCGTCATGAGCGCCGCCCGGTACTTCATATAGCTGGTAATCACTTTTTTGCCCTCCGGATTGGCCGGCTCAAGCCGCCTGTATCGTTCCCCGTCGATTCAAGTGGCGGCATTTTTTGCCGATGGAAGCATAGACCGACTGCAAAGGGGGGGAAGTCCTGGTCGGTCATCGAAACGGCTCCAAACTCGTCTTGCTGTCGGCACGCTTCAGCCTCAAGAAAGACATTCGCTCGAATACCGCAATGAGTCGCTGCGATCATCCCAGTCCAGCCTGAAAAGTATCTGATTCGATGTAAAACATTCCTGCTGCCCAAGACCGGCGCAGTATCAGGGCGAGGTGAGCAGGTCCCTCGCAATAATCAACCGCTGTATTTCCGATGTGCCTTCATAAATCTGGATGCCTTTGGCATCGCGCACGAGTTTTTCTACGGGGTAGTCCTTCATATACCCGTATCCGCCGAAGATCTGGACGGCCTCGCAGGTAATCTGCATGCACGCATCTGCTGCGAAAGCCTTGGCGCAGGCGGCCTCGCGCGTGTTTCGCTGTCCGTTATCGGTCAGCCACGCGGCGTGCCACGACATCCAGCGAGCGGCCGTAACCTGCATAGCCATATCCGCAAGCTTGAACCCGATGGCCTGATGCTGGCCGAGTTCGCGCCCGAAAGTCTTGCGCTGCCTTGCGTAATCGATGGCGTGCTCCATGGCTCGGCGGGCTACGCCTACTGCGGTTGTAGCTACAACGGGGCGCGAACGGTCGAAAACCTTCATCGCGATCCTGAAGGCGCTGCCTTCGCTGCCCAATCTGTTTTGTTTCGGCACCCGCACGTCTTCAAAAATAATCTGAGCGCAATCCGACGCGCGCTGCCCCATTTTGTCTTCCTTGCGCCCGACGGAGACGCCTTCTGATTCGCGTTCGACGATAAATGCGCTGATGCCGTCGTGTTGTTTTTCCTTTTCCACCATCGCAAACACGACGAAATAGGTGGCGTACGAGCCATTCGAAATGAAGTTTTTCGTTCCGTTCAGGATGTAGTCGTTGCCCACGCGACGCGCAGTGGTTTTGATGGATGCAACGTCGGAGCCGGCGCCGGGTTCGGTTACGGCATAGGAAGCGACTTCGCGATCTATGGTCAGCCGGTTGAGATATTTCCTCTTCTGCTCCTCGGTGCCGGCGATCATCAGCGGCAGTGCGGCTACGCTGTTCATTCCAAGCGCCCCGGCAATGCCGGCGCACCCCCAGGAGAGTTCCTCGTTGATGATGCATTCGTCGAGCACGCTGACGCCCGGTCCCCCGAACTCCTCAGGCACGCTCAAATTGACAAGGCCCAGGTCGTGAGCCAGGTTGAAGATCGGCCACGGGAATTCGGCCGTACGGTCATATTCCGATGCGACCGGCGCAATTTCGCGTTCGGCGAATTCGTGCGCAAGCTTTTTCAGGGAGACCTGTTCACTGCTCAGTGAAAAACCGATCATCGAGGTTTCCTCACTTTCTGCTTGTCCTGCAGCCTCGGTTGCTCAGCCCAACCCTATCAATCCGGCAAGACGCCTGCGGTGATGCGTAGCGTCGCCGAGCGTCGAGGCGTCGGCGCAGGCTCGCTTGTAATAGAGATGAACGTCGTGTTCCCACGTAAATCCCATGCCGCCGTGCAACTGAATACCCTCGCCGGCGATCCATACATACGCTTCGCTCGAATAAGCTTTCGCAATCGAGGCAAGCACCGGCAAATCCGGGGCGTCATCGCTCGCCGCACAACTCGCGGCGTATACAGCCGATTTCGCGCTTTCCGTTAGCAGGAGCATGTCCGCCGAGCGATGCTGGAGCGACTGAAACGATCCGATCTTGCGGCCGAACTGCTCGCGCGTCTTCAGGAATTCGACGCACATTTCAAGTACACTGCGCGCCCCGCCAACCATTTGCGCACTCAAGCCTACTGCGGCCAGATCCAGCGCGCGCCCGATCACAGGCCAGGCGCCGCCTTCACTCCCGATTACGCACGATTCGTCTACACGCACGCTCTCAAACGACACCTCGTACAACGAGCGCGTTTGGTCCATCGTCCGTAGCGGCGTGATGTTTACGCCATCGAGTTTGCGGTCTACGGCAAACAACGTCACTCGATCTTCGGCGGAATTCGTTTTCGCCGCGCAAATGATCAGATCGGCAACCTCGGCGTCGGGCACAAAAAACTTTTTCCCCGAGATTGCAAAGCCGCCGTCTATGTTCTCTGCCCGGACCCGGATTCCTTCCGGCCCCGGACATTCGTGTTCTTCATAGAGTGCAAGCGTGGCCTTGAGTTCCCCCTCGCAAATCGGAGTAAGCCACCTGCGTTTCTGTTCCGCGCTGGCGGCCGACTGCAACAACAATCCGCCGAGCACGACTGTAGAAAAGTAGGTTCCGGGTGCAAGCACGCGCCCCATTTCTTCGAGCACGATCGAGAGTTCGACCATCGACAACCCGGCTCCGCCGAATTCTTCGGGAAAGACGAGCCCCATCCATCCGAGTTCGGCCATTTTCCGCCACATCTGTTCGCTGTGTGCGCGTTCACCCTCCATAAGCCCGCGCACGACGGCCGTCGGACATTCGCGGCGAAAGAACTCGGCCGCCTGACCGCGAATCATTTCCTGTTCGGGTGTGAATCCAAAATCCATCGGTCAACCTCTGGGCAACCCGAGTACGCGCTCGGCTATGATATTGCGCTGAATTTCAGAGCTACCGGCGTAGATCGTGCCTGCGCGCGACCAGAGAAAAGCCCGCTGCCAGCGTCCGTGATCCACCGCTCCCTTCGATCCCCTGACGAGTTGGGAGCGCAACCCCATCAATTCCATTGCGACCTCCTTCTGCCTTCGGTCCATCTCGCTCCAGAAGAGTTTTATTATCGAGCTCTCGGGACCGGGGCTGCCGTTGCGTGCAATCTGAGTTGCGCTGCGATAAATGTTGTATTTGAGTATCTCGACCTCGATGAAACTCTGCGCGAGCTTCTGCTGAATCAGGGGATCGGCAGATGCGGGGCGGCCATTTTTCTCGATCCTTTTTGCCAGCTCCATCAGTTCGTCGAGTTCGGATCTGAGGCGGATCTGATAGCCTATGGCCGATGTGCCGCGCTCGTGCATCAATACCGTCATGGCGACGCCCCACCCTCCGTTGATCTCGCCTACGAGGTTTTCGCGGGGAACCGCCACCCCATCGAAAAACACCTCGCTGAATTCGGTTTCGCCCGTAATCTGTCGAGTCGGCCTGACCGTTATTCCGGGGCTGCGCATATCCACGAGAAGACAACTGATGCCCTTGTGTCTGGGCGCCGACGCGTCGGTGCGAACGAGCAGGATGCAATGATCCGAATATTCGGCCCAACTCGTCCATACCTTCTGGCCCGTGACGATAAAGCGATCGCCGTCGATTACGGCGCGTGTTTGAAGCGAGGCCAGATCGGAGCCCGCGCCCGGCTCGGAGAATCCCTGACACCATACTTCCTCGGCCGAAAGAATCTTCGGGAGGTAACGCCGTCGCTGCGCCTCGGCGCCGTGATGCATCAGAGCGGGACCTACAAGCTCTATGCCGATGCTCACATTCATCAGATTGGGCGCCTTTGCTCGCGCCATTTCTTCGGTAAAGATCAACTGTTCGTTTACACCGGCGCCGCGCCCGCCGTACTCCTTCGGCCAGGCTATTCCGGCCCATCCCGCATCCGACAACTTCCGCTGCCAGTTCCGCAGGAAAGCCATCCATTCATCCATGTTTTCCGATTCCGACACCTCGGGCCGCTCGGCGGGAAGGTTAGCCTGCAACCACTCCCTGACCTCATTCCTGAATCGCTCTTCCTCGGGCGTATATTTCAGATCCATCGTCCAATTCCGCGTCCAGATCAATCCAGATGATCCCGGGACGTAAAAGAGAGATAACGGAACAAACGAAAATTGACGGAACCAGCGGAACCATTCACCTTTTCCGCAATTCCCGCTGCTCCCTCTTCCGCTTCATTTTCATTTCCGTCATGACTGATTGGCCAGTCACCTCATATCCCCAAAAAACAAGACCGTATATGCGGATTCAGGCAGCCGTAATGCCCCCGTCGATAACTATGACGCTGCCGGTCATATAGGGCGACGCGTCCGATGCGAGATACACCACGAGCGGCGCAAGTTCGTCGTTTTGGCCCACACGTCCTGCAGGAATCGAGGCGGTGAATTTTGCGCCGAGCGTCGGATCGTCGAAGACGCGGCTCGTGCGTTCGGTGTAGAAATAACCGGGCGCAAGCGCATTCACCGATATGTTGTGCTCGGCCCATTCGAGCGCCAGCGCCCGCGTAAACTGGATAATCGCTCCCTTGGCAGCGCAATACGGGACTACATTTTTGACTCCCACTAGCCCGTAGGTCGACGACATATTGATTATCCGGCCGTAGCGCCTGGCGATCATATGCGGCCCCACGGCGCGGCACAGCCGGTAGGTCGAATTCAGATTGAGATCAATGATGCGCATCCATTCAGACTCGTCGGTATCCACAAGCGGCCGCATATCGCCGCCGCCCGCGTTGTTCATCAGTATGTCGACCTTACCGAATTCGGATACAACGCCCTCGACCATCGAGGCCACCGACGCGCTGCTGTGTACATCGCACGCCACTGCAAGGGCGCGCCGCCCGAGGCTCCTTACGGCTTCAGCGGTTTCAGCGATTGCGGCCTCGGTGCGCGCCGCTACAGCTACATCGGCTCCCGCTTCGGCAAACGCAACCGCGATTGCGCGCCCGAGCCCGCGGCTCGCACCCGTTACGATGGCCGTCTTACCATCGAGTCTGAATTTTTCCAGCACGTTTCCGCTCATCCGATTATCCCGTATGGCGATTGCAGAGAGAACGCGGAATAAGCGGAATATAACGGAAAAGTCTATCCGCTCGCTAAATTCAGCGTATTCCGCGTTCTCCTGTCAACGATCTACTCCGCCGCGCTCGTCCACTACAGTCGGGCCGTCAACCCACTGCTCGATGATTTCGACTTCGTTGGGTTCAAAAAGGGTTCTGAGCCCGATCTTCTTTTTGACCACTTCAGCATCCACGGCTGAGGGATTGCCCTGCACCGCGAATTTGACGTAATCGGTAGTCCCGGAAGGCCTCGAAATCGTGAATCGGTACTTGAGCGGATGTACTCCCTGAATCCCCGCAAGGCACAACACCGCGACCGAGGGATAGAACTTCAATCCCTTGACGCGGTACATCTCGCCCGTGCGCCCGAACACGCCGTTGGGCATATAAAGCTCGCCGTCGGTGCGGTCCAGCACCGTCAGGTCTCCGGTTCTGAAACGCATAAACGGCATCGCCTGACGGTTCACGTGCGTCAGCACCAGTTCTCCGCGCTCGCCGTAAGGCAGCAGGTCGCCGGTTTCGGGATCGATGATTTCGGCGTAGACCTCATCTTCCAGAATACGCATCCCGTTTTCGCGCCGGTCTTCCATCGCAACGACGTTGAAGCCGCTCAATCCGTAAAGATCTACGGCGGTAATCCCGCCCCCGAACGCGTTTTTAACCTGTTCGCGCCGGCCTTCTATTGAGCTGAACGGCTCGCCGCCCGCGATCATCACGCGGATTTTGCCCCTCGCTCCGGCTTCGGCAAGTTTCAGGCAATAACTCGGAAACCCGAAAAGCACCGTGGCGCCGAGGCGGTTGATAATCTCCACCTGTCGTTCGGTCTCGCCGGGTCCCAGAGGCAAAACCTTGGCGCCGAGTTCGGTGAATGCCGCCTGTCCCGTATGTCCGGATATAACCAGGTGGTAGCTCGAGTTGATGACTACAATGTCGTCTTTCGTCACCCCGGCGGCAGCCAGCCGCTTCGCTACGGCCACGGCGCAGGCGTCGATATCGGCTCTTGTATGATACTCGGTAACAAGACCTATGCCCGGCGCCGGAGTATGGGTAATCAGAACGGCGTCGGGGTTCCACATGCTGCCGAGCGGGGGATCTTCATCGACGCTCGATACCTGATCTTCGCGCTTCATCATGGGAATGCGCCGAAAGTCATCGAAGCTGCGGATATCCTCGGGCCTGACGCCCCACTCATCCATGCGTTTGCGGTAAAAAGGAATCGTGTAATTGTGTGCAATCTGCCGCTGAAGTGCCGAGAGCACGTCTGCTGTGTCGTGCGCGAATTGAACGGCGCTCATTATTGTTCTCCTTGCTTTCCGTTTGTTCCGTTCTTTTTCGTATATTCCGTTATCTGTATTTTTATTCTTCGTGTTTGACGTCTATGACGCGCATCGGCTTGTACGTGGAGCGGTAAACCGCCGAGTCCACGAGCTCCGGCACTACATCGATGCCGAGTTTCCGATGAAAGTGCGCTCTAACCTTGTCGGAGAACGCCGTTGTATCCGATACGCGCGCCGGGTCATACTCCATATTCACCTTGAGCCTGTCCTGCGTCTTGCCCCAACGCTCCATCTGAAACTCGACGGGCCGCTCGCCGAGTTCCTCGATTTCATTGAGCGCAACCATCACGTCCACGGGCAGAATCTCCTTGCCGTTAACGTTCACAACTTCCTGACGCCGGCCGTGCCAGTAAAACCTGGTGTGGGTTTCCGCCGACGGCGACGGTTCGGGATTGACGCTCACCAGGTCTTCGAGGTTATAGCGAACGACTATGTTGTCGCGGTCGAGGGTCGTCAAACACAGGTATCCGCGCTCGCCGGGCGGCGTAGGTTCATTCGTGTCGGGATCAATGACTTCGAGAATTACGAAATCCTCGGGCGCATACATCCCGGTATGGAACCGGTCGTCGCTTGCCATAATCACGCCGATTTCGAGCGAGCCGTTGAGGTTGTGAATCTCGCAGTCGAAGAACTTCTCGTACTTCTTACGAGTCGATTCATAGGCGCACGCGGCCTCGCCTATGAGCAGTATGTCCATCCCGATATCCTTGTGCGGATCGTAGCCGAGTTTCAGCGCAGCTTCGTGATACCGCAGCACGACGGGGCCGAACAGCACATACACTTCGGGTTTGAGCTGTTTCCACAATTCGAGATGGCTCTTTATTATGTCATCCGATAGCGGCGGCCCCATAGGCACGTTCATCACGCCCATCATTTCGACGACGGAGCCGAGGCGGTCGGCGCCCGCGTAGAGTCCGCCCGGATGAGTGTGCGTCATTTTCATGCCGGGGCGGATGCCGCACCGGTACATCGAACGCGCGGAAATCAGAGCATCGATATCATAATCGCGCTGCGTCCATAGCAGCGATGAGGGCTTGCCCGTTGTTCCCGTAGTACGACCCAGGCGAATGCACTTCTCTACGGGTGCTCCGCGATAATCGCCGAACGGTGGGTAGCTTTCTTCGTTTACCCGAAGCTCATCCTTGACTGTTGGCGGGAAATTCCTGAGATCGTCAACGGTGCGAATGTGTTCGGGACGCAATCCTACGGATTCCATCTTGCGCTTGAAGAATGAAATCGGCTGATTCCATATACGGTCTATTTCGCGGCGCAGCTTTTCGTTCTGAAGTTCACGCAACTGTTCGCGAGGCATCGTCTGAACTTCGGGATGGTACAGGTTCTTTACGCATTCATCGGCTACACTCATTGTCATTTCTCCTTGGGGTCCCCTCGATATCCGTTTGTCTGGTGCTTCAGGCGCCGGGCGGCCGCTACTCAAGAAACCGGTCCATTCCGTTCCAGAAGTTTTCAAAAACAAGCGCCGAGTATACGAACGCCTTGCGAATGCGCGTCTGCTGTTCGAGAGTTGACGCAAAGCGCTGCATCAGTTTTCTGGCATTTTCGCCGTGCTGCGCTTCGAGGCCCTCGCCCGATTCGTCCTCTTCGAGATGAATGACCCAGAACTGCATGGCTTTTTCGTCGAAGTTGTATTTGTTCTTGAATCCGTCGTGCAGGAGCTTCCCCCAGGCTGCCGCCGGCCCCTCGATCGCATAACCAAACCCGGCTACCGCCTCATCAAACGGTCCCCGCAGAAAATGATCCAGTCCGAACATTCCACCCAGCGTACTCGGAAGCGGAATGTGAGTATCGAGGTCTTCGTCGCTGAGTCCCGCAGCGAGAGCAAACTGGCGGAATACGACCGGATGCGACGGCGTGCCCAGAAACCCGGCCTCGCCGGCGAAGTTCTGAAGCATCAGCTTCAAGGAAAAATCGTCGGGCGCATTCGAAACAAGTGCAGCGAACGGCCGTAGGGAAAACGCCGAGTAGGCGTAAAACTCCCTTGCGAATCCCTGTATGGCCTGCATCGACGCAGTTCCCTCAGAGATGGCGCGAATCATTTTGCTGTTTTTCGGATGATGCTCTTCGATGAATGATAGCAGTTCTCCAAGAAACTGATCCACCGGCATTGCCTCGGTGGCGGGTTGTAATCTCGCTGACATATCAGATTCCTCCTTTGCACATTAGGCCGCAAATATTTAAGGCCGATTCCAAACGCAGTATCAACATTGAAGTATGCTCACCGCACAATTGCCGAGCGCGCCGTATACGTGCGTCAAACCGACGCGCGCATCGCTCACCTGGCGGGCGCCGGCCTCACCGCGCAACTGCCATACGACTTCCGCAACCTGTCCGAGTGCAGAGGCGCCGAGCGGTTCACCCTTCGACAAAAGTCCGCCGCTGGGATTCACGGGCAAGCGCCCGCCGATTTCGGTGGCGCCGTCGTCGAGCAGCCGTGCACCTTCGCCGCGCCCGCATAATCCGAGTTCTTCGCTGTATATGATCTCGGCCGCAGAATCCGTATCCTGAAGTTCTACCAGATCGAGATCGCCGGGGCCGATGCCGGCCGCTTCGTAAGCCGCCTCGGATGCCGTGCGCGTCACGCTCGGGGCTTCTACTTGTGAACTTACAGCGATGTATGGAACCTCCGCCGTTCCGTAGAGCGGCGACTTCAGCACAACCGACGCCAGGCGAATCAGCCGCGTCGTATACCGTTTAGCCGCCTCCCGACTCGCCACCACGACGGCGGCGCCGCCCTCATTCGGCGCGCACAGCATCAGCAATCGCAGCGGATCGTTCACCATCGTCGAGTTGGCGATTTCTTCGTAGCTCATCACCTTCCGATACATAGCATACGGATTGAGAGCGCCGTTGCGGTGATTCTTGACCGAAACCCTGACAAGATGGTCCTCGGTTGTTCCGTAATCCGCCATATGCCGGCGAGCGTTGAGCGCAAAATACTGCGGATTGACCGCCATTCCCATCGTCGCAAACCAGTCGTTGGGATTTCCGGCGATAAAACCGCGCGGCATCTTTTCGAAACCGAACGCCAGCGCAATATCGCAGAAACCGCTCGCCACATCCTGAAATGCCAGCCGCAGCGCCGATCCGCCGCTTGCACATGCATTTTCAAGATTCATAATAGGCAATCCGGTCAAACCGACGCGCGCCAGCACCTTGTTGCCCGCCATCGGCCCGGCGAATACCGTGCCGCAGTAAGCCGATTCCACATCCTTCCATGCAACTCCCGAGTCTTCGAGCGCGGCTACAACGGCTTCGCGCCCTATCTCGATGACATCCTTGTCGCCGAAACGACCGAAGGGATGCAGCCCTACACCGATTACATAAACGTCTCTCATCTAAATCACTCTGCTCGTCACTGGGGCATAAGAGATAACGAAACAAACGAAATGAAACAAAAATCACGGAAAAGTTGAATATTTTCGTAGTTTCCGACTTATTTAGTTTGTTCCGTTATCTCTCTTCCACCGGGCGAAACTTGTAGCCCAGTATTTCGTTGCCGTCCTCGTCCTCGAAAAACCCCTCGACCACTAGCTCCATTTCCATCCCGACGCGAAGGTCGTCCGGTTCCGCCTTGAGCACCGAAGTTATGCGCAGCCCCTCGGGCAGTTCTATCAGACCTACGCCGTACGGGACGAAAGGATCGGGTCCGCGATATGGCGGCGGCGGTTTGAAACGCTGCACGGTGAAGCTGTAAAGCACTCCGCGCCGAGAGAGTGCAACGGGTTCGGTCGTCTCGCGACAGCACCGCGGGCAAAAGGGATTGGCGGGGAATACGATTTCAGCGCATTCCCGACACCGCCCGCCGATCAGACTCACGCCGTTCGCATCTTCCGCAAACAACCCTTCTCTGATCGGTTTCCGACTTTTTTCAGCGACTACAGTCATTTTCAAAGCAAGTTCAAAGCAAGGCCCATTGCCCGTGATTATTGCCGCCATTTGGGCAACCGTTTTTCGGCGAATGCAGCCATACCTTCCTGTCCCTCTTCCGAACCGAGCGCCTCTATAACTATATTTTCGTCGAACTCTTCAATAGAACGGTTGATCATTCGCTTGAACATGGCGCGGGCGCGGGGACCCGTTGCAAGTACACGCTCGATGAGTTTGTCGGTAGCAGCGCCGAGATCCTCGCGCGGCACTACACGGTTGACAAGTCCCATTCGTTCGGCGTCGATGGCGCCGATTGTTTCGCAGGCAATCAAAAGCTGCTTTGTTCTGCGAGATCCGATGATCGGCGCGAGCAGCGCGTGACTGTACGGTTCGTAAAGCCCTATCAACGCTTCGGGGCATTTGAAGGTAGCATCCTCCGCAGCGATCGCCAGATCGCAGGCGGCGACAATCAACAATCCTCCGGCCTGCGCCGTACCGTTGACCTGTGCGATGACAACGCAATCGCTCTTGATGATCGCCGATAGCATGCGTTTCGACGCCTGTGCGAATATCTGCGGAGTTTCGCGATTTACGCGATCACCCTGCTTGATGTCGCCGCCGCTTGAAAAAGCCCGTCCCGCACCGGTTATGACAATGATCTGAGCCTCGGCATCGCTCCCGGCGCGCAAAACTGCGTCACCGAGTTCTGTGTACAACTCTATGCTGAGCGCGTTTAGCTGATCCGGGCGATTGAGCGTAATTCTGACCACGGGTCCCTGTTTTTCATAGATCAGTTGTTCAAAACCCGTTTCGCGCATTTCAGGAAATATCCAGAACTCTGCGTTTTCTGACTTCGCCGGCTCCGGGACTGAAACGATCAATGATGCTCGTGATCTTCGAACAGATCGCTGTATTTGATCCCTGTCTTTTCCGCGTGCTTGAGCAATCGGTCCTCTTCCTCTTTGGCCTGCTGCTCGAAGGTCAGCCTGCGCGTGTGTTTTTCGGCAGTTCCGCTTACGAAATGCCCGAGATTCAATGACGGCGGTGAAAATATTCGTTCGAGCCGCCCGCTGCATTCGGGGCAAACTTCGTGCGGGGCGGCGCTGATCGACTGCATCGCCTCGTATATGAGATCGCAGCTTTCGCACTGGTATTCGTAAATCGGCATGATCCTGGTTACCCCGAAACTATTTTGCATTGCCCAGAATGACGGTCGCGTGGGTGGACATTATGCCCCCCTCGGCGTGAACGAGCGCGGTTGAAGCTTTCCGGACCTGGCGTTCTCCGCACTCGCCGCGCAACTGCCGCACCGCTTCTACTATGTGAAACAACGCGCCCGGATTGCCGGGATGAGCAAACGACAGCAACCCTCCGTGGGTGTTTACCGGGAGGCTTCCGCCAAGTTCGATCTGACCGTCCTCGACAAACGCGCCGCCCTCGCCTCTTGCGCAAAATCCCAGATCTTCAAGAAACATTACAACGGCGAAGGTGAACGGATCGTACAGCATCGCGCAATCCATATCCGAGGGCTTCAGTCCCGCCATTGCGAATGCTGCGGCGCCCGATTCGGTTGCCGCCGTTCTGTGCAAACACACGGCCTGCGTGACGTGTTCGTGCTCGTGCGCTTCACCTGCACCCAAAAGGTAAACGGGCAGGTTTTTCAAATCGCGAGCGCGCTGTGCGCTCGTCATCACGACCGCCGCGCCCCCATCCGAAATCAGGGCGCAATCGAGCAACCGCAGGGGCGACGCCACCGGTTTCGAAGTCAATACATCGTCAACCGTTATGGGTTCGCGCATCTGAGCCTCGGCGTTCAACGCTGCATGTCGGCGCGCAGCCACCGCTACACGGGCGTACTGGCGCTCGCTCACGCCGTACTTCTGAGAGTGAGCCTGCGCAAAAAGAGCGTAAAGAGCAGGCACAAAGCTGCCGTATGGAACCTCGAACTGCGGATGCCCCGCGTTGGCGGCCATCAGTTCGACCATCCGTTCACGTGAAAACGCACTCAGCCAGTTGTCGGCCGCCGCTATAAGCACCGTTTGACAAAGACCGGTTTCAATTGCGCTCGCCGCGTGGTGAAGGGCGGCTACGATCGTTCCACCGCCCGTTGCCGCAGTCCAGCAATATCTGGGTCTTGCGCCCAGATATTCGGCAATCCATTCGGCGTGATAGTAGTGCGGCTCGGACCACGAGTTCGCCGTGATCACGCCGTCAACGTCGGCCGCCGAGAGTCCCGCGTCGATCATTGCGAGGCGGGATGCCTTGACGCACATTTGAGTAGCCGAAAGACCGGCCACACGTCCGACCTCGCTTGTTGCTGCACCGGCAATCGCCAGTTTGCCTTTCAATTCGCGCACTTCCGGTCATCTCTTGAGTTTTACGCCCGCTTTTTCGCGATCCCACGTCGCGGCGTTCACGCCCTCGGCGCGCAGCTTGTACTTTTCGATCCGCTGCGAGGGATTTTTGGGCAGCGCGTCCTTGAATTCCACGAATCGCGGAACCATGAAATACGCCATCCTCGCTTCGCAGAATCTGATCAGCTCTTCATGCCCAACCTGCATGCCCGGTTTCAATACGACTGCAATCTTCACCTCGTCTTCGCCCAGTTCCGACGGAGCCGCGATTGCGGCGGATTCGAGTACCGCAGGATGCTGATTGACCGCACTTTCGATTTCGAAGGCGGAGATGTTTTCGCCCCGCCTGCGGATTGCGTCCTTTTTTCGGCCCACGTAGTAAAGGTATCCCTCTTCGTCGAAGTAACCGTGGTCGCCGGTGTGGAACCACAGATTGCGAAAGGCTTCGAGCGTGGCTTCGGGCATTTTGTAATAGCCCGACATCATCGTGTAGGGTGCGCGCGGACGCATGACTATTTCTCCGACCTCGCGCGCGGGGAGCGCGGAATCGTCGTCGTCTACAATCTGCACCTCGTAATCCGGCACGGGCTTTCCGCAACAACCTGGGCGTCGCGGTTCTACCAGTTTCGGCGGAATGATCAGACCTTCGGTCATGCCGAAAGTTTCGTAAATCACCCGCAAACCGAACCGCTTTTCAAAACCCTCCAGGTCTCCGGGCGGCGGCACGATGACCGCAAGCCGTACTTTGTTGTCGGCGTCGGCGGGCGATGGAGCGTTTTTCATAAGTATATTGCCTACGGCGCCCATTCCCAGAAAAACGGTCGCCCCGGATGCGCATATCTCATCCCAGAACGAACCGGCGCTGAATCGTTCATATAGAGCTGCCTGCGCCCCGGCATACAACGCCGATACGATCGAACCGATCTGTGCGTTTATGTGAAAAAGCGGCATACAGGTATAGGAGACATCCGACTCCCGATAACCTATGCTTTGCGCAACCAGCCGGGCGTAGAAGTAATAAAAGTGATGCGTCATCACTACGCCCTTGGACGGCCCCGTCGTCCCGCCCGTATAAAGAATCATCACCGGATCGGTATGACGTACATCGGCTTCGGGCTCATCCGCCAGCGCTGCTCCCAACGAACCGATGTGGTAGAACTTGTACCTGTCCTTCAGCAGGCCGGGCTCCGAAATTGCATCTTCAGCCGCAGAATATAAAATTATCGTCCTGAGGTTGTTCAACCGATCCGCTATATTGTTCAGGGATTCCAGGTACTGGACATCGAGCGCCAGCATTTCTGCGTCGGAGTTATTTATGATGTGTGCGAGCAGATCGCCCTTGTAGGCGGTATTGATCGGCACGGTGACCGCGCCCAGTCTGGCTGCTCCGAAAAGCAGCGAAAGATATTCCGGACAGTTCGGCAACATGACGGCGAGCTTGCCGCCGTGGTTGAGTCCCAAGGCGCGCAGACCGTTTGCAAAACGGTTGGCCGACAGGTCCAGGTCGCGGTACGAAATTTCCTGGTCGCCCCTGAAACTGAGGAAACGCCGATCGCCGTAGCGTGCAGCGCGAGCCGCAAGCAATCGACCCAGCAGCCGTTCAGCAACCGGATGCTCAAACTGCATGCTTTCAGATTGTGCACTCTGGTGCGCCAGAAATACCTCCCCGAAGGAATCAGTAGAAGTGAGATAACGGATCAAACCCTAAATCAATCCACAGCAGAATGGTACACACTACGGAGTCCGCAACTGGGTACGCACGCGCCCTCGCGTGCTTTCATTCTCAGCCGAACGCACGCGAGGGCGCGTGCGTACCCAGTTCGGTTTAGGGCGTTTCAGAGTCTTTTGCCGCTGACGTAGGCGCGGTAGAGTCCGTCGTGCCAGAGCTGATAGGCTTCGATCGATTCGGTAGCGGCGCGCCACATCGATTCCCGATTTTCCGGCTTGCCGTAATTCCTCATAAGCATCTCTATGCTGTCTCCGTGCTCGATGTCGGCCGTGATGTGCATATCGTAATAATACGAATCCGTCATTCCGTACTTGTCGACCATCGCGTCGCGCACGGCCGTGAAATAACGCGGGCTCTGCGTTTCAAGCCCGAAACCGAGAGCCACCATAGCTTCGACCCACGGACGGTCGTGAGCGTAATACTCCTCTATGCGCATAAATGCGATGGTTTCGGGCAGCAGCGTCGAATGGTAAAGCGCGTTTCGGTCGGCTCCGAATGCCTTTTCCGCCATATCCAGCAGCAGGTCTACGTGATCGGCGGGAGTGTGAAACTCACCCCAAAGATTTTCGAGCAATACGTTTTTGGCCTGTCGGTATTCGAGTCCTACGGGAACGTTGCCGAGCAGCCACGGCAGCCACGCCTTGCCGCCGCGCTCTACGTATACGCAGAATTGCCCCAGATATCCGACCACACCCTCGCGGCTGACGCGCCCCTCGGCCAGAGCCTGCGTAAAGGGGTGGTCGGCGACGTGACGCTCGTCGCGATAGGCGCGCAGTTTCAGAATGAGTTCATCGGCCGAAGCGCAATCCCAAGGTTTTGCCGGCGCATTCGCCGCCGTTTGTTGCTGTGTCATAACTGTTGCTCCTTAGCTCGATTGAATCACTCCACACGACTTCGAAGAGAGATGACGAAACAAACGAAATAAGACGGAAACTACAAAAATATTCAAATTTTCCGTAATTTTCGTTTCATTTCGTTTGTTCCGTCATCTCTCTTGCTTTATCACGCTTTGTACCAATCTGATGTGGATCGATTAAACCAGGTTCATACGCGAATTTCCCGCGAGCGCGAGACGATGTCCGAGGCGATCTTTTTCATCTTCGCCTCGACGTCGATATTAAAGAGCCTCGCGATGTTGCCGCCGATGATCTTGCGCTTGTCTTCATCGGTGATCTGCGGATAACCGTACTTCTCTACGAGTTCGTCCGGAATCCTGTACTTCAGGAAAAAGTCTATGAAGGGTTGAGGCGAACCCGTTATGGGCGCATCGCTGCCCCAAATGATGTGATCGGACCCGAGGTATTTCAGAAGCTTGCCCATCGTGTGCCCGAGTTCGTGCGGGGCCTGCATAAGGATAACGAACAGTCCGCCGAGATCGACGTAAAGATTGCTTTTCCTGCCCGTCAGGCGGAAAGACATCATCGTCAGTTCGTCGAGGAACGGGTAAGCCGAGTGGTAGAGGACGAAGTTGAGATCCGGGAAATCATCGAGCGGTTTGTCGAAATCTTCCGGGTGGCAGTATTTTGCGTTGAAGATCGAGAACGGCAATCCCTTGTGAACGGCGATGTACTTGACGCCAAGTTGTCGGCATTTTTCCCACAACGGATAGGCGATTTTTTCATCATCCCCATACCAGCCGCCGCGATTGTAATCGCCCGGATAGAGCTTGATGCCGTTGATCTTGTATTGTTTGACCTGGCGTTCGAGATCATCGAGAGCGGCTTTACCCTCGGCCGGATCCACGCTGCCGAGCATGATGATCCGCTCGGGCATCATGTCGCGCACTTCGGCGGCCTCGGCGGGCGTCAGCATGTGTTTCCCGCCGTAGAATCCCTTGAGCGCAAGACAATTAAGCAGTGCAACGCTTGTGTTGCTCTGTCGCAGCACGAGATCCAGAAACTTGGCCTTTGTAAGATCCTTGACGCTGCCCTCGGGACCGGCGGCTCCTTTATAGAAAGTATCGAGCTGGTTGAGGAACCACCATCCGCGCTCGGAAGTCGTCGCGTGGCCCTCGCGCCGCCAGAATATGTGAGTTTGCGAATCGGCGATAAACAGCTTTTCCTGCTCAAGAGCAGTAGGCTCCGATTCGATTGCGGGCTCGGAAGCGCTGGGAGGATCTTTTTCAATCGAGAGCGTTATTGCGGCTCCGGCCGCCGAATGCTTCAGAAACTGCCGTCTGGTGGGCTTCTTCCCCTTATCGGTCATCATTCGCACTCCTGCCCCCTGTAGAGGCGGTTCAATGCACCAATCCGACTCGACATTACCCGGATCGCCCGGACAATACCGCGATTTTTAGATGATAACCCGGAAGAATGTATTCAGTACGGCAACCGATGGATGCCCCACCTCTGCGTCAGCCCCGCTATTGCGCGCTATGGGACGCTCAAACGTCCTCTCTCGCCCCGTCGGCTTCGGCAGAACATTCCCCCACTCCTGATCCTTCTTCAGGACCATCGCTCAGAGACTCTACCACTTCCGACTCCCTCTCCGCTCTCGATCTATAATTAATCTTTTTTCTGAATCTTTATTGCTTGTTTCGTTCGGTTCGTCTTCAGCTTTTGCTTTTAATTTTACTTCCAATGCATGCTGACTGACTAATCGGTCGGATTCTAATGGGAGGGGTGAATGGAAGTCAATAGGGGGGCGAATTAAAAACCGCTTGGAAACGATGCTGAACGGTAGCAAGGAGAGCGGTGGGTGGGGGAATCAGTCGCCGGGTTTATGCGGTTTTGCGACGCGATAGAGCATCTCGCCTGCTTTCGGAATCAGCTTGACGCCCTCGTCTTCCCTGCCTGCGAAATCTTCCGGATTGATCGAATCGGGATCGATATAGCCCAGGTTTATTCGGCGGCAACGCTCCTCGGGAATTCGTGTAGCCAGCGTAACCTTTATGCGAGGGGTTTCGACGCCGGTGGCAGAGTCGTAAGCCCCTATTCCCCGCACGTGTGTGCTGTGAGCGACCACGCCGCCCGGATACTTCCCGAAGCGGTCCCACTGTTTGAGGAAGTAATCGCGCACGTGATAGCCGATTTCGTCCAGATAACGGCCGTGCGTGTAACTCACTTCGGAAATGTGCGGCGCGTATATGATAACCTCGCCGCCGTCGGCTATCGCCGGTTCGAGCTTGTACATTCCCTTCGCCCCGGTCCAAAGGTCTGCGTACATTTGCGGTATGACCGACAAAACTCGCTTGAACGGCCGGTCAACCCAGTTTATATGCAGCCGCGCCGAAAGATCCGCCGCCCGGTCATACGCGCTTTCAGGGCTTCCAATATATAGCCCCGCAAGATCCGTCCCCTTCATTACAAGACTGAAACAGAGCTTCGGCTTTTTTATGAACGATGCGGCCCGGTCTATGACGCGGCGCACGGGAGTGTATTTCGTGCCTATCGTTTCATAACTCGTAATGAGCGCTCCAAGCCAGTGCGAAAAGTTGATTACCTCCGCTCCGCCTATTCCGGGGAAAAAGTATTTGTTGCCGCCCGAAAAACCTACAACCTCGTGAGGAAACGTCGGCCCGCATATGATGATCTGATCGTAATCGAGCACCATGCGGTTAAGCCTTACGTCTACTGCCTCTTTCAGCAGTCCGTTTGAGATCTCGCCGATTTCTTCTCCGGTAATGCGACCGAGTGTTGCGAACGTTTCTGGATTGTCCCACGCGTGATTGTATATGCCTATGTCCTTGAATCGATTGCTGCGCTCCTGGTTCGTTATCCCGACGAGCCCGAGTATTGCCTCATCGCTCATCGGCTGGTGAGTTCCGAGCGCGATCAGATAATCGAGTTTCGAGACGCGCGCACCGAGCAGATCAAAAAACACGCGGAACATCATCGGCATCGGAGCCGTGCGGGTGCCGTCCGGAATGATGACGATGACGCGTCGACCGTCCAGATTCATTTCAGCGAAAGCGCGCGCAGCTAGATCCCGAACTTCGATCTCGGTCAGACGCCCGTCTTCGTATCCTGCACCGATGACCATCCATACTCTCCGCGCCGAGTACTCAGACGCCGCTGAACGCCGAAAACCCTCCGTCGATCGGAACGACGACGCCCGTTACAAAACCCGATGCCGGCGAAAGCAGCCACAATGCGGCGCCGAGCAACTCAGACGGCTCGCCGAATCGCCCCATCGGCGTATGCGCGATTATGCTTTCGCCGCGCGCGGTCAATCCGCCCGTTTCAGCATCGATCAACAGATTCCGGTTCTGCTCGGTAACGAAAAATCCGGGCGCTATGGCATTGACCCGCAAACGAGGCGAATACTCGCGCGCCAGATGCACTGCAAGCCATTTCGTGAAATTATCAATCGCCGCCTTCGCCGCCGAATAACCTACGACGCGCGTCAACGGCAGAAATGCACTCATCGAGGATACGTTGAGTATCACGCCCTCGCCGGCCTCTGCCATCGACATCGCAAAAACCTGAGTAGGCAGAATCGTCCCCAGGAGGTTCAGATCGAAGACGTACCTCAAACCGTCCTCGGGCAGATCGAAAAAGCCCTGATCCGGGCGCGTAGTCGCTCCGGGATGATTGCCGCCAGCGCCGTTTATCAACCCGTCTATGCGGCCGAACTCGCCGATGACAGACCGAGCGGCTTTTAACAACGCCTCACGGTCAAGCACATCGCCGTCTATCACTGCTTTTCGCCCTGCCCCCGGAAGCGTGCCGAGCACGGCCTCGCCCTTTTCGCGGTTGCGGGCCAGCAGCGCAATGTTGGCGCCGCAGGCGGCAAGGCTGCGCGCCATCTCGCTGCACAAAACTCCCGTGCCGCCCGTTAGTACAAAAGTCCTGCCGCTGAAATCGTAGTGTTTTATCAGATCTTCCGGAGTCATCTTGTTACTGGATTTTCCCTTCAGTTTCCCTGTATCCCGCGCTCCGCCTTCGCTCGTTCAAACCCCGCGAAATGGCGTACGAAGTGACGCTCGATGCAATCGTAGTAGGTTTCCTCGTTGCTGCGCAGAGATGAAAAGAAACGCTCGCGAAACTCCGGCTTATGCAACACCGAACCGAATGTGACGTGCAGTATCTCGCGCGCATGGAAATCATCCAGCAACAGGGTCAGATCAGCGTCTGCAAGAGCAATGGCAGCGGGCATTTTCTCTACTTCCGCCGAAACATGGTATGTAGCGCGATCCTGCGGATACCGTTCGCACGCAAAAGCGACGATCTCTCGAAACAGTGCAGCGTCAACCATTCCGATTGCGCGCAGCGCTTCAAGATAACTTGTGCCCGCAGTCTTCAAATGAACCAGATCACCCGCAAGCCTCCCGGCAATCGGATAAATGCTGAATTTGTCCGAACCGGAATGCAGGCTCAGCTTGTAGGGACCGAACGCCCGGGCTACGGCCAGATGCTGCGCAAACGATTTTTCAAACTCAGCGAGGTCGCCTATGTAATCTACGCCCTTCTCGAAATCGCCGACATAGCGCGGAGCAAGGCTTACCCACTTCACGCCCAAACGCTTCAGTTCGTGCGCAATGTAAATATGCTCCGCCAAAGTAGTCACGGTTTCGGTTTCATCGACGCTCATTTCAAGTTCGAACTCACGCTCGCCCATCACCTGCTCCAGGCGCCGGTACATACGAACGGTATGGGCGACTACGCGTCCATACTTCGCCGTCGCCCGCAACAGCGCCTCTGGATCTATCTCGAAGGAAAACGTCCCCAGGTCTATCGGACGACTCCCCAATTGCGAATGTGTGGTCTCCCAGTCTGATTCGAGTGCGTTCCAGTCAAGGGCGGACACTTTTTCCCGCAACTCGTCTACGGGTGCGGTATTCGCCTCGTTATCGACATATTCACCGGGATCGATTGTGTAGAACGTAAAACCGGCGGCAGCGCACGAATCTATGTCGGCGGTGGATTTCAGGTGATCTGCGTCGGCTCCGAAACCGTCGCGCCAGCCTTCCTGAAACACGCCCCAAAGCGCATCATCCATTACTTCTTGCGGCGTTCTGCCCGTGCGGGCATTTTCGCGAATCGACTGCTGCGCGAGTATCGGAGCCATCGTCGACCGGCGGATCGCGCGTATGTGCCCGGGCGTAGCGAGGCCCAGACGATCGCCGCAACCTGCGGACTTCTTCAATCCCAGCACCTGCGGCTGAAGAAAGGGCAGCAACGCCCTGAGCCAGGCGGCGGATTCAGCGCCGGTTTGCGCCAGCGTCAATTTCAGGTCGCGCCCGTCAACCGCAACAGAAGTCGTTTGACCGGCAAGCCGCTCGCCGGTTCCGCCCGGTGAAACGAGCGCGCCCAGAAACTTTTCAGTATCGCGTCTGGCGAGAAACAGTATCGTTCCGCCCAGAGCCGTGATTGAACGGGGATAAACCCGGGCGCCGCATAATTGTTCGAGCGACGCGGCGACGCCAGAGGCATCGCCGTCGTGCAATGCATCGGCAAGTTCCTGTGATCCCAGCAAGGCGGTCAACAAATCCGACATTGTTCTACTCCTGGAAAAGAGAGAGAACGGAACAGACGGAAATATACAACCGTTCCGTAATTTTCGTTTCCTTTCGTTTGTTCCGTTATCCCTCTTCAACATTCGGAAGCACAAACGATCTGACGTTCGGATGCAGGCGTATCCACAATCCGGGATTTTCATCCAGTTGACGGGCGCGTTCGGCCGCATCATCGGATATGACCGTTTCACGCACGCGCCGGTAGCTTGCGCGCTTTGCGGGCGCCGTATCAGCATCGACTATCGACTGCACGAGTTTTTTTGAGCCGAGGATCGCGGCCGGCCCTAGCGTCAGAATGTGCGAAGCCCGCCGGCATTCGGATTCGTCTTCGGGACGGATCTCGCTGCCTCCGGCCCTGAATTTCGTTATGTGGTGTTCGAGTATGCTCGAAGAAATCGGAATCAACCCGGCAATGTCTACCGCAGTCGCACCCGAGTTCGGTCTGATATAAGCAAGGTGCGAGGCCGCTGCGGCTTCGGGTCCGTGCCCGAGAAAGAAAATATCCACGCCGCCGAGCGATTCCAGTTCGTTGACGTAGTGGTAAAGCTCGCTTTCCAGATCTTCGGCATCCGTGCGAATCGGCGTAAAGCTTTTGACCTGCGCGAAAAATTCCGGCCCCAGAAGCCGCTCGAAATCCCGCACGAAACTCAAACTGTTGTCCATGCGCATCGGCGCAAGCGCATCCTGCGTGAATACGCGGAGCCGCTTGATGAGTTCGTCGGGACCGCTCCGCGCCCGCTCGCCGAGCAATCTGTGAAGCGCTTGCCCACCGCGCCCGCCGAGCAGTAGTATAACAACATCACCCGTTTTCTCGGCCGCCGTTGCTTCCAGCTCGGCCAGCATCGCCGCGCCCACTGAAGCCTCATTAGGCAGCACTTCAGGCTCTACGGCGTTTGACTTGCACTCCACCAGCACACCTTCCGGCTGCAGATCTCCCCGGCGCAACCACGTATTTTCCCCCACAACCCGCCGTACAAGCGTCGGTGGATGAAAATCCTCGCCGTAAGCGCGCGGCTGGCTCACCTGATCAGTCCCCGAATTTTCCGGCATAACCTGAGCGCCTCCTTGGGGATCCGATTCTCACATACCCCAATTTCATTGGCAAGCGAATGGTCTGACCAACCGGCATTCGATGCTGATATTTTTCAAATAAATTGGCTCCTAAACTCTTTAATTCCATCTAATAAAGCCCTACTTGACAGCAAGCTCGGATCTCTTCTAAGGTGTGAGTGCGAATGCGCTGTAGGAGGGAAAAATGAACAGAACGAAATCGATGATGCTGCTGGCGGCGTTGACGGCGCTGTTTTTATGGATCGGGTATGCTCTCGGCGGACAGGGCGGGCTTGTTCTGGCCTTGATCTTCGCCGGGGTAATGAACTTCGTATCGTACTGGTATTCGGACAGGATAGTGCTTCGCATGTACGCGGCGAAGGAAGTAACGCCTGCCGAGGCGCCGGAGATTTACTCCATCGTGCGGGATCTGACGCAGCGCGCCGGTATGCCGATGCCGAAGGTATATTTGATACCCGAAGATACGCCGAACGCTTTCGCTACGGGGCGCAATCCGGAAAACGGGGCCGTAGCGGTGACGGTTGGGATCGTAAAGATGCTCAACCGCGATGAACTGACTGGCGTGCTGGCGCACGAGCTTGCGCATGTCAAAAACCGGGATACGCTCGTGATGACGATAGCCGCAACGCTTGCCGGAGCGCTCAGCATGCTTGCAAACATGGCGATGTGGGGCGCAATCTTCGGCCGATCGGATGACGACGACGACGGCGCAAGCCCGATTGCGGGGCTGCTGGGAATCATCATCGCTCCGATTGCGGCATCGCTTGTGCAAATGGCCATTTCGCGCTCGCGCGAATTCCTCGCCGACGAAGCCGGAGCGAAGATGTCCGGCAATCCGATGGCGCTTGCCTCCGCGCTCAGGAAAATCGACGAATGGTCGCGCGCCATACCGATGCATCACGGATCGCCGGCGACGGCGCATCTGTTCATTATCAATCCGTTCACATCGGGCGGAATGGCGCAGCTTTTCAGCACCCATCCTTCCACGCAACAGCGCATAGAAAGACTGTCGGCGATGGCCGGCCGCAGGTAAATTGAAACGCGGAATTCGCGCGACTGCCCTTCGGGCAATCTTTGCGGATTCCGCGTTTTTCCTTCTCGACTTTTTATGCCCTCCGGCCGCACGCACGATATCGTAACCTATGCGCTCGTACCGCCCACGTTCATCCTCGCGCAGTGGTACTGGGGCGACCTGCTGGTATCAGCCGTATCCACAGCAGCGATGGTATTCGCCGGGTTGATGTTCGGCCCAGACCTCGACGTATACAGCAAACAGTACCGCCGTTGGGGTTTGCTCCGTTTCTTATGGTATCCCTACACGGCGGCGCTCGGTCACCGATCGCGCCTGTCGCACGGGCTGGTATTCAGCACGGTGTTCCGCGTACTCTATTTCCTGGTCATAATTCTTCTACTGTCGACGGCGGCGCTTTACCTGCGTCAACGTTACCTGTACGGCGCGCCGACCACTATTGCATCGGAGTTCCGTCAGGTAAGCGAGGATCTGATGACGATCTGGAGAAGTACGGACAAACAGTATTTCAGGGCCGGATTCATTGGATTGTGGGTGGGAGCGGCTGCGCATACGGTAACCGACGTGCTCGGTTCGATTGCGAAGATGATCTGGAAATCCTTCTGAACAAGGAAAGAAAGATGACGGAACAGACGGAATGAAATGGAACAAACGAAATACTCGGCGATTTCCGTGGTTTTCGTCGGGTTTAGTTTGTTTCGTTATCTGTGCCGGCCGTCTCAGATTTCCAGGACGACGGGGATGATCATCGGGCGGCGGCCGGTTTCCTTCTGGATATACCGTTTCAGGTCGAGGCGAATTTTCTCCTTGATCAGCGCCCAGTCTACTCGCTCCTCGTGAGTTGCCCCCTCGACGGTTTCGCCCACAATCTTGCGCGCGCGGGTGAGAAAACCGTTGCCGTCGTCGCTCAGCACGAGTCCGCGCTGTACTACTTCGGGAGGCGCTTCGAGTTCGCCCGATGCCTTGTTGATCGCGACTATCGGCAACACTATGCCGTCGTAGGCCAGATGCTTGCGATCGCGCAATACGACATCGTTGATTCGCCCGAAACCAGAATCGTCTATCAGAGTTCGCCCGACCTGCACCTTGCCGCTCACGCGAGCGCTGTTTTCCGTAAGTTCGATCACATCTCCGCTCTCGGCAAGCACGATATTGGATGAACGCGCGCCCCAACTACGGGCCGCTTCCGCATGTCGATAGAGTTGGCGGGTTTCCCCGTGAATCGGAATATGGAACTTCGGCCGCACGGCTTCATACATGATTTTGAGATCGGCCTGACGGCCGTGTCCCGATACGTGAATCCGTGCGATGCTCGAATCGATCACCCTCGCGCCCTGTTTGAACATATGGTTCATCATCCGCGAGATCGCTTTTTCGTTGCCGGGAATCTGCCGCGCCGAAATTACTACGGTATCCGCATTCTGTATGCTCGCATCCTTGTGATTGCCTACGGCCATGCGCGCAAGCGCCGACATCGGTTCGCCCTGGCTGCCCGTAACAAGCAGGCATACTTCATCGGGCTTTCGCCGTTTCGCTTCCGTGGGGGTAATTAACTGGTCGTCGTCAATATCCAGAAAGCCGTGACGCTGGGCGGTCTCGACGTTTCGGATCATACTGCGGCCGAGCACTGCAACCTGGCGACCGAATTCCGCCGCCAGATCAAACACGATCTGCAGGCGGTGAATGCTCGTCGCAAAACACGCTACGACGATGCGCGAGTCTGCGCGTTCGAAGATCTTCTCGAACGCCGGTATTACGGTTTTTTCCGACCCCGTGCGCCCCTCGCGCTCAACATTGGTCGAATCCGCAAGCAGTGCAAGCACGCCCTCGTCGCCGTATTCGTGCAGCGTGCGCAGGTCAATCGGGTCGCCCTGAACGGGGGTTTCGTCCACCTTGAAATCACCCGTATGGATAATGACTCCGACCGGGGTTTTGATTGCGAGCGCAACGCAATCCACAAGCGAATGGGATACACGTATGAATTCTATTTCGAACGGGCCGACCTTGAAGCTTTCGCGCGGCGCGATCGTATGTAGGGTAGTCTGTTCGGTCAGGCCGAATTCCTGCAGCCGCGCTTCGATCAGACCGAAGGTAAACCGAGTTCCGTAAATCGGAGGATTGACCGTTTGAAGCAGGAACGGAAGCGCGCCTATATGATCTTCGTGCGCGTGCGTAAGAACGATTGCCCGGATTTCATCGCGGTGTTCCTCGATATATGTAAGATCCGGGATAGCAATGTCGACTCCGAGCAGGTCTTCATCCGGAAACATAAGGCCGCAGTCCACGATGATCATTTCACCGTCGTAGCGGAACACCGTCATGTTCATTCCGAATTGACCGAGGCCGCCGAGAGGAACGATTTCCAGTTTACCGATGTCAAATGCCATTTCTTTATCAAATATGAATCGTTGCGATTTGGTCGGGGATCCGGGGCGACGCCGACAGACTATAACGCAATCCCCTGAAATTGCACAATCAGACGGAAATGCCCCTACCGATCGGCCCTGATTTTTGCAATTTTCATTCCTCGATTTCCCTGTTCTTATTTACAAGCGCCTCGGCAAGCGCAGCAATATCCGATACTGCAAGCGTTTCTGCGCGCCTCGCCGGGTCAATCCGCGCGCGCGCAAGCGCCGCTTCCATTTCAAAAACTCCGGAAAGACCCAAACGCGCCCCACCCGCTCGCAGGTTGTTGAGCAGCGTCTTGCGCCTCTGCGCGAATATCACCTGCGCAAGTTCGGTAAACATCGTGTCATCCGATACTCGGGCGCGCGGTTCATCGAGCACGCGCACCCTGACGACGCTCGAATCGACCTTCGGAACGGGCCGAAAAGCGCCGGGCGGAACATCGAACAGACGCGCGATCTCGCAATTCAACTGCGCTATTACCGAAAGATAACCATACTGCTTGCCGCCGGGCGCGGCCGTAAGCCGATCTACGACCTCGCGCTGCAACATAAGCGTCATCTCGGTCAGATACCTTCGACAGGAAATCAGTTTTTGTAATATTGGAGTAGAAATGTAATACGGCAGGTTGGCCACGACACGCGCAGTCAGTGCGGGTTCGATCAGTTTGCAATAATCGACCTCCAGCGCGTCGGCTTCTATTATTCGGACATTCGAGAAACCGGCGAAACCGGCCGCAAGGTCAGGAACAAGTTCGCGATCGATTTCAATCGCGATTATACGTGCGCCGCTTTCAGCCAGCGGGCGGGTCAAAGCTCCGCGTCCGGGACCGATCTCTATTATGGTCTCGCCGGGTTGGGGATTGACGGCTTGGATGATCCGCTGCCTGTAGCGAGGTTCTGCGAGAAAATTTTGACCGAACCGCCGCTTCGCTCTCATCCCTGCTCCGGTTCATCGTCGGCGAAAACCGGATATCCGGTAATCTCCCAGTCGGCGCCGTGGCAGGTAATATCGACTTCATCGAGTTGCAGCGCCTCGCTCATTCGTTCGATTCCCTGCCCGCCTATAGAGGGGACAGCCGCTCGACCGCCGATAATTTTCGGCGCATAAAATATCGTGAGCTTGTCGATCAGGCGTTCGGCTATCAACGATCCTGCGACTTCAGAACCACCCTCAACGACGACGCTCGTCAGATCACGGCGGGCAATTTCGGCAAATACCTCTGCGGGCGAAAGCCTGCCGCCGGCGCATGGCATATCGACAGTCTCGACGCCGCGGGCGTGCAACGCTGTACGGCGATCGGAGTCAGCCCCCGAGGATGAAAAAACGATCAACGGAGCATCGCCCGCGCTTCTGACAAGCTGCGAATTGACCGGGAGATTCAACCCGGCGTCGAGTACAAAACGCGCAAGCGCGCGGCGGCGCTGCCGGCCCGTGCGATCGGTCAGAAGAGGATCATCCAGCAGAGCGGTGCGAATCCCTATCAGTATTGCATCGTACTCGTGGCGCAGGCGCTGCGAAGCCTCGCGCGCCTCTTCACCGGTTACCCATCGCGAGTCTCCCGTGCGCGTAGCTATGCGGCCGTCGAGCGACGAGGCGAGCTTCAGATGTATGAATGGCAAACCAGATGTAACGAACTTGATGTATTTTTCATTGAGCCTGCGCGCATCTTTTTCAAATCCGCCCACGGATACCTCGATGCCCGCCGCTTGCAGTTCACTGAATCCGCGCCCGTTCACTCGGGGATTGGGATCGAGCATCGATGCTACGACGCGGGCGACCCCGGCATTGATAAGCGCCTGAACGCACGGCGATGTCCGTTTGCCCTCTCCCCGGTGGCAGCAGGGTTCGAGATTGACGTAAACGGTAGAGCCTCGCGCACGTTCGCCGGCTTCTTCGAGCGCCCATACTTCTGCGTGTTTGAGATCCAGATAGCGATGAAAGCCGCGGCCGACTATTCCGCCGTCGCGCACGACGACCGATCCAACGAGCGGGTTGGGGCTGGCAAGCGCAACGCCCTGTGCGGCGAGTTTGAGCGCAAGTTGAAGGTAATCCAGATCGTTCATCAACTCCGGCGGACCGTCAAACTGCAAATCCGCCGCTATGGTCTCGTGCGTTGACATCTGTCATTCGAACAGGCCGTCGACGTAAGTTTTGGCGTCGAAAACAACCAGATCGTCGGCCTTCTCGCCTATGCCGCAGTAACGTATCGGAAGGTTGAGTTCCCTGGCGATGGCAACGGCTATTCCTCCCTTTGCCGTACCATCGAGTTTCGTGAGCACAATTCCGGTTACATCGGCCGCCTTCAAAAACTCGCGCGCCTGCGTCAGTCCGTTCTGTCCCGTTACCGCGTCAATGACAAGCAGCGTTTCGTGCGGGGCGCCCGGGACCTCACGTCCCGCTATCCGCTTCATCTTTTCGAGTTCGGCCATCAGATTAGCCTTGTTATGAAGCCTTCCCGCCGTATCAACTATCAAAACATCGGAGTTTCGCGCCGCGGCCGCCTTCAACGAATCAAACAATACGGCCGCCGGGTCGGTGCCCTGCCGCTGCTGAATCAACGGCACACCCGCGCGCTCGGCCCATACCGCAAGTTGATCGGACGCCGCCGCCCGGAACGTATCCGCCGCGCATATCAATACATCATTGCCTTCAGCCTTTATACGCTGCGCGAGTTTGCCTATCGTGGTAGTCTTTCCGGTACCGTTTACGCCCACGACCATCAGCACGTAGGGCCGCACATCGGCGGCCACTGCGGTTTCCGAAGCCACGCCGCGCGAGCGACCGGCCTCCAGGAGGATAGAGAGCAAACGATCCTTGATCACGTGCTTGAGTTCATCCACATCGCGCAGCGTCTGACGATTTACCTGCTTGCGCACATCCTCGATGATCGACATCGTGGTCTGTACGCCGATGTCTGCGCCGATGAGGATTTCTTCCAGTTCGTCAAGAGTTTCAGCGTCGATCTGCCTGCGACCGCGTACCGCTTCGTCGAGCCGCGTAGAGATGCTTTCGCGCGTAGCCTGCACCGCACGCCGAAAGCGGCGCATAAATCCTTCCTCTTCGACACTTGCATCGTCCCTCGGCGCTTCCGCCATTACAGGTGCGCCCACAGGTTCGATTCGCGCCACGTCTGCAGCGGCCGGCGTCTGCTCTTCAATCTCTTCCGACTTAACCTCGGGTTCCGGTTCAGCCGGTGTATTCAACCCAAGGGTAATAAAATCGCTTCCCTTTTTCCTCTTCCAGAACATTTCAGGTACAACTCGATTCCGTTAAATCAAACCACATGACATCGGGGCGTAAAAGAGAGATAACGGAACAAACGAAAGGAACCGAAAATTACGGAAAAGTTGAATATTTTCGTTTGTTCCGTTTCATTTCGTTTGTTCCGTTATCTCTCTGGCTGTCTTCCGCTTCGTACCAAATTTCCGCATCGCCTGTTTCAGTCGGCGGCGGCAACCGGCTCACCAATTCGCTGCGACTCGGTTAAGGTCCGTGCTGCGTCGCGCGGAAAACGCAGCAATAATGCAGCAGACGCAAGCGGCAACAATCCTACAAGCATCAACGCTCCTGCAAAACCCAAAGGCACGCTTAGCGCCCCGGTTACGGGAGTCATAAGCGCGCCCATCCCCCACCCGAACCCCATCATCAGCGCCGAAACCGTGCTTGTTCCGCCGGGAACCAGACGCTGCGCCATTACGACGTTTATCGGCACGCCGATGTTCAGGAATGTTCCCCCTACGGCGAGCAGCAGATAACTTGCCGGCCCGGTTACGAGCATTGCCGCAGATAGCAACGGGGCGGATACAGCAAGAGATACGATGCTTACGCGCCGCGCTCCCCACCTGTCGGCCAGCGCGCCGCCGAACAACCCTCCGATTCCACCGAAGAAAATGAACGCCGAAAGCACCCAGCCGATCGATCTCAGATTCAAACCCTGCCCCGTAAGCAGAAACGGCAGATAGGTCTGTATGCTCACGTGCACGGCCGAACGCACGACTACTGCAAGATAGAGCAGCAGAAGCGGGGCCCAGACAACGCGCATGGCGGTTCGCAAGGGTTCTGCGTCCGCCGGGCGTCTCGCGTCAAGGGGCGGACAATAACGCAGCAGCAGCACCCAAACGGCTACGCCGAACACCATGGCGTAATAACTTTTAGAAAGTCCGAATTCGGCGACGATCGTGGTAATCAGCACGGGACCGAGGGCAAATCCGACGGTGCCGGCTGAAGAAAAAATCGACATCGTCGTGGCTCGTCTGTCGGGCGAGGCGCTGCTGACGATCGCAGCGCTCTGCGGATGAAACGCTCCGATTCCGATTCCGCCGATGATTATGCACGCAAGCAGTTCGGGCAGCGACTGAGCAAGCCCTATGAGCGAAACGAAGACTGCGGCTATGAGCGGCCCGTAAACCGACATTGCGCGCTTCAAATACCGATCCGAAATCATGCCGAACACGGGCTGAAGCAGCGACGATGTAATCATCATCGTCGGTATGAGCAGACCGGCCTGCGCGGGCGACAGATGCAGACGCAGGGTAAGCAGCGGCAGCAGCGGCAAAAGAAAACTCGAATAAGCGTCGGTAACGAAATGCCCCAACGACAGCAGCGTCACCGTAAACGCTCCGTTGCGCCCCTGTTTTACAACCTCGCTCATTGATTCGCTATTTACCCGTCGCCGCGTCTACAAACGCCTGAAAGATCCTGCGCGAGAGTTCCTCCCGTTCCCAGCCCCACTCGGGATGCCACTGCACGCCGAGGACGAAACGGTCGGGCCGAGGATCTTCAATCGCCTCTACAACGCCGTCTTTGGCCCGCGCCGTCACCAGCAGGTTGCGTCCGGCCTCCTTTACGGATTGATGATGCGTGCTGTTTACTCGTGCGGCAAGCCCGCCCGCAAGATTCGCAATCAGCGAATCTTTCTCGATAACGATCGCGTGCGACGGGCGATCTACGGGTATCCCCTGATCGTGTTTATAAGCACCGGGAATTTGCGCTGCGATGTCCTGCACAAGCGTGCCGCCGCGCGATACGTTCAGCGACTGCATGCCGAAACATATGCCCAAAACCGGAAGACCTCTATCCTCCGCACACTTGAGCAACAGCAGATCCGCTTCGTCGCGCGCCGGAACAACGGCGCCGAGCGCGGCGTGCGGTTCCTCGCCGTAATATTTCGGATCAATGTCGCTGTTGCTTCCGCCAAGCATCAGCGCATCGATTTGCGAACCGAGCGCCTGAAGCGCCTCGCGGTCGTCTATGAGCGGAATGTAGAGTGGAACCCCGCCCGCAGCGGCTACGGCGTCGGCGTATTGGCGGCCGAGGTAATAGGTATCCTCTTTCAGATCGAGTCTCGTAGTGATTCCTACAATGGGGCGTCGTGCGGATTGCGCGG
The DNA here is from genome assembly GCA_019639255.1 of Acidobacteriota bacterium. Classification (GTDB taxonomy): domain Bacteria; phylum Acidobacteriota; class Blastocatellia; order RBC074; family RBC074; genus JAHBSF01. The sequence goes on along the minus strand of JAHBSF010000006.1, from coordinate 61,462 downwards.
GCGGGGGCGTAAGCACGCGAGTTGTGGCGTCGTTACTCATAACTGAGAGCGTCTATCGGATCCTGAGAAGCGGCGCGCAGCGCGGGGTAAAGCGCGCCTATGATGCCGCTGGCAATGCCGGCTAGAGCGGCATAGGCGACATATCCGGGCTCGATCTGGACTCTCCAGTCGAGCGCACCTACGAGTATCGCCCGCGCTGCAAGCGATACGACGAGGCCTGCCCCAACCCCGATAATCGAGATCGTCAAGGCCTCGCGAACAAAAACTCCTGCGATGAACGACCGGGAGGCGCCGAGCGATTTCATTATCCCGATCTGGCGCGTTCTTTCGGTCACGGTCGTGTACATCGTAAGCAGTATGACGAGCAGGCTTATGACCGTCGCAAGCCCGGCGATTATGTTCAGAAAAACGTTGAATCCCGCGTAACCCGTTGCGTAAAGTTCGGGCAAATCGCGAGTAAATATAATGCGCAAATCGGGGTAATCCGCGATAATCCGCTGCGCTATGGCTTCCTGTTCGGCAGCGTCGACGCATTTGACGTAAATCATCGAACATTTGCCGTCGACGCCGAGCGCCTCCTGCATGGTTTTCAGCGGCACCTTGATGCGCGGCCCCGCTTCGGGAGCATATATGCCGATTATCGTAAACTCACGGTCGAACCCCTCGATGCGGTCGCCGATCTTGAGTTTCTTGTCCGCAGCATACTTGAAGTCGATGATCGCAACATCGCCCTTTTCGGGCAGCGGCTCTCCCTGTTCCACGCGTAGCTTGCCTGCGGCGGTAAAACTCGCGTAGTCGATGCCGTCGATTTGCCGAATCCCAATGCCGTTGTCGCCCTTGAGTTCCAGATTCTGCCCTACAGGCGTCGCAGCCGCGACTCCCGGAATAGCAGCTATTTTTCCTGCAAGCTCTACGGGCAGCGTAAGGTCGGAAGAGGCGATAGAAATGCCCTGCCCCTGCCCGGTGACCATGATTTCGACGCCGATGTTGGCATCGCGCTGCCCGCGATCGCGCAGCGCCCCGCGAACCAGCCCCACCGTCATCACCACGAGCACAACACCCACAGCTACACCGATAACGCTCGCTGCGGTGCGGCCCGGATGATGCCCCAGATTCGATGCAATCAGACTATTCATTCAACCAATCAAAACCACACACAGTCGGGATATTACAGCGGTTTGGATTTTGGTGTTAAGTACTCTGTAAACAAAGTTTTTGAGTTTTTCAGCCGCGGAGCGGCGAAAGATCTGTAGCCCAGGGCGGCGAGCCCTGGGTGAGTGTAGAGAAGCCGTACCAGCCCCGGAGGGGCGGAAGATCTTTCGCCCTTTCAGGGCTCAAACGTTCTTTTTCTGCTGACCTGGCGCTCACGCACCAGGCTACAGATCTTTCGCCGCTCCGCGGCTGAAAACTCAAAAACTTTGTTTACAGAGTACTTAACACCAAAATCGAAACCACTGTAGATAACTAAACAAACGAAAATAGACGGAACAGACTGAAATATTTGCTCTGTCAGTAATTTTCGTTTCATTTCGTTTGTTCTGTTATCTCTCTCCTGCCGTCGCTTCCCAAAGTCAAACGCCCTGATTCAGCAGCCGCTCGATGATCTGCGGCGCGGCCGCAAGCGTCTCGTCGAGTTTTTCAGGCGGCGAACCGCCCTCGGCAAGTTCCGGCTTGCCTCCTCCGCGCCCGCCGCTTATTGCCATAAGTTCCTTTATTATGCGTCCCGCCTGGATCTTCGCCGTAGCCTCGCGCGATACCATAACCAGCACAGATGCCGCACCCTCTCCGGCCTCGCCGAGCACGACTACGCCCGGCGCTATGCGCCGCGAAAGCGAATCGGCAAGCTGCCTGCGCCCGTCGCGCCCCAGGTTATCGGCCTTTCGCACAAGCACTTTCAGGCCGTCTATTTCCACGGTTTTTTCATCCGCAAGCGATGCAGCGCCCTGCGCAAGCTTCAGCTTGAGGCGCTCTATTTCTCGCTGATGCTCGCGAAGCGCAGCCTGCAACCGCTCGACTTCTTCGGGCAACTTCGCGGGGCTCGTGTTGAGCCGCGATGCGGCAGCGCCCAGAAGCTGCTCCGAGCGCTGGAATCTTTCATATGCCCCGCGCCCCGTTACGGCTTCAATGCGCCGCGTGCCCGATGCTATCGACTGATCGGATACGATCTTCAGCACGCCGATATCGCCCGTAGCGTTGACGTGCGTTCCGCCGCACAGTTCGGTGGAAAATCCCGGCACGCTCACCACGCGCACCTGTTCGCTGTATTTTTCGCCGAAAAGCGCCATCGCGCCCGATGCTACGGCGTCATCGAGACCCATTACGTTTTTGGATACCTGAGAGTTTTTCAGTATCTCTTCATTCACCATGCGCTCGATGACCTCGATTTCGCTTTCGGTCAATGGCGCGAAATGCGTGAAGTCGAATCGCAATCTGTCGGGTGCTACGAGCGACCCGGCCTGTTTGACGTGAGGCCCCAGCACCTCGCGCAGCGCGGCGTGCAGCAAATGCGTCGCGGTGTGGTTTGCCATCGTGGCAGCGCGCTTTTCGGCATCCACCCGAGCCCTGACTTCATCCCCGACCCGTACTTTTCCGAGTTCGACCTCTACCTTGTGCACGATCAGGCCCGATACCGGCGATTGTGTATCGGTAACAAGCGCGCGTGCATCGTCGGTTTCTACGATGCCCGTATCCCCAACCTGTCCGCCGGACTCGGCGTAAAACGGAGTCCTGTCGAGGATGAGTTCGCCCGATTGTCCGGCGCGCAGTTCCCTGACCAATTCGCCGTCACGAATGATCGCAGTTACGGCAGCCGCGCGTAGCTCGGTGCCGCCGTATCCGGTGAATTCGGATTTGCCTCGCTCGGCAATCGATTGATAAACGGGATTGACCTGTTTGGCCGCGCCGCCCTTCCAGCTTTCTCGCGCGCGCCGGCGCTGCCCTTCAAGCTCGGCCTCGAACCCTTCACCATCAAGCGCAAAGCCGCGCTGCGAGGCTACGTACTCTATAAGGTCGTAGCGCAATCCGTAAGTATCGTAAAGTTTGAATACATCGGCGCCCGCAACGATGCGGCCATCGCCTGCCTTTTCCATAACCTGATCGAGCAGGTGCAGGCCCGCCGCGACGGTCGAAGAATAAAGTTTTTCTTCTATAGTCACTACGCGCGAAATCACGGAACGGGATTCCTTCAATTCCGGGTACGCATCTCCCATAAGATCCACGACGAAATCCGTCGCGCGGTGGAAAAACAGATCCCTGAATCCGAGACGATTGCCGTGCCATATGGCGCGCCGCATAATCTTGCGCAAAACGTACCCGCGCCTGTCGTTGCCGGGGAAAACGCCGTCGGCAATCAGAAACGCCGTGGCGCGCGCGTGATCCGCAATTACTCGCATCGATACGCTGTCTTCGGTGTCATCGTAGACATATGTGCGACCGGCGAGTTGCGCCGTAAAGTCTATGATTGGGCGGATCAGATCCGTTTCATAGTTGGATTTTACGCCCTGAAGTACGGCCGTAACGCGTTCGAGGCCCGCGCCCGTATCGACTGAAGGAGCGGGGAGCGGATCGAGTTTGTAGGTTAAAGCATCGCCTTCGCCCTCGGCCTGGCGGTTGTACTGCATGAAAACGAGATTCCAGATCTCGATCGTTTCGTCGCCGGGGCCGTTGACGAATTCGCGCCTGTTCGATTCCGGATCATCGGGGTTTTCGCCCAGATAATAATGGATTTCCGAGCACGGGCCGCACGGCCCGGTTTCGCCCATCTGCCAGAAGTTGTCCTTGCGCGAGAAGCGCAGTATGCGGTCGCGCGGCGCGCCGACGGCGGCCCACAACATCTCGGCCTCTTCATCGGGCGGAACCTCGTCGTCGCCGGCAAAGACTGTAAACCACAATCGGCGAGGGTCCATTTTCAGTTCGTTTACGAGCAGATCCCAGGCGAATCTTACGGCGTCGGCCTTGAAATAGTCCCCGAACGAGAAGTTGCCGAGCATCTCGAAAAAAGTATGATGCCGTGCGGTTTTGCCTACTTCATCGAGATCGTTGTGTTTGCCCCCGGCGCGCACGCATTTTTGCGAGGTTGTCGCGCGTTTGTAGTCGCGGGTTTCGGCCCCGAGAAATACGTCCTTGAACTGGTTCATGCCGGCGTTTGTAAAAAGCAGCGTAGCGTCGCCCGCCGGCAGCAGCGATGAGGATTTCACGATCTTGTGGCCGTGACGCGCAAAGTATTCGAGGAATCTGGTTCTTATTTCGTTTCCCGTCATATGCTTTTCCGGGCGACGGCAGGCCGCTGCTTGCGGCGATGCGAAGCCCCGCCTCAATGAAAAGAGCAACTGTAATGTTCGCCCCCGGGTTTGTCAAACCGGCTGCAATCCAGGGCGGTTGCGGCGCTGCGCGCCCAGGTTTCGGGCAGTAAACAGTTGATTTAATTCTGTGCCGCGGTTTAGAGTGAGGCCATCATTTGGAACTCCGGCGCCCTTTGGGGGCGACGGGTCGTCATCATTATTTCATGCAACGATTGAACAACAATTGAATCGTTGAACGGGTGAGGTGGACAATGTCGGATCGTGATGCATTCAAGGACAGGGAGAGAGGGCTTGAAGAGGAGTATTTCCTGCGCAAGGAACGCGAGCTGGTTGAAAAGATGCGCCGCCGAGTGGAGCTCGAACAGCAGCGCGGCCGCATAGCCGCCGAAATCGGCGTTTCGAACGACGAAATACTTCAGGCGCTCCAGGATCTCGGCTATACGCCCGAAACCGTAAAACTGCTCCACTTGATGCCGCTTGTGCAGGTGGCGTGGGCCAGCGGAAGGGTGGAGACAAAGGAACGCCGTCTGTTGATGGACCTTGCGCGCGCCAGCGGCATCGACGAGGGCAGCGAAGCCGACCAGAAACTTGCGGCGATGCTCGATTCGAAGCCGTCCGATGAGGTGATGGAAGCCAATCTTCTTGCTGTAAATGCAGTGCTTCAGTCGGTTCCGGAGGGCGAACGCCGGCAAATGCAGGACGACCTGATTCAGTACAGTATTGCGCTTGCTTCGGCCTCGCGCGGACTGTTCGGCCTCGAAGCCCGCATCTCGGCCTCGGAGCGCGAAGTCATTGAACGCATAGTAGGTGAAATCGCCCCGGAAAACAGCGAAGCTGTCCGGAAACTACTGGCGAAATGATCAAAGCATCCTTTGGATTCACCAGAGCCGAACTTGCTCAATTCCGCCGATTGCGAACTCCGGTTCGCATTCAGCAGTTCCTCGACGAAGAAGTCGGTTACAACAAGGAAACCGACGGCGAAACCTGCCGGTCGCCCCGCCGCGTGCTGCGCGACCGGACGGCGCACTGCGCTGAAGGCGCCTACTTCGCCGCAGCAGCACTCAGATTGCTCGGTCACCCTCCCCTGATAGTCGACCTCGTAGCCGTCCGAGACGACGACCATCTGCTTGCCGCATACAAGGAAAACGGATTCTGGGGCGCAATCGCCAAATCCAATTTTTCCGGGTTGCGCTTCCGCCAGCCCGTTTTCCGCTCCGTGCGCGAACTCGTCATGTCCTACTACCCGCACTACTTTAACCTCTCCGGCGAACTCTCGCTTCGATCCTACTCGCTGCCCGTAAATCTTGTGCGTTTCGATCCAATTTTTTGGATGACGACAGAGCAGGACCTCTTCGAAATCGGCGATTACTTCTATTCCGTCAAACACTTCCAGGTTCTCCCCGCCCATTTTGAACACCGCCGCCTGCGCGCCGACCGACGCCTGTTCGAGGCCGGGTTTCACGGCTGCGTGTAGATTCCCCCTTTCTGAGAAAATCCTGAATCCCGGGGGTAGCCCGTGATTAATCGAAAATAATTGAGCCGGGCGAAATTTCCGCATCGAAAAATGCGTCTAATGCGGTAGATTCGGCGTTCAAATGGAAGCCGCAGAACGGGCGCAGTCCCGGCTGCGGGGGCATTTGCTGGGATAACAGACGGATATGGGCCGGGCTGTTGATCGCGGTGGAAAAGGGGAAGACTCCGAACAGAACTTGAAGAAAAGAGTTTGAAGAAAAGAGTTAAAGACGACGAAAGGGGATTACAGGGATGAAACTGGCAAACGAGACAATGAAAGTGATCAACAAACTTACGCCGGAGAAGCGCGAGAAGGTCGAGGCTGTTGTGCGCCGTCACATTACTGCGTGCCTCAAGAACGGTTTTCCGCCTGAGAACATCGACCGGGTGTATCTGGAAGCGGTTGAGATTGTAAATCTGGAAGAGATATTTCCGGAGCAGCCCGCCGAAAATCGCCGCGACTGGGAGCCTGCGCGCCGTTACGACCAGTACGTGAGCCCGAAGGCTGCCTGAGGCTGCAAGTTCAATTAATGTTTCCGTTCAGATCGGGGATGCGCTCAAGCGTGTCCCCGATTTTGCTTTCATTCCGGGATTCGACAATGCGTAGCGGCTAAAGTATAATCCGCCACTTGTTGCCGGAAATGCTGAGTCAGCACTTCCAAATCAATCCACTGGTGATTGGTATAAAGCGGAAGAAAGCAAGAGAGATAACGGAACATACGAAATAGAACGAAAATTACGGAGCCGTCCGCAGCCCGTGTGAGGAGTCATCGAGAGTGAAGAGTCTTTATCGTTCCTTCCCTTTGGCCGTAGCCTGCCTTCTGAACCTTTTTGTACTGTTTGGCCTCGGCAGCCCAATGCAATCGGAAACCGATGAGTTTGCATTCACGCAACTGACCGCCGCCTTCAGTTCCGTGGGAGTCACTGTACGCGGAGTCAGCTACGACGCCAGACGAATAGTTTTTGAATCCTTCAACGACTATACGGGCGAAAACGAAGACGGCAATAACGAGATCTTCATCTACGATGCGGATCTGAGCCGCGTAATTCAGGTCACCAAGACGGAAAACATCCTGGACGATGAGGATGAAAACAATATCAAGATTGTCCTGAATGTCAGCAATTCCGCTCCCGTAATCTCCGGCGACGGCAATTCAATCGTATTCACTTCGAACGCAAAACTCACAGAAGCCGAAAATGAAGACGGCAACCAGGAAATCTACCTCGCCGTGCTGCCGCGCGGTGAACTCGAAGCCGCATTCACGCGAATTACCGATACGGGCGCCGACGAAGAAGAGGAAGATGTAAAGGAACTTTTCAACAATTATCAGCCAACGATAAACGCCGACGGCACTCTTATCGCCTTCGTATCCTCGCGTCGCACCTTCAGAGATCTTGAGAACGGAACCGCTCAGTTCAGCGCCTCGCTTGAGGGTGCAAACCGCATGCTTGAACCGGACGGCAACGGCGAGATTTTCATTTATAACGTAAGCTCAAAGACCTATACCCAGGTAACCATATCCAGGGACGAGGATGCGATCGACGGGTTTACAGTAAAGGGTTTCAACGCCGCGCCGCAGTTCAGCGGCAACGGGCAGGTGCTGGCCTTCGTTTCCGGGTTCAATTATCCGGGAGCGAATGCGAACAGAAACGCGGATTTCAACGGAGAGGTCTTCCTGTACCGCACGGTCGATGACGCCAACACGTTTCGCCAGCTTACCGAAACTACGGGTACAGCGGCCGTCCCCTTTAACGGCGCGATGAACATTCTGCCGAGTTTTACCCGCGCCCTGGATTTTTCCGGCAACAGGATGGTGTTTGAATCGGCGGGCGATTTCGCCGGATCGAACTCTGACAAGACGCGCGAGATCTTTCTGGCTGATCTTTCGGGCGAATCTCCAACCTTCAGGCAGATCACCAATCAGACGACTGCAAATGACTTTACCTCGGATTTTGCATTTCTTCCGAGCCTGAACGGTCCTGGAACGATTATTACATTCAACTCGACGCTCAACCTGGTTCCGGCGACCACAAGCAGCATCTCGACCGACAACGCCGACGGCAGCAAGGAGATATTTACCTACGATGTTGCGGCATCCACGCCCGAGCAACCCCGATTCCGACAGATGACTTTCACCGCACAGGCCGAATTTCTGATCGACCAGCGCACCAACGCGTCTTTTTCGTTTTCGAATGATTCCGGCGATCGCCTGATATTCAACTATTTCGCCGTATTGATTTCGCCGAACCTGAGTTTTGTGCCGGAGATCTTCGAACAGCTCGTGCTTCCCATCACGATGACGAACGAGCAGGAAGCCTCGCTTGCAAACGCCGCAAGCTTTGAAACCGCGCAGATTGCGAGAGGCTCGATTGCCTCGATTTTCGGAACCGAACTCGCCAACACAACCCTTTCGACGCCGAGCGCGAACCTGCCCCGCGAACTTGGCGGCGTTCGCGTAACGGTCAAAGGACTTTCCGCACAACTGATTTTCGTATCGCCCGGACAGATAAACTTCATCGTGCCGCAGGGTGTGGGGGACGGCGAAGAAGTTCCTTTCAGCATCAACAATAATGGGTTACGCTCGACCGGAAAGGCCAGGATCGCATCCATCGGGCCGGGGATATTTACGCTTACAAGCGACGGACAGGGCTCCGCCGCCGCGCAGTGCGGAAGAATCATCGATATCGAGGATGAAGATCCGGACGAAGAGGACCCGGAACCCAGACAGGAATTCGTCTTCTCGAATCCTCCCTGCGCCGTCGGCACAATCGAACGACCGAACTATCTCATTATTTACGGCACTGGCTGGCGCAACGTCGTGCAATCCACCACAGTAACCATAGGGGAGGAGGTTGTGATTCCGGTGTTTGACGGCCCCCAGGGCTTTTTCGCCGGCCTGGATCAGATCAACGTCCCCCTGCCTCAGGCGGCTATGGGCATGGGCGAACTTGATGTAAAGGTGAGCACGGGCGGAGTCGAAAGCAAGGTCGTCAAGGTCGAATTCCAGTAGAAACCTCGAAATTCGCTGAAAGAATAGAGATAACGGAACAAACTAAATAAGACGAAACAGACGGAAATATTCAACCTTTCCGTCTGTTTCGTCTTATTTAGTTTGTTCCGTTATCTCTCTTTTTTCTTATGCGCAACACTTCGTCAGCCAGATCGGAGGCGCGCACGGAGTCGGCATCCCGGCGAGAAAGTTCCAGCACCTCGATTGCCCCGTGCCCCGTAGGTCGCCATCGCGCGGCAAACTTCGGTGTTGCGTTATTGACAAATACTGTTAGTGACGCAACGCCGAAAGCCGCAGCTATGTGCTGACCCGCCGAATCGTAACCGACATATATGTCGGAGGCCCGCACAATCGCGGCAAGAGATCCGATGCCGCCGCGCCAGACCAACACTTCGGCGAGGTCGATATCCAGGGGCATTTGTGCGTGCTCTGTTCCAACAGCAACGATCCTGCCCGTTTCTCGAAGCCGCCCGACAATACGATCTGTTGATGCGATCTCCTGCGGGGATGCGCCGCTGTCGAGTATCAGCAATGAGTTCATTGCCAACCGCGCGAGCAACTCCAGTTCAAACTCTTCGGAAACGCGTTTGAGATCGTTTCCTCCGACGCCGAAACTGACGCAGGTGACGGGATGGCTCCTGCCCGAACGAAACCGCCTTAGGTTTTCGGCTCCCGACTGCGCCATATGATCGGGCAGGCAGAGAAACGGAGACGGGGATGGAGCATGTTCCCGTCCGGTTGCCGGAAATCTTTCCTCGCTCCATTGCGCCGCAAGCTCTCCAAGCGCATCGCTTCCCTGCGCGCGATAACTGCGGCTTTCAAAGAAGTGATAGTTTCTATCCTCAGAGGTTACGGGCAGCATCCCGAGCTGCGTCAACCTCGAATCGGGGTCTACAATCAGCACTTGGGCAGGGTCAAAGCCTCGCATTTCATCCCTTATAGCATCCAGAAGGCCGAGCCAGGCGTTCAATCTGTCAACGACCCGGCCCGTGCGCGCATAATCGAGTGGACGCAACCTGATTCCGGGATCTCCGCCATAAAGTTCGGCGAGTTTATGCGGCCCGATCCATACGATTTCAGCGCCGGGGACGGCCCGGTTCAACTGGTTTATTATCACGCTTGTGACCGCTACATCGGCGCCGATAGTGACGCGGGACAACGCGAGCACTCGTTGTATTCGCTCAAATTCGAGGGGATTACATTTCGAACCCAGAGAATTTCTGCGTGCGAGCAAATCGTGTTCATCGCGCAGTCCAAACGAATCGAGCGTTGCATCGAGCAATGCGCATTCGGGACGGCGGCGATAGAACTCGATCATCTGTGCGAGGAGCTTATCGTGCACGGCGCACAATCCGGGATCGAACGAATCGTTGAGCCGTTCGATCAGATCCGCAAAAAGGGCGCGAAGCCCGATTTGCGCGGATTCCGGGTCCGCAGTCAGTTCCAGAAGTTCTGCCGCCTGATTGCGGGCAAACCGGCCTTCTGAAAGATTGCGAAAAAATTCCTTCACAGCGCGAGCGGCGATGATTTCAGCGCCCTGAAGCGGCGGTTCGGTCATGTTTTCCAGTCTCCCTTTCGATGCCAAAACTATATCATTTTCGGCCCTTTATTGCGTTAGAGGCGCGCCCGGTGGTTTGCTTGACAATGCGCGGCAGGGTTGATTAGACTGCCGGGGCTTCCGTCTACATCAACACCACCTCCACTGCCGGTTCAGCCGCAACGCCGCACGGCTGTAGCACGTTACCGAGGGGTCGAATGTGGGTTGCGGTATCGACAGATTTTAAGGAGGTTCGTCTTCATGCCGGTTTTTAATGGAGTTCCAACGCCGACCGATGGTCAGGCCATTTCGGTACACAACGGACAGTTGCAGGTGCCCGACAATCCGGTTATCCCCTTTATCGAAGGGGACGGCACGGGCCGCGACATCTGGAAGGCATCGCAGCGCGTCTTCGACGCAGCGGTCGAGAAGGCCTACGGCGGCAAACGCCGACTTGTATGGTACGAAATCTTCGCGGGCGAAAAGTCTCACAAACGCTTCAACGAATGGCTGCCGAAGGGAACGCTTGACGCGATTCAATATTTCGTAGTGGCGATCAAGGGGCCGCTTACGACTCCCGTGGGCGGCGGCATCCGCTCGCTCAACGTCGCGTTGCGGCAGATGCTCGATCTTTACGCCTGCGTCCGGCCGGTCAGATATTTTTCAGGCGTGCCTGCGCCCGTCAAACATCCCGAAAAACTCGATGTAGTCATATTCCGCGAGAATACGGAAGACGTTTACGCCGGCATCGAATTTCAGGAAGGCTCCGACCGGGCGAGCAAGCTCATCAATTTTCTAAGCGATTTCGGCTACGAAATAAATCCCGATTCCGGCATCGGCATCAAGCCCATATCAGCTACGGCGACCAAAAACCTGGTTCGTCGCGCCATACGCTACGCCATAGCACACAACCGCCGCACGGTCACCCTCGTACACAAGGGCAACATAATGAAGTACACCGAGGGAGCGTTCCGCGACTGGGGCTACGAATTGGCCAGAACCGAGTTCCGGGATCAGATCGTCACCGAAGCCGAGCTTTGGGATCAGCACGGCGGGAAACTGCCCGACGGTAAGATTCTGGTAAACGACCGTATCGCCGACGCGATGTTCCAGCAGGTACTGCTCAGACCCGACGAATATTCGGTAATCGCCACGCCTAACCTGAACGGCGATTACCTTTCGGATGCGTGCGCGGCGCAGGTAGGCGGCCTCGGTATGGCTCCGGGCGCAAACATCGGAGACAACGCGGCGGTGTTTGAAGCCACGCACGGCACGGCGCCGAAGTATGCGGACCTGGATGTCATCAATCCGTCGTCGTTGATACTGTCGGGCGTTATGATGCTCGAGCATCTGGGCTGGACCGAAGCGGGTGATTTGATCATCAACGGCATCGTTAAAACCATAGCCGAAAAACGCGTCACCTACGATCTGGAGCGACTGATGGAAGGCGCTGCCAAACTCAAGACGAGCGAATTCGGCGACGCAATCATTGCGAATATGTAAGAGAATGCGCAACAGGCGGGCTGCTCCATTTTGTCGGGCGGGCAGTAACGCTGCACGTGTTCCGTATTTTCTTCACTATTTGGAGGAGTAAATGTCACGAAAGAAAATTACCGTCATAGGCGCCGGAAACGTTGGAGCCACGACGGCGCACTGGCTGGTTTCAAAGGAACTCGGCGACGTAGTCCTCGTCGATATCATCGAGGGGATGCCGCAGGGCAAGGCTCTGGATCTGGCTCAGGCCGGCCCGGTTGAGGGATACGACAGCCGGCTCGTGGGCTCAAACGGCTACCGCGAAACCGCAGGTTCCGACATTGTAGTCATAACCTCGGGCATTGCGCGCAAACCCGGCATGAGCCGAGACGATCTGCTCAACACCAATGCGGCAATCGTATCGAGCGTCACGGAAGAAGTTGTCCGCCAATCTCCGAACGCCATCCTGATAATTGTTTCAAATCCGCTCGATGCAATGGCGCAGGTTGCATTCCGCAAGTCTGGTTTTCCGAAAAACCGCGTTATCGGGATGGCCGGGATACTGGATTCGGCGCGCATGCGCACTTTTCTCGCGGAAGCCCTCAACGTGTCGGTCGAGAACGTCACGGCGTTTGTGCTCGGTGGCCACGGCGACACAATGGTGCCGCTTCCACGCTACTCTACGTGCGCCGGCATTCCCGTAACGGAGCTTCTACCCAAGGACGTACTCGACAGGATTGTAGATCGTACGGCGAAGGGCGGGGCTGAAATCGTAAGCCTGCTCAAAACCGGCTCGGCCTATTACGCACCCTCGGCCGCTGCGGTCGAAATGGTCGAAGCAATACTGAAAGACAAGAAAAAAATATTGCCGTGCGCTGCTTATCTGGAAGGCGAGTACGGAATCAGCGGGCTTTTCGTAGGCGTTCCGGTCAAGCTTGGAGCGAACGGCATCGAGGAGATTATACAGATCAACCTGACGGCGGAAGAGCGCGCCTCGCTGCAGAAGTCCGCAGCCGCCGTCCAGGAATTGATCGACGTGCTGAAGATCTGAAAGCACGGCCGGCTTCGGTTTGACGTGCTGCTCGCGACGAATTGAACAGCACGGCGAACTGTGCTAGCGTGTTTACGGCTGCCGCAGCCTCGCGCCCAGTGGGCATCGAGTTTGCGGCAGTCTCGTTTTTTTGTTTGAACCGTGCGGCGTGCAGCGACGGATGTCGATTCATCGGTTTTGATTCGTCGTCCGTACGACGGATCAGAGGATTTACGACTGTGGGCGAGCAGAAAGAACTTACGGGCAAAGAGAAAATTCTGGGCGAACTGAAAGCGCTCGAATACGAACTCAACATAGAGCTGCCGCGCGCTCTTCGCACGGCTGCCGCGCTCGGCGATCTGTCGGAGAATGCGGAATACAAATCGGCCCGCGAACGCCAGGATTACGTGCGCGCGCGAGTCCGCCAGTTGCAGGTGCAGGTGGCAAAGCTTTCGAGCATAGACACCAGCAGATTGCCGCGCGACCGCGCAAGTTACGGATCTACGGTGGTCCTGCGAGACGTGGACCGCGACAGCGAAATCACCTACCGGCTCGTAACCCCCGAAGAATCGGACATCGAGCAGGGCCTCATCTCGACCTCGTCGCCGATCGGACGCAGCCTGCTCAACAAACAGGAAGGCGATGAAGTCAGGGTGCAAACGCCGGCCGGAGCGCGAACTTTCGAGGTTGTACGGCTCTCGACCATTCACGACGAGGCGGAATAACGCGAAGCGGCGAATTGAAGATGGTTTTAAAGAGATGACGGAACAAACGAAAATAGACGGAAATTATGGAAGTAGCCGGAAATATTCAACATTTCGGTAATTTCCGTTTTGTTTCGTATGTTCCGTTGACCGTCAATTAAATGAGGCAATTGGAGTGCCGTTGAAAGCCGGGGCGGGATGGTGCTAAACTCCCGGCTTCGGGGAGCGTTGGAGGTCGACGCATTTGTCATCGAGCAGATTCTCGATCATAGTCCGCCGGATATTTACAATCGGAATCCTCGCGCTTGTATTTTCGGGGAGCGCCGCGTCTGTTATGTATTTCGTACTGCGCGGGCGAACCGTACGGGTGCCGGATCTGGTAGGAAAGCCGGAGGCGACGGCAAGTAGCCTGCTCGATGATGCAGGGTTAAGAATGATGACCCGTAACCGCGTTCACCACGACAAGATCCCTGAAAATGCCGTCACTGATCAGGAACCCCCGCCCGGTACGATGGTCAAGACAGGCCAGCTCGTACGTGTCAGCTTGAGTCTCGGAGCCTCACCCGCGGCTTCCGAGGCGAGGGCGCAGTGAACCGGCGCCCTAGGGCAGGAACACATGGTTGAAATCGCTCCTTCGGTATTATCGGCGGATTTCACCCGCCTCGGCGAGCAGCTGAAGGTGGTCGAAACGGCCGGAGCCTCGGTAATCCACGTCGACGTAATGGATGGGCACTTCGTACCCAACATAACCATCGGCCCCTTTATCGTGCAGTGGATTCGCAGCGCTACGAGGCTCCCGATCGATGTACATCTGATGATAGAGGAGCCCGACCGGTATATCGGCGATTTCGCAAAAGCCGGCGCCGACTGGATTTCAGTGCACCCGGAAGCAACCCGCCATTTGCATCGAACGATCAGCTACATCAAACATGCCGGTTGCCGCCCGGGCGTGGTGCTCAATCCGGCGACGCCGCTTTCGGCCGTTGAAGAGGTAGTCGCAGATGTTCATCACGTCCTGCTGATGTCGGTTAATCCCGGATTCGGCGGGCAAAAATTCATTCCCGCCTCGCTTGACAAACTCAAACGCCTGCGCGCGCTGATACGCTCCAAAACATCAGCGGCGCGCATCGAAATCGACGGCGGGATCGGCCCCGACAACGTTGCTGACGTAGTCGCGGCCGGAGCCGAAATTCTGGTCGCGGGTTCCGCCGTGTTCGGAGCCCCTGACCCGGCCGAGGCTGTTCGCGCGCTTGGGCAAGCGGCCAATGCCGCGGCGCACGTATGAACGGATAGGAGTTTTTTTCTATGCACTGGAGATCTCTCGGAATCTGTCTGCTCGGACTGGCAATACTGAGCGCGGCATGCGGCGGAGCCAAGGACAAGGTCGCCAATGAGGCCGTTCCGGGCCGCGACAAGGAACTTTATGAAGAAGCGATGACCAAGCTTCGTAAAGGCCGATACGACGAATCGCGATTGATGCTCAATGTAGTCATATCGAGCTATCCGGACAGCGAATACCTGCCGCTTGCCAAGCTTGCAATCGCCGATTCGTTTTATCGCGAGGGCGGCTCGACGGCTCTTGAACAGGCCATCGGCGGATACAAGGACTTCGCACAATACTTCCCCACGCATCCGCTCAACTGCCAGGTCAAGCTGAAAATCGCGCACGCCTACATGCGCCAGATGAACGCCTTCAACCGCGACGCATCCAAGGCGCGTCAGGCGGAATTTCAGCTCCAGGCCACGCTGCAGACCTGCCGCAACTCGCCGATTCAGGACGAGGTGGCAGAAAATCTCAAACAGGTTCAACAGGTGCTCGGACTCCACGAACTCGATATCGCCCGCTTCTATTTCAACAACAGGCAGGCCTACAAATCAGCCGAAGGCCGGCTGACCGATATCGTCAAGAATTATCCGTATTTCACCTATCGCGACGAGGCGCTGTATCTGCTCGGTGTTTCGCGAATCGAGCAGGAACAACCCGAAGAAGCCGCAACCGCATTCTCCGATCTCGTGCGCAACATCCCCAACAGCGAGTTTACGCCCAAAGCCAAGGAATATCTTGAAAAGCTGGGCAAGCCGATTCCGGAACCGGTAAACAACGATGCTGCGCCCGAACGTCCCGGCATGATGGGCAGAGTCGGACTCATTCTGGGTCGCAATGATCTGACCATATCCAAAGACGGCGTGCTGATTTCATCGGACGGCGACGAAAAAGAGGAGGCCGTGCAGACACGCCAAAGGCCCGAGGACGCAGCCGGCCCCGCAAGCGCCGTGCGCGCCCGCGTAGTCAATCCCAATACGCCCCAGGACGCCGGCGAAACCGGGACGAACGGTTCGGCGCCTGCAGCCAAAACCGAAAGCACCGGCGAAGTGAAGAAAGACGAGAAGAAGGACGAAAAAAAGAACAACAAGAAGAAGAAAAAAGGGTTTCTGGGCGGAATCCTGCGGTGAAACCATAGCCTTATCGACCGTAAAACTATAAGAATCGACAACGGAACAAACCGAACAGGGCGGAACAAACGAATTGAGAACTTCTATTCGTATGTTTCGTCCTGTTCCGTTTGTTCCGTTATCTAAATCAGACCACGAAACATTGGGACACATTCCTGGGTACGCACGCGCCCTCGCGTGCTTTCATTCGCCGCCGAACGCACGCGAGGGCGCGTGCGTACCCAGTTGCGGACCTCGTTGTGTGTACCAGTCTGTTATGGTCTGCTATGGACTGATAAAAATTGCAGGGCCGTTGGAGTCTGACGATGCCGCATCAGATACTGCTTGTGGATGACAGCGCAACCGTTAGCCAGTTGATCAGGCTGGCGGTTGCGGATGAGGGTATCGAGGTAGAGGTAGCGGCCAATCTGGCCTCAGCGCGAGAAATCCTGAAAGCCGGAAAACCCGATCTGATTCTGGTCGATGCTTCGCTGACGGACGGCGACGGCTATTCGTTCTGCAACGAGATCAAATCCGCAGACGGCGCCATCCCGGTTCTTCTCATCGCATCCGTACAGCAACCCGTCGATGCCGAACGCGCCCGGGCTGCCGGCGCCGATGGCACTCTCACAAAACCTTTTCAGTCCATCGGAGCCCTCCTTGATACCTTCAAAAACCTCATTGAAGGCAAACTGCTCCCATCGGGCCCTGCCGTAGAGCTAACACAACCGGGCGCACCTGATACGGACGATATACTCGAACTCGACGAAATGCTTTTTGCCCCGCCTATGAGTTCAGGTGCGCCGCCTTCCAGCGGCATACCGCTCACCGACGCCCAGATCCAGACTCTTGCCGAACGCGTGGCCGCAATACTGGAGGAGCGCCTGCGCCGCGATGTCGTATCGGCAGCCATCCCCGAAACGATGAGAATTGTCCTTGAACGCATCGCCGAAAAATCCTGCGACTCAGACGCAAACCCCGCTCGCGATATTGACGAAGCCTGACGGAATAACCATCATTGGCGTTTGCCCATAATTTCGACGCAATGCGCAGTCGTACAGGAAGGCAGAACATCTGGATTCGTCATACTTGATCCGTCATGGAGATTCCGAAAACATACGAACCGAAAGAAGTCGAACAACGGTGGTATCCGATCTGGGAGGAGCGGGGTTATTTCCGTCCCGAATCCAATACCGATCCCGATGCACCGGTGTTTTCAATGGCCATTCCGCCGCCGAACGTAACCGGCTACCTGCACATGGGACATGCCCTCAACCACACTTTGCAGGACGTGCTGGCGCGGTGGCGTCGCATGTCGGGCGACCGCGTACTGTGGCTTCCGGGTACGGATCACGCAGGCATTGCGACCCAAATGGTAGTCGAACGACAACTGGCCAGGGAAGGCATACGCCGTCAGGATCTAGGCCGTGAGGCTTTCGTCAAACGCGTATGGGAATGGAGAGAGCATTCGGGCGGCACGATCCAGAAACAGATGCGCGTACTCGGCGAATCCGTAGACTGGCAGCGCGAGCGCTTTACTTTCGACGAGGGACTTTCTTCAGCAGTAGGCGAAGTGTTTGTACGTCTTTACAACGAGGGACTGATCTACCGCGGCGAATACCTGATCAACTGGTCACCCGGACTCCAGACCGCCATTTCCGATCTGGAAGTCGAAATGAAATCGGTCAAGGGCAAGCTGTATCACATTGCGTACCCGCTCGACGACGACTCCACGTCCCCGCCTCAACACGTAGAAAGCCTTGCTGAAGCCTTCGCCGCTGTAAACCAGGGCGATGCAAAGACCGGTCTGCTTCATACTCCCGACGGCGATTTCGTCGTAGTTGCTACTACCCGGCCCGAAACCATGCTCGGCGATACGGCCGTAGCCTTTAATCCCGATGATGAACGTTACGCTTCGCTTGCGGGCCGCAGCGCCCGGCTTCCGCTCGTAGGTCGAAGGCTGGAACTGATAGGCGACGCGGTGGTTGAA
The DNA here is from genome assembly GCA_019639255.1 of Acidobacteriota bacterium. Classification (GTDB taxonomy): domain Bacteria; phylum Acidobacteriota; class Blastocatellia; order RBC074; family RBC074; genus JAHBSF01. The sequence continues at coordinate 43,471 of JAHBSF010000006.1, read as the reverse complement.
AAGGAATTCGGCACCGGCCTTGTAAAGGTTACTCCCGCGCACGATCCGAACGATTTTCAGATGGGCCGCAGGCACGGGCTTGAGTTCATATCGGTCATAGGCAAGGACGCGCGAATTACAGATGCCGCGCCGGAAAAGTACCGTGGACTCGACAGGTACGAAGCGCGAAAACAGGTTGTAGCGGATCTGGACGCGCTGGGATTGCTGCTGAGCTTCGAGGATTACACTCACAACGTCGGGCATTGTCAGCGCAGCGGCGTGGTGGTCGAACCGCTCATATCCACGCAGTGGTTTATGAGAATGAAAACGCTGGCGGAACCGGCAGTGGAAGCGGTGCGCGACGGCAGAACCCGGTTTATCCCGGAAAACACGACCAAGGTTTATTTCAACTGGCTCGAGAACATCGAGGACTGGTGCATCTCGCGGCAACTGTGGTGGGGACATCGAATCCCGGCGTGGTACGCGCCGGACGGAACGATTGTAGTTGCTCGCAACGATAGCGAGGCGCGCAAACGTTTTATTGAAGCAGGCGGAGATCCTGCGGCTGATCTACGACAGGACGAAGACGTGCTCGACACCTGGTTTTCTTCGGGCCTGTGGCCGTTTTCGACTCTGGGCTGGCCCGAGCAGACCGAAGACCTGAAGACTTATTACCCGACATCGGTGATGATTACGGGGCCGGACATCATCTTCTTCTGGGTAGCGCGGATGATGATGATGGGTCTGAAGTTTATGGGCGATGTGCCCTTCCGCACGGTTTACATCAACGGGTTGGTGCTCGATCCCGAAGGGCAGAAGATGTCCAAAACGCGCGGCAATGTGATAGATCCGCTTCAGGTATTCGAAAAATACGGCACCGACGCCGCACGCTACGCCCTCAGCAGCGCAGCCTCGCCGGGCATGCCGATATCGCTTCAGGAATCCAAACTCGAAGCCGCGCGCAATTTCGCCAACAAGATCTGGAATGCTACGCGATTCGTGCAACTCAACTGCGCTTCGGAAATGAATGCCGACGGACCGCTCGATTGGGAAACGGAACTCGCGCCGCCCGAACCCGCCGACCGCTGGATACTGAGTCGCTTCAACCGCGTTGCGCTCGAAGTATCGGACGCGCTCGCCGAATTCCGTCTGCACGAAGCAGCAGGTTTGATTTACCATTTCTTCTGGGATGATTTCTGCGACTGGTACATCGAACTGTCAAAACCCTTCGTCTCATCGAAAGATCCTACGCCGGCCGATCGCGCGGTGAAAAGGCGCCTGATTTATATGCTGGAGCGCAGCCTCCGCCTGCTCCATCCCATAATGCCGTTCATTACCGAGGAGCTTTGGCAAAGCCTGCCTCATCGCGGAGAAACCATCTGCCTTGCGCGATACCCGGAAGCGAACGCGGCACAACTTGATGGACGCGCGGAACGAGAAACGGGCTTCGTAATCGAACTCGTTACAAAACTTCGGAATATAAGATCTGAATTCAACATCCCGCCATCTACGCCGCTTGCCGTGCGCGTAGCGGTAGAGGGCGATATACAAGATGTTATCGCCTCAATGGATGAACAGATCAGAAGGCTTGCGCGGCTTGATCGAATAGAAATCGTCGACAAATTGTCGCACGAACGCGGCGCCGCACGCGCGGTTGTGGGTGCAGCCGAAATTGAGGTTCCGCTCGAGGGTTTGATTGATTTCGACAAGGAGCGCGCAAGACTTGAAAAAGAAATCGGCAAACTCGAAGCCGAACTGAAGGGCCTTGAGCAGAAACTTTCGAATCCCCAATTCGTCGAACGCGCCGCGCCCGACGTAGTCGCCGATTCGCGAGCGAGGGCAACCGAGCGCAGGGACCAGATTACCAGGCTGAAGGCCATGATCGAATCTCTGGAATCGGCGTAAAAGCACAGGGAAGGTACCGACCGTAGATGATCATTCCACTCGACCCCGAAACGATTTTCGAAGCCGTCAACGCGGCGCTGGACGAAGACATAGGACGCGGCGATATTACATCTCGGGCAATAGTCCGCCCCGGACAACGCGCACGCGGGAGTTTTCTGGCCAAGCAGGATCTGGTGCTGGCCGGCCTCGAAGTCGCTGACGCCGCCTTCAGCGCCTTCGACTACCACCTTCAGATCGAAAGCGCCGCCGGCGACGGGGATTTGGTAAAAGCCGGCAAAGCGTTTGCTCGCGTAACGGGCGACGCGCAGACGCTGCTTGCATCGGAGCGCGTCGCCCTGAATTTCCTACAGCACCTTTCAGGCATCGCAACCGCAACACGAAAATACGTAGATGCGATCGCAGGCACCTCAGCCGTAATCGTGGATACGCGAAAGACAAAGCCGGGCCTTCGCCTTCTTGAAAAGTACGCTGTCACCGCCGGAGGCGGACGCAATCACCGACTGGGACTCGATGACGGTGTTCTGATCAAGGACAATCATCTCGCGCTCGGGGGCGGCGTTGCGGAAGCCGTACGGAGGGTGCGCGAAGTAGTAGGCCACCTTCACAAGATCGAAGTCGAAGTAGCAACGCTCGATCAGTTGCGCGAGGCGCTTCGGGCGAAAGTCGATATCGTAATGCTCGACAACATGAGCCCGGACCTGACCCGTCAGGCCGTCGAAATAGTACGCGCGGCTGAACCCGAAGAACGGCGGACCCTTATAGAATCCTCCGGCGGAATAACGCTCGAAAACGTCCGTGCATACGCCGAAGCGGGCGTCGATTTGATCTCGATAGGCGCCATTACGCATTCCGCTCCGGCCGTTGACATCAGCTTTAAAATCCGCCCGTCATAAAAGAGAGAATAACGGAACAGACGGAATAAACGGAACAAACGGAAAGAAAACAGGGAATTGCTTTCCGTTTGTTCCGTTTATTACTCTGTAAACAAAGTGTTTGAGTTTTTCAGCCGCGGAGCGGCGAAAGATCTGTAGCCTGGTGCGTGAGCGCCAGGTCAGCAGGCGAAAAACGTCAGAGCCCCGGAGGGGCGAAAGATCTTCCGCCCCTCCGGGGCTGGCGCCGCTTCTCTACACCTACCCAGGGCTTACGCCCTGGGCTACAGATCTTTCGCCGCTCCGCGGCTGAAAAACTCAAACACTTTGTTTACAGAGTATTTATTCCCTCCGTTCCGTTATTCTCTATTTTATGCACCGCTTCGTCATACACCACTTTGAAACGATCAAGTCGACCAACGACGAATTGAAGGCCTGGGTCAATGCCGATGAGTTCACCGTCATTACGGCCGCCGATCAAACCGCCGGACGCGGGCGCCGCGATAGAAGCTGGCATTCGGCCCCGGGCGACGGTTTGTATATGTCGGTTTTGCTTCGGCCTACCGCTCAACCTGAATCCGTTCCGCTCATCAGCCTCCTTACAGGTATAACAGTCGCCGAAACACTGATGGAATTCGGTGCTGCGGGCATCGACATCAAATGGCCCAATGATGTGCTCGCTTGCGGAAAGAAAATCAGCGGCGTTCTTATCGAAGGCGCATCAGCGGGCGCAACCGGGCTGCGACTCATAGTTGGAATCGGGGTGAACATCAATCAGCGATCGTTTCCGGATGATCTTGCCGATACTGCGACCTCGCTTGCACTGATTACTGAACGTTCAACTCCGGTGGATGCGATTCGCGATGCGCTGCTAGATCGGTTCGCGCGCTGGTACGACGTATGGCGCAACTGCGGCGGACGGGCGATCATTGCCCGTTACTGCGAACTATCGAGCTATGCGACCGGCAAGCTCGTGCGCATCCTGACCGATTCCGGCGATTTGGCGGGCGAAACCTGCGGACTCGATGCATCGGGAGCCCTGCAGTTGCGTACGCCGGCGGGCGAGATCCGTACAGTGATTTCGGGCGAGGTTGTGCGGTTGCGCGAAAACGAGGATTGAAATGAAAAATGCCCGCGCACAACTGCAAATTCCGACGCTTGAATGGACAGTCTTTGTGACGCGGAGTAAGATGAATCTCGCCTCAGGTCCGAATGATTTCAGACGTTGAATCACAGGGCAGCGAATCGGACACCAATACTTATGCTGTTAGTCATTGACGTCGGCAATACAAATACCGTGCTCGGGGTGTACGACTCCGATCTCCTCGTCTCTCACTGGCGGCTGACCACCGAGCGCCACCGCACCATAGACGAATACGGCATCCAGTTCCGCAACCTCTTTACCCTCGCCGGACACGATTTCGCCGAGGTGGACGCCGTAGCCATTTCGTCTGTTGTGCCGCCGCTCAACTACACGCTCGAAAAAGTTTCACAGACATATCTCAGGCACGATCCGATGTTCGTCGATCATACGAGCGACACGGGAATGACGATCGCCTATACTCCGGTGAGCGATGTAGGAGCCGATCGCATAGTCAACAGCGTCGCCGCCATAGAACGCTACGGCGCGCCCTGCATAATCGTGGATTTCGGCACGGCGACCACGTTCGATGCGGTGACTGAAAACCGCGAATACATCGGCGGCGTGATAACGCCGGGCCTTGTGATCTCGGCCGAGGCGCTGTTTCAGCGGGCATCGAGGTTGTCGCGTGTAGAGATCCGCCGTCCTGAAGAAATCATAGGCAGCACCACGATCAACAGCGTACAGTCCGGGCTCTATTACGGTTATATTGGCCTCGTCGACGGCATTCTCAGAAGAATGATCGAGGAGTTCGACCGGCGCCCGCGCGTGATCGCCACGGGTGGACTGGCGCGACTGATTGGACGCGGCTCGGAGTACATCGAGGAAATCGACGACCACCTCACTCTTGAAGGACTGCGGCTGATATACCAGCGCAATCGTCCCGGCGCTCGCTGAGGCGATCTCCGTCTTGCATGAATTATTACAACTACTTCACGGAAATAGAGGAGGCGTTTGTCAGCCGTCGCGGCAGTCATTTCCTGATTTCGCCGCTCGACTGGTCGCTCATAGAAAGCTGGAGAGAACGCGGCATCCCGCTCGAAGTGGCGCTGCGCGGAATTCATGCGGCGTTTGACGGCTACGACAGCCAACCCCGCCGCAGCCGCAAGGTCAATTCCCTGTTCTATTGCCGGCAGGAAGTCGATGCGGAATTCGAGCGGTACCTTGAATCACGCGTGGGCAAACAGGATTCCGGAGATCGCACTACAACCGCGCAACAGGAATCAGAGCATATTGCGTCGTTGACTGCATATCTCGATGAGCGGCGCAGTGAACTCGATGCTCTTGCGCGCAGTACTGAAAATCATTCCCAGCTTGCCGAGTCATTCGAACGCGCTGCAACGCGGCTCGCCGGGATGATCGCAGTAATCCGCCAAACCACTGAAGCGATGCCGGAACGGCTCGAAGAGGAATTGATGGAAATCGAGACCTGGCTGCTCGAAAGCATGCGCCGCAGCGTTTCGGCGGACGAACTTTCCGGTTTGAGGCGCGAAGCCGAACTTCAGCTCAAGGGTTACAAACAGGGCATGGATGCGGCCGTGTACGAGACTACTGTGGAGAAATTCGTCGCACGCCGCCTGCGCGAGCGCTTCCGCGCGCCCAGAATGAGCCTGTTCTACATGTGACGCCCAAACCCTATAATCCCCGGCAAGGCGGAAAAGATGTCGACTTGTGAAGAAGCGGCAGATACTGAATCCAATGCCTCCGGTTCGACAGAGAACCGGGACATAGAAGTTGGACGCGTCTACGAAGCGACCATAGAGAAGCTTGTATACGGCGGAGACGGATTGGCTCGGATTGGAACGCACGCCGTATTTGTACCGCTCGCCGCGCCGGGCGATCGTGCGAGCGTTCGAATAGTGCATCTTGCACGCAATTATGCACGCGCACAGATCGAGCAAATAATCGCTCCGTCGCCTTTTCGCCGCAATCCTCCGTGCCCGCATTTCGGCGATTGCGGCGGATGCCAGTTGCAGCACATCGACTACCCCGCGCAGATAGCGGCAAAACGCGAGTTCCTGCGCGAAAGTCTGCGGCGCATTGCAAAGATCGAGTATGAAGAAGAGATAGAAGTCATTACCGCAGCCGAGTTTGAATATCGTTCGCGCGCGGAGGTAAAGATATCGCGCATCGGGGATTCCGATACCAGAATCGGTTTTTACAGAATCGGCTCGCACGATGTCTGCGAGGTAAAAAGCTGCCCGATTCTTCTTCCTGCAGCGAACCGAGAGCTTGGACGGTTGCACGACGAAAAGGAGCTGCTTCCGAAAGACGCAACGCGGGTTTATATTACGGCGGGCGATGATGGCGTACTCGTCACACCGGGCACGGGCGACGGCGCGCGCCAGGCGCAATACGATGCGTTGGGAACCGCGCGGCAGCGTATCTCCGGCGTAGATTACGAATTCGGCGTCCGGTCTTTTTTCCAGGTCAATCGACTGCTGGTGGAAAAACTTGTAAATGCGGCAATTGCCGATCGGCGAGGCAGGCTTGCTCTCGATCTTTACGCTGGCGTGGGGCTCTTCACGCTGCAACTGGCCCGGCGCTTCGATCAGGTTTATTCAGTCGAAGGCAATCACATCGCGGCAAGTCATGGCGTTCGAAACCTGCGCGCAAACGGGATCGCAAATGTACGCTACGAAGCTACATCGGTCGAAGCCTGGCTGAAGCACCGCGCCCCGCAAACCGGACGGCCGGATTTTGTACTCCTCGATCCGCCGCGAGCCGGCGCCGGTGCGGTTACGATCGAACGCATTGCAGCAATCGCACCCGATTCCATCGGCTATGTTTCTTGCGATCCCGCAACACTTGCGCGTGATCTGAAAATTCTACTCGATCGAGGGTATTTCCTTCGCTCGCTAACCGTTCTCGATATGTTCCCGCAGACGTTTCATCTGGAAACGGTGGCGCATTTCGAGAAGCGCAAAACAGAACGCTGAAGACGCAGAAGCCGTCGAAATACGCAGAAGGTGTTCGGTATTTTCAGAGTCTTCAGCCTTCTCATCCACACTTGCCACCTCGAACCCAAACCGGAGTTCGAGTCATGCCTCGCCGATTGACGTTCTCACGACTTGCGCTGCAAAAGCAGCCTCTGTTTTATCTTACTATTTCATTCGCAACCGGCATTCTCGCCTGCACGCTGTTGCGGGCGCCGCTATTTATCTGGATCACAGGCGCGCTTGCCGGCTGGGCAATTGCGGGAGCAGTGCTGCTGCAAAGGTCAAAGTCTGCATCGGCATTTCTCTTTGCCGCATTTCTTTTCGCCGGAGGAGCGCTTGCACGTTGTGAGCAGATTGATGCCGAAGCCGACAGTATCAAGACTCTGATCGAGTCGGGAGAACTTGATTCCGATGAACCCGTAGAACTGTGGGGACGCCTGTTGGAGATGCCGGAACCGGCGCCGGAAAGAATCCTTCTGACTTTAAGCGTTGATAGGGTCGCTACACTCGGACGAGTATTTGCAGCTTCGGGCCGGGTACGCCTCACCGTAGCATTCGCCGATGATGATGAACGCCGTGAATATGATCGACTGGCCCTCGACTATGGCGAAGGCGTATGGGCATACTGTTACCTGCGCCGGTCGCATGGGTATCGAAATCCCGGTGTGCGCTCTTTCGATCTCTGGCTGGAAGAGCGTAACCTGGATGCTGTGGGGCATATAAAAAGCCCGCTTCTGATCGAAAAGACCTTATCAAAGAGATCGAGTTCAATATTCGGGCAACTGGGCCGAATCCGCGCCTCATCGGTTTCGGCTATCTTGCGGCGGATACCGCAACCTTCTTCAGGGTTGCTCGTTGCCGCTTTGTTCGGTAACAGGCATTTCATCGATCGGAGATTGGGCGAGGGTTTCCGCGCAGGCGGCACATTTCACCTGCTTGTAATTTCGGGATTGCACGTTTCACTCATAGCGGTGCTGCTGGCCGCAATCATCCGAAGACTTACACATTCACGAACGCTCAGGTTCGTTATTCTGACGACGATTGTATGGGCCTATGCAGTGATGGTGGGAATGCAACCTGCCGTTACGCGAGCAGCGTGGATGTTGTCGTTTGCGATCCTGGCACGAGCGCTCTGGCGGGAATCTGAGGGACCGAATGCACTTGCGGCAGCAGCACTTTTAATACTCTCGCTCAATCCGCGCGAACTTTTGAATCCCGCATTTCAGCTTTCCTTTCTTACGGTCGGTGCGATCGTGCTTGTGAGCGGTCCCGTATTCCAGCGCTTCAAAGCCGCAGGTGAATGGCAACCGAACGAAAGAACTCCGTTTCCTCCGCGCATTAGTCCCTGGATCAGATCCATTGCCGAACTGTTGTTCTGGAGCGAAAGAGGATTCAGAGAGCAGATGCGCAGATCCTCAATCAGGTATCGACTGAAGAAATCTCCGGCGGCATTGTGGGCCGAAAAGCTCTGTATACAGCGCCCGCTCAGGTGGGCAGCCGCTACAATGTTGACGACCATCACCGTGCAGATAGTACTTTTGCCGTTGACGATCCGCCTGTTTCACCGGGTCAGCCTTGCCGCTCCTGCGGCCAACCTCGCCGAAGGCGCGCTGGTAATCTGCGCAATGATTCTCGGCGCACTGTTTCTGCTGGCTCACTTTCAGGCGCCAGCAGCCGAACCGGTTCTCATTTCGCTTCTGGACACTACGGGAAGACTCGCCCTCGACGCAGCGGAAACGATTGCGACGCCCTCGCACGCAAACCTCTTTGCGCCCGATCACGCTGCATCAGAGATGATTCTTTATCCTCTATTTGCATTGTCGGCAATCGGGCTCGCAGCAACGCTCGATCTGTGGAATCCGCTGGATCTGAAACACGACGCGGGATTGCGGCGAAAGGCCTGGGGCGCATGGCTTTCGCTGATGCTGATTTCGGGGCTTATGCTCGTTTTGCCGGTTTCGCCGCGGTTTGAACGCGGGAGGTTGAGCCTGTCTTTTCTGGATGTGGGACAGGGAGACGCTATAGCCATTGCGTTTCCAATGGGAAGCGTGATGCTGGTCGATAGCGGAGGCCGTCCAGGGTTTGGCGCTCCGATAAAAGAAGCGGACGAAACCGGGTTTCAATTTGCAGAGGATCGCGCGGGAACGGGACAACTCGCCGTTGCTCCTTTTCTGTGGCATTACGGAGTAAAACGAATAGACTGGGCGGTTGCGAGCCATAATCACGCCGACCACGTGGAAGGCTTTTCAGAACTTGCAAGGCTGTTTCGGTTGGGAACTCTCGTATCCGCAACGGTAGAACCGGTTTCGCCGTTCGATACCGTTGTAGAACGAAGAGCAGTGCGGCACGAGCGCTGGAGTCGCGGAGACCGGATTGAAATCGAAGGGGTTTCGATAGAAGTACTCGCTCCTGTTGCCGACCGGGAGCCTGGAAAAACCCCGATGCAGAACTCGCCCAACGAGCGATCGCTGGTTTTGCGACTGCGATTTGGTCACCGCAGCTTTCTGTTGACGGGCGACCTGGAGAAACACGGCGAGCGACTGCTTGCAGCTTTGGGAGAGGATTTGAGCGCCGATGTATTGAAAGTTGCACATCACGGTTCGCGCACTTCATCGACGCCCGATTTTCTCGCGCTCGTCGAGCCCGTGGTCGCTGTTGTTTCGGCAGGCTCGCCCAGTCCTTTCGGTCATCCGCACACGGATGTGATGTCGAGAATCAGGGGTACGGGCGCTCGTGTACTCACTACGGGCGCTTGCGGCGCAATAACGATTTCGACCAACGGAGATGACCTTCAGGTAAATACCTTCACGAAGTGCGAATGAGATGGGCGATGGGGCGGAACCTGCCTGCGCTCATACCGCGGACGATGATTATGTCCTGAGGGCGGCGGAATCGACCGTGTTTGCGGCGATGTTCGATGATGCGCGAGGCGAGCACCGGACCGATTCCAGGCAGTTGCACCAACTCTTCAAGCGTCGCTGTGTTTATATCCAGCCGATCCGTTGCTCGGTCCTGCAACCCGGGAGCAGCTATCGGAGAAGTAATGTATCCGGCCTGAATAAAATTCGGTGAAGCAAACAGCACCGCGCACAGGTTGATACAGCAATGTAAGATCATCGCCATCCGAAGAGTTTCAAACGAAACTCATTGTTTGCAAGCGTTGGCCCTTCGGGACTGCGACGCGAGAAAGCCGAGGCCTCGGCAAGCAGCGCCGGGATGCCTCCCGTACCTGCGTGCGCGCCGTAATGCCGGTTCGTGAATACGGATTTCAGCCGAGGATTGGGCGGAACAGCAATACCGTAGCGAAGCGATGCTGCGGGCAGTTCCGGAGATCCGGCGGGATTCGTGAACTCGACCGCATCGTCGTAGATGTTGATACGCGCCCTGCAATCGCGCGGTCCCCAATCGCGATGAATGATCGAGTTGACGAGCGCTTCGATGATCGCTGCGCGAGGGTAGTTTCCCCGCACTGCTGCGTACTCGGCCGTTTGATTCGGGGCGTTGATCGGATTCAGACCGGAAGCGGTTCCGGAATTTTGCAGTGTCTTTTCTTCGAGGGATTTGCGCGAAGGTCGCGCGTCCCACAGATCTACGTAGCGTTTTATGAAACTCAGGGCTCCGTCAAACAGGCGCAGCAGGTTGCCCTGAAGGTGAAGTTGCTCGATTACGGGAGAAGAAGCGTCCTGGCCGCTGTAGCGCGTCAGCAGAAAGTCGGCGCGAGGCAGTATCTCCGCCACGCGTTCGTTTGAACCAAACAGCAGCAATCCCGCGATGGTTGGAATCACTTCGTCGCCGATTTTCACGGCCAGCCCCATTTCGCCGAGCACGAGTTCTGTAGGAAAACCGCGCGCACCCTCGCCCCACGCACCGGGGCTGACGCCGCGGATGTAGCTCCAGAAGGTAGCTTCATCAATATCGCGCTCGATCCAGGAGCGAAACACGGGGAGTTGTTCGAAGCGCCCCGTAAACGCTTCCTGGTAAAGGCGTGAGAGTTCCTCGCGTGTGGCCTCGCGTTTGGACGACCCTTCGCGCAAATAAAATCGGTCGTCGAGCGTGCGGTGCGGACGGTCTTCGTTGAATACTTCGAGCACGACTATGCGGCGGCCGTTATCGAACGCCACGCAGTTTATGTACGGAAATACGGGCGGCTGGATGAGGCTGAAGCAGATTTCCCGCAGTTGCGACTCGACGCTTTCGGGATCGTCGACGCCCTCGATGCGCAACTGATCGTTAACGCCGAAGACTATTGCGCCGCCGCCGGTGTTTGCGAGGGCTATTATTTCCGCGGTCAGCTTTTCTACATTGCTGAAGCGAACCTTGAGTTCGAGATAAGTGTCCTCGCCGCCGCGAATCAGGCGCACAAGTTCGGTGCGGCTGATGGGCAGCGTCGGGGTCGAGGCGAGAAACTCGTAGTAGGACCGCTCGGATCCGGGAGAATTGCGCAACCTGCGGGAAGCATTCGATCTTTTGCGTGCCATGGATTCGTGCCATGGATTCGCTGGCGGGATGCCGCGGTCTACGGCGACTGCAAAAGTATGAAAGTGGGATTACTTGTCTTTGGGCTCTTCCGATCCTTCGGCGATTCCCTTCTTGAAATTCCGCACGCTCTCACCGAGGCCTTTAGCAAGTTGCGGCAGGCGGCTGCCTCCGAAAAGCACCAGGACTATGAGCAGCAGAATCAGCATCTCCTGCATGCCGAAGCCCATCATCAGTAGTATTGCGTGTGACATGACTTTCTCCTTCGCTGCGCATTGTAACGTCGCGTACTGAAGGGTGTCAATTCGGGGGGGCGGCGCAGAAATGCCGATCTTCCGTAATTTTCGTTCCATTTCGTTTGTTTCGTTATTTCTCTTGCTGTCTCACGCTTTGTACCAATCACCTGTAGATCGCTTTAGACCCGGAATACAGGGGCATGATATATAGCCTCCGGACGCGATCCTTGATGTTTGCGAACTCCGATGTTATAGTCCGGTCAGAGTTTGTAAGCGTTGAATTCGAGGATACTTTGGGCAGTAATTGGTCAGTATTCAGTAATTTGTCAGTATGACGACTGAATCATCAAGACTGAATTTTCAAGGAGGGTAAGCCATGGCGGATAATGGCGGAGGGGACAAGCTGGTCTACTTTCTGATCGGCGCCGGCATAGGCGCGGTCACGGCGCTGCTGTTTGCACCGAAGGCAGGGAGCGAACTGCGAGCCGAAATCGCCGACGCGACGCGACGCGGGATCGACCAGGCGCGTGAAACCGGGCGTGAAGTTGGGACGCGGGCTAACGAGTACTACCACACGGGCGTGGATCGCGCGTCTGAAATCGCGGCCCGGAGCAAGGAAACCGTAAACGAGCTGGCGACGCGCGGCAAGGAAGCGGTCGAGGATTTGACCTCGCGCAGCAAGGAGGCCATCGAACGTCAGCGCGCGCAGGTATCGGCTGCAATCGAGGCCGGCAAACAGGGATACCGCGAAGCCAAACAGGCCGACAAGGCCAGTGCTGCGGTTGAGGAGAGTTGAACTGCTGATCGAGCATCGTGAGGACGTGTTGTGGAAGCCTATCTGATCTATCTCCTCGTCGTCATCACAATTCTGCTCATCGTGCAGGCGGCGGTATTCGTGGGGTTTTACATACTTGCTCGGCGAGCCATGCAGCTTGCCGAGCAGGTAGGGCAATTGCAGACTCGGGCAGAGTATCTGATCAGTAATACCGAACCCGTCGTAAAGATGGCGCACACCCTGATGGGCGAACTCAAGGAAGCGTCCGATTATTTCTCACAGGGCGCGCAGCACATATCGGCGATAGCCGAGATGGCCAAAGATCAGGCGGCGGATATACAGGATCTGATGGGCGATACTACGGCGCTTGCGCGCCGCGAAATTGAGCGTACGCGCCAACACGTCGACAAAGTGCAGCGCACGCTCTCCGATGCAACCGACCAGTTCGAGCGCACAACGGCAATGGTTCAGGCGAGCGTGCTGCAGCCCGCGCGCGAATTTTCGTATCTGATGTACGGTGTGCGCCGGGCGGTCGAGGTGCTGATGGCGGGCAATCGGTTGCCGGTCAATCGAGCTTATCAGGACGAGGAGATGTTTATTTGACGCTCCATCGGGAGCAGCCGGATTGAGAATTCGCGCCCATAACGAGCACCCGACTCCCGGAACAGCGTGGAGCGGGTGCTTTTTCATTGGCGCAACGTCCTTCTGTTGCGACTTCCGTGTGTTCTGTATATTGCGCGGTTTGTTCTCTTCTCAAACCGGAGATAGCCGAAGCTATTGGGGATTCGCATATTTTTCGTTATCATTGATGTCTTTTTGATTCAAACTCCGCAAGGATCGCCAGAAAAATGTCAACCGAAACGCCAACCGATCAATCCGCCGACGCCTCGCTCGATCTGAAGAGGACGGTCAATCTGCCCAAAACCGATTTCCCGCTCAAGGGGAACCTCGCGCACAACGAGCCGCAACGGCTGAAGAAATGGGACGAAATAGATCTGTACGAACGCCTGCGCGAGGTTCGGCAGGGACGCCCGCTTTACGTCCTGCACGACGGCCCGCCGTATGCCAACGGCCGTCTGCACCTCGGGCACGTACTCAACAAGGTGCTCAAGGATTTTTGCGTCAAGTCGCGCTCTATGATGGGGCGCTGGGCGCCCTACATCCCGGGCTGGGATTGCCACGGCCTGCCAATCGAAATACAGGTAGACCGGGAACTCGGCGCTAAAAAATCCGAGATGAGCACGATCGACATCCGCCGCGCTGCGCGCCGTCACGCGGAAAAATTCATCGCACTTCAGCGCGACGAATTCAAACGTCTCGGAATACTGGGCGAATGGGACAACCCCTACCTGACGATGGATTACCGTTATCAGGCGGCGATCGTTCGCGTATTCGGAAAGTTCGTCGAACGCGGTGCAATCTACAAAGGACTGCGCCCGGTTCACTGGTGCATCAACGACCAGACGGCGCTTGCCGAAGCCGAAGTCGAATACAACACACATACAAGCCCCTCGATCTACGTCAAATTCCCATTTCCCGACGCCGGCAAACTCGATCCCCGGCTTGCCTCCCGCTCGGTCAACATCGTTATCTGGACCACTACGCCGTGGACGCTGCCGGCAAACCTCGGCATTTCGTTTAATTCCGCGTTTGAGTACGTCGCGGTAGAAATCGGCGACGAAGTATTCATCGTCGCTGAAGGGTTGCTTGCAAAAGTTGCAGCAAAGCTCGGCTGGCCCGATGAACCCACAGTGCTCGGGCGCTATAACGGCTCGCAGTTCGACCGCCTGAATGCACGGCATCCCTTTATCGACCGCGATTGCCTGCTGATGACGGGCGATCACGTGACGCTCGATGACGGCACGGGCGCGGTCCATACTGCCCCGGGGCACGGCTACGAGGACTATGTTATCGGCAGGCAATACGGCCTTGAGGTTTACAACCCCGTAGACAGCCGCGGCGCGTTCATTCCCGAAGTCGAACATTTTGCGGGCGAACAGGTATTCAGGGCGAATCCGAAGATCGTCGACTACATGCGCGAGCGCGGCGTGCTGCTCCACGTCGAAGACTACGAGCACAACTACCCGCACTGCTGGCGCTGTCACAATCCTGTGATATTCCGCGCAACGCCGCAATGGTTTATATCCATGGAGGCAACCCGCCTGCGCGAACGCGCGATTGCCGCAGCAGACGCCGTCGAATGGGTTCCTGCGTGGGGCAACGTACGGATGAAGAACATGTTCCACAACCGGCCCGACTGGTGCATATCCCGTCAGCGGTCGTGGGGCGTGCCCATCACGGTGTTTTACTGCGAGGATTGCGACGAGGCGATCTGCGACGCTGCGGTGATCGAACACGTTGCGACGATTTTTGAAAGCGAATCGGCCGATGCCTGGTATGCACGCCCGGCGGAGGAACTCCTGCCCGATGGGACGGTATGCAGGAAATGCTCCTGTACGCGTTTCCGAAAGGAAATGGATATCCTGGACGTGTGGATCGACTCCGGTGCAAGCTCGATTGCTGTGCTCGAACCGCGCGGACTTCCCTACCCTGCGGATGTATACCTCGAAGGCGGCGACCAGTTCCGCGGGTGGTTCAATTCTTCGCTCGTAGTCGGACTCGAAGTAAAGGATGCGCCCCCGTACAAGACCGTGGTTACCTACGGCTGGGTAGTCGATGTTCAGGGCGACAAGATGTCGAAATCGAAGGGAAACGCCTTCGATCTTCAGACGATTTTCAGGCAAAGCGGGGCGGAGATATTGAGGCTCTGGTGTTCGGCGCTGAATTATTTTGAAGATATGCGCGTATCCGAAGAGATCCTGCGAAGGATCTCGGACGCCTATCGCAAGATACGCAACACCGCCCGGTTCTGCCTGGGCAACCTCGACGGCTTTGACCCGGAGAATGACTGTGTAGCGTTCGATGAAATGCTGGAAATCGACCGCTGGGCGCTCGCTGAACTAAATGAAGTTGCGCGCCGCGCGCTGACTGCATACGAACGCTATGACTTCACGGAAGTCTATCAGGCGATTTATTCGTTTTCGACGCTCGAATTGTCGTCGCTTTACTTCGACATCATAAAGGACAGGCTCTACACCGCCGCTCCGAAATCGCGCGCTCGGCGCTCGGCGCAGACTGCGCTTTACGAAATTGTGTCGCGCCTTGCACGTCTGTCGGCGCCGATACTTGCGTTTACAGCCGATGAAATCTGGGAGAATATTCCGGGCGCAACCCGCAAGGCGGCTTCCGTTCACTTGACGCTTTTCCCGACCGTGGAAGAAACGTGGAGCAATGATGCGTTGAGAGCGCGATACGAACGCCTGTTCGAGATACGCGGTGTCGTTACCAAAGCACTGGAAGAAGCCCGCAATGCAAAACTCATCGGCTCGGCGCTCGAAGCCCATGTCGCTATTGCAGCCGACTCGTCAACGCAGGAATTTCTTGCATCGTTCGGCGACGATCTGCGGTTCGCCCTGATCGTATCGGGTGTTGAACTCGCACCCGGGGCGGAACTGAATGTAACGGTAGCGCGAGCGGACGGCGAAAAATGCGAACGCTGCTGGAACTATACTACCGATGTAGGCTCCGACGCCCGGTATCCGGGTGCATGCGCGCGATGCGCTGCGAGCCTTAACCGATCCACTGGAGATCAGTAAAAGCGTGAGACGTATGAGAGATAACGGAACAAACGAAATGAAACGAAAAGAACGGATAAGGTGAATGTTTCCGTCTGTTTCGTCTATTTTCGTTTGTTTCGTCATCTCTCTTGTATGACGTTATGAAAGGCAAACACTGGTATCTGGTCATATCCGCCATAGTGCTGGCTGCCGATCAACTGACCAAGCTGTGGGCGACCGCCTCGCTCAAGCCCGTCGGATCGATCGAGGTTATCCCCAACCTGCTGCGTTTCAGCTATGCACTGAATCGCGGCGTGGCATTCAGTCTGCTTGCCGATACACCTTTCGATATACGGTGGATACTGGCAGGGGTATCGACGGCGGCGGCGATAATGGTGGCGGTGTATCTGGTGCGTACACCGGCGCAGAGCATAAGTCTGAACGTCTCGCTGGCGCTGCTACTTGCAGGGATACTCGGCAACCTTGCGGATCGCGTGCGATTGGGCGAGGTCGTCGATTTTCTGGATTTCCACTGGGCCGAACAGTTCACCTGGCCGACGTTCAACATCGCGGATGCCGCGATATGCATAGGCGCCGGGCTGCTTGCGCTGGAAATAGTGCGAGAGGGTGGATCTGAGACTTCCGACCATAGAGTATCAAGCGCCGCTTCTGGAGAAACCGGCATCGGCTCGGACTGAATCAAGCCCCGGAAAGCAATTCAACACGATGTTTCCCGAACTCTTTAGAATCCCGTTTCTTGATTTTACGCTCAACACTTACGGGCTGCTTCTTGCCCTGTCATTCATCGCCGGACTCTATTTGATGGCGCGCTTGGCGGAGAATGACGGACTCGACCGGAACCGCGTTTACGATCTGGGGCTCTGGATACTTGCAGCATCGCTGCTTGGTTCCAAGCTGCTGATGATTCTTACGGAATGGAATTATTACCAGGCCAATCCGAGACAGATCTTCACACTGGACTTCTTCCGCTCTGGCGGCGTTTTTTACGGAGGCTTTCTCGCTGCGGTAATTGCATCTGTAATCGTGATGCGGCGGTACGGATTGCCGTGGTGGCGAACTGCTGATGTATTCGCTCCGGGGATTGCCATTGGGCAGGCGATCGGCAGATTGGGATGCTTCAGCGCAGGCTGCTGTTGGGGCAAGCCTACTACCTCAGGCCTGGGAGTTCATTTCACTGACCGAGGTCACGAGATTACCGGCGTGCCTACCATGGCCAGCCATCTTGCCGATCCCGTACAGCGCGAATTGTGGTCGGAAAGACTCGGCGGCCCGTTTTCGGAGATCTCGCTCCATCCCACACAGCTTTACGAGGCCGCAGCCACGGCCGTCATATTTGCGCTGCTGCTTTGGCTGCACCGCCGCCGCGCGTTTGACGGACAGGTCATATTGGTTTACGCAATGCTTTACGCCGTGGCGCGCTTTATCATTGAATTCTGGCGCGATGATCCGCGCGGCGTTGTGCTTGGGATCTCCACTTCGCAGTTCATAGCCCTGCTGCTGCTCGCCGGTTCGGTTGTCGTGTACATATACAGAATGCGGCGGGAGCTGGAAGTACCAGAGAGTCAAACAGGTCACCGCGCGACGCCCTGAGAGTGGGTGCGCGGGCGTACCCGCACCCGGGGCTTTTCAGAGAAAAATGCGGATCGCATATTTCACTCCCCTGCCGCCGAGCAAATCCGGCATCGCAGATTACAACGCGGAGCTTCTCCCATTTCTCGCGCGCGGAGCCGAAATCACGGTTTTCGTCGAACAAATCAAAGAAGCCCGCGCGCATAAATCGTCCTCCGATTTTCGCGTAGCCGAAGCAATACACTTTGATGAACTCAATGCTTCGCCGCCCTTCGACATTTGCATATACCATCAGGGGAATAACCCCTATCACGAATACATATACGAACGAGCCCTGCGCACACCGGGCCTGCTCGTCCTTCACGAGCACTGCCTGCACCACCTGATTGCGTGGAAAACGCTGGGCCGTGAAGACTGGGACGCTTACCGCGACGAGATGTTTTTTGCATACGGCAAGAGCGGCGGGCATCTGGCGGAGATGCGCGAGCGAGACATCGGGAGCGAGTACCAGCAGTTTCTTGCGCCGCTCAATCGCCGCATAGCATCTCACAGCCTTGGCCTTGTGGTTCACAACGAGTTTGCCGCAAGCCAGATCGAATGGCTCGACCTTCCGGGGCGACCGAGACCGCGCATCGATGTAATGCCGCATCACATGTCCCCGAAAGTTTATGAGCTTGACGGGTGGGATGCACTCGAATGCCGCAAATCGCTGGGGATTCCCGAATCGTCGTTTGTAGTCGCATCGCTCGGCTTCGTAACGCAATCGAAACGAACGCCATCCTTGCTGCGCGCGTTTCGCAAACTGCTGAACCTGATGCCGGATGCCTATTGCCTGATCGTGGGTGAAGATCACTGGAAATGGAGCGTGGCCCCGCTTGTGGAAGAACTCGGATTGCGCGATCGCGTGCGAATCACGGGTTACACTACGGAGCGCGATTTTTTCCGGTATCTCAAGGCAGTAGATGTTGTCGTGAACCTCAGATATCCGACCGCGGGTGAAACATCGGGCACGCTCGTACGCGCGCTCGGCGCCGGTAAGCCCGTAGTGGTTTCGGATCACGGGCAGTTTGGTGATTTGCCGGGCGATGTATGCCTGAAGGTCCAGCCCGGCCCGGAGGAGGAAAACGAACTGTTTTCGCGGCTCCGCACGCTCGCCTATCAGCCGATGCGGCGCGAAAGGATGTCGCGTGCAGCCATGCGGTGGGTGCGGGATGAATGCGGAATAGAACGTTCGGCGGCCCGATACCTCACCATCGCAGAGCAGATAATCCGGGAGAACTTTAACAAGAATACGCATCCGCAACTCTATCCGCTGGACAGCGAAATGCACGGGAAAACCGCGCCCCGCATACGCATCGACCGCGAAGAAGCGCTTGCTTACGTAGCCGGTTTTTTCCGCGACGATCCGAACGCAACTTCATATCTGAAAATACACGGCGAACGCATCATGCGCACGGTGGAACTTGTTCCGGAAGGCGGCCCCGGGCAGCGAGTGCTTGAATTGAGCAGCTATCTGCAAATGACGCCGCTCATCAGGCGAGGCGGACGCTACGACGAAATCGCCGTCACAAACTGGTGGGAAGGCGAACCGAGAGTAAAGTTGCAGCGCATCACGCACGCAGACACGGGAGAAGAACTCGCCCTGCCGATGGCGAACGTGGATGTGGAGCGAGAGCGGTTCCCCTACGCTGACGAGTATTTCGATGTTGCGCTGTGTTGCGAACTCATAGAGCATTTGACCGAAGACCCGATGCATATGATGATCGAATTGCACCGGGTTCTGAAATTCGGCGGTTTACTGATACTGACCACGCCCAACATAGCAAGCGCCTTCAGCATCAGCGAATCAATGGCGGGCTCCAGCCCCTACATTTACGGCTCCTACAATCGCACGAGCCGCGCCGACCGCCATAGCCGCGAATATACGCCGAAGGATGTGCGCACGGTTTTTGAGGCTGCCGGGTTCAAGGTTGTAAGATTGTTTACGGAAAACCTATGGCACAAGACAGATGAAGGACTTCTGGAGATGCTTGACCGGACGGGTGTTCCGCGGGAGCTTCGAGGCGATAACATATTCGCCGTGGGCCGCAAGGCAAGCTACTTTGTCGAACGATACCCGGAGCGCATCTATGACTGAGGTGAAATCAGACCCCGAAACATTGGGACAGATCACTGGGTACACACGCGCCCTCGCGTGCTTTCGGCTTTGAATAAAAGCACGCGAGGGCGCGTGCGTACCCAGTTGCGGACTCAGATGTGTTTACCATTCTGCTGTGGATTGATCCAGAAAATCACGGAAACAGTGGCGCCTTATTCGCGATTCCAGGCTCACTGGGCAAATTCCACTGTTTCCTCCTCATCAGGATAACCCGATGATTTCGGTACAAAACATATCGAAGCTCTACCGCATCTACGACAGCCCGTCGGGGCGCCTCAAGGAGATATTGCTGCGCGGGCGACGCAAGTATCACCGCGACTTCTGGGCGCTCGAAAACGTCAGCCTCGAAGTGGAGAACGGAGAAACCGTCGGCGTCATCGGGCGCAACGGCGCGGGCAAAACCACGCTGCTTCAGATTATCGCCGGGATCATGCCGCCTACGCGCGGCGAGGTAATAGTCACGGGCCGGGTCACCGCTCTGCTAGAGCTCGGCAGCGGATTCAATCCCGAATACACCGGGCGCGAAAACATATTGCTCGCCGGACAGATTCTGGGTTTCAGCGAATCCGAAATGAAGCGACGACTGGATGTAATCGTCAAATTCGCCGAACTCGAAGGGTTTATCGAACAGCCCGTGAAGACCTACTCTACGGGGATGCTGATGCGGCTGGCGTTTGCCTCGGCGATACACGTAGACCCGGACGTGCTGATAGTCGACGAAGCGCTTTCGGTGGGCGACGTATATTTTCAGCGAAAGTCGCTGGACCGAATGGATCATTTCAGGCAATCGGGCAAGACGATACTTTTCGTATCGCACGATCCGCAGTTGATACAGCGATTCTGCACGCGCGCCGTATGGCTGGAATCGGGCGGTGTGGCAATGTCGGGCGATGCGCGCGAGGTAGTGACTGCATATCAGGCGTTTTGCGCAAGGTTGGAGGAATCGAGGCTCAGGGACGCCGCCGCGCACGGTGGCCTGCGCTCGCCCGAACACGAAGAAATACTTCGCGAATTGCAACTCGTGGGATCGCGATGGGGCAACGGCAAAATCCGGTTCACTCGCGTCGAAATGATAAATGCCGAAGGCGACCCGTCCTGGGTGCACCGTACAGGCGACGCCGTAACCATTCGACTTTATTTGTCGTGTGAAGAGGACTTTTCCGCACCGGTGCTGGCGGTTGACATTCACCGCTACGACGGAGTTTTTATCGGTTCCATAAATAACGTCGACACGCATCCTCGCAACATTGCGCTGCGGCGGGGCGAAAACGTCGTAGACCTGCACATTACACATCTTGAATTGCCGCTCAATGTTTACTTCCTTTCGCTCAAGGCATATACCGAGGAAGGATCGCCGGACTGGAACAATCCGGCTGACATTCACAATCAGATGTACCAGTTCGATGTCGTTACCGACAGGGTCATGCACGGGCTGGTTCAGTTTGACGCCGAATGGCGCGCAAATGATCGCGCGCCGGCGGCGACTTCGGGATGACGATTGAACATTCATTTATGCAAAAATTTCGATTGATCTGCTCCGCGATCGCACTAATGGGTCTGCTTTCGCCGCTCGCTGCACAAACACGAAACCGCGTTATGTTTGACGTATTGATCCGAAACGGAACGGTGTATGACGGATCTGGAGCAAGGCCGCGCCGCGCAGATCTGGCTATCAGGGGAGACAGCATCGTAGCGGTGGGAAGCTTCGCGAACGCAGGTGCAAAAAACATCATCGATGCGCGCGGACTCGCCGTTGCCCCGGGTTTCATAAACATGCTTTCCTGGGCGGTCGACGACCTGATCATTGACGGAAGATCACAGGGTGATATCAGACAGGGCGTGACGACGGAAATTTTCGGCGAAGGCGATTCTATGGGACCGCTCAACGCCGAAATGAAGCGCCGCCGCCTGGCCGCGCAGGGCGATGTCAAATTCGACATTCCGTGGACTACGCTCGCGGAATATCTTTCGTATCTCGAAAATCGCGGCGTATCGCCCAATGTAGCTTCTTACATAGGCGCGACGACCATTCGCGAGTACGTAATCGGCCTCGAAGACAAGAAAGCCTCTCCCGAACAGATTGCCGAAATGCGCGAGCTTGTGCGGCGCGAAATGGAAGCCGGCGCTCTCGGCATAGGCTCGTCGCTGATCTACCCGCCCGCATTTTACGCCTCGACCGAAGAACTCATAGAGATGTGCAAGGTGGCTGCCGAGTACAGGGGCAAATACATCTCGCATATGCGCAGCGAGGGCAATCGCCTGATCGAAGCCGTGGAGGAACTGATACGCATCGCGCGCGAAGCACGCATACCGGCGGAAATTTATCATCTGAAGGCAGCGGGCGAATCTAACTGGGCGAAGATGGATCGCGTAATCGCGATGGTTGAACGTGCGAGGAGCGAGGGGCTGAAAATCACGGCCGATATGTATACGTATACGGCCGGATCGACCGGCCTTACGGCAGCACTGCCGCCCTGGGCGCTCGACGGAGGGCACGAGGCGCTGTTCAATCGACTGCGCGACCCGGAAACCAGAAAGAAGATCGGCGACGCCGTTCGCACGCCTACCAATGAGTGGGAGAATTTGTACCTCGCCGCTGGCTCGCCCGAGCGCGTACTGCTTGTAGCCTTCAACAGCAACAGTCTGAAGCCGCTGACCGGGAAAACGCTCGGCGAGGCGGCGCGTATGCGCAATCAGGATCCGGTGGAAACGATTATGGATCTGGTGCTCGAAGACCAGTCGCGCGTCGGCGCAGTATATTTCATGATGTCGGAAGAAAATCTGAAAAAGCAGATCCGGTTGCCCTGGGTGTCGTTCGGTTCGGATGCCGGCTCGATGGCGCCGGAGGGAGTATTTCTGGAGTCATCCACGCACCCGCGGGCTTACGGCAACTTCGCTCGTTTGCTTGGAAAGTACGTAAGGGAAGAGAAAGTCATACCGCTTGAAGAAGCAATCAGGCGATTGACGAGTTTGCCGGCGGGCAATCTGGGACTTGAAGGACGGGGCCTGCTGCGCGCCGGAATGTATGCGGATGTGGTAATCTTCGATCCGAAAACGATTGCGGATCGGGCGACATTTGAGAAACCGCATCAGTATGCGGTGGGCATGCATCACGTATTCGTAAACGGCGTGCAGGTTTTGCGCGACGGCGAGCATACGGGAGCAAAACCGGGGCGCGCGCTCTGGGGGCCGGGTAAGAAGTAACTGCTACCGAGATCAAAAACCATTCTGTGATTTCCGGAGGAACTCCAATATGACGACGATCATCCTGCTTTCACTTGCCTGGCTGTTTGCGCCGGACCAGGATGCGGCCAAAACGGTACCGCCTGCGGCCGAACAGATTGCAGCCGCAGTGCTCGCCGCTCCCGAAGAACGGCGCGCGGGCGCCGCCGTACTCGGCTATGACGCGCAGGGCAAACTCGTAACGCTCCGACAGGGCACAAACGACATCGTCTGCCTGGCCGATACGCCCGGCGACGCGAGATTCAGTGTTGCGTGTTATCACAAGGATCTGGAGCCGTTTATGGCGCGCGGCCGCGAGCTTG
Organism: Acidobacteriota bacterium; assembly: GCA_019639255.1. GTDB lineage: Bacteria > Acidobacteriota > Blastocatellia > RBC074 > RBC074 > JAHBSF01. The sequence goes on along the minus strand of JAHBSF010000006.1, from coordinate 20,241 downwards.
CTTCACAGGGTATAACGGGCGGCGACCGCAATCAGCAGCACAGGTGGAAGGAAGTCGAAGAAGGAAAGCTCGCTATGCCGCGAGAGCCGCGAACGCTTTATGTGCTATCGGGCAAAGGGTTCGATGCAGCTTCCGGCACGGTCGTGGACGCGGCGCTGCGCTGGGTGATCTACATTCCGTTTGCAACCGCAGAGAGTACGGGACTTTCGACCAAACCCAAACAGGGCGAACCGTGGCTGATGGATGCGGGCACGGCCGGTGCGCACATTATGATTACGCCCAAGCGAAATTGAAGAGAGATAACGGAACAAACGAAAATAAACGAAAACTACGGAAACCTTCACCTTTTCCGTAATTTTCGTCTCATTTCGTTTGTTCCGTTATCTATCTTTTTATCCTGATGCAGTGTAGAGGGAGTTAGAAGAATACTCTTTCTATAAACCAGTAGATTCCCGCCAGAATAACCGCCGTAGAGCCCGCCCAGACTACGCGCCGCCACGCGCTTTCGTTTCTGCCTTTGACAAATGCAAGCATTGCGGCGACGGGAATGACTATACAAACCTGCCCGATTTCTACGCCCAGATTGAATGAAAAAAGCGACCAGCCCAGCGCACTCCCCGGCAGTCCAAACTCCTGCAGCACACCGGCAAACCCGAATCCGTGCACGAATCCGAAAAAGAAGGCAATCCACGCGCGCAGGTCCCTGTTCCCTTCTCTCCACATCATATTGTCCACGCCTACATAAACAATACTGAGCGCGATCACCGGTTCGATCAGGCTCGCGGGCGGACTCAGGAAATTTAATGCGGCAAGCGTTAACGTAATGCTGTGAGCGATTGTGAATGCCGTTACTATCGTAAGCAGCCGCAGCATGGAACCGCCCAACAGCAGCAACCCTACGATAAACAGTATGTGATCCGGGCCGATGAAAATGTGATGTATTCCGGCGCGAATGAACTTGTTGACCACGGCGAGCCGCCCCTGACGCCCGCCCGTGAAGTAATCATACTTCGTGCGATCTTTGTCGAAGATCTCCTGATGCCGAAGTTCGTCCTCTTCGTAAATGTTCAGGAAAGTCTGGTGCAGCGGATCGTAGGGAAACAGCGCGCAGTGGATGCCGATTTCGCCCGCGAGCGTTTCGGTTGCAACACGGTAATGAAGTGCAAGCGCCTGACGGTCCGGCAGCGGGTCTATCCGCACGGGTTCAAGTTCTACTGCACGGCCGTCAAGTGCGAGAGTAAAGCGCGGGCGCATCAGATCGAAAACGGCAGCGCTCCTTGACTCCAGATAAAGAGGCGAGAGCAGGGCGTCCGCGTCTTCGATGTGCAGGTCGTGGGCAAAATCCAGCGTGTGCGCCGTCAGCGTGATGTCGAATTCACCGGGGTTGATCCTGATATCCAGGTAGCTGAACGGTGAAGGATGCGCATAAACGGGCGCATCAACGCATTTCCAGAGAATCGAAGTTACTGCGAGAAGCAGTATCAGAAAGCATACTGTTCGGCTCGGTTTCACCTGATTATTTCAGATCCGCGTATATCCGATTGACGTTGGACTTGATGCCTTCCATACCGTAGGCGCTGTATTTTTCGGGCAGCTTGATTTCATCCGCTATCTGGTCGGGAGTCTTACCGCTGCGCTTGGCCTTTTCGACTGCTGCGACCATATCGCGCATAAACTCTCCGAACTCCTTGAAAGCATTCCAGTCGGTAACGGCCGAATGTCCGGGAATCACCGTATTGACGCCGCGTATCCCGGATGCCGCCTTTATGAGCGTTTTCGGAAACTCGACGCCGTTGCCGCCGTTGTTGCCGTCAATAAACGGGGTGCCTTTGCGGGGAAACATATCGCCCGTATGCACCACGCCGAGAGATTTGAAGACGATGAACGAATCGCCGCTTGTGTGGCCGCGGCCGAAATGGTAGAGGTCGATCTGATCCTTGCCGGAGAGCAGGCTGAGTTTGTCCTTATAGGTTTTACCGGGGAGAAACTGCCTGCCTTCATCGGATTGAAACGCGGGCATCCGTTCCATACTCGCGCGGCAATTTTCGTGGGCGACGAACTCCACGGCTCCGGTAAACGCGCTGTTGCTGCCGACGTGGTCGCCGTGGGTATGCGTATTGATGACCATCGACACGGGTTTGGAGGTTACCGATCTGACTTTTTCAAGAATGCCGGGCCCCATGCCTGGAAGTTTCGTGTCTACCAGAACGACTCCCTTCTCGGTAATAAACACGGCGGTATTGCCGCCGCCGCCCATTATGACGAACAAATTATCCCTGACCGGCTGTATTTCGAGGGGGGCGGGTTGCTGTTGGGGCTCGTGCGCACGCGCAATCGCAATCGCGCCGATGAAGATCAGTCCCACTAGCACGGCGAATCTTTTCATGGAAAATCTCCTTTCCGAGGCCGGAATCATATACACTGCGTAACACGCAGACAAGAACTGCGGGGACAAATCAAGAAGGTGCGCGCCGATGTTATGCGAATAGCCAAGATCATCAAGTCCAACTCGCACGTGGATTATGCCGCGCGCGTCATCGATATGCTCGAATCGCCGACGCCGCCCCCGTCCGAAGCCTACCGGTTCGGGCAGTTCGTCAAGGTATCGACCCGCAACGGCGAAGCCGTCGGTGTTATTTACAATTCCCTGCTGATCAATCCCGAGTACGGCAACTACGGCCCGCGCCTGTCAACTCCGCCCGACCTGAATTCAGTATTCAGCCCCGACTATCTGAACGAGCAGGGCGTGCTTGTGGGCATTCTGCTGGTTGGATGGCAGACCGCAGCCGGTCGCATACACGGCGTCCCGCGCGAGGTCCTGCCGATCAATGCCGACGTAGAGACGATGAGCGAAGACGAGATCAGGGCCTTTCACCACGACCGCAGCGGAGCGCTCGAAATCCATTACTACTCGCACATTCTGACGCACGCCGGTGCGTTTGCGGTGCAATTGCTTACGGAAATCGTTGGACAGCTTGAGAAACTCACAAACGACCGGGAGCGCGCACGGCTCGAAGTTCTCCGGCGAACGCTGACCTGGCAACAGACCATCGGCCGTATGAAATAAACGAAAACTGAAGGAATTGACAAACTTTCCGTTTGTTCCGTTCATTTCCGTTTATTCCGTCATCTCTCTCTTCGCCCCGGGTCGAATGCTTTCCATACACCGCCGAGCTTGAACGCAAACTGCGGCGGACGAAGCTGGAATTCCCTGTCGAATCCGGGGTACTGCTGCTGGAACAAATTGCGCGTCCGATCGTCGGCCGTTACGACCTTCCAGCGACCGTCTTCTCTGAAAAGCAACTGCTGCACCGCTAAACGCCCTTCGGAAGCATCCCGGCCGTCGATTTTCATCGGCCGCCGCAAGGTTCCATAAAGCACCGTATCCACGACCGCATGATCGCCGCGACGCTGAACGCGCCCCGTTTCAATGCGGTCAAACTTGATGAGCGAATCAAGTCGCCGAAGGCTCCGCGTCAGTTCTTCGCGGGGGAGCTGCGACTGCATGCGGCTGGGTAGAAAATCGTAGAGCGCATCGTAGCGCTGAGATTTCAATTGATCGAAAAACGCCGTTACCGCGGCCTGCGGGCTGCGACCGCCGGTCTGGGCCGCTGCGATCATCGGTAATGCAGGTATCAATGAATGTATCAAAAAGGCAATGATGATTGCGGCGCCGGTTGCAGTGAACCTGCTGCGAAAACGCGCAAACAGGCTCCGTATTGCCCGCACGATTTTCGGAATCAGCCAGATCGAAAAAACAAGAAAAATTACGACTATTACAAGAATAGCTACGGGGAAGAATACCATCAGCACCGTGCCGCCTATGGTTGCCGCGTCTTCGGCAAGGCTCAGGGAAATATTCGATACGGGTTCGGGACTCGTATTGACGGCAAGGCGCGTAGCGGCTTTTGTTCCGTGGGAACTGAGCGCGATGCCCCCGCCCACGAGCAGCGCAATGATTCTTACAGCAGGATCGAAATCGGCGAATGCGGTTGCGGCGAGAACGGCTCCTGCCGGCACGCGAATGAAGGTGTGAATTGCATCCCAGATCGAATCTACGGCGGGGATCTTGTCGGCGATGAATTCTACTATGTAGAGAAAACCTGCAAGACCGATGACCCACCATTCGCCTACCATGCCGAGATCTCCGGGCAGCGCTACAAGGTCGAAGCGTTTGAGCAGACCCAGCGTGACGACCGTTGCATACAGGTTGATGCCCGACAGCCAGGCCGATCCCATCGCCATACCGAGTGTGGCCAGCCAGTCCATTGATCCCTCCGGCGAAGGATTATAGCACTTCTCAACAGCCCGGCATTCCGCTATTATCGATGGCCGATGACGAAACAGTCCGCTCTGGTCGACCGGATAGTATCCCGCGACCTGCGCGCCGTAGCGCGCGCGATTACCCAAATTGAAAACGACGCGCCCGCGGCCGGAGAAATTCTCAAGGGTATATTCCCGCACACGGGCCGCAGCCTTACGATCGGGATAACTGGAGCTCCGGGCGCCGGGAAGTCTTCGCTTGTTGACCGGCTTGCGGCGCACTATCTGGCCGAAGGAAGATTCGTAGGCATAATTGCGGTCGATCCGTCGAGTCCTTTCTCGGGCGGAGCGCTGCTGGGCGACCGGATTCGCATGCAGGGACTTGCGACGAATCCCAATGTTTTCATCCGTTCGATGGCTACGCGCGGCAACCTCGGGGGCCTGGCACGCGCCACAATCGACGCGGTTGCGGTTTTAGATGCCGCCGGGTACGATAGGGTGCTTGTAGAAACGGTCGGTGTTGGTCAGGATGAAGTTGACATCGTAAAAGCCGCTGATGTCTCGGTAGTCGTGCTGGTGCCCGGCATGGGCGACGACATACAGGCGATCAAGGCCGGCATCATGGAGATCGGCGATGTCTTCGTGATCAACAAGGCCGAGCGCGATGGGGTGGAGCGCACCGAACGCGAAGTCCTCGCGTTGCTTGAAATGACGATGCGTCCCGACCTCTGGCAGCCGCCCATAGTCAGGACGGTGGCCACCGAGGGTCGCGGAATAGACGAGTTTGCGCAGGCAGTAGAGCGCTACGGCGAATACCGCCGCGAGCAACCCCTGGCCGCCTCGCGTCGTGCGGCAACTGCCGAAACGCGGTTGCTCGAAATGCTGCGCGATGCGGTGATGAAGAAAATTATAAGGAAAGCCGTCCCGCACGGCGCGCTTCAGGAGATGGCAATCGCAGTATCGACCCGAACGCGCGATCCGTATTCAATCGTGGAAGAGATCACAAAGAAAGTGCATATAGATCCTGCCGACGCCGCCCCATCCGGCAATTCATCCGGGCCAGCAATTGAAAAAATCCAGCATCTCGGTGTAGCCGTTTCGTCAATCGACGATGCGCTCGGATTCTGGCGCGACGCTCTGGGACTCGAAGTTTTGGAAGTGGAAACCGTAGAAGATCAGGGCGTGCGCGTAGCGATGCTCCCGATTGGCGAAAGCCGTATCGAACTGCTGGAAGCCACAGGTGTGGAAACCCCGGTGGGAAAATTCCTATCAAAACGCGGGGCTGGTATACATCACATCTGCATAGAAGTCATCGACATTACCGCGACGCTTGCACGGTTGAAGGAAAGATCGATTCGTTTGATCGATGAGGAGCCGAGGCGCGGCGCCGGAGGAATGCTTGTAGCGTTTGTTCATCCGGCGAGTACGGGCGGCGTGCTGCTCGAGCTGACGCAGAAGGGCAGCGGGAAACACTGAACCATTTGAACGGATGACGCGGGTTTGATTCCCGGCGGCAAGTCGTCCGAACCGAATTATCCGAAAGAAAAGGTTCCAAGGAGTCAGACTTTGAAAGCGAACTGGAAGATCAAAACAACGCTTGCGGCGGCATCGATAGCGGCTATCGCTATACTCGGAGCGCAAGCCTGTCAGCTCGGCAAAACCGAGTCCTACAACGTGCTGGCCGCTGAGGAAATTATAACCTTTCTCAGTACGCTGCCCGAGCCGCAGCAGCGCATGCTCGCGACGAATGCAAACCAGCGGAAGGCGTTCATAACGCAGTTCAAGCAGATGTTCTCGCTTGCGCAGGCGGCCCAGGCCGAAGGATTGCATAAATCCGATGAAGTAATCCGGCGCGCAACGATAACGGCCGATCAAATCCTCGCGCAGGAGGGAATGAAGCAGAATCCGGACGCGGAAGCCTACAACGAAGAGGAAGGCAAGGCCTACCTTGCGGCTCACCAGGCGGAATTTGACCTCGACCTCAAGACGATCATGGCCGGATCGACGCAGGAGCCGTTGCCGGAGCAAATCGAAATGATGAAGGGCCAATGGAGCGAAATGAAGGTGCGAGCCGACAAGGCGCGCAAAGCCGGACTCGACAAAACGCCGGGCATACAGGCGGCGCTCAAGTTCCGCCGCGCCAACATCCTGGCCGACGCCTATTCGGATAAACTCGAAAAGGATCTCAAGCCCAGCCCCGAAGAAATCAAGCAGTTCGTAGAGGAGCACCCTGAGGCGGACCTCGAAAAGATCCGGCAGAAAGCCGAAGGTCTTTATGAACGCTTGAAGAACGGCGAGGATTTCGTAGCCATTGCGAAGCAGTTCACCGAGGACGGATCGCGCGACGCGGGCGGCGATCTGGGCTGGTTCGGCCGCGGCAGAATGGATCCCGAATTCGAGAAGATTGCATTCTCGCTCCAGAAAGGGCAGGTAAGCGAACTGTTCAAAACCCAATTCGGGTTTCATATCGTTCGCGTCGACGACCGCAGGACGGTCAAGAAATCATCTACTGACGGCGCTCCGGAAGAGCCTCAGGAGGAAATTCAGGCCCGGCACATCTTCCTGAGCACGCAGGAGGCCGACGGCGTATCCCAGATGCTCGCGCAAAAGAAAATCAAGCGCGCATTGGAAGACGCAACGCTCAGGTTTCCGGTCACTGCACCCGAAGATTTCACGCTGAACGTGGGCGCAATGCCGCCGCCGGCGATCGATCGCAACTCGGGCAGGATCATCACGCCGAATCAGTAAACTCCGGTTCTATCAACTCACAGCAGATTTGTATAGAGAAGAGAGATAACGGAACTAACGAAATGAAACGAAAAATACGGAAAAGTTGAATATTTCCGTCTGTTCCGTCTTATTTCGTTTGTTCCGTTATCTCTCCTCCCCCATTGGAGGTTGTGGATGGCACAGGCCAGTATCGGCATCATAGGCGGCAGCGGCCTTTATCAGATGGAAGGGCTCGCCGATGTCGAAGAAATAAGCATTGACACTCCGTTCGGCCGCCCGTCGGACAACATTCTGACCGGCAGGCTCGAGGGAGAGCGCGTTGCATTTCTTGCCCGCCACGGTCGCGGCCACAAGTTGATGCCAACCGAACTTCCCTTCCGCGCCAATATCTATGCGATGAAAATGCTCGGAGTGGAACGAATAATCTCGGCTTCGGCAGTAGGTTCGCTGCAGCAGCAGTATGCACCTACGGACATCGTCATCCCCGATCAGTTCTTCGACCGTACGCGCGGTAGGCAGTCGACGTTTTTCGGCGACGGGATAGTCGCGCACATTACGTTTTCGCACCCTGTCTGCGCCGTGATGTGCGAAACGATTGCGCTTGCGGGCGAGGCGCTCGGCACGGTCAGGATTCATCGCGGCGGCGCGTATCTGTGTATGGAAGGGCCGGCATTTTCCACGCTTGCCGAATCGCGCACCTATCGGGCCTGGGGGATGGATGTGATTGGAATGACCAACCTTCAGGAAGCCAAACTCGCGCGCGAGGCCGAAATCTGTTATGCGACGATGGCGCTCGTTACGGATTACGACTGCTGGCATCCGGATCACGACGCGGTAACGGTGGAGATGGTAATCGATTATCTGAATCGAAACGCGGCTAACGCGCAGCAGATCATCCGGACTACGGTCAGAAATCTTTCCGGAGCTACGCGCGCATGCAAGTGTGCAACGGCTCTAAAACACGCAATTCTTACTCACCCCGATGCAATTTCGTCCGAGGCAAAACTCCGCCTCTCGGCGATTACGGAGAAGTATTTCGGCGAGTCGTGATACGTTCACGATTCGCGCAGGGGAATGCCGATGAAACGTATTACTCAATTACTCGGCGCCGTCCTTTTGTGCATCGGCCTCTGTTCGGTTCCGCCGTGCAGCGGCGCTGCGGCTTCCGGTTCGACCCTGCAACAGGGCGTCAATCGAGGCCCAATAACGGCGCCTATCGATCCGGAACTCGAAAAACAATCGAAAAACAGCCTCGATGTAGCAAAGTATTACTTCTACAAACGGCAACCATCGAAAGCCAACAAGGCGGCCGTCGAAAGGCTGAACAAGGCTGTAGAGGATCGACTGCGCGAGATAATAGACATCAATCCTACTTTTGCGAAGATGGATGAGGTCTATTTTCTGCTCGGCGAGGTTTACACGCGCCTCGGAGATATCGAACAGGCTCACGAATTCTACTCGCGTGTAGTAAAAGAGTTCCCCGACAGCCAGATGCTCGGCGGAGCAAAAAAGCGGCTCGCTGAAATCGAAGCGCAGGGAAAGGCGAAGAAAGAGGGTTAATGTCACTGCTGGCAGTTGGTTCTGTAGCGATTGATTCGGTAAAGACGCCGTTCGGCGAACGCGAGCGCAGCCTCGGCGGTTCGGCCACGCACTTTTCGGTGTCGGCTTCGTTCTTTACTGAAGTGGGCGTTGTAGCGGTTGTGGGCGACGATTTTACAGAAGAAGATTCCGCCGTATTCCGCGAGAGGAATATCGACACACGGAACCTGCAAAAGGTCCAGGGCGGCAGGACGTTTCGATGGGCGGGCGAATACGGGTTCGACCTGAACACGGCCCGCACGCTCGATACCCAGCTAAACGTGTTTGCGGACTTCAACCCGCAACTTTCCGAACACGCACGAAAGACCCCGTTTCTTTTTCTCGGCAATATACAACCCACGCTTCAGCGCGAGGTTCGCCAGCAGGTCGATGCCCGGTTTGTCGCCATGGACACGATGAACTACTGGATCGAAAGCGCGCGCGACGAATTGCTCAAAACCATTGGAGTCGTCGATGCCCTGATAATCAACGATGCCGAGGCCAGAGAGCTTGCAGGAGAATCGAACCTGATCCGCGCGGCGCGGTGGATACTCGGGCAGGGGCCGCAGATGCTCGTGGTCAAAAGGGGCGAGTTCGGGGCCGCTTTTTTTACAAAGGATTCGTATTTCGCGACGACGGCGTATCCTCTCGAAGCCGTATTCGATCCGACGGGCGCGGGCGACAGCTTTGCCGGCGGCTTTATGGGATATCTGGCGGCTGCCGACCGCATCGACGATTCTGTGCTGCGCCGCGCCATAATCTACGGTTCGGTGATGGCCTCGTTCAATGTCGAAGAATTCAGTTGCGACAGGCTCCGGAAACTTACTCCGGAAGAGATTCGCGCCCGCTATCTCGAATTCAAGGAGTACACCAACTTCGAGGTGTGAGAGTAGAATCCGTTTGTTCCGTATTCTCTGACTTATCCGTATACAAATGCGCTTCGAGAAATACCAGGCGCTTGGAAACGATTTTCTGATCGTGCGCGAACGGGATCTTCCTTCCGCCGGCGATCCCGAATTCTTCAGATTTCTCTGCGACAGGCGATTCGGCCCCGGCGCAGACGGCGTTGAAGTCATTCTTGAGCAGGCCCCCGACGATGCTGATTTTGCCGTACGGCTCTATAACGCAGATGGCGGCGAGACACCGATTTCTGGGAACGGAACACGCTGCGTAGCCGCGTTTCTCTATTTCAACGAATTGCGGCGCGAACCCCGCGTCAGCATCTCTACGGGAGCGGGTGTAAAACATCTCTCGCTCATCGAAGGCGAAACCACCCGATTCGTTTTTGCAGCCGAGATGGGACGACCCCGCCTTGCAAGCACGGAAATTCCCATTGCGATCGATCCGCCGCAGGAGCCGGTAATCGGCGCGAGGATGGCACTGGACGGCCGGTATTTCGATTTCACAGCGACATCGATGGGAAATCCGCACTGCTCGATATTCGTTGAAAACTTCGATGCAATCGACTGGCGTCGCATTGGAGCGGCCATCGAATGCCATCCGATTTTTCCCGAGCGAACGAACGTGGAGTTTATCCGCGTAGTCGATCGTGAAAATATAGAGGTCAGATTCTGGGAGCGCGGCGTGGGTGAAACGCTTGCATCAGGGACGGGCGCGTGCGGCGCCGCACTTGCAGCCATTCTCAATGATAAGACCGGGCGAGATGTGAACGTGCTGACGGCTGCCGGAAAACTCGAGGTGGCGTGGCGTGCCGACGGTGAGGTAATTCAAACCGGCGAGGCTCGGCCCGTTTATCGAGGGCAATTGATCATTTAATCAAACCTCACTACTTCGGGACAAATAAGAGAGATAACGGAACAAACGAAATTAGTCGGAAAAGCCGGCAATTTTGAATTTTTCCGTAATTTTCGTATCATTTCGTTTGTTCCGTTATCTCTCTTTGTTACTGATTTACCCCCCGAACGTAAACCGGAAATGCGAAATGACTGACGCATTGGTCGTTTTAACGACGGTGGAAAACCCGCAGGTTGGCGAGAGACTGGCTGAGATGCTGGTGGAAGGCGCGTTTGCCGCCTGCGTTCAGGTGCTGCCGCCTATGACGTCGATATATAGATGGGAGGGGCGCACCCACCGCGATTCCGAATGTCTGCTGCTGATAAAAACCACACGTGCGGCGTACCCCGGACTTGAAGCCGCAATCAGAGACCATCACACATATCAGACGCCGGAGATTCTGGCGCTCAGCGTCGAAGCAGGAGCGGAAAACTATCTGCAATGGCTGGTGGAAATGGTCGGCGGCAAGCGATGATTCGCAAATGCGACGCGCCTTGCCAAGCACCGCCGCGCAAGTATTAAATATCAACTACGAAGGGCCCGGAGCTGCTGATGCGTTCGTGCTTGGGTGCGGGCTCTGCCGGTTCCAAAAGAAGGAGTAAACAAAATGCGAGTGCTGGTGATCGAAGACGAAGAAAAAATGGCGGACATGCTCAAGCGGGGACTCGAAGAAGAGGGCATGGAAGTCACCCTCGCCTACGACGGCGACCAGGGGCTGGCCGCCGGCAAGAGTGCAGGTTACGACCTCATCATACTGGATATCGGCCTTCCGGGTCGGGATGGCCTCGAAGTAGCCGCGGAGTTGCGCGCATCGGGCGTCAACACGCCGCTGCTGATGCTTACTGCTCACGATGCTACCGATATGAAGGTACGCGGACTCGACAGCGGCGCCGACGACTATCTTACGAAACCCTTCGCCTTTGCGGAACTCCTTGCGCGCCTGCGAGCTTTGCAGCGGCGTCTGAAAACCGACGACACTACGAGATTGCAGATCAGCGACCTGATATTGAACCTGATTACCCGCAGGGTCACCCGCGCAGGAATCGAGGTGCAGTTGACGAATAAGGAATTTGCGCTGCTGGAGTATTTCATGCGGCACCCTGACGAGATACTTTCGCGCGAAACCCTTTCGGAAAAAGTCTGGGATGAAACGTTCGACACGCTTACGAACGTAATCGATGTTTACATCAACTATCTGCGCAACAAGATCGACCGCAACTTTGAACCCAAGCTGATCCATACCGTAAGGGGCGTAGGATATACGTTCAAAACTCCCTCGAACGAATCGCGACTGATGACGGAGACCAGAGCCTGAGAGGATTTTTCGACATTTCATCGGCTGCAAGGTTTTCACCCGGCGCCGTCGGGCCGTCGCTGCGCGTCAAGTTGACGGTCTATTACCTGGCGATACTGGCTGCGATCCTGCTGCTTTTCGGAACAGCCATCTACGCGTATCTGTCGCGCAGCCTCCTGTTGATCATCGACAACTCGCTGGATGCACAGGCGCGCTCGATCGAACGCCTGCAAGGAGCAGGCACGCCCGAGTACATTCCGGGCGATCACGCGGCGAACACCGACCTTCTGCCCATCTCACCCCACGTAACTCAGATCATCGACGAGGCCGGCGAAATAGCCGATGAGATGGCGGTGACAGAGATCTACCGCCTGGCCGTAGATCTCAATAAGCTTGATCGCCTGCCGTGGGGCGAAACCGTTTTCGAGACGCTTTATCTGAAAAACGGCGAGCCGATGCGCGTAGCGACGCGGCGCGCGAAAGACATCGACGGGGACCCGTATTTCATACGCATCGGCGAATCGCTCGAACCTCTTCGGGGAGCTCAGTCGCGCCTGTTCCTGGTGCTGCTGCTTGCAGTTCCTACGGCGTTGCTGCTTGGAAGCTACGGAGGATTGCTGCTCGCCAATCAGGCGCTGCGACCCGTGGATCGTATTACGCGCGCCGCGGAACAGATCGGGGACGGAGATCTGTCGGAGCGAGTTCCAGTGCCGCCCAAAATGGATGAAATAGGAAGGCTCGCAACCACGTTTAACGGGATGATTGCGCGCCTTCAGGCGGCTTTCGAGCGGCAGCGGCAGTTCACTTCGGACGCGTCGCACGAACTGAGGACCCCGCTTGCCGTTATGCGCGGCGATATCGAAATTGCGCTCAGGCGGGAACGCTCCACCGAAGAGTACCAGCGCGTCCTGACATCGAATCTTGAGGAAATACTGCGCCTTTCGCGCCTTGTAGAGGACCTGCTAACGCTTGCGCGCGCCGATTCCGGGCGCACGCAGTTGCGCTGCGAACCCGTGCAATTCGATCGACTTTGCCGGCAAATGGTCGAATACATCACGCCGCTTGCCCAGCAGCGATCCCAAACCCTTACATACAACGGCCCGCAATCGGACATATACATAAGCGCAGATCTGCAACGACTCAAACAACTGCTTCTCAATCTGCTCGACAACGCAATCAAGTATACGGATCCGGGCGGAGCAATCACCCTCGGCCTCAACGTCGAAGAACGAGAAGCGGTAATGTCGGTATCGGACACGGGGCGCGGCATTCCGGCTGAAGACCTGCCGCATATTTTCGAGCGTTTCTTCAGACGCTCGCGCACAACGAGCGACAAATCCGCTTCGGGCTTCGGCCTCGGCCTGTCAATAGTCAAGTGGATCGTAGATTCGCACGGAGGGAAAATCGACGCAAGCAGCGATCCGGGCGGGGGCACCACCTTTACCGTCAGATTCCCGCTTATAGCCGAAGCTCCAAGGGAAGATCAGGAAAATAAAAGAGAGATAACGGAACATACGAAATAAGACGGAACAAACGGAAATATTCAACTTTTCCGTATTTTTCGTTTCATTTCGTTTGTTCCGTTATCTCTCTTTCCTCCTGAACCGAGAATTGCTGGTGTGTTTCGTTTTATTTCGTTATTCAGTCGTCTTCACCTGATAAGACGCGCGCCGCGCTGATAGGTAAAATAAGACCACGCCCAGTTGAACATCACCACCGCACGGTTGCGAAACCCTATCAGAAAGAATATGTGCACCAGAAGCCACGCCATCCACGCGGCGAATCCACTCAATTTCAACTTACCGATCTCTGCAATCGCGCGCGACCTTCCTATGGTCGCCATACTGCCTTTGTCCACATAGCTGAATTTTAGAAGCGGTTGCTGCTCTATCGAACGCACGATATTCATCGCCGCCGTCCGCCCCATCTGCATGGCTACGGGACTGACGCCGGGCAGCGGCTTTCCGGTCTGGTGCGTGAAACACGCCATATCCCCTATTGCAAATACGCGCGGATCTCCCGGCAACGTCAGATCGGGTTCCACCAACACACGGCCCGCGCGATCCACCGGCGTTCCAAGCAACGCCGTAAGCGGCGCCGCCGCTACTCCTGCACCCCAAATTACGGTACCCGCCGGCAAAATTTCGTCGCCCAAATGCACGCCGAGTTCGTCGATCCCTGTAACCTGCGCGAGTGTGCGAACACGCACGCCGAGTTCCCCAAGCTGCCTCTCGGCGCTAGCAGAAAGCGAAGGGTCGAAACTCGGCAATATCCGATCACCGCCCTCAAGCAATACTATTTCCGTGCTCTCGGGCCGGATTTTCCTGAAATCGCGTGCAAGCACCCATTTTGCGAGTTCCGCAATCGCTCCGGCGATTTCCACTCCGGTAGGCCCGCCGCCCACTACAACAAACGTCATCAGACGCCGCCTGCGCTCTGCATCCGATTCGCGTTCCGCACGCTCGAATGCCAGAAGCACCCTGCGACGGATCTCCACGGCGTCATCCAGATTCTTGAGTCCCGGCGCATTCTTCTCCCATTCGCCGTGTCCGAAGTAGCTCGTTTGCCCGCCGACGGCAAGAATCAGGTAATCGTATGCAAGCTCGCCCGAGGTGGTTTGCACCTTTCGCGCATCTCGATCTATGCCCTTCGCTTCGGCAAGCAGCACTGTGACGTTTTTCTGTTTGCTCAGAATTGATCGAATCGGCGCGGCAATGTCGGCCGGAGAAATTCCCGCAATGGCTACCTGATACAGCAACGGCTGAAACAGATGATAGTTAGTGCGGTCGATTATCGTGACGTCTACGGGCGCGCGGCGCAAGGTCTGCGCCGCAGTAAGCCCGCCGAACCCGGCGCCGATGATCACAACACGAGGCTTTTTACCGTTTTCCATATCCCTTCCTCTCACGCTTTATCACGCACAAGCAAGGTAAAAGGTGACGATCATTCGAGCGAGCGAAGCACAAGACCGATCTGCAGCGTCGCGGGCTGCGCGATTATATCGGCCAGTGCGGATTGGAGGTTTCGTTCGCGCACACGATGAGTCAACAGTACGATGGTTGCTGCGCCGTCGGCGCGCACTCCCTTTTGCGTTACGCTGTGGAGACTTACTCCGTGTGCGCCGAATGCGTGACCGAGATTGCCGATGACGCCGGGCGTGTCGAGCGTTTCCAGACGTATGTAATAAGAACTGATCGTATCGTCTATTGGACTGACCGGCACGACCTCGGACCGGATGGGAGGGTGAAAGTATGCGGCGAAATCGGGGAGTTGCAGGGCGCTCGCCAGGTTTATCAGATCTCCTACAATCGCGCTCGCTGTAGGAAGCCTCCCTGCGCCCGGTCCCGACAGCATGACTTCGCCTACGGCGCTCCCGCTTATAAAAATCGCATTGTTGACGCCCTCCACACCCGCCAGCGGATGATGCTCCGGAACCAGCATCGGGTGCACGCGTACATCGATTGCACCATCGGCTCTGCGTTCGGCCAGACCGATCATCTTGATCCTGTATCCGAAATCGGCGGCAAGTCGAATGTCCAGATCCGTCACCCCGCCGATTCCCTGCCGGTAAATCGCCTCTACATTTACCGGCGCCTGAAATGCCAGCGAGGAAAGAATCGCGATCTTGTAAACCACGTCGCGCCCCTCGATGTCGTCGGACGGGTCGGCTTCGGCGTATCCGGCGTCCTGCGCTTCTTTCAATGCAGCGTCGAAGCTCAAACCCTCGATTTCCATTTTCGTGAGAATGTAGTTCGTGGTTCCGTTGAGAATGCCGGCTACGCGTTCTATGCGGTTGGCCTGGAGCCCGCGTTGAAGAGTCGATATGAGCGGAATTCCCCCGCCCACTGCGGCTTCAAAAAATATCGCTACGTTATTGGCCTGTGCTAGCGCAAACAGTTCGGACCCGTGCCGGGCGATGAGTTCCTTGTTTGCAGTGACGATATGTTTGCCGCGCTGGACCGCCGTTTTTACAACTTCGTAAACGGGATCTATACCGCCCGCAACCTCGACGATCACATCGATCTCCGGATCGACGGCGATCGTCATCGGATCTTCCGTGAGTTCATATGATGAAAGATCGATTTCGCGCGGCTTGTTGCGATCCCGGACCACGATTCGACGCAGTGCAAATGCGGGCTGATCGGCAAGCAGCGTCGCAACGCCCGTCCCTACAGTACCCAAACCGAGCAAACCTATTCGTATCTTTCGACCGACCATCGTTGAGAACCTCCTAATCGATTTCGGGATCGAGGGCTTTCGCCGGAATTCGCGAGATTAAATCAAACTGCTCTTCAATGGAACAGAGAAACGGAAAGAGAGACAACACAACAGACGGAATGAAACCGAAAAAACGAGAAATCCGGTCATTTCCGTTTTTTCCGTTCCATTACGTTTGTTCCGTTATCTATTATTACTTTCCAGGGGTGCTTGTGATTGTTGCGTATGCTCTGTTCCATGTTTCCGGGGGTATGCGATAATTCGTTCGAGTCCCGATATCGAAAGGAGATGGTGTTGATGAGATCGAAAAGTATGCGTCTGACGGCAATAGCCGCCGCGTTGATTGCGGCCTTCGGCTCGATACTGGTAGTTGCACAAAGGCAGCGCGCGAGCCCGCATGAAACGGTCGAGATGATGCTCAACGGCAAGAAGGTATCGATCAGTTACGGCCGTCCGTACGCAAAGGGGCGGAAGATTATGGGCGCCCTTGTTCCCTACGACAAGGTCTGGCGCACGGGCGCCGACGAGGCGACGAAGCTCACGACCGAAACCCATCTGATGATAGGAAATATTTCGGTTCCGCCGGGCAGTTACTCCATATTCACGCTGCCGGGCGCAAGCGGATGGAAAATCATCGTCAACAAGGTGGCCGATCAATGGGGCGCGTTTCAGTACAATGCCGGAGAGGATGTCGGCCGCGCGGATATGAAGGTCAGGACGCTCAGCGATCCGGTCGAGCAGTTTACTATCAAACTCTCGGGAAGCGGCAAGAGCGGCGCACTCACCCTGGCGTGGGAAACAACCGAAGCCTCGATTGCCGTCGAAGCCAAATAGTCGGCAACATCGATTACCGGTATCAGGAAAAGATATCAGCAACAGATATCAAGAAAAGAGATGAGAACACTCTTTGAGGATGTAACCGAAACCGCCAACCGGGACGACGATCCGAAGGGCGGCCGTGTGACGCTCGTGCTGTGGCTCGTTGCGGTGCTGAGCCTGGGAGGCGCTTATGGCGCCTATTACTGGGTCACGCACCGCAAGCCGCCCGAGCCTGCACCAGCGGCGCTGTCGCTCGATGATGTAGCGCAGACCAATACTGCGGTCAACCGGTTCAACGGTTTTATCAAGGCGGGCGATTGGGAAGAAGCGCAGAAAATGATCTCGCGTGAAGGACTGGAAAGACTTGAGGAAGAAAAGCTGAGCCTGCGCGAAAGCCTTCTCGTGGAGCGCAAGAATGACACCGTTGTAGAGGCGCTGCTGACGCCCGCACGCTCGCGCACCACGTCCACCGTAAGGCTCGATTGCGCGTACCTGTTCGCTGACCGGTCCACGAAGATCATCCCGTTGACCCTGGTCATCGAAGACGAGCGTATCGTCGTCAATAGCTGGTGAGAGTTAACCGAAGAAACGGAACGAACGGATGGGCGTAAACTTTTCGTTTGTTTCGCTTATTCCGTTTGTTCCGTTATCTCTCTGCATGTCTCAGAACACCTTATCTCCGGTGTATCAGGAACGTAACCCTGCCTGATGTCGCTCGAATACGCAATCGAGTACCATTGCGAAATGCGGCGGCGCTACGACGAACCGACGATTCGCGCGCTCGGACGCACGGGCGCGATCGTATCGCGAATTGTAGCGGATTCGTTAAACAGCCGGCGCCCGCCGTCTAGCGACAGCGTACGTTTCGCATCTCATCTTTCATCAGAAATCGAACGCGTAGAGGAAATCGCCGCTTACTGCAAAGCTGTGTGTCCCGCTCATATGGACGAAGCCGGGGCGGGAGCGCGCGAATCGATAGGATGCCTGGGCCGGATACATTATCCGATCGATGGGCGTTTCGAACATTTCCTGGCCGACCGGTTGCAATTGATCTATGACACACTCGGCGCCGGTCATTGGCCGCGGTTGATGCACCTGCTGCTTGACGCCGAGTCCCCGTTCGACGGCGAGGCGACGAAGGACCTCCGAAGGATCACCACAGAAGAGGGATTGAGATTTTTCGAGCTTCGCCTGCCCATACGACTCGCGCGCGAAGCCTCGCGCCTTACAACCGATCACCTGTTCGATTTGCTTGCCTGTCTGGCCGCATCGGATGACGGCGCATCGGGCTATCAACGCGAAATCCCCGTCATCGCGCTCCAGGATTTCTCGGATCTGCTCGACGCATTGCTTATCTCGGACCTTGATGCGGGCGAAGCCGCACGCATCTCGGAACAAAGTCCTACCTATATCGAATACGTTCGCTTTGCACACGCCGTAAGGCTTGCAGAGAAACTGAGAGTAAGACTGCTGCTCGACTGAAACCGACTAAACTGATCCAAATAAGATTGGGAAAAAGCGTGAGACAGAAAGAGAGATAACGGAACATACGAAATAAGACGGAAATGACGGAAATGTTCAGGTTTTCCGTCATTTTGGTTTCATTCCGTTTGTTCCATTACGGCGACTGAGGCCGGCGCTGCGCGTTTTCGCGTATGAACTGAAGCGCCTTTGCGCCCGCATCCCGTCCCATCAACTCCACGAAGCGCTGGTCGTAATCAAGACCTATGGGAGGTTGGCGTTGGTTGCGCTGCACGGGATATCCGGCGCCGGCGTTGACCATCTTGCCGGTTTTCGGCTCGTAAATCGTATAGCGAAGGTCGAAGTCAAAACGTGCGCCCGCAGTCGGGCGGCCAAACTGGTTCAGGCGCAGTTCGAGGTGAACGACGTATACTTCATCCTCTTTGGCGATCTTGCTTGCGTCTACGCGGTGTTTGTCGCGCGCCTCGCGAATATCGGGGAAGCGGGCGTCGCGCATTTCAGCGGCGCATGCCTGACGCGCGATATCGGCGAAGAAGACCGGCGCGCCGATATCGGGGATATCCGAAGCGATTATTACGCCGGGTCCGGTTTCCCTGGGTTTGTCGCGGTCGACTTCAATTTCGGATTCCGGAACGGTACGGGCTTCGGGCTGATTAACCCCCTGCACGGGGGGCTGCGGGGGCGGCCGTTTGGACTTTCGTCCGGACTGCGCCGCTGCAAAAGTCGCGGCAATCATAAGCGCGGCGAATGCTATGCAAAACGTTCGCAACAAACCGCGATTCGACATCAAATCCCGAGCGGACATAATCCAACCTCGCTTTCCGCCCCGGCCGCCGGCATCGACACTGGAGGCTATCCGAGCACCTCTTTTATCTTCGAGCCGATATCGGCCGGACTCTTCACTACGTGGATTCCTGCGGCCTGCATTGCGGTCATCTTCTCCGCAGCCGTTCCCTTGCCTCCGGCAATGATCGCGCCGGCGTGGCCCATCCGGCGGCCGGGCGGCGCCGTCTGCCCGCATATGAAGCCTACAACGGGCTTTTTCATGTTTTGTTTGACATACTCGGCGGCCTCTTCCTCCGCCGTGCCGCCGATTTCGCCGATCATAACCACGGCGTCGGTATCCGGATCATCGTTGAACAGTTCTAGCGCATCGCGTTGCGTAGTGCCTATGACCGGATCGCCGCCGATGCCTATGCAGGTGGATTGCCCTATGCCGAGCGCGGTCAGTTGGCCTACGGCCTCATAGGTAAGCGTTCCGCTGCGCGATACCACGCCTACACGGCCTTCGAGATGAATGCGTCCCGGCATAATGCCCACCTTGCAATGCCCCGGGGAAATCACTCCCGGACAGTTCGGGCCTACGAGGCGCACGCCGCGCGCCTTGACGTAGTGATAGGCTTTGACCATATCCAGCGTGGGTATTCCCTCGGTTATGCAAACGATCAGCGCGACTCCGGCATCGGCCGCTTCCATAATCGCATCCGCGGCAAACGGCGGCGGAACATAAATCACCGAGGCATTCGCTCCGGCTTCAGCCGCGGCTTCGCTAACGGTGTTGAATACGGGAAACCCCTCGTGCACCGATCCGCCCTTGCCCGGCGTGACGCCGCCTACAATGTTGGTGCCGTAATCGCGCATCTGAAGCGCGTGAAAAGTGCCCTCTTTTCCCGTCAATCCCTGCACGACAAGCCGGGTCGAACGATCCACCAGTACGCTCAAATCTCCTCCTTGAAAGTACGCGCACAGCTACCAAAAAAGGCCGCGCCGTGCGCATTCCGCGTAGTCGCATTTCGAGCGGGATAAAAGCACGATATCCGCCCGTTTTCGTCATATTGCCATATTGATCGGCGCATCCGCCAGACGCTCCCCGAGCATATCACGCCATCGACTCGCCCCGCCATAGAGCGCCGCCTCCTCTCAGCGGTAAGCGCTCACTTACTTTTCACTTGCGCATTGAAGTCCTGCATGGTAAGTAAGTATGCGCTTACTTACCGGGCATAGAATCCGGGAGGGAGCTGAAAGGAAAAGATTCATGAAGATAAAGATTCATGAAGTACTCT
>JAHBSF010000059.1 GCA_019639255.1 Acidobacteriota bacterium | reverse complement strand
TTGCCGCTATCGCGGCTGAAAAACTCAAAGAACTTTGTTTACAGAGTATTGAGTAGTCTGCAAACAACGTGTTTTGGGTTTTTCAGCCGCGAAGCGCCGGCTCAGCGTGAAACCCGGTCAACAAAGAGAAAATAATCGTGGACGGCGCGGACTATTTCAGCAATCGCGCGCTCACGCTGCGCCACGTCCCTGTCGGATGACTTCACGAATACGGACACGGCAACGTGCCCCGCACCGTCCGGCAAGGTAATAATCCCGACATCATTTGCTGACCCGCCTATGGTCCCGGTCTTGTGCGCGACTACGGTTCCTGCAGGCAGCAGTCCCTTCAACCTCGCCTCTCCGGTCCGACATCTGCGCATAATGTCCATCAACAGATCCGCGCTTTCGGGTTTGAGCGTCGTCTTGCGAAAGATCATTTCGAGCAGCGCAGTCATTCCCTCGGGCGTCGAAGTATCCCGCGGGTCGGCGTCAAAGCGCTTGCCCGCCGCCGCACGCGCTTCGGGGCTTACACCCGCCGCAAGACGGCCGAATACTCCGGGCTGCATTTCCGCCTCAACCGGCAGATTCTCTATACCGATCCAGTCGGCGATCAGTTGCAATGTAGATCGATCGACGCTGATCCCGCTGATGCCCAGCGCCCGCATGCGGGAAGTTACCGCTGCGCCGCCGCCGGCCAACCGCAGGCAAACGTCCGTAGCGCTGTTGTCGCTGATGAGCATCATCAGTTCGAGCAGATTCCTGACCGACAGCGCCAGTCCCGGCTTGTTGAACAGATCCGTCAACGTACCGCTGCCCGGATGCAGGTCGCCCGGTTTGATTTCGATCATCTGATCCAGGCGAATTTCTCCCGCATCGACGCGGCGCAGAAGTTCCACGGCAACCGGAACCTTGAACGTACTCGCCATCGGAAAACGATCCGCACCGTTGAGAGCAACGCGGCGACCGCTTTCCAGATGCAACGCGGCAACGCCTACCGCGCCCCCCGCAACGCGGGAAAGCCTCTCGATCTCGCGTTCCAGCCTGACGAGGCTCGGATCTGTCGATTGCGCCGCAACTGCCGGGGCAAACGACAGAATCAGCGGAAATATGGCGAAAACTACCCGGACAACCCGGTAATGAAGAATCTGCGTGTTCATCGGTCTCCAGACGGAAAATGGTTGGCAGGCAGTAGTGTGCAGAATCTTCGCGGCAAAATCAAACTGCAAATCCGAAACAATTACCGGTTAACCCGCCGGAACCTCATACCCTGAAAGATCATCGAATCCGCTTTCCCTTCCGGGTTCAGATAAAACTGAATCATTTCGCCTGCCATCGCCCCGGTTCGCCCGGGCGTGAAAGTATCGTAATGAAAATGCTCGAGTTTCAACCTCGCAAAGCTCCATCGCAATACGAGCGCTTCGCCGTCGACCGCAACCGTGGCTGCGCCGTAGCCCGGATTCTCGTATTCTCCGGCATAATCTGCCAGAGCAAGCGACGGCCGGGTGTCGGGCACGCGCCGGTCAAACCGAGCCTTTACGGCAGCAGCGCCTTCGGCTTCGAGTTTCTTGCTCTCCTCGCTCAAACGCTTGTTCCAGTCGCGCGGCTCAAGACCCAGCATCAGATCTATCACCTGATACGCGACGGCTTCAGGCAGTTGTGTATTCCCCAGATTTGCCAGCACCGCCACACCGATCTTCGCTGCGGGCGCCAGTTGTATCTGAGCACGGAATCCGTCGATCGATCCGCCGTGTCCTACCAGTTTGTGTCCCCGGTAACTCGATATGAACCAGCCGAGGCCGTAGCTGAGTTGGGTTGTTTCCGGTTCGCCGAAAAACAGCTTCCATCTCCCCTCGATTCTCACAACCATCTGCGGCATGTGCATCTCATTGACGTTTGCGGCCGAAATGATCTGTTTGCCGCCGACGCGACCTTCATTCAGATGAAGCTTGATCCAGTTTGCGAGTTCTGCGACGCTGGCGTTGATCGAACCGGCAGGCGCTACGTTGTCTATGTTTCGCCAGGGAATCTGTATGTTTTTTTCGTTTACCTTCTGATGCGGCGTCGCGCGATCTTCGACGTTTATGACTTCATTTACGCTGAAGTTTGCAGTCTTCATTCCGAGCGGTTCAAACAGGCGTGTTCGGACAAGTTCCTCCCACGATTGTCCGGCTGTATGCCCTACAGCCTCTCCAGCCGCGAGGTACATTATGTTCTGGTATTGAAAATCAGTGCGTAGGGGGAAGCTCAGCGGGACGAATCCGATTCGGCGTATGATTTCGTCGCGGCCCCACGGCGAGCCGTACCACAACAGATCGTGACGAATCAAACCCGTGCGATGCGTTACCAGGTCGCGCATCATTACGCTTTCGTTCGCCAGAGGATCGGCGAGACGAAATCCCGGCAGGTGTTTGCGCACCGGATCATTCCACGCCATCTTTCCATCATCTACAAGCGCCGCCATCGCAGCGGTCGTAAAAGCCTTGGACGTAGAGCCGATGGCAAACAGCGTGTCCGGAGTAACCGCATCCGGCTTGCTTATGGCCCTGACGCCGAAGCCCTTGAGATAAACGACCTCATCACCCCGCACGACTACAATCGCCGCGCCAGGCACATCCCACGCCTTGAGCGACTCTGTCATTATGCGATCAAGCGAGGACTGATCTACCGATTGCCCCAAACACGTTACAGCCAGGGCGCAATAGAAAAATGCCGTTACGAAAGCCGATCTCAACCAGTGGCAATGCCGCATTTCAGGGTAAGCCTCCTTCGGAATTTGTTGGTACGCAGAATGCTCGAAAAATAACGAAATGCGCTGAAAGAATACTAAATCAGACCACAGCAGAATGGTACACACAACGGATTCCGCAACTGGGTACGCACGCGCCCTCGCGTGCTATTGTTCGTCATAAACCGCACGCGAGGGCGCGTGCGTACCCAGTGATGTGTCCCAATGTTTCGTGGTCTGATTTAGAATCTTCGTCCGCTGCGGCGCTTCATTCGGCGCGCATGATGCCGAGAGGTTTTTTGATCATCACATCCCAACTCGACGCAACGCCGACAACGACAACCAGCAGCAGCGTCAGTCCTACGCCCGCCAGGTTTATCGCCGGAGCAAACCGCCACGTGAGTTCGAGTCCATATTTGCTCACCGCCCACGAAAGCCCAACAGCCGCAGCCGAACCCAATACGCCGGCGAGCAGACCGAGTACGCCGTATTCTACCAATATCGTGTATACGATCAGTTTACGTTTTGCGCCCAGGGTTTTCAGTATCGCCGATTCGTATATGCGGTGATACTTCGTCATTGCAATCGATCCGATCAGTATCAGTACTCCGCTCAGAAATACGAAGCCGCCCACAAAAGTCACGGCGAGCGAAACGTTGTCGATGATCGATCGGGCTACTTCTATGATATCGAACACATCGATTGCAGATACGTTCGGATATTTATCTACAAGATCGCGCTGCAACTGCGCACGCGCGGCGCCGGGCGGCGGCCCGTTTATCGCGCCGATGAACATCTGCGGCGCATCGTCGAGCGAGCCCGGACGGAAGACTACGAGAAAACCAGTTCGCGCATTTCTCCAGTCTATACGTCTGACGCTTGTAATTTTCGCTTCGATGGGCCTGCCCAAAACGTCGAATGTAATCCTGTCCCCTACCCCGACGTTGAGTTCGCGGCTTATCAATTCCTCCACTGAAATTTCGGGTTCGCTGCTCGGAGTCTCGTCCCAGAATGCGCCGGACAATAAAGTTTCCGAAGGGTCAAGGCGGGGACGGTAGGTGAGCACGTATTCGCGTCCGAGCAGGCCGCGGTTTTCCCCCGCCGGCAACTGATCCGGAATGATGGTCTTGTCGTTGAGTCTCGTTATTCGCGCGCGAAGCGTGGGAATAAGTTCGGCTTCACGGCCGGTGGCGCGCGCAATCATATCGGCCACGCCCGCACGCTGGTCCTTCTGAATATCGATCAGATAAAGGTCTGCGCGCGACGCGTTCATATCCAGATCGAATTCGCCCAGCAGGTTCGCCTGAAGCAATCGCACCGAAAGCATGAAGAATACGCCGAGTCCCACCGCAAGCAAGACTATTCTCGTTTGATTGCCCGGCCTGTAGAGACTGTTGATTCCCTGCTTGACGGCGAAAGACGGCGTGCGCCTCACTCCCTTCAGTATCCTTATCAGAAGCAACGCTGCCAGGTTCAAAACAAGCGTTGCGGCGGCAAGCCCGCCGAGGAATATCACACCGATTTTCAGCGATCCGGCCTGCCAGCCTGCAAGCCCTATGAGTCCGGCAAGCACAACAACGGCGGCAAGTATTCGCACCAGATCCCACCTCCGGCCCAAACTCCCGGAGTCCTGCCTGAGTACAAGCACCGGTTTTATGCTGCGGATTTCCAGCAGTGGAACGAGTGAAAACAGAAGCGTAATCATCAGCCCTACGCCGAGGCCCTGCAACACCGCTGCCGGAGTCAAACCGAAATTGATGTTGAAGGGAAGGCGTCCGGCGAAGTATTGAGGGATAAGTATAGAGGCCAGTTGTGCTATACCGAGGCCCATCAGGCTTCCTGCAAATCCCAGTGCAAGCACCTGCGCAAGGTAGGCGCCGAGAACTCGGGCGCTGCGCCCGCCCAGGCATTTTAGTATCGCGATAGTGCGCATTTTCTGCTGCACGAAAACGCGGGTAACGCTGGATATTCCTATGCCGCCAAGGACGAGGATAATCAATCCTACCAGGCTCAGATAGTTTTCAACCTGGAGCAGCGACTCGCTGAGCCGGTCCTGCGAGTAACGGAACGAGCGAATGTTGACGCCTCGTTGTTCGCCGATATCCTTTCGTAGTGAGGCGAGCAAGGGCTCCATGCCGTCCTGACCGGTTTTGAACAAAGCGCGGTAACGCGCCCGTGCGCCGAAGCCCAGCAAACCGGCCGCAACCGCATCGTCGTAGCTGATTATGACGCGCGGCCCGAAGCTGAAGGCGTTCATCGTATTTCCGGGTTCGCGCTCGATAGTTCCGCGAATCGTGAATTCCAGATTGCCTATACGCACCCGATCGCCGACATTCAGGTTAAGCGATGTCAGCAAACCGGGCTTGAGCAGCACGCCTTGCCCTGCAAGCATACTGTAGTCGTATCGCACGGCTTCACCGAGCACGAGTTCACCATAAAACGGGAATCCCGCCTGTACGGCTTTCAGTTCGACCATTTTAGGCGGTGCACCCGTGTCGGCTACGGGCCTCATCATCGTGGCGAGTTCGACCATTTCGGTATGACCCTCGACGATGGACGAATCAAAGTGCCGATCGAGTACGGCCCGAATTTCCGGCGACCAGGGATTGTTCGTCGATACCTGAACGTCTGCGGTAAGCAGCGCGCGCGCCTCGGAATTCACCGACGAGCTGAGGTTTTGAAGCAGCGATCGAAGCGTAATGATCGCACCTACGCCGATTGCAATGCACACGAAAAAAAACAGAAGCCTGTGCCACGATGCGCGCATTTCCCGCCAGGCCATGTTTACGATGAACTTCAAGGCATTCCTCCATCAGGAATTAGTGCTGAGTGCTGAATGCAGATAGGAACTGAATACAATGTTAATAAAATTCTTTGAGTTTTTCAGCCGCGCAGCGGCGAAAGATCTGTAGCCCAGGGCGTAAGCCCTGGGTTTGCGTATAGAAGCGGTATCAGCCCCGGAGGGGCGGAAGATCTTTCGCCCTTTCAGGGCTTGAACCTTCTTTTTCTGCTGACCTGGCGCTCGCGCACCAGGCTACAGATCTTTCGCCGCTGCGCGGCTGAAAAACTCAAAGAACTTTATTAACATTGTATTCAGTTCCTATTTGCACTCAGCACTCAGCACTCAGCACTTCCCGCTCCGTCTGCTTCGGCTCGCAATCTTCTACGACACGCCCTTCGCGCAGCGTAATTCGCCTGTCGGCGCGGCCTGCGAGTTCGTGATCGTGTGTAACAAGCAGCAGCGTAGTTCCCCGTTCGCGGTTCAGGTTGACCAGCAGTTCAAATACGTGCGCTCCGTTGCGCGAATCCAGATTGCCTGTCGGTTCATCGGCGAGCAGTATCGGCGGATCGTTTGCGAATGCGCGCGCTATGGCTACACGCTGTTGTTCGCCGCCCGACAACTGCGACGGGTAATGATGACCGCGATCGTGCAATCCGACTTCATCGAGAAGTTGCTGCGCCCGGATCTTCGCACCGGAAATCCCCATGATCTCCATCGGGACGAGGATGTTTTCATAAGCCGTAAGCGACGGGATCAGGTGGAACGACTGGAAGATGAAGCCGACTTTTTCGCCTCGCAATTGCGCCAGATCGTCTTCGCTCATACTGGTAATTTCGCGGCCGTCCAGATAAATCTCGCCCGATGTCGGAGCGTCCAACCCCGCCGTCAGGCTCAGAAGCGTTGATTTTCCGCTTCCGGAAGGACCGACTACGGAGACAAACTGTCCGCGCGCGATTTCAAGGGTGAGCGAATGCAGAATCGTCAACTGTTCCGAACCGCTTGCCACTACCTTTGAGACATTGACCAATCGAATCATGTTATCCTGATAGCGGTTCGGGCCGATGCCGGATGAACAAGGGCCGAACCCGATGTTGAACTTTCGGCAACGTCGCCCCAAAGGCTATGTTGCTATCACTACCGCCAAAAACGAATATGCCTGCTTC
Source organism: Acidobacteriota bacterium (assembly GCA_019639255.1). GTDB lineage: Bacteria > Acidobacteriota > Blastocatellia > RBC074 > RBC074 > JAHBSF01. The sequence goes on along the minus strand of JAHBSF010000059.1, from coordinate 29,711 downwards.
ACGCTGCAATTACAAACAAACGATTCGCCTGGTTGCGTTGTTCCTTCTGTTCTCGGCAATTTCGGGCTGCCGGTCGGATGCGCCGATAGAATCGGCTGCCGCTCCTGCACCCGTTGCATCGCACGAAAACCCCGAATCATCTCAACCGGACCTGACCGACGCCCCGGTCATAGTCGCATTCGGCGACAGCCTTACTGCGGGATACGGCCTGCCGGAATCCCAATCCTATCCCGCCCGCCTTCAGCGCCTGTTGCTTGAGCGCGGCTACCGATACAGGGTAATTAACGCAGGTGTTTCCGGCGATACGTCCGCGGGCGGCGTTCGCCGAATCGACTGGGCGCTCACGGGCGACGTTCGCATCCTTATACTCGAACTCGGCGGAAATGACGCGCTGCGCGGGCAGCCGCCCGCCGAACTTAAAAAAAATCTGGCGGCAATCATAGAGAAAGCGAGGCAACAGAATGTCCGGGTAATAATCGCCGGGATGGAAGCGCCTCCAAATCTCGGCCCCGATTATACGCGTGAATTTCGCTCCGTCTTCCGCGATTTGTCGCGAGAGTATAACGCGCCGCTCATTCCGTTTTTTCTGGATCGTGTAGGCGGCGTAGAGCAATTAAACCAACCCGACGGCATTCATCCAAACGAAAAAGGCACCGAAATTGTAGTTGAAAATGTCTTTCGGGTGCTTGAACCATTACTGAAGGAGTAATTCACTCACGATGCAAGTTGACAAGCTGCCCGACAGGCTCAAGGTCGGGTTGATCGGACTCGGAATAATGGGCGCGCCGATGGCGCGCAACCTGCTCAGGGCCGGATTCGAACTTACCGTTGCTACGCGCAGCCCGGGCAAAGCCGAGCGTTTTGTAGCAGAAAACTCCCAACTGGGTTCGGTGACCGCCGCGGCTACGCCTGCTGAAGTTGCATCCCGTTGCGACGCAGTAATCACCATCGTCACCGATACGCCCGATGTGGTAGCCGTAGCGCGCGGCGAATCGGGGATTTTCAGCGCCGCCCGTCCCGGCGCCGTCGTCATCGATATGAGTACGATTTCGCCGCAAGTCACCCGGGAACTTGCAGCAGAGGCAGCAGGGCTCGGCGCAGCCTGGCTGGATGCCCCCGTCTCAGGCGGTGAAAAGGGTGCAATCGAAGGAACTTTGACCATTATGGCGGGAGGCGACAAAGAAGCCCTCGCCCGCGTTCAGGACGTGCTGGCGGCCATGGGCAAACGAATCACGCATCTCGGGCCTGCCGGAAGCGGGCAGTCGGCCAAGCTGTGTAATCAGATTATGGTTGCGGTAAATCTTCTGGCCGTATGTGAAACGTTGACGTTTGCCAGAAAAGCAGGGCTCGACCTTCCTCAACTTCATCAGGCGCTGACGGGCGGGGCGGCGAATTCGTGGGCACTGGAAGTACTCGGGCGAAAGATGATCGACCGGGATTTCGCACCGGCATTTATGGTCAGGCTGCAACAGAAGGATCTTCGACTGGTGCTCGGTGCAGCCGAATCGAATAACACGCCGCTCCCCGGCGCAGCACTCGTGCATCAGCTTTTCAGAGCCGTAGAAGCCGAGGGGCGCGGCGACGACGGCACGCAAACCCTCGTGCGTATTCTCGAAAAACTCGCCGGCCTCGATGACTGAAGAGAGATAACGGAACAAACGAAAAAAGACGGAAACTACGGAAATATTCAACCTTTCCGTAATTTTCGTCTTTTTTTCGTTTGTTCCGTTATCTCTCTTCAGCAAGACCGGGGTTGAACCAAACCACGGCAGCGACCGTAGCAGTCAGCAGTGCGATGCAGTAAATCACTGAGGTAGATGCAAAGTATATCCATCCGCGCGCCGTGCGTGCGCGGATGCCTGATTCCACCAGTTTATCGAACATTGGACGCTCCTTTCCTCTACTATCCCGTTGACGGGCAGACACACTTCACCGACGAGCGGTCCCGGCAGGACCGCAAGAAAACAATCAAATACTTTGGTGAATCAACCGGAGATCAGCCGGAGATATTGATTTTGCTGAACATCAGCACGGCGTCGGCGCTGCGCGGTTTTCTGCGGGCAGGAACAAAACTGGCCTGCCTGTAAAGCGCATTCGAAAGCCGATCGACGGTCGCCGGATCGCTTGGAGGTTCGGAAACTTCCTTCACCGAAGCACGGCCGTCGCGCCTCACCTCTACCGTGGCAAACACCACATCCTCGGCCGGCAGGCTTTCGGTGAATCCGAGAACAGCACCGCTCGGATTGAATATCGGCGGCGGCGGCGGCGGTTCGAGCAGCAGTATCCTGAAACGCACTTCGTCAGGCACCCTGTCGATGACGGCTGTTTCAAGTATTACTTCGCGAGCCAGATGAAGCGTGCGATAGGCGGGCCGGAAAACCGACATCGTCATCACGACGAAAAGCGCAAGCGAAACAACGGCGCCAATGCTTTGAGAGAAAAGCCGCAAACGCCAAAGGTCTACGAGATCAGCGCGCCTGCGCGCTGCTACGGATCTGCGTTTCGCCTCCCTGTGCAGAGACTCAAGAATTTCTTCTGTAAGCCCGGGCGCCTGTGGGCGGACATCGATACTGCCGAGTTCCTGCAGCATCGCGCGCCATTCGCCGGTCTCCCTTTTGCATTGCAGGCAGGTGCGCAGATGCCCGGCCAGCGCGGCGTGCTGCTCAGATGCCGCGCGCCCGTCAAGTATCGCCGAATAAACTGAAGAAAATTCCCGGCAAATCATGGCTATAAACTTCTTTCGGACATCGAATGAACCTGCTCCCTACCCCTACCAAATCTGCGACTCCCCGACAGGCTTCCAACAAACGGGAGCGTCGGTTCATCCCAACGTGCTAAACCGATCCCTTTTCCTCCTGCTGCAACAGGTTTCGAAGCATCTCGCGACCGCGCGCTATGCGTGATTTCACCGTCCCGATCGAGAGTTCGAGCGTGTAGGCAATTTCCTCGTAACTCCAGCCTTCGAGGTCGCGCAGGATAACTGCTATACGGAAGTCTTTTTTCAAACACCCAAGCGCACGCTCAACGCGCACTCCGCGTTCTTTCGACATCGCCTCGGCTTCGGGCGTAGCTCCGGAACTCGGTATCCGTTCAGCGGGCGACAATCCATCGTCGTTGCACGGATGCGGGTCATCGAGAGAACTCGTGGCGCTGCGAAAACGACGCCTCCACCACCGTTCGGTGCTGCGCGCCTGATTTATCGCAATCCGGCATATCCAGGTCTTGAGGCTCGCTTCGCCGCGAAACTTGTCAAAATTCCGGTAAACCTTGAGAAAGGTTTCCTGCGCCGTATCGCGCGCATCTTCAGGATCCGCAAGAATCCTGAGCGACAGCGCATAAACCAGCGGTTGATACTCGTACACAAGGTCTTCGAAGGCGCTGATGTCGCCTGCCCTGAGCCTTGCTACAAGCATCGATTCGTGCGAATTGACAACGGGTTCCGGGCGCACATCGGCCGTCGCGCGGTCGACCCGCCCGAACTCTTCAATACCGGGGACCAGCATTGCCTTTTCTTCGGCCAGCATTGGCGCCTATCCCCCCCGTGCGCTTCGTCCTCAACCCGTTTGTCAAATCCCGCAAACAAAGTCTTAGATGCCCATGCCCGGCTTTTGTTCCCGGGATACGGAACAATCTTACCGCCGAAAGAAACCGCAGAACAAACGGAAAAGACGGAAAACGCGGAATGATCCTTGCGGCAACAATGCCGCCGCGTCCGGACAGAGGGATTTCAGCGCGTTTCCGTCTTTTCCGTTTGTTCCGCGGTATCCTCAGTATCGCCGCCGCTGACCGATGTTCTGCGTTCCGAACGTCCCTATGCCCTTGAGCGTAAACGCAAAAAGCACCCGGTTTTCGTTTCGGAACCCAACCTTGTAGGTGATGTTCTGCACCTGCAGGCTGCAACAATCCCAGGCCCAGCCTGCCGTAGTTGTAAGGTTTATCAGGCTGCGATCGCGTGCGACGCCGGCGAATGTCTGGTCGCGAAGATCGTAGATCAGGGTAAAACCGCCGTAGGGTCCACGCGCCGGGTTTCCGGCAAATACCGACAAATCCATCTGATTGCCGGGCAACGTCGTTGGATCGAACCTGGACTCGTCGAGATTGATCAAACGCGTGTAATACCACGAACTGCTTACCGACAGTATTCCGCGCATGTAACCGCCGCCGAAAATAAGGTCTCGCAAGCGATTGTAACGGGTGTCGTAGTTAACGCGGAGATCGGCGAATACCAGCGGGTTCGGCCTGTAACGGGCGCGCAGGTTCAGCGGCGAAGTGTGCCTTCTTTCACCGAGAAACGAAAATCCCGAAAGTGCGTTCAAAGGAAAAAACTGATTGCGAATGCCTTCGCGCAGCGCTCCACCGAAATCCGGATCAAAGAAATACTTCTGCGTAAGCGTCAGTTCGAGCAGTTCGTGCGCCTGCGGAGTCGCGCCGTCCGCCATCACTCGCGGTACAAAAAAGCGGTTCGTCACTCCGTATTCGATTTCGTTCGTTTCCGCGATGACATCGCGCTCATCAACGCGCAGCGTGCGGTCAAACTCGTCTATACCCGCAATCCGCCGGTATGCAGCAAACGGTTCTATTACGTGTTTGAATTTCGGAGAACCGTCGCTGTTGCGAAATATACGCGCAAGCGCGGGCGGGCGCATATCCACGGTAAAATCGGCGTAGTTTCTCCACAAATCCCTGCCCGTGACGACGCGTTGCACCGGATCGAGAGAATCGCTGTAAAAAGTGGTTCTCACGCCCAGGCTCGGCGTGACGGTAAATCCGCCGAAGGACTTCAAGGGAAGCGTTATTTTCGGCCCGAGGTCAAAGCGCTGCACGATCGAGGGGGATTTGAAGCTCAGTTCTTCGCCCACCGATTCGGTGCGCCTGACGCCGTCAACCGCGGCGTCAAAGGAGAAATACGCCGCAAAGGATTCGGAAATCTGCGTCGGGCGCTGCGAAATTTCGAAACTCGGCAGCTTCCGGGTTTTCACCGTGCCCGCGCCGAGCACGCCATTGCGCTCGATTGCTACAAATGCGCTCTGCTCGCCGAATGCGGCATTGAAGGTAAATGACCTCCAGTTGCGGTTGACATAAACGAGCGAGCGCTCTTCGGGAGAAATGGCCTGCTGAATGTTTTCAGCAAAAACCTGCCTGAACGCGAAGTTCGAAGTTACGTTGACGTCTGCTACGGCGACGAATCCATTCTTGAAATACTGAACCGTGTCGACGTAGAAGCTCGATCCGCCCTGATCGGGCAGATCGTTTCCGAATGCATCGCGTTTGGGTCCGAGCAATCTGTCAAAGACGAGAAACGAACCGAAGGCTATACGCGAACGGTCATCGGGACGGGCGCGGAAATCAAACCCTGCGCCGACGCCGCGCCTGCTGTAAAGGTCCGTTCTTACCAAAATATCGGCGCTGCGGCCGAGCGTCTGAAACCATGCAACGTGAAGCGTCCTGCCCTTGATGTTGGACGAACCCGAACTCGGCAGCAGGAAACCCGAGGCGCGGTCGCGTTTCGTAATCGGAATCGAAGCATAGGGCAGATAGATGATCGGAACTTTCTTGATGCGCAGAAAAGCGTTGTACACCGTAGCGCGCTGATCTACGCGCACGCGGGCGCGCCGCGCCGTAAAGCTCCATTTCGGGACGCGCTCCTGACAAGCCGTGATAACCGCATCTTCCAGTTCGAATGTGTCTGCACCGGTTTTGTCGGCGCGCACGGCGTCTATGACGAGCCGGGTGCCGTCAGGCGTGCGATCGGTAAAACCGGTGGTTTCAAAAAGCGCTCCGCGACGCGTCTTGAGATTCAGTTCGAGACGCTCACCGACAAGCGTCTGCCCCTGCTGCGAAAAATATACCTCTCCCTCCGCGGTCAGATCTGAAGTGGCCGTGTTGAAAATGACCCGATCGGCGAACATCAATATGTCTTCGTATCGGGCCTCAACCTTGCCGCTGTAAATTACTACATCGCCCTGCCCCTCCTGCCGGTCTGCAAGGATATCCAGATCTGCGGCCGAACGAGCAACACCGGACTGAGGAGTGATCCGGAGCCCGGAGGGCAATATATTGCGCCGCGATCGGGCTTCCTCCTCAGCCTCGCCTATCGGATTATCCACTTTTCTTTCCGTACGGTCGGGCTGCTGCGCAAAACCGACAGGCGCCGACAGAAAGAGTGAAACAAAGGAACAAACGAAAATAGACGGAACAAACGGCAGTAATGCTCTTTTCCGTTTGTTCCGCCTATTTTCGTTTGTTCCTTTGTTTCTGTGCTCTCCCAAAACGAGGATAATCGGGAACGTAGGAATCGCTTCAGCGGCGACGGCCCGACGTCGCGGCTATGATCCGGCCGTAAAGTTCTTCCGGAACCTCGACCTCTTCGGGCTCTTCCAGCGACTGGCGCACACCCTCGACCAATCGGCGACATCCATCGCATACGGCGAAATGCTCGCGGAATATCTCTTCGTAACTGCTCTCTATGATGCCCTCGAAGTAATCCGAAATCAGCGCATCGAGCGTGCGACAACTCAGCATCTCACCGGCTGAAGTCGCGCCTATGATCTTCTGCTCGACCTCGGTAAACAGGGCAATCTGCCGCATCTGCGATTCTTTCAACTCGTGGCAGGCGTCAAGCGCCTCGCGCACGTCGTTGAATACCAGATGACACGGACGACAAGCCAAAAGGTGTTCGGCAAATTCCCTGCGCACCGGCCGCATAAGCCCGCCATCCAGATATTCGCTGATCAGATCTTCAAACCGCGTATGCTCCATATCGCTACTCCGTGCCATCCCGGCAAAGCCGGTAAATACTCCACCGCCTGATTCCTCAAAGAAATCCTGAATGTCTCATCCCGGTTTTCTCAGGCCTGGGGGGAGTCGAAGGGATTGTAAAAGGCCGCGTGCCCGATTTCAAGATCCGTTACACGGCATTTTCACAAATCTTACCTCTTCACAAATCTTGTCTCTCCCAAACTCTCCCCCTCCAAACTTCTCCCGCTAAACTTTCCCCTCCAAACTCTTTCACCCCTCAACCTGAAACGTTGCCCCCGTAGGCTTTGACACCGCGACGCAGCCTACTTATCATCCCAGCTGATCATCCCTGCTGACTTCTCTATCGTCTCTATACGAAGAAAGTTGCATAAAAGATCTTTTAGAATACGGCGTAATACACAAACAGGAGAGTCTTGCATGAGCGTGTACGATACCAGGGATTTGATGGACTTCAGGGGCGCGGCCCGGGAATACGGCGTGCCCGCCTCCCAACTCGAATTGGCTGTAAAACAGGGCGCACTGCGCGCAATAGAAATCGACGGCCAACCCAAACTGCTGCGCTTCGATGTTGAAAACCTCGCTAAACGCATCGTTAAACGCGGATACGGCAATCGCGTTGTATCCCCTATCGCCCGCCCTTCAACCGGCGATTAGCTGCTTCTCATTTGCACATTACATCCAGCATGAGCCGATCGCGCACATCACGAAAAGCGAAACAGTTCACCGAATCCGTAATCCGCGAGATGACGCGTCAGGCGATATTGCACGGCGCGGTAAATCTCTCGCAGGGCTTCCCGGATTTTCCGGCGCCGGTGGAGCTAAAACAGGCGGCCTGCGCTGCGATTGAAGCGGACATAAATCAGTATGCGATAACCTGGGGCGCAAAACGCTTCCGGGAGGCGATCGCGGAAAAAACCCGTTTGTATCTGGGGCTTGAAATTGATCCCGAACGCGAAGTTGTAGTCACCTGCGGCTCGACCGAGGCGATGATCGCCGCGATGATGGCCGTGGTGGACCCGGGCGATGAAGTAATCGTTTTCGAGCCGTTTTATGAAAACTACGGCCCCGACGCCATTCTGACCGAAGCCTCGATCAGATACGTGACGCTGCATCCGCCCGAGTGGAGTTTTGATCCTGATGAACTCCGCCGCGCATTCAATGATAAGACCAGAGCGATTATCATCACCACGCCCCACAATCCTACGGGCAAGGTTTTTACGCGCGAAGAGTTGCGATTTATCGCCGATCTCTGCATCGAGCACGACGCAATCGCGCTTACAGACGAAATTTACGAACACATACTCTATCCCGAAGCGGGCCGAGACGTGCGCCATACAGCCATGGCGACGCTCGACGGCATGCGCGACCGCACAGTTACAATCAACGGGCTTTCCAAAACCTATTCGGTAACGGGATGGCGCGTAGGCTATGCCATCGCATCACCCGAAATCACCGACGCCGTGCGCAAGGTGCACGATTTCCTCACCGTAGGCGCCGCCGCTCCGCTTCAGGAAGCAGGCGTTACTGCGCTCAACTTTCCGCCGCAGTATTACGAAAAACTCGCCTCGGATTACCGCCGCCGCCGCGACTTTCTGCTCGGCGCTCTCGAAGAAACAGGATTCAGGTGTTTCCGCCCATACGGCGCTTACTACATCATGACCGATATATCGGACCTCGGATTCGACGACGACATGAAATTCGGCGAGTACATGGTGCGCGAAATAGGAGTCGCAGTCGTGCCGGGGAGCAGTTTTTACCGCCATCCGGAACTCGGCCGCCGTCAAGTCCGGTTCACTTACTGCAAACGCGATGAGACGCTCGAAGCCGCCGCCGAACGGTTGCGCAAACTCAGGTAAAAGAAACCGCGGAAAACGCGAATAAAAGACACGGAAGGCACGGAATAGATCAGACCATAGCTGCTTCTTTCCGCGCCTTCCGGGTCTTTTTCGCGTTTTCCGCGGTTTGTCTTACTTCCCCCGCTTCAACCACCGCCAGACGCCCCACGCCGCCAGCAGCGGCCAGGTCGAGAGCACGGCGCCGATAGCGAAGGCCGTGCCCCCGGGCCCATATAGCATCTGTTGCAGATCGCTCATCGTCCGGTCGTTGATGAGATAGGTCCAGGTCGATGCCGGGGCTTGAAGCCCGGATTTGTTCAGGTCTATGCCATCCGCGCTGATCTCGACGGCGGCGAAACTCTCAAGCGTTTTTTCTTCGACCCCAGGGCGCAGCGCGGAAAACGCCTCGATGATGCGCTCCCGGAACTCCGCCAACGGATCGCGGCGTGAAAGACCGACCAGATGTATCCACTCGCGTACTCCGATCAGATACGAAAGATGCTCGGCCCAGGCTTCGTCGATGTGATGCAACAGGATGGCCCGCTCCGCCTGCTCGACTGCATGTGCGCCGAACCGACCGCACAATGCCTCATAACGATCGGGCAGGTGTGCGGCGGCCAGCGTCATCGGTTCTGCGCCCGTCAATATCCTTGATCTCCATTCCTGAATCGTCCGACGCTGCTGTTCAACCATAGTCGAGTAATTCAGGAGTGTTTTTCGGATCTCGTAATTCTGACCCTCGACGATGCGCTGCAACCGGTCCACTTCCTGACGGATAACGGGATGATCTACGGGTGCATCCTGCGGAACCGGCCTGAGTGCTTTCGGAATCAGTCGGTCTATGCCGAAGCGAACCATAAGATCGTCTTCGAGACTGACGAAAAACCGCGACGATCCGGGGTCTCCCTGCCGCCCCGCTCGGCCTCGCAACTGGTCATCGATGCGTCGGCTCTCGTGACGGTTAGTGCCGATGACATATAGCCCGCCGAGTGCAACGACCTGATTCCGGCGCTCTTCCCTGACGCCCCCGAGGCGGATATCGGTGCCGCGGCCGGCCATATTGGTAGAGATCGTCACCGCGCCGAGATCTCCGGCACTGGCGATGATTTCGGCTTCGGCCTCATCGTTTTTAGCGTTCAGGACCCGGCAATCGATACCGGCCTGGTGCAGCCGCGCCGCGAGCGCCTCGGATTCCTCGATGCTGCGTGTCCCGACCAGCACCGGGCGACCGATCGCATGTTTGCCGGCGATGTTATCGACGAGCGCCCGGTCTTTTGCCTCGCGATGCGTAAAAATCAGGTCCGGCAGATCCTCGCGCCGGCACGGTCGGTTCGGCGGAACCGGGACGACTTTCAGTCCATAAAACCACTCAATTTCTTCCGCCGCAGGCTGCGCGGTCGCCGTCATCCCGCTCAAGCGCGGATATAATCGGAGAAAATGTTGCAGCGTGATCGAGCCGAGGATACGCCCGCCCGGTTGTATCGCCAGATGCTCTTTCGCTTCGACCGCCGCCTGCAAACCGTCCGGCCAGCGCCGGTCATCGACGACGCGCCCGGTGAATTCATCGACCAGTTCGATGCGCCCGTCACGCACCAGATAATCGACATCACGCCGCAGCAGCACCCTCGCATGCAGCGCCTGATGCACTTCGGTCAATAACTGCCCGTTAGCAGCCGCGTGAAGATCGCCGCACCCCAGGTCCGCCTCGACGCGATTCACCCCGCGATCGGTCAGAAAAACGTTGCGCCCGACATCATCGGTCTCCCAATCCACTCCGGCTTCGAGCGCAGCAACGGCCCCGGCGATGCGTTCGGGCCCGGCTTCCAGCATCGGCATCTCACCGGCTATGACCAATGGCACACGCGCTTCGTCGATGAAGATCGAGTCCGCTTCGTCGACGATTGCGTAGTGGAATTCGCGATGGACCAGATCCTCGATGCGCCGCGCCAGTTCACCGCGCAGGAGGTCAAACCCGGCTTCTTTGGCCGTCGCATATGTGATGGACGAGGCGTATGCAGCACGCCGTGCCTCGACCGACATCCCTTCCTGAATGACGCCGACGCTCAATCCGAAAAAGTCGTAGACCGAAGCCATCCAGGCAGCGTCGCGCCGCGCCAGATAATCGTTGAAGGTGAGTATGTGCGCCCCGCCTCCGGCGAGTGCATTCAGGCAAGCCGGAGCAACGGCGGTAAGTGTTTTGCCTTCACCGGTCTGCATTTCCAGGAGCCGGCCGCAGTGCAGCGCGATCCCGGCGAGCATCTGCACGTCGAAGGGGCGCAGCCCAAGCTGACGATCGGCGGCCTCGCGCACCAAAGCGAAGGTCTCGACGAGCAACGAAGCGAGGTTTTCGCCCTCGACTGCACGTTTACGCAGCGCCGAAGTGCGCTCCCGCAACCGGGCATCGGATTCGCCTGCGATCCGCTCGCCGGCACGATTGATTTCTTCAAGCAACGGCCGATACGGCGTCAGATCGGTCTCGATCGAGCCGCCGCCTCGCCACTTTTGCAACATTGCAGACCAGGACATAGAACCAACAGCTAACACCAAATACACGGAAATTTGCTGAAAGTATGGAAAGAAAAATATACACTCAGGTCTTTCCATTTGTTCCGATTATTCCGTGCGTTCCGTGTTCTCTTCTTGCCCTGCTGTTCCAATCCGATACAGTTTGCTTTAGAATCAGCGGCTTATCCGCATCCGCCTCGCGCCTGCATGCGGGGAATGAGGACGTTATGATTCAAACGATCAGGGGAACCAGGGACATACTGCCTGCGGACATCCCGCTGTGGCAACGCGTTGAGGAAGCCGCTCGCGAGGCTTTTCGTCGCTATGGTTACAGTGAAATAAGAACGCCGATAATCGAAAAAACTGAGTTGTTCACGCGCGGCGTCGGCGAGGCTACGGACATCGTCCACAAGGAGATGTACACCTTCACCGACCGCAACGAGGAGTCGATCACGCTGCGTCCCGAAGCGACTGCTTCGGTAGTTCGCGCATACATTCAACACCGATTGTACGCCAACCGGGCGCCCGGCGAAGTAACGAAACTCTATTACATCGGGCCGATGTTCCGCCGCGAACGGCCGCAGGCCGGCCGCTACCGGCAGTTTTATCAGATCGGCGGCGAGGTAATCGGCGCAAGCGACGATCCGATGATCGAGGCTGAAGTAATAGAAATGCTCGACTGGTTTTTGATCTCGCTCGGGATTGAAGACTCGCAACTGCTTGTAAATTCGGTCGGCGATTCGCACGAACGCGGCCCGTATCTGGAAAAGCTGCGTGAATCGATCGCCGCCGTACTTGACCGGCTCTGCAATGATTGCAGGCATCGCTACGAAACAAACGCATTGCGCGTGTTTGACTGCAAGTTCGAGAATTGTCAGGAGATAATTGCCGGTTTGCCGACGATAACGGATGCGATTGGGGCTGAATCCAGAGCGCATTTCGAGCAGTTCAAATCGCACCTCGACGCGCGCTGCATTGCCTATACGGTCAATCCGCGCATGGTGCGCGGACTCGATTATTATTCCCGCACAGCGTTTGAAATAATCGGCGGTCATCTCGGCGCGCAGAATACTCTTGTAGGCGGGGGCCGATACGACGGGCTTGCGGAGACAATCGGAGGCCCTCCCACGAAGGGCTTCGGATTTGCTTTTGGGCTGGATCGTATGGTGATGTCGATGCCGGAGGCAGAGGCGGCGAGAGTGCGCGAACGTGCGCGGCCGGATGTATTTCTCGTTCATTTGGGCGAAGCGGCGCGAAACCACGCTGCGTTTATTGCGCGAAAGTTGCGCGCTGCGGGCCTTGCGGCGGGTATGGATTTCACCGACCGGAAAATGAAAAAAGCAATGGCGCTTGCCAGCGAATCCGGAGCGCGTTTTGCGCTTATCATCGGCGACAATGAAATCGCCGCCGGAGTATATGCGCTGAAAAACCTGGAAACCGGCGAGCAGCAATCGCTGGATGTCGAGGCAATAATCGAAAAATTGAAACGATAAAGACTGAGTGCGAGCCGGTAATTCCCGGTTCAGGAGGGAAGAGAGATAACGGAACAAACGAAATTAGACGGAACAAACGAAAATATTCAACTTTTCCGTACTTTTCGTTTCATTTAGTTTGTTCCGTTATCTCTCTTCCTTCCTGAACCGAGTATTGCTGAGGGAGAACGCCCAATTCGCGGAAAGGTAAGAAATCAGGCCAATGCTGGACTATTTGGGAACAACGAAACGAACACATTCCTGCGGCGAACTGCGCCGCGAAGATGAAGGCAAACGGGTAACTTTGATGGGCTGGGTCAACAGCTATCGCGACCACGGTTCGGTGCTCTTTGTACATCTGCGCGACCGCGACGGGATTACACAGGTAGTGTTCAATGAGGAACGGGACGCCGAGTTGCTTGCGCGCGCAAAGACAGCGCGCACCGAGTATGTAATCGCCGTTGAGGGCCGTTGCATATTGCGTGACGAGCGCAATTTCAATCCGAACATGGCAACGGGTGAAATCGAGGTGTTCGCCGAAGAACTCAAAATACTCAACGACGCGCAAACGCCGCCGTTTGAAATCGACAACTGCCGGGCGTCGGAAGATCTGCGATTGAAGTACCGCTACCTCGACCTGCGCCGCACCGAAATGCAGGCCAACCTGCGCCTGAGGCACAAATTGTCGCTTGCCACGCGCGAGTATCTCGACACTCGGGGCTTTTACGAGATCGAGACGCCGATACTGACGAAATCCACGCCCGAAGGCGCGCGGGATTATCTGGTGCCGTCCAGAACTTTCCCCGGCAGGTTTTTCGCCCTCCCGCAGTCGCCGCAACTTTTCAAACAGTTGCTGATGATCGGCGGATACGACCGGTATTTCCAGATTGCGCGATGTTTCCGCGACGAGGATCTTCGCGCCGACCGCCAACCCGAATTCACGCAAATCGACCTGGAGATGAGCTTCGTCGAACCGTCCGACGTCTTCGACGTAATCGAACCTCTCGTATGCAAACACTTCGAGGTCGCCGGCATTGAACCGCCCGCGCGCCCATTCCGACGAATGCCCTACAGCGAAGCAATCGGGCGTTACGGCTCGGATAAACCGGATCTGCGCTTCGGCCTGGAATTCGTAGATCTCACCCAGCAGTTTGCGGGTTCGGCATTTTCCGTTTTTGCGGATGCAGCGGCGAAAGGCGGGGCGGTCAAGGCAATCGTGGTGCCGGGAGCCGCCGCCTGGTCGCGCAAACAGTTCGACGACATCATCGAACACGCGAAACGATTCGGCGCCGGAGGGCTCGCCTACATTCAGGTGTTAGAAAGCGAAGCAAAATCTGCGCTCTCGAAGTTTCTCGGCCCCGACGGAATAAAGACGATAATTGATGCTGCGGGTGCAAAGGCGGGCGATGCCGTATTGATGATTGGAGGCGATTTTGATGCTGTTTGCACAAGCCTCGGCGCGGTTCGCCTGGAAGTCGGACGGCGCGAGCGCCTGATAAATGAAAATGCGTGGTGTGCGCTGTGGGTAGTTGATTTTCCGATGTTCGAATTCCACGCGGATGATCGCCGCTGGTATGCGCTTCACCACCCGTTTACATCCCCTGCGGACGAGGATATGGACAAGCTCGAATCCGATCCCGGGGCGGTGCGGGCAAAGGCTTACGACCTGGTTTTGAACGGCAGCGAACTCGGCGGCGGCTCGATCCGAATTCACCGTACCGACGTGCAGGCGCGGGTATTCAGGGCATTGGGTCTGAGCGAGGCCGAAGCGCGGGAGAAGTTCGGGTTTTTCCTCGATGCGCTCGGTTACGGCACCCCGCCCCACGGCGGCATCGCGCTCGGACTTGACCGCATAGTGATGCTGCTCGCCGGCGGCGGCTCAATCAGGGATGTCATTGCATTTCCCAAGGTATCGAGCGCATCGGATCTGATGACCGACAGCCCGAGCGCCGTAGCTCCGGAGCAACTTGCGGAGTTGAAGATCAAGACTCTTGCCTGAAGAAGAAGCGAGATGACGGAACAGACGGAATGAATGATTTATGTCCGTCTGTTCCGTCATCTCTGTTCCTTTCCAGCCGATTTGACCCCTGATCGCCTCTTGTGGATAATGTTTTTTATCGCGGGATGGCCGTAGCGACACGGGACGCAGCAGGCTTGCGATGGAGAGTTGGACCAGGCGACGGAGGGACGGGCGCGCTTAGCATGAAAGATACCCAGTTACACACCATTCCCAGATATTGCTCCCTCGACGGGTTCGCCGAACTCAGCGCCAACGAGGGATTTGCGATAAGAACGCTTGCCCCCTTCGATACCATACGCCTCAGAACGCTTAACAGCGATTACTACATATTCCTGGTGGAACCCGAAACCGGGAAGGCGCTTGTCCAGGGCGGAAGGTTTTTCGCCGAACCCATCGAAGCAGTCGTCTCCGGTTCGACATTCGGCGGTTGTATGCTGAAGATGGGATGGATTGGTGTAGGGCTGAGAGTCGAAATTTGTTACAACGGCCAACGCATAGTTACGTCTCCCGTGCAGTCCCTTCAGGTTGAGCACGCCGAAAGCGAGCGCTGATCCATACGCACAAAAGCGCCGCAAAACTCCCCGAAACATCTATCATACAATCCCAAATCGATCCGGTTCTCGTTTGCGTAAACGACTGATGGACTTCGTCCAGCAGCGCCCAAACCGATGATAAAAGCAAAGCCGCGGCCGCCCAGTTCCACCTCCATACCTGTCGCCTTCCTCCACGAAAAGCCCGCCACCACAACAGCGACAACACTGCATAACCGGCAAAATGCGCGAACTTGCGGATAATGAAATTCAGCAGTGCAAGTCGAGACGCTTCGATCTCCAGACCGATCAAACCAAGAATCCGGCCAAACATTCCGGACGTTTCCTTGCCAGAAAACGCATCGGTCGAAAACAAGAAAATGACGGCCATCCACACAAGCGGCGGCGCCCAATATCGAAGTATTCGCAGAAAGGACATAAATCACTTTACACGACTTCGGGGCAAAAAAGAGAGATAACGCAACATTCGAAAATAGACGAAAGCTACGGAAATATTATACATTTCCGTAATTTTCGTTTCCTTTCGTTTGTTCCGTTATCTCTCTTTGTGCTTTCCGCGTTCTTTTTTCTGCGATCAGAGCGCAGCCGCGCCGCTTACTACCTCTATGATTTCGCGCGTGATCGTAGCCTGACGCACCCGGTTCATGTTGAGCGTCAATCTGTTGATCACATCGTCGGCATTCTTCGACGCCGACTCCATAGCCGTCATTCGCGCTCCCATCTCGGATGCGACCGATTCCAGCAGCGCACGATGCAGTTGCGTCTCGATCAGTTTCGGCAAAATCGCCCCGAATATCTCGTCCGGCGGCTGTTCATAAAGATACTCGACGAGGGTTTCCGTCGCCCCGCCGCCAGACGTATCGGCATCCGTTCCACGGCCTACGGGCAGCAACTGTTCAACCACCTGACGCTGCTGCAGGGCGGACTTGAATTCGCTGTAGAGCAGATATACGCGATCGAACGACTCGCCTTCGCCTGTAAAATCGGCGATTACTTCCCCGGTAATCTGCTGGACATCGGCGAAATTGATGCGCCCGGAGCCGGTGACTCCCAGGTGATGCCGGCGGATAGTTACGGGACGGCGTTTGAAAAATTCGAACCCTTTTCTGCCTATCAAAACAAGCTCTACATCGGTCTTGTCGTTTTCACGCAAAAACTCCTGCGCCCGTTTAATCAGGTTCGTGTTGAACGGCCCGCACAATCCCTTGTCGCCCGTAATGACGACGAGCAACACGCGGGGGCGCGCGGGGGCGGAATCCGCCTCGCCGTCTCTGCCCGAAAGCAGCGGATGCCTGTATTCGGGCGCGCGACGCTGCAGATCGGCGAAGATCTGCATCATCTTGATGGTGTAGGGACGTGCAGCCGTGACGCGCTCCTGCGCGCGGCGCAGCTTCGCGGCCGAGACCATTTTCATGGCCTTGGTAATCTGGCGTGTACTTTTTACGGCGCGAATCCTGCGCCGCAGGTCCTGTAGGTTTGGCATAGTCTTACGCCGCGGCGCTCTGGCTCTGCGCCTTGAACCGCTCCTTGAACTCCTTGAGAGCAGTGTGGAGTTGCTCGGTCGTTTCGTTGCTCAAAGCCTTCTTTTCGCGGATCTCGGCAAGCAGTCCGCTTTTTGAGTTTTCCATGAAATTCAGCAAATCGGCCTCAAACCTGCGCACCTGATCCACCGCTATATCGTCAATGTAGCCGTTGGTTGCAGCCCAAATGACTACAACCTGCTTTTCTACGAGCGCAGGATCGTACTGCCCCTGCTTGAGTATCTCGGTTAGGCGCTGCCCGCGCGCAAGCTGGCGCTGCGAGGCCGGGTCGAGATCCGAGGCGAACATCGCAAACGCCGCAAGCGCCCTGTACTGTGCAAGCTCGAGTCGCAGCGTACCCGCAACCTGCTTCATAGCCTTGATCTGCGCGTTGCCGCCCACGCGGCTGACCGAAATTCCAACGTTGATTGCGGGCCGAATGCCGGAGTTGAACAGATCCGATTCCAGAAAAATCTGCCCGTCGGTAATCGAAATGACGTTGGTAGGAATGTAAGCGGAAACGTCGCCCGCCTGCGTTTCGATAATCGGCAGCGCGGTAAGCGAACCGCCGCCGCGCTCGTCGCTGTATTTGGCGGCGCGTTCCAGAAGCCGCGAGTGCAGGTAAAAAACATCGCCCGGATACGCTTCGCGTCCGGGCGGACGGCGAAGCAGCAGGCTGATTTCGCGGTATGCGGCTGCGTGCTTCGACAGGTCGTCGTATATGCACAATACTGCTTTGCCGCGATCCATAAAGTATTCGCCGATGGCGCACCCGGTATAAGGAGCGAGATACTGCATCGCCGCCGGATCCGATGCGGTTGCGGTGACGATGATGGTGTAGTCCATCGCATTGTATTTTTCGAGCGTGGCCTGCACGTTTGCAACGGTCGAGGCTTTCTGTCCGATGGCGACGTAAACGCAGATGACGTCCTGACCGCGCTGATTGATGATCGTGTCGAGAGCTACGGCGGTTTTCCCGGTCTGACGGTCGCCGATGATCAGTTCGCGCTGACCGCGGCCGATGGGGATCATGGCGTCGATGGCCTTGATTCCGGTCTGCATCGGTTCCTTCACGGGCTGGCGGTCGACGATGCCGGGAGCGATTCGCTCTACCGGATAATAGTCGGCAGTGATGATCGGCCCCTTGTCGTCAATGGCAACTCCGAGAGCATTTACTACGCGACCGACCATGGCATCGCCCACGGGTATTTCGATAATGCGTTTCGTTCGCTTGACGATATCGCCTTCCTGAATTTCCAGATAGTCGCCCAGCAGCACAACGCCCACCTTGTCTTCTTCAAGGTTGAGCGCAAGGCCCGAAGCGCCTTTTTCAAATGCGAGCAACTCGCCCGACATCACCTTTTCAAGGCCGTGCACCTCGGCAATTCCGTCGCCGACCTTGGTCACCGTGCCCACTTCGGCCACGGTTACTCCGGCATCGAAGTTTTCGATCTGCTGCCGGATGAGTTTACTGATCTCGTCTGCCCTTATTTCATTTGCCATAATCGCTCCGCGACATACAGATCGCAGAAAACACACATAAATACGCGGATTTTCGCCGCCCCTGGCTTATCCGCATATCCCGCGATCCAATGTCTATTGCATAATTAACGTCCAGCGCCTGTCCGTTTCAATTGTTCTCTGACCTGTGCCAACTGCGTGCGCACCGAACCGTCGTAGACCAGGCTGCCGATACGCGTTACTACTCCGCCGATCAGTTTGGGATCGACGCCGAATTGAAGGCGAACTTCCTTGCCCGTTGCACGCCGCAGCCTGGCCGTCAACGCCTCTCGTTGATTATCAGTTACCGGACGCGCCGTGGTTACGACCGCGGATACAACACCCTGCCGCGCGTCAATCTCCCGCGAAAAGCCCGCGAGCACGGAATCAAGCAGTCCGAGGCGCTGGTTGGCCAGCAGCAATTTAAGAAAATTTCCCGTTGTGGTTCGCACAGCAAGGCGATCTAGAATCGCCCCCAGTAGCGCCTGCTTTCGCTCATGCGCTACGGCCGGGCTCGCGAAAACGTCCCGCAATTCCGTATGACTCGAAAGCAGCCCGGAAAAAGCTTCGAGTTGGGATTTGACCTCGTTGACCTCGCCGCGGTCGAATACCACATCCGCAAGCGCGCGCGAATACCGGTTGGCTATCGTATTCAAACTCATACTTTCAATCTCATACAAAATTTCCGGCGCAAATAATCTATGCGTCGTCTATTTGGCCTTTTCAATTTCCGCGCCCGCGCGTTCCAGGAGCTTTCGATCGTCCTCTGCAGTCAACTCGCGGCGAAGTATTTCCTCGGCGAGGTCGACGGCGCTGGCCGCCGCAAATTCGCGCAACTCAACGATTGCAGCGGTTTTAGCGGATTCGATCTCGCGAGCCGCCATTTGTCGCAGTCTTTCGGCTTCCATGGCCGTTTCGCGCTCCAGGCGCTCGCTTTCAGCGCGCGCTTCGCGTTCGGCCGCCGCACGAATTTCGGCTATGTCGGCGTCGAGGCGCGACAGGCGCGCGTCTATATCGGCAAGTTTCGCCGTCGCTTCCTGTTTCTGTTTTGCGGCGCGTTCTAGCGTAGTGCGAACATCTGCGAGGCGGCGACTGAAGAATTCGCGCGCAGGTTTGCGGACCAGGTAGTAGATGACCAGGGCGAAAATAATGAGGTTGATCGCCTTCGGAATCCCGGCGGGATTAAGTCCTTCGGAAGCAAGCAGGACAAACAAAGGCGTCGATACAGAAAGACAGTATTGGTCAGGGTTCGTCATTCAGTTGCGATTCCCCTCCGTAAGTACAGGACGTTGCAGGATCCGGGAAGCAATCGATGAAGCCATCAGCCGAGCTTCGCCTTCGAGACTTGTGCGAGCCGCAGATGCCTGCCCTGCAATTTCTGCGCGAGCAGCCGAGACCTTTTCCGATACCTCCGACCTGACCTCGGCAAGCATCTGCTGTCGTGCTGCAAGCAAATCGCGCCGCTGAGCCTCGAACCTGCTGTAAGACTCCGCACGCGCGGCGCGCACCTTTTCTTCGTAATTCTTCAGGCGATCTTCCGCATCGCGCAGCATTCGCTGTGCCTCCGCGGCACGCCCGGCGCCCAATCGCTCGCGCTCCTCCAAAACTGCATTGATCGGCTTGAACAGCGTCCGGTTGAGGATAAATACCAGACAAAATATCGAAATGAAGACAACCAGAAATGACCCGTCTACACTCAGTATGCTGTCGCCCGCAAACGCCGGCAACGCCAAGGCAGGACTTCCCACACTTCCTCCAACGCTCTTGCGCCGACCATACACCCGCTACCCGATCGGCCCATTCCATTAGAATCCCCACAAAGTTAAGCCGGAATAATTAGCACAAAATTTCACACAGTGTCAAATTCGGCGGGGTCAGGGATCACGTTTTAGGATTGGCGGTCCGCAATGCGGCGATGTGGGTTATGGTTTAACGTATGCTTGACAAAGCAAAGTCTCAAGCGAATAATCCTTGAGCCTCATAGCATGGTTCATCCCCCTGAACCCGGTATCAAACTTTAATCGAGAGCGTCGGGGCGGCGCAGTACCGCGTCGAAGCGTAAGGTGGTCGTTGTGTCTTTCGATGATATGTCGCAAGCGGAGATCGCGATTCCGGAGTTGACCTTTTTGCGACGCGGCAAGGTGCGCGACATATACGAGGTCGACGCCGATCACCTGCTGCTTGTGGCAAGCGACCGGATCTCCGCTTTTGACTGCATACTCCCAAATGCGATTCCATACAAAGGCGCGGTGCTTACGCAGCTCTCGCGCTTCTGGTTTGAACGCTTCTCCACAATCGTTTCTCACCACCTTGTTGCCGCCGACGTTTCGGACTTTCCCGCCGCGCTGATCTCGCGACTTTCCCCTGCGTCGCTCAATTCGCTGGCGGGTCGCAGCATGCTCGTGCGGCGCACCGAAGTCATTCCGTTTGAATGCGTAGTACGGGGCTATCTCGCCGGATCGGGCTGGAAAGAGTACCGCCAGACGCAATCTATATGCGGGCACAATCTCCCCGCCGGACTGCTCGAATCATCTGAATTGCCCGAGCCGATTTTCACACCTGCGACGAAGGCCGAATCCGGACACGACATCAACATTCCGGTTGCGGAAATGGCGGGTGCGCTTGGGCAGGAGATGACCTCGCACCTGGAGGCCCTCAGCCTCAGGATTTACTGCGAGGCCGCTCAACTCGCCGCCGAACGCGGGATCATCATATGTGATACGAAGTTTGAGTTCGGCCTGCGCAACGGCGAGATAATTTTGATTGATGAAGTATTGACGCCGGATTCGTCGCGTTTCTGGCCGCGCGAAAAGTATCAGCCCGGCGGGCCTCAACCCTCGTTCGACAAGCAGTACGTGCGCGATTACCTTGAGACGCTTGACTGGAACAAACAACCGCCGGCGCCGCCATTGCCCCCCGAAGTTGTAGCGGCGACGAGCGAAAAATACAGGGAAGCTTTCCGTCTCCTCACTGGAAACGAATTTCGAATGGACTAAACCGATCCACAGGAAATTAGTACATAGCTTGAGACAGCAGGAGAGATCACGGAACAAACGAAATTAGACGGAAACAACTGAAATATTCAACTTTTTCGTGATTTTCGTCTATTTTCGTTTGTTCCGTTATCTCTCTTCATCATCGCCTTAATACCTGATGAAGGGTATCTCTCAGCCGAGGGTGAATCCATGCGAGCGGAACTGGAACAATTGATCGATCAGATGATTAATCAGGGCGTGTTGTTTGAAGAAGCGATTCAGGAATTCGAAAAACGCTTCATTCTCAATATGCTCGGCCGGCACCGCAACAACCTCTCCAAGGCAGCCGACGCCCTCGGCATCCACCGAAACACGCTCAGCAAACGCCTGCTCGAATACAAGTCCGGCCCCAATGGACATCTACGGCGTCAGGTAGCGCCGCGCCGCCGAAAAAAAGCCGATCCATTGCAGAAAAAAAACTGACGCCCCCCTCTGAATCACCCGGTTTGATCGATTCCCCGCAGGATCTGCGGTTTTCTGCATTCTCCGCCTATTCTTCGCCTATAAGGATGCCGAGGAAACTCAGGAACACGCACGAGAGCATGAAAAATCCCACGATGATGGCCACAATAATCAAGCCCCAGCCTTTTTTCTTCACCGACGCTCCGGCTGCCGGAGGCTGTGTGTAGTATTGACCGGCGGGAGCATTCCATTGCGGAGGAGGAGTAGGTTGATATGCGCCGGGGCGCGCAGGAGGAACCGGCATCGAAGGGATGCGGGATGGTTCTGCAGGAGGAGTTGTACGCTGGGGGACGGGCGGCGGCGCGGTGCGCTGGGGGGCATCCGGTCTTTGATCGATTATGGTGGGTAGACCGGACATTGGGGCGGCGACGGGCTTTTCGGGCGCTCCGGACAATGCGTCTCGAAGCGCCTTGCGCATTTCTCTTGCGTTTTGAAACCGGTTGTCGCGATCGAGTTCCATCGCCTTTTCAAGCGCGCGGCTGAATCGCTCCGGAATTGCAAGGCTCAGGTCGTGCGGTGCACGCAACGGATCGCGCCCGGTGTTTGCAAGCGCTTCAAGCCGCTCTACGGCATTTATCGGCGCGCGCCCCGTAACCAGTCTGTATAGCGTCGCGCCGAGCGCATATATGTCGCTGCGAGCATCCGTGCCCTTGGCCCTCAACTGTTCAAGCGGTGCATACGCTGCGGAATAAGCAATCACGCTGACGCCGCCCAGATCTTTCGCCAGACCGAAATCGATCAGCATCACCTGCCCGCGCGCGGTGAGTTTTATGTTTTCGGGCTTGATGTCCCTGTGGATTACGGGAGGCTCGTGTTCGTGAATGTATTCGAGCGCGTCGAGCAGTTGATCGGCGAAACCGGCCACCTGCGCTACGGGCAATATGCCTCCACTGTCGCTGAGGAGTTTTGAAAGATCGGGGCCGGAGATGTATTCCATTACGAGAAACTGCCCCGCCGCTTCGGCGAATTGGTCGCGCACTTTAGGCAGGTTCGGATGCGAAAGCGAGGCGAGCAGTACGGCTTCGCGTTCGAAGGCTCGTTTAAGTTGATCGGAATTGAATAGAGCCTGCTTCAAAGCTACGGTGCTGTCGCCGAGCCGCAAATCGCGCGCCTCGTATACCGCCCCCATCCCTCCCTGACCAATCAGACGCACGATCCGATAACGCCCCTGCAATACTGTGTCCGCTTGAAGCATGTTGTTCAGATCCCCCGAAAATCCCGCTCCCACGCCCTATGCCGAACCCGACGGCGCAGCAACCGGATCATACATCTTCTCGCGTATGAAGAGCGCAGGAATTATTCCGGTAAGAAAATATGCGCCGCCCATTACTATCAGTCCGAGCCCAATGGAATACCTCGATGCAATCACCCCGATCAAAAGCGGGGCTACGGCGGCGCCTACGCGCCCGACGTTGTACGCCGCACCTACGGCAGTGGCGCGTACCTTCGTTTCGAAGCTCTCCGTCATATAAGTCGCGTTAACTCCATAAGGAACGCCGTAAAGAAATCCGAAAACCGTCAGCAGAACGATGATGTTTCCGGGCGTCTGGAACTGCACGATGAGCGGCAGAAACGCCGCCGTGGCGAGCCCGCCGAAAACGTATACCCAGCGGCGGCCTAATACATCGGCAAGGTAACCGGCGACGATTTTTCCAACAATCATCGCCGTATACGCACCGACGAGGTAGGCGGTCATTTCGGTGAATTTGAAGTTCAGTTCGCTTACAACGTAGGTCGGCAACCAGTTATTGACGCCGTAGTAACCAAACTGCAAACAGCACGAAGTAAGCGTCCAGAGCAAAAAAACGCGCCGCCTGTTCGGACTCGCAAATATCATTCGCCACCTTCCGTCGCCAGGGCTTTTAGCGACTGAAGGCAGAGCAGTGAGCGCGGCTGCACGCGCAGCCTTCCAGCTTTCCGGTTCGGGCACACGTTTGCGGATATACAGCGCAAGAATTACGGGTACGAGCGCGGTTGCAAACAACGGTCTCCAGCCGTAAACGGGAATGATCAGGCCAGCAAGCACAGTGGCGACGACGTATCCCACGCTCCAACCGGCCTGGAGTGTGCCGAGCACCGTAGTGCGGCGCTCGGTGGGCACATACTCGGCCATCAGCGTGTTGCAGACCACATATTCGGCACCGAGTCCGAGCGCGGAGATGAATCTGAGCGCAGCAAACTGCCAGTAATTCTGCGTCAGCGCAAGCGCCGCCGTGCCGACGGAAAAAAGGATGATCGTCCATACAACCACGCGCACGCGCCCGAAACGATCCGCCGCCCACCCGCCGATAATTCCACCGAGAGCCATGCCGAGAAGCGAATAGCTGGCAAGCGAGCCGGCTTCGGTTTTTGAAATCTGCAGGTCTTCTATAAGGCTCGGCAGGCTGAGCGAGAGGAACATCAAATCCATGCCATCGACCATCAGGCCAAGGAAGCCCGAAATCAGGACGACGATCCATAGACGTTCCGACTTCATTCAGCGGCATTCAACAGGAGCAAAAATTACGGAAACGTAGAATATTTCCGTCCATTCCGTCATTTTTCGTTTGTTCCGTTATCTCTCTTTTTTGTCCCGATATCGTGTGGAGTGATTTGGTTTTCGCCAAACCAGGCTATCTGGTTTTCTTCAGATCAGGTTTGATGGCTCCGTAAACGGCGTCGGCGGCAGCGGCTACCTGTTCAACATTGACTTTAAGTTCTTCTACGTCGAGCTTTCTTATACTCAGATCCACGCGCGTGAATACATCACCGTCGCCGTCTATCCCGATCTTTACGCGGTCCAGATCGTGATTCAACTTGAGGAGCTTCGCCATGGCGGCCGGCGTTGCGTTGAAATCCTTTTTCTCGGCCACGATTACAAAAAACACAAGCACGTCCTGCTGTGTAGTCGCCACGACGTTGAAGTTAGCCAGTTCCTTACCCTCGAACGGAATCATCCACACACCCTCGGATGCCTTGGTGAATGAATACTCCGACTGGTCCAGAAGCCGCGCGATTGCAGCCTTGTGATCCTGGGCAAGGCCCGGGGCAGAAATCGCAAATACGCATAATGCAAACGCAAGAACTGCTGCAACCGCACCGGATCTTCTTGTTTTAATCATATGGCTCCCCATTCTCTCTTTTTTTTCTCGAAGCGCACACATTGCCGTTCGGTTTAGAGCTTGGCCTCTTTTGCCAGTATTTCCTTCATGATTTCCGATGTGCCGGCTCCGATCGTGTGCAGACGCACGTCGCGCCAGAAGCGGCTGATCGGGTATTCGGTCGTATAGCCGAAACCGCCGAAAATCTGCATGCAGTCATACATCACCCTCTGCGAAAGATCGCTCGAAAAAAGCTTGGCCATCGTGATTTCCCGCACGCAGCGCTCGCCGCGATTCATAAGATCGAGCGCGCGGTAGGTCAGCCATTTGGCGGCTTCAACATTCGTCATATGCTCGGCGAACCTGTGTTTCCACACCTGATTCTGGCCGATAGGCCTGCCGAAGGCTTCGCGTTCCCGGCCGTAGGCTATCGCATATTCAAGCGCACGCTCCATCGAGGCAACCGCGCCGAGGGCCGATGCAAGGCGCTCGCCCTGAAAGTTATGCATCGTGTAGTAGAACCCTTTGTTGAGTTCCCCGAGCAGGTAGCGGCGCGGAATGCGGCAATTATCAAAAAACAGTTCCGCCGTGTCGGAAGACATATTGCCGACTTTCTTGAGCTTTTTGCCCACGGCAAATCCCTTCGTATCGGTCGGGAATATCACCATCGATACGCCCTTGTAGCGGTCCTCGTCGGTGCGAACTGCGAGGATAATAAAGTCCGCCCGGGTTCCATTGGTAATCCAGAGTTTTTGTCCCGAAATAACGAAATCGTCGCCGTCGATACGCGCGCGGGTTTTTATAGCAGCCACGTCGGATCCGCCCCCCGGCTCGCTGATTCCGAGCGCGGCAATCAGATCTCCCGCAATGGCCGGGCGCAGGAATTGTTCCTTCTGATCCTCGGAGCCGAGTTCTTCAAGCACAGGTAGCGTGATGTCGGATTGAACCATCAACGCCATCGTTACACCGCCGTTGTTTGCATGGGAAATACCCTCTATGTAGGCCGCAGTCGCCCACCAGTCGAGCCCGCTTCCGCCGTATCGCGGATCGAGGCGAATGCCGAACAATCCAAGATCGGCGGCTTTCTTGAATACTTCGCGAGGGAAAATTCCCTCTTCGTCCCATTCTTCGGCGTACGGAGCGATTTCACGTTTCGCAAATTCCCGCACCGTTTCGCGCAACATTTCGTGCTCTTCGGCAAAATAGGGATACGTTTTCTCGGCTGAAGTCTGCATCACTGTAGACATTCTATATATCCTCCTCTTTTCATGTCCCGCCCTGCCGCGCGTTACTCCCGCGCTAATCCGCCGATACAATATGCACCAGCAGGTCTCCGGGTGAAACTACTGCGCCCACCTCGACCAGTACGGACTCAATCATCCCCGACACGGATGCCCGGATGCATTGCTCCATTTTCATGGCTTCGAGAATTATGAGCGCATCGCCCCGCTCGACATGCTGTCCCGGCTCGACCAGTATCTTCAATACCTGTCCGGGCATCGGCGCATTTGCGGTTTCTTCGCCCGCACCGTGATCCCGCACTGGGAACCGCGACAGCTTTTCCACCGTCCACGCTCCTGCGACCGAATGCCAGTCGAAGCGATCGCCGTCGCGACAGAGATTGTAGCTCCGCGTCACACCGTCTATTTCCAGATCAATCCCGGTCTTGCGCCACCCGTGCAACCTTGTTGCGAATCTTCGTTCGCCCACCTCGATGCTGTAAAGATCTTTTTCGATATACCGGCACACTAAGCCGATTTTATCGCCTCCAACCAGAAATTCGATTCGGGGATCCCGGTACGGATTATTGCGAAAAGAAGGCGGCAATGCCGCCAATATCGGACTCTGATTCCTGCGATTTTGAAACAACCATATCGCGGTCAGCGCCGCAGCAGTGCATTTTTCCGATTCATCCAACGGCCGCAACAGAAGGGGCAGATTATCGGCGATAGTTCCCGTGTCGGCTCTGCCTTCGCGCACAGCATCGCAATCAAGAAGCTCGATCAGAAAATCACGATTGGTCTTCACGCCCGAAATATACGCGCTTCGCAACGCATAAATGAGCTTCCGGCGCGCCGCTTCCCTATCCTCCCCGAAAGCGATGAATTTTGCGAGCAGCGGATCGTAATGGATACCGACTTCACTCCCCTGTTCTATCCCGGAATCAACGCGCACACCGTCGATTCCGTTGGGTGGAATAATTTGCCGCACTCGTCCGGTCGAGGGCAAAAATTCATTGGAAGGGTCCTCGGCGTAAAGCCGCGCCTCGAAAGCATGCCCTGTGATGCGCAGATCGTCCTGCGTAAAAGGCAACGCCCGCCCCTCCGCAACGGCAATCTGCAATCCAACCAGATCGACTCCCGCAACCAATTCCGTTACCGGATGCTCTACCTGCAGCCTCGTATTGACTTCTATAAAATAGAAAGCACCCGATTGAGAAAGAATGAATTCCACCGTGCCTGCATTTACGTATTCGATCGCGCGGCCTATGGAAATCGCAGCCTCGCCCAGACGCAAGCGCAATTCGTCATCAACCGCGGGCGAGGGGCACTCCTCGATTATTTTCTGATGCCGCCGTTGCAGCGAACAGTCGCGCTCAAACAAATGCACGATGTTGCCGTGATGGTCGCCGAGGATCTGCACTTCCACGTGGCGCGCACGCGGAATGAACTTTTCGATCAGAAGAGTCCCGTCGCCAAATGCGCTTTCGGCCTCTCGCCGCGCAGACGCAACAGCACCTTCCAGTTCCTCAGGCGATTCTACGACCCTCATGCCCCTACCGCCGCCGCCTGCCGAGGCTTTGAACAAAACCGGCAACCCTATACGAAGCGCTTCTGCCCGCAACCTTGAATCGGACTGATCCTCGCCGTCGTATCCCGGTACAACCGGAACCCCGACCGACGATGCGATTCCGCGCGCAGAATTCTTCAGCCCCATCTTCCTGATTGAATCGGGCGACGGACCGATAAAGACAATCCCCGCGCTTTTACAAGCTTCGGCGAAATCTGCATTCTCGGATAGAAATCCGTAACCCGGATGTATCGCCTCGGCTCCGGTTCTTTGCGCAGCCTCGATGATTCGGTCTATACGAAGGTAAGAATCCCGGCTGGGAGCAGCGCCGATGTATACGGCTTCATCGGCGGAACGTAGGTGAACGGCGTTTCTATCGGCGTCAGAGTACACGGCAACCGTTGATATTCCCAGCGCCCGGCACGCGCCAATGATGCGAATTGCGATCTCGCCGCGATTGGCTACGAGAATCTTCCGGAACCGGCATCGATTGGCAGCTTGTACGTTCAATGCCGGAAGACTCCCCATTCCATCGTGCCGTGCACCGGTTTGCTGCACGCAGCCGAGAGAGCTATTGCGAGGATATGCCGCGTATGGCGCGGGTCGATTATGCCGTCGTCCCACAAACGTGCGGTAGCGAAATAGGGATCGGATTCAGCCGTTATCTGGTCTTCCAGCCCCTTTTTCATCATCGCAAGCTGCGTTTCATCCAACTGTTGTCCGCTTCTTGCCGCAGCCTCGCGTTTGATGATTTCCATCACGCCCGACAACTGCTGCGCGCCCATCACTGCAATCCTGTGGTTCGGCCATGTGAACAGGAATCTCGGGTCGTAGGCGCGGCCGCACATCGCATAGTTCCCGGCGCCGTAAGATCCGCCTGTCATGATCGTTATTGCGGGAACCGTGGAATTCGATACGGCGTTTATCAGCTTTGCGCCGCTGCGAATGATTCCCTGTTCCTCATATGCGCGACCGACCATAAAGCCGGTGATGTTCTGCAGGAAAATTATGGGTATGTTTTGCTGATTGCAGAGCTGTATGAACTGCGCGCCCTTGTCCGCGGCTTCGGAAATCAATACCCCGTTGTTGCCCAGTACGCCTACCGTGCGCCCGTGCAGTTCGGCGAATCCGGCAACGAGCGTTGCGCCGTATCGGGCCTTGAACTCTTCGAATCTCGATCCGTCTACGATGCGCGCTATTATCTCCCTCACCTCGAACGGAACCCTTATATCCGCCGACGCAATTCCGAGCAATTCGTCGGCGGGATAGGCGGGCTCGTCAAAGCTGCGGCGTACAGTGTTCGATGGTATTCCCGGTTGCAGATGGCCGATGATTTCGCGGGCAATCTGCAAGCCCTCGTACTCGTCCTCGGCCAAATAGTCCGAAAGGCCCGAGACGCGCGAATGCATTTCGGCTCCGCCCAGGGTTTCTTCGTCCACGATTTCGCCCGTGGCCATCTTCACAAGCGGCGGCCCGCCCAGAAATACCTTCGCCTGCCCTTTTACCATCACCACGTAATCGGACATACCGGGCAGGTACGCGCCCCCGGCCGTCGAATTTCCGAATACAACCGATACGCTCGGAATGCGCAGCTTCGATCGGCGCGTAATTTCGCGAAAGCCGCGCCCGCCGGGCACAAATATCTTGTGCTGTATGGGCAGGTCGGCGCCGGCCGATTCGACGAGAAATATGCAGGGCAGGTGATTTTCTGTGGAAATATCCGACAGGCGGCGATTCTTTATCTGCCCGATTTCGCTGACTGCGCCGCCTTTCACCGTAGATTCATTCGCTACGATCAGACACTCGCGCCCCGAAACCAGCCCGATGCCGCCCACCACGCCCGCGCCGACGAATTCGGCATTCATCCCCGTGCCGGCAAGCGGCGCAATTTCGAGAAAGTATGATCCCTCGTCGAGCAGTAGTTCGACGCGCTCGCGGGGCAGAAGTTTACCGCGGGCAATATGGCGTTTGACGTAAGCTTCGCCGCCGCCGAGGGTCGACCGCGCAAGTTCCGCGCGCAGGCGGTCTACGGCGTCCGACATCGCACTGTAGTTGGCGCGATATGCGTCCGAGTTTTTGTCGACGACCGAACGTATTTGTCTCATTGCGGCGATCAGGTGATACCTTATTGCAGGGTCGAATGCAAGCGACTGGAAAGCATAGACGCCCGGCTAAATCAATC
>JAHBSF010000058.1 GCA_019639255.1 Acidobacteriota bacterium | reverse complement strand
TCTTCTTCCTCTCTCCTCTCAGCGATCGGAAAACAACTATGGCAATCGGGTTGAACAAGATCAAAGCGCCGGCCGGCGCCACGCACGCCAAAAAGCGCGTCGGGCGCGGACCGGGATCGGGTCTCGGCAAGACGTCGGGGCGGGGCAACAAGGGGCAGAAGTCGCGGTCGGGATACTCGCAGAAGCGCGGTTTTGAGGGCGGCCAGATGCCGCTGCACCGTCGTTTGCCGAAGCGCGGTTTCACCAATATATTCAAGCAGGAATGGGCCGAAGTGAACCTCGCCGATCTGGACAGGCACTTTGCGGCGGGCGAGGCCGTTACACCGGAGGTCCTGGTCGAAAAGGGGCTGGTCCGAAAGGCGAAGCAGCAGGCCATAGTCATTCTGGGCGAGGGCGAGGTGGCAAAAGCGCTCGAAGTTTCGGCGCACCGGTTCAGCGCCGCGGCAAAGAGGAAAATCGAGGCAGCCGGCGGCAAGGCCGAAACCATCTGACGGCTGGGAAATCGACTGCGGAATGCGGGATGGAAGGCCCTGAAAAGAGGCCGTTCGATCCCCATTCCGCATTACACATTCTGCGCAATCGTCGCCGCGCGCAGCAGACTGTAGCGCTCAATGGCATCGCCGGCGAATTTTGCGACAAATGTTGCGATATTGAGGAATTATGATCGAGTCGTTTTTGAATGCAATCCGCAATCTATGGGCGGTGGATGAACTGCGCAATCGCGTGCTGTTTACCCTCGGCATGCTGGCCGTCTACCGCGCGGGAATCCACGTGCCCGTCCCCGGAATAGATCAGGAAGTGCTCAAGACCATCTGGGGCGACGCGGGAAATCTTTTCGGTGTGCTGGACCTGTTCTCGGGCGGAAACCTGCGGCGCATATCGATCTTCGCCCTAGGCATCATGCCCTACATCACCTCGTCGATCATCTTTCAGCTCATGACCTCGGTTTACCCTTCGCTGAAAAAGATTCAGGAAGAAGGCGAACTCGGGCGTCGCAAGATTACGCAGTATACGCGATATCTGACCGTCGTGCTGTGCTTCGTCCAGGGCATAGGCATCGCCTACTGGCTGCAGCGACAGCCCGGTCTGGTAATAGGCGGGGGCGGACTTGCATTTACTCTGCTTGCGACCGTAACGCTCACGGCCGGAACGGTGTTCATTATGTGGATCGGCGAGCAGATCACCCAGCGCGGCGTGGGCAACGGCATCAGTCTTTTGATATTTGCAGGTATCGTCGTGGGAGTGCCGAGCGCGATACAGCAACTTTACGAACGCATCAAGGATCCGAGTTCCGCGCTGTTTGTGATCATACTGCTTGCGGTGATGGTGGTGATAACGGCGGGCATCGTATTTTTCGAGCGCGGGACGCGCAAGGTGCCGACAAATCATACGCGGCGTATGGTCGGGCGGCAGATGATGCAGTCGCAGTCGTCGCACCTGCCGCTGAAGGTCAACATCGCGGGCGTGATTCCGGTGATATTCGCCTCTTCGGTGCTTGCGATTCCGCAGACGCTCGCCACGTTCGGGCAGTGGAGTTGGCTCGAAACCGTGAACCGGTGGCTGGGCGGCGGGCATCCGGTGTATGAAATGCTGTTCATAGGCGGGATCGTGCTGTTTGCATTTTTCTACGTTTCGATCGTCTTCAATTCGGACGAGGTGGCGGAGAATCTGCGCAAGCAGGGAGCCTTCATCCCGGGCATACGTCCGGGCAAGAGAACGGCGGATTATCTGAACGGCATTCTGGTGCGGCTCACTACGGTGGGTGCGACCTATCTTGTGCTGGTGTGCCTGATACCGCAGTTGATGATCAGCGGGTTCAAGGTGCAGGCGCTGCCGTTTATCGGGGAGTCGCTTTACAATTTCTTCACGAGTGCGCCGGGGTTGAGCTGGATACCGACGGGATTGGGCGTATCGTTTTACTTCGGCGGCACGAGTTTGCTGATCGTGGTAGGCGTGGCGATGGATACCATCAGCCAGGTTGAAGCTCAGCTAGTGATGCGGCATTACGACGGGTTCCTCGGCCCGCGCGGCGGACGGCTCCGCGGTCGGCGTGCGACGGCGTGAGGCATCCTCCTCGCTATGCAGAAGGTCATCGTCATGATGGGGGCGCCTGGGGCGGGCAAGGGCACGCAGGCCCGCAGGCTGGCCGAGCGGCTCGGATATCCGCAGATATCGACCGGAGACATACTGCGGGAGATGGCGGCGGCCGAAACTCCGCTCGGGCGCGAAATCAGGGCGAGGCAGGCGGCCGGAAGGCTTGTGAGCGACGATGTGCTTGCGGAGGTGATACTGACGCGGACCTCGCGCCCCGACTGCGCGAGCGGCTACATTCTCGACGGTTTCCCGCGTACGCTCAATCAGGCGCGTATGCTGGAGCGGCTTTCGGGACAGCAGGGCAAGGATGTGATTCTGCTGCGCGTAGTCGTTTCGGAAGATTCGCTTATGAAGCGGTTGACCGGACGGCGCACCTGCTCGCAGTGCGGTGAGATATACAACGTATATCTGCGCCCGCCGCAGCACGAGGGTTTCTGCGATCTGGACGGCGCGCCGCTTGAGCAGCGCTCGGACGATAACGCCGAATCGGTCACTACGCGGCTGCGGGCTTACGAAGAGTCGACCGCCCCGCTGATTGATTTTTACCGCACGAGCGGCAGACTGTTTGAAATCAACGGCGAACTTCCGGTAGACGAGGTATTTCGCTCGGTGATGAATGTGGTCACGGGCAAACGGAAATGAAGAAGAATCGAGATAACGGAACAGACGAAATGAAACGAAAATTACGGAAAGGTTGAATGTTTCCGTTTGTTCCGTCTTATTTCGTTTGTTCCGTTATCTCGATTCTTCTGCAACGGGTATGGTGATCAGGAAATCGCGACAGGAGCTTGAGAAGATGCGGCGCGCGGGGCTGATCGTGGGCGAGACGCTTACGGCGCTGCGGCAAATGGTCGCGCCCGGAGTGACGACGCAGGATCTGGACTCGGAAGCCGAACGGCGCATACGCGCAGCCGGCGCTACGCCGACCTTCAAGGGATACCATGGATACCCGGCCTCGATATGCGCTTCGGTAAACGATGAAGTTGTGCACGGCATTCCGTCAGGCCGGAAGCTGCAGGACGGCGATCTGATAAAGATCGATTGCGGAGCTACGCTGGACGGCTATGTCGGCGATGCGGCGATTTCGGTGCTGGTAGGGCGCGTATCCCCCGAAGTCCAAGCGCTCGTCAAGGCCACGCAGGAATCGCTGTTTCGTGCGATGGAAAAGATGCGCGTAGGCAATCGGCTCTTTGATGTGTCCTACGCGGTTCAGGAATACGTCGAGGAACGCGGCTATTCGGTGGTGCGCGAATACTGCGGCCACGGCGTGGGCAGACGAATGCACGAAGAACCGCAGGTGCCCAACTACGGGCGGCCGGGCACCGGCCCCGTCCTCAAGGAGGGCTGGGTGCTGGCAATAGAGCCGATGGTCAACCTCGGCCGGCATCAGGTGAAGGTGGATTCCGACGGATGGACCGTCAGAACGCGCGACGGATCGTTCTCTTCGCACTGGGAGCACACCATTGCCGTTACCGAAAACGGACCCGTCGTGCTGACCGCCCGCGAGGACGGAACCATTGATTTATGAGGGTGCTTTGCGACGGGCCCGAAATTTGCCTTGCAAAATCCGAAGCCGCAGTTATAATAGGCGTTTCGCAATTTTGCCGCACGGAATCTGAGTCCGGGTGTAGGGTTGAGCGACGAGGCGCGGGCGATCGGTTGTGAAAGCGGTTGGCCAGGTAATTGGGGCAGGCCATCAGGGAAGAGTAATCAGGGAAGAGTAATCAGGGAAGAGTAATCAGGGAAGAGTAATCAGGGAAGAGATCGATACGGTATGTCGAAAGAAGACGCTATCGAGGTACAGGCGACGGTGCTGGAGACGCTGCCGAATGCGATGTTCCGTGTAGAGTTGGAGAACAAGCATCAGGTACTGGCGCACATCTCGGGGCGGATGAGGAAGAACTTCATCAAGATACTGCCGGGCGACCGGGTGCTGGTGGAGTTATCGCCGTACGATCTGACGCGCGGGCGCATCGTGTACCGGTTCAAGTAAGGTTTCGGGCAAGGTTCCCGGGTGGGGAGCAAAACGGAGCCGACTACGGGGTAAAGGATTATGAAGGTCAGGGCATCGGTCAAAAAGATCTGCGACAAATGCAAAGTGATTCACAGGCGCGGCGTGGTTCGCGTCATCTGCGTCAACCCGAAGCACAAGCAGAGGCAGGGGTAGGGGCGGGCAGTCGTGAACTGGAGCAGTGTCGAGGTAACGTTGGAGGAAGTCAATGGCACGAATCGCCGGAGTGGATCTCCCGCCGCAGAAGCGCGCTGAGATCGGTTTGACTTACATTTATGGCATCGGGCGGTCGCGCGCGGGCAGGATACTGTCGGAGGCGCGCGTCGATTTGCAGAAAAAGGTGCGGGATTTGAGCGAAGAAGAGCTCAACCGCATACGCGGCATTCTGGATCAGCAGGGCAACATCGAGGGTGATCTGCGCAAGCAGATTCAGCTCGACATCAAGCGGCTGATGGACATCGGATGCTACCGCGGGCTGCGGCATCGGCGCGGGTTGCCCGTTCGGGGGCAGCGCACGCACACCAATGCGCGCACGCGCAAGGGGCCGCGCCGCGCTACCGTGGCGAAGAAGAAGGCTCCGGGCAAGAAGTAAGAGGCGGGCTCCGTTTGCGGGGCCCCGTGAGCGACTCAAATTATGGCGAAACAGCAATCATCAGCAGGCAAGAAGAAGACGTTCAAGAAGCGCGAGAAGAAGGTCATTCCGCAGGGGATCGTGCACATTCAGGCGAGCTTCAACAACACATTGATCAGCATCACGGATCTGGCGGGCAATCTCGTCGCGCAGTCTTCGGCCGGGGCGATGGGATTTCGCGGATCGCGCAAGGGCACTCCGTTTGCCGCGCAGCAGGCGTCGTTCAAGGCGGCGAACCTGGCGCGCGACTGCGGCATGCGTGCGTGCGAGGTGCGGGTCAAGGGGCCGGGTTCGGGCCGTGAATCGGCGATTCGCGCCATACAACAGGCGGGAATCGATGTGCGGTTGATCCGCGACGTCACGCCGATTCCGCACAATGGATGCCGTCCGCCGAAGCGCCGCCGCGTCTGAGTATTCGGCGCATATCGTTTGAACATCGGTTTGTTTGCGGGGTCGGTTGAGACTTGAGTCCTTGCGGGCGGTCTCGAGACCCGATCAATGCCCGGCTGAGGGCCTGATCAATGGAGGAGAGAGTTGGCAAGAGATCGTGGTAAACAGTGTCGCTTGTGCCGGCGCGAAGGCATGAAGCTCTACCTGAAGGGCGAGAAATGCTACAAGCCGTCGTGCCCGATCGAGAAGCGCGGGCCGCAGCCGCCGGGCCAGCACGGCCACAACGCGCGGCGGGGCAAGCTGATCGGATACGGCGAGCAGTTGCGCGAAAAGCAGCGCGTCAAGCGCATCTACAACCTGCTCGAACGGCAGTTCCGCAACTACTTCGAGAAGGCCGCACGGCAAAGGGGCGTAACGGGCGAAAACCTCCTGTTTATGCTCGAGCGGCGGCTCGACAACGTAATTTTCCGTCTCGGTTTTGCGATGTCGCGGCGCCAGGCGCGGCAGTTCGTCACGCACGGGCACGTCACGGTGAATGGGCGCAAGGTCGACATTGCCTCGTTCCAGGTGAAGGTGGGCGATGAAATCGCGGTGCGGGAAAAGAGCACGGAAAATGCGCACATACAGGGCGCGTTCCAGACCGCCGGAGGACGCGGCCGCCCGCAGTGGCTCGAAATCCTCAATCCGGAGAAACTCGTCGGACGCGTCACGGGATTGCCGCGCCGCGAAGACGTGGATCAGGACATCAAGGAACAACTGATCGTCGAGCTTTACAGCAAGTAGTCTGACTGTCAATGTGCAACGGCGCCGCGTAAGGGGGTAAGCCGTTGCGGGCGCGGAACGTGCGGCCGGAGCGGGTGCGGGCGCCGCCTTTTCGTGAACAAGTTGGAGAAAAAATGGAAGGGACCATGTGGACCGGATTCCAGAAGCCTAAGCGGTTGTCGTTTGAATCGGAAACGATGACGGATCGCTACGGCAAGTTTTTCGCGCAGCCTTTCGAGCGCGGGTTTGGAACCACGATCGGCAACAGTCTGCGCAGGGCGCTGCTGTCGTCGATCGAGGGTGCGGCCATTACGGCCGTGCGAATCGAGGGCGTGCTGCACGAGTTTTCCTCGATACCGGGCGTGGTAGAGGACGCCACCGACATAATCCTGAATCTCAAGCAGATTCCGTTCAAGCTGCATTCGAACGAGCCGAAAACGCTGCGGGTGACGCGCGCCGAGCCGGGCGAACTGCTTTCGGGACACATCGAGACCGACGCCGACGTGGAGGTGCTCGACCCGGACGTTCACATAGCCACGGTGAGCGAGGGCGGAACGATGAGCATCGAAATGCGCCTCAAGAAGGGGCGCGGGTACGTGCCGGCCGATCGCAACTTCGACGACGATCTGCCGGTAGGCTACATCCCCGTAGATTCGGTTCATTCGCCGGTCAAGAAGGTGAATTTCCAGGTCGAAGCGGCGCGTCTCGGCCAGGATACGGACTACGACAAGCTGACGCTTGAGGTCTGGACCAACGGCAGCGTATCTCCGGAGCGGGCCATAGGGCTTGCGGCGAAGCTTATCAAGGATCATATGACGATCTTCATCAGCTTCGAGGACGACGTGCACGAGCAGAATGAGCCCGTGCAGTCGCGGACGCAGCCGGCGCACAATGAGAACCTGGATCGTTCGGTAGACGAACTGGAACTGTCGGTGCGGGCTTACAACTGCCTGAAGAATTCCGACATCAAGACGATCCGGGATCTGGTGCAGAAGTCCGAGAGCGAGATGCTCAAGACGAAAAACTTCGGCCGCAAGTCCCTCAACGAGATCAAGGACATTCTGCACTCGATGGGGCTGGGGCTCGGTCTGAAGTTTGACGATAACGGTAATCTGATCCCCGGATCGGGACAGGAATGAGGAAGAAGTGCTGAGTGCCGCAGTGCCGCAGTGCTGAGTGCAATTTGGAACTGAAGAA
This sequence comes from Acidobacteriota bacterium, assembly GCA_019639255.1. Taxonomy (GTDB): domain Bacteria; phylum Acidobacteriota; class Blastocatellia; order RBC074; family RBC074; genus JAHBSF01. The sequence goes on along the minus strand of JAHBSF010000058.1, from coordinate 29,604 downwards.
CTTCAATTCAAAGCATCTGTAATTAAAGTTCCTGAGTTCCTGATTGCACTCAGCACTGCGGCACTGCGGCACTGCGGCACTCAGTTTTTTGCACTGAGGGTTGTGAGTTATGAGACACCTGGTTGCCCATCGCAAGCTGGGCCGTACATCGTCGCATCGGCGCGCGTTGCTGCGTAATCTGTGCACATCGTTTATCCTGCACGAGCGCATCGTGACGACGCTGCCGAAGGCCAAGGAACTGCGTCCGCTGGCGGAGCGCGCAGTGACGCTCGGGAGGCGTGCGCGCGCTGCGCGCGAAGCCGGACAGAATGAAAAAGCCGTACACGCTACGCGTCTGGCGGCTAATTATTTCTTTGCGGGCAATTCAAGCGAGTACAGCCGGCAGCACGTGCCGGGCGCCGAACGCACGGCCGGGGTTGCGGCGGTCAAGAAACTGACGGGCGAACTTGCCGAGCGCTTCGCCGAGCGCCCGGGCGGATACACTCGCATTCTCAAACTCGGCCGCCGCAAGGGCGACGGTGCGGAGATGGCGCTGATCGAGTTTATCGGCAGCGAGAACAAAAAGGCGGTCGAGGAGAAAGCGAAACCCGGAAAGAAGCCGGCCGGCGACGAGAAGAAGTAGGTATCTCGCCGCATTTCGCTCCCGCAGACCAAGCCCTCGGCCTCAATCGCGAGTCAATCGCGCGGTTGAGGCTTTCGCTTTGCGTGGGATAGGCGCGGGAATTTCCGCAGCAAACCGGTCGATGCACGGCGCCGACCGGCGGTCGGTGTAACGATTAACGATCAAGCCTATGAAAAAGACTGAGCGCAGAACCGCAACTGCTCCCGAGCCGAGACGGGCATCGGACAAAGCAAGTCCCGGAGTGCGAGGCACGGGAGAGATGCTGTCGCTCGACGAGATAAAGGAACTCATAGATCTCGTGGCCGAGAAGCAGTTCAATGAGTTCGAACTCGAGCGCGGCGCATTCCGGCTGCGTTTGTCGCGCGGCGTACGGTTCGCGGAAGCGGCCGCGCCCGCGATTGTTCCGGCGGCCCCGGTCACAGCCGCCGCGCCCGCACCGGCGTCTGAAGCCGCGGCGCCAGCGGTCGCTGCGCATTCATCATCGCCCGCTCCCGAAGAGTCCCTTCATCTGGTCACTTCTCCGATCGTCGGCACCTTCTATCGCGCCGCCTCACCGACTGCCGAACCCTTCGCCAAGATCGGCGATCCGGTGGACACGGGCAAGACTCTTTGCATAATCGAAGCGATGAAGCTGATGAACGAGATCCAGTCCGATGTCGGCGGCACTATCGCCAGGATCTTCGTCGAGAACGGACAGCCGGTCGAGTACGGGCAACCGCTGTTTGGTATCAAAGTCTGAAACGGAGAATACGGAACAAACGGAAATAAACGAAACAAACGGAAATCAAAGCGACTCTTCCGTTTGTTTCGTTTATTTTCGTTTGTTCCGTATTCTCTCCTCCGTTTCTCTTCCGTATCGCTGAATTGCTATGTTCAAAAAGATCCTGATTGCCAATCGCGGCGAGATTGCGTGCCGCATCATATGGGCGTGCAAGGAACTCGACGTCAAGACCGTAGCAATACATTCGGAAGCCGACCGCGAAGCGCTGCACGTGCGATTCGCCGATGAAGCGATCTGCGTAGGCCCTGCGCCCTCGGCGCAAAGTTATCTCAACATCCCGCAGATCATCAGCGCGGCCGAAATCACAAACGTAGACGCGATTCATCCGGGTTACGGTTTTCTGTCGGAGAATCCCTATTTCGCAGAAGTCTGCGAGGCCTGCAACATAACCTTCATCGGGCCCGGGCCGCAGGTGATGCGCACCATGGGCGACAAGGCCTCGGCCAAGGCTGCGATGAAGGCTGCGGGCGTGCCGGTGACGCCGGGCAGCGACGGCCTCGTAGACGATATCGACGCCGCGCTTTCAGAAGCGGAAAAGATCGGCTACCCCGTACTTGTAAAGGCTACTGCGGGAGGCGGCGGGCGCGGTATGCGCGTGGCGCGTTCGGCGGCGGAGCTGCGCAACGCTTATGACACCTCGCGCTCGGAAGCCGAAGCCGCTTTCAAAAACAGCGGCGTTTATCTGGAAAAATACATCGAGCGTCCGCGCCACATAGAGATTCAGGTGCTCGGCGACAACTACGGCAACATAATTCACCTCGGCGAGCGCGAATGCTCCATCCAGCGCCGGCATCAGAAACTCATCGAGGAGTCGCCCTCGCCCGCGGTCAGCTATGAGCTGCGGCAGGAGATGGGCAACATCGCAGTCAAGGCGTGTCAGGAAGTCGGCTACAGCAGCGCCGGCACCATAGAATTCCTGCTCGATGAAAACGACGACTTCTATTTCATGGAGATGAACACGCGCATTCAGGTCGAGCATCCGGTGACGGAGATGGTCACGGTATCGGATCTGGTTGCGGCGCAGATACGCATCGCCGCGGGCGAGCCGCTGCACCTGTCGCAGGAGGAATTGATATTCGTAGGCCACTCGATCGAATGCCGGATCAATGCCGAAGATCCCGAACGCTTTACGCCTAGTCCGGGCCGGATTACGAATCTGAATCTGCCGACCGGTCCGGGCGTGCGCGTCGATACGGCGATATATTCCGGGTATTTCGTCCCGCCGCATTACGATTCGCTGATCGCGAAGCTGATCGTGCACGCGCGCACGCGCGACCGTGCGATTGCGCGCATGCGGCGGGCGCTTCAGGCCATGGTAGTCGAGGGTATACAGACGACCATCCCGCTTCATCTGAAGATTCTCGCCGAACCCGATTTCGTTTCGGGCAATCTTTCGACGCGGTTTATGGACAGATTTGCAAAACCTTAAGCGCAAAATTGGGACAAAAAGAGAGATAACGGAACATACGAAAAAAGACGGAACATACGGAAATATTCAACATTTCCGTGATTTTCGTATCATTTCATTTGTTCCGTAGACGGCGGCCCAGTGGTCTTCGATTGACATGCGTCACGTGACGCAATACATTTGATCGAATGATCAAGACGTTCGCGGATCGACACACCAAGCATTTGTATACGGGTGGCGAATATGTTTCCGGTTTGTTGATGGCGACGTCTACGATGTAGAGATTTGCGATTATCACTGATGCGAGGTGAGAGGAAATGAGTATTCCGAACACAAGCGGCATGAAGCGCAGGCCGACTCATCCGGGCGAAATGTTGCGGGAGGACTTCCTGCCTGACTACGGATTGAGTGTTTCAGGATTGGCTGACGCCTTGGGTGTTTCACGCCAATCGATCAACGAACTGCTGCGCGAGCGGCGAGCCGTCAGCCCGGAAATGGCGCTTCGTCTGGCTCGTCTGTTCGGCAATTCTCCCGAGTTCTGGCTCAATGCACAGCGAGCCGTAGATCTCTGGGATGCAGCGCAATCGATAAGGAAAGATGTTGCTCGTATCAAGCCGCTCGACGCCGCGTGAAAACAACCATGCGCCGAAGTTACCGTCTTCAATCACTCCACACGACATTGGGACAAAAAAGAGAGATAACGGAACATACGAAAAAAGACGGAACATACGGAAATATTCAGCTTTTTCGTGATTTTCGTTTCATTTCGTATGTTCCGTATTCTCTCTTAATTTCGGGGAAGGAGCCCAGCGGATGAACCTCACCAGTCTGACCCGGACCAAATCCATCGAGCAGATACAGCGCGACGCCGCGCTCGGCGTCGGCGACGGACACGATACGGGATTAAAGAAAGCCCTCGGAGTATTCGACCTCACATCGCTCGGCATAGCCGCAATCGTGGGTGCGGGCATCTTCTCTACAATCGGCAATGCAGCCTACAACGGCGGACCCGCAGTCGCTTTTCTATTCGTATTCACAGCAATCGCGTGCGCATTCGCCGCGCTGTGTTACGCGGAGTTCGCCTCGATGCTGCCCGTAGCCGGTTCGGCCTACACCTACGCCTACGCTTCGTTCGGCGAACTCGCCGCCTGGATCATCGGCTGGGATCTGATTATGGAGTACGCCATCGGCAACATTGCGGTGGCGATATCCTGGAGCGATTACTTCACGAGCCTGCTTGCGGGCTACAACCTTCACATCCCCGAATACCTGACGATGGATTTCCTGACGGCGTGGAGGGGATACGACGAGGTAAACGCGCTGCTCGCCTCGGGCCAGACGCTCGAACAGATCCGGCAAACGGCGGGGATGGGCGGCGTTTATGAAGCTTATATGGCGTGGATGAATGCTCCCGTAATCGGCGGTTTGCACGTAGTATGCGACCTGCCCGCGCTAGGGATCGTATTACTGATCACCTCGCTCGTTTACGTGGGCATACAGGAATCCAAGCGCGCGTCGAACGTGATGGTGGCTATAAAGCTGGCCATAATTTTTCTCGTAATCGTGCTCGGCGCTTTTTACGTGCAACCCGAAAACTGGAGTCCGTTTGCGCCCAACGGAGCAGCCGGCGTGTTGAAGGGTGTTTCGGCGGTCTTTTTTGCATACATCGGATTCGACGCCATTTCGACTACGGCGGAAGAATGCCGCGACCCGCAGCGGGATCTGCCGCGCGGGATGATTTATTCGCTGATCATCTGCACCGTGCTTTACGTGATGATTGCGCTGGTTCTGACCGGCATGGTCAACCACAAGTTGCTTGCCGTGGGCGATCCGCTGGCGTTCGTATTCGGGCCGGAAGGCGCAAATCTGCCGTGGATTGCGGGAATCGTCGCGATAAGCGCGGTGATTGCGATGGCTACGGTGCTGCTGGTATTTCAGCTTGGGCAGCCGCGCATATGGATGGCGATGAGCCGCGACGGGCTGCTGCCGAAGATATTTTCGTCGATACATCCGCGCTTCAAGACGCCGTGGTTTGCGACGCTTGTTACGGGCTTTGTAGTTGCGGCGCCGTCGCTTTTTATGAATCTGACGGAGGTGACGGATCTGACGAGCATCGGGACGCTGTTTGCCTTTGTGATGGTGAGCGGGGGCGTGCTGGTGCTGCAGAATTCGCCGCAGAAGATAGAGCGAAAATTTCAGACCCCCTACATCAATTCGAAGTACATCATCCCGGCAATGTACGTGCTGGTGTGGGTGGGCGTAGCGGTATTCGATCCCGATGCGATGAAGAATTTCTTCAGCGCCGTGGATCCGAACGATCCGACGCTTTCAGCATTTGAAGTCCTGCGGCACAAGATTCCGCTCGCGGTTTACATCCTCGCGGCGACCGTTCTCGCCTGGTATTCCTTCACGAAGTCCCTGTCGCTGATTCCCGTGCTCGGGGTATTGACGTGCGGGTATCTTATGACCGAACTCGGAATCACGAACTGGATCAGGTTTCTGCTGTGGCTCGCAGCGGGCCTCGCGATTTATTTTCTTTACGGCCGCAGCCGCAGCAAGCTGAACCGGTAAAGCTGAGGAAGGCGCGAAAAAATAAACGGAAATCGCCCGAAATAGCTGTTATTTCCCGCGATTTCCGTTTATTTTTCGCGCCTTCCTCAGTTTCGCTCTCTCCAATTCATTGGACCGCTTACGAAAATCTTGAGGAAATTCGTTTGGATTTCCAGCAATCGTGATTATAATTCGGTAATCCGCTGGAAGAGAGGCGTGCAGATCCGGATCATTGGATGGGCCGTATTCTGCATTGAAAGCCTCCCGCAACAGATCAACAGCGATCGCAGCAGCGGTCGCAACTAGCTTTGCACTGGCTTCGGCACTGATCGAAAAACAACGTACACAGGAGGTCGGATTGTCTTTCGCGGGCGATCCGGCGGGTTAACCATTTGGAGGTTCTATGATTCGAGTTCGAGAAGGCTGGAGAATCGCCGGCGCAATGCTGGTGCTGATTATGGCGGCCGGGGCGGCTATTGCTCAGAGTTCGCTCGTATCCGGCACGGTATCGGATCCGAACGGCAACGCGGTTGCCGGCGCGACGATCACGATATCGAGTTCCGTGACGGGCATAACGCGAACGGTTACGGCGAGGAGCGACGGTTCGTATCAGATTCCGCAGCTCCCGCCGGGAATTTACAGGGTTCGCGCGGAGGCGCAGGGTTTCAAGTCGGTAATTCTGGAAGATGTACAGGTGCTGGTAAACACGCCGCTTGCTCTGAACATAGGTTTCACCGAGATCGGGGCGGTCAGCGAATCGGTGACGATTCAGGGCGGCGAGTCTACGATCAACACCACGGACGCGACCATAGGCAACACTTTCAACAGCGTTCAGGTAAAGGATTTGCCGCTGAATGCGCGCAACGTCGTGGGGCTGCTTTCGCTTCAGCCCGGAGTTACCAATACGGGTTACGTAAACGGCGGGCGTTCGGATCAGGCGAACGTGACGCTGGACGGTGTGGACGTAAACGAGCAGCAGACGGGCGAAGCATTTTTCAGCGTGCTGCGTTCGACGCCGGATTCGTTGCAGGAGTTCCGCGTCGTGACGACCAATCCGAACGCGGATCAGGGACGTTCGTCGGGCGCTCAGATTTCGCTCGTTACCAAGTCGGGATCGAACGAATATCACGGATCGCTTTACGAATATCACCGCAACACGGTGACCTCGTCCAACAACTGGTTCAACAACAAGGCGGGCGTGCCGCGCGAGTCGCTTCTGCGCAACAACTTCGGCGGTTCGATCGGCGGGCCGGTGAAGAAGGACAAGCTGTTTTTCTTCTTCAACTATGAAGGATTCAAGGAGTCGCGCGGGTCTACGGCCGTGCGCGAAGTGCCGCTTGCGACGCTCGGACAGGGCATCGTGCGGTATCGTTCGGCGGACGGTTCAAGCGATCCGACCTGCCCTTCGGGTACGCCTTCGGGCGTCATCTGCCTGACCCCGGCGAGGATCAATGCGGCATATACGGCGGCCAACGGCGTGACTCCGGGAGTCAATCAGGCGGCTTTGACTGCTTTGGCCGACGCCGCGCGCAAGTACGTGTCCAACGATACGACCACGGGCGACCAACTCAACACAAGCGGCTTCCGCTTCAACGCCAGCACACCGTCGAGCTTTGCGACCTACATCGCCAAACTCGACTACAATCTGACCGACAAGCAGACGACGTTTGTGCGTCTGAACTATCAGAACGACGTAGTGACGCGCGTGCGCTGGCTGCCCGACACCTTCGCGCCGCAGACCTGGACGCACCCGAAGGGACTCGCTGCGGGGCATACCTACACGATCAACAATTCGCTGGTGAACAATTTCCGCTACGGCATCACGCGGGATGCATTCACCTCCGCGGGCGATTCGGCGGAAAACACCGTAATCTTCAGGTTCATCTTCCAGCCGCTCGCCTTCTCGCGCACGCTGTCGCGCGTTACTCCGGTGCATAACATCACCGACGACGTGTCGTGGACCAAGGGGCGCCACGCGACGCAGTTCGGCACAAACATCCGCCTGATTTCAAACGATCGCACGTCGTTTGCCGCCGCCTATGATGCGGCGATCACCAACCCGTCGTTCTACGACTTTTCGGGCGAGGTAGTGCTGTTTGATGCGGCGACGGTGTCGACGCCGATTTTCTCGAACGTATCGGGCGGATCGCGCATAGATCTTCGCGATGCATTGACGGCGGTAATCGGGCGTTACTCGCAGTACAACTCCAACATCAACTTTGCGCGCGACGGATCGCTGCTGCCTTCGGGGCAGGGCATTGCACGATCGTTCAGAACGCAGGAGTATGAATTCTACGGTCAGGACAGTTGGCGCATGCGGTCGAATCTGACGCTGACCTACGGACTGCGGTGGTCGACATCGACGCCCGTGTATGAAGGCAACGGCCTTCAGGTCAAACCCACGCAGAGCCTCGGCGGGTATTTCGAGCAGCGCGTTGCCGGTGCGAATGCGGGGCGTCCGTTCACCGATCCGATAACTGTGGATCTGGCGGGCAGGGTCAACGACCGGGACGGTTATTACAAACAGGACTGGAACAACTTTGCGCCTTCGGTGGCGGTGGCCTGGTCGCCGAATCCGAAAAACGGCGTATTGAAGGCGATCTTCGGCGAAAACAAGAGCACGATCCGCGGCGGGTTCCGCATGACTTACGACCGCATCGGAAGCGCGCTTGCCGTGGCGTTCGATCTGAATTCGGCGCTCGGATTTACATCCTTCACTACGATCAACGCCAATACCTTCAACCTCAGTTCGCGCCTCGGGCCGCAGTTTACGGGCTACAACCCGAACGTGCGCTCGCTGCCCGGGTTGACGCTGCCGAGTTCGCTGAGATTCCCGCTGACCGAGCCTTCGGACGAGGATCAGCGCATTCAGTCCTCGCTCGACGACACGCTCGTCACACCGGTCAACTACAGCATGAACCTGTCTTACGGGCGTGAACTCGGTGCGGGATTTTCGGTCGAGGTCAGCTATGTAGGACGCATCGCGCGCGACCTGCTTGCTACGCGCGATATCATGCACCTGAACAACCTGCGCGATCCGCAATCGGGCGTGGACTGGTACACGGCGATCGGGCAGTTGATCGACCTGCGCAACTCGGCCGCTACCATCACCTCGGTCGGAAACATTCCATACTTCCAGAACCTGTTCCCGCGCCTGGCCGGCACCTACAACGTGCAGGGCACGCCGACCGTGTTGACGGCGACGCAGGCGGCATATCGCCGCATCGCACGTTCGGCGGTCGGCGGACTCAACACCACCGATTACACCTTCGTGCAACTGCTGTGGGACGACGGGCTCGGATACGGCAACAACCTGTTTTTCCATCCGCAGTACGCGGCGCTGTCGGCGTTTTCGACCATCGGAACGTCGGATTACCACAGCGGACAGGTGAGCCTGCGCAAGCGGCTGAGCCGGGGGATGTCGTTTGACATCAACTACACCTATTCGCACTCGATCGACATCTCGTCGGGTTTGCAGACTTCGGGCGCCTACGGTGCGGCGTTCATCCAGAACCCGCTCGACATCAACGCCAATCGCGGCAGTTCGGATTTCGACGTTCGCCACCTGGTGAATGCGAACTTTATCGCCGAGTTGCCGTTCGGCAAGGGCAAGAAGTTTGCAAGCGGCATCAATTCAGTAGCCGATGCGCTGATCGGCGGCTGGACGCTCACGGGCATCTACCGCTACAACACGGGGCTGCCCGCGCCGTCGCCGTTTGACGACGGGCGCTGGTCGACGAACTGGAACGTACAGTCGAACGGATTTGCGATCAGTCCGGTGGCTTCCTCGCCTACCAGAACCGGCAATCCCAACCTGTTCAGCGATCCTAATGCGATCTATCGCAGCTACCGTAACTCGCGTCCCGGAGAGTACGGCGAGCGCAACATACTGCGCTATCCGAATTTCTTCACCTTCGACCTCGGACTCTACAAGTCCTTCAACCTGCCGTGGGAAGGCAGCCGCGTGGTGTTCCGGTGGGAGACCTTCAACCTGACCAACACGCAGAACTTCACCGGCCTCGCAAATCGCCGTCTGGGCCAGGATCCATTCAATCAGCCGGGAGCGCCGGCCGATTGGGGCCGTTTTACAGGCATCCAGGGCGAGCCGCGCGTGATGCAGTTTGCGCTGAGAATCGAGTTCTGATCCCGGCGTAGACAGAGAGTACGGAACAAACGGAATAATACGAAACATACGGAAAGAAAAATCACTTTTCCGTTTGTTTCGTATCATTCCGTTTGTTCCGTATTCTCTCTTTCGATGATCTGAAAAGTTAAAGGAAAAGGGTTTTTGTCGTCCGGCGCACGTATGGCGATTTCTGCAATGCTCCATTCCGCCCGGTTCAGCTCCGGAAAGAATGCGTCGGCTTCCACCTCCGTATCCACAAGAGTCAGGTAAATCCGGTCTGCAATTTTCATCGCCTCGCGGTAGATCTCGGCGCCTCCGCCTATAAAAGCCTCGCTTTCGCCTTTAGTACGGGCTGCGTTCAGCGCCTCTTCGAGGGAATGAACAGCGAGACAGCCTCCGGCGCGGTAACCGGGATTGCGCGTAACGACGATGATTTCCCTTCCGGGCAGGGGGCGTCCGATCGATTCCCAGGTTTTGCGGCCTACTATCAGGTGATGGCCCATGGTCAGATCGCGAAAGCGTTTCATATCCGCGGGCAATCGCCACGGCAATCGGTTCCCTGCTCCTATGCCGCGTCTGCGGTCCATGGCAACGATCATGGAAACGATCACACCGACACCTCGGCTTTTATGTGCGGATGCGCGCGATAATCTGTGAGTTGAAAATCCTCGTACCTGTAATCGAAGATCGAATCCACATCGCGCAGGATATTGATTTGCGGCGGCGGATAGGGAGTGCGTTCAAGCTGCAGTCGCGCCTGATCGAGATGGTTGAGATAAAGATGCGCGTCGCCGAGCGTGTGCACGAAATCGCCCGGCGCGAGTTTGCAAACGTGGGCGATCATCAAGGTCAGCAGCGCGTAGGATGCGATGTTGAACGGCACGCCGAGAAAGATGTCGGCCGAGCGCTGATACATCTGGCACGAAAGCGCGCCTTGGGCTACGTAAAACTGCATAAATGCATGGCAGGGCGGCAATCGCATTTTATCGATTTCGCCGACGTTCCAGGCGCTGACGATCAGGCGGCGCGAATCGGGATTGCTGCGAATCTGCCCGATCAGGGCGCTGATCTGATCTATGGTGCGCCCGTCGGCCGTGCGCCAGCTTCGCCACTGCGAGCCGTAAACGGGGCCGAGTTCTCCCGCCGTATCGGCCCATTCGTCCCATATCGTCACGCCGTGCTCGCGCAGGTATTTGACATTGGTTTCACCGCGCAGGAACCACAGCAGTTCGTAGATGATGGATTTGAGATGGAGTTTTTTCGTCGTCAGCAGCGGAAAACCGCGACGCAGGTCAAAGCGCATCTGATGGCCGAAAACCGAAAGCGTTCCGGTGCCGGTGCGGTCGTCCTTGCGCGCACCCGTGTCGAGCACGCGCCGCATAAGGTCGAGATATGGTTGTTCGAGAGGTTCGTTCATCGGCGTCAAACTATAGCAGATCGGGTCAAAAAACAGGGAATGCCCGATATGTGGAATTATGCGAATGACGCAGAAATGATCTGATGGAGATCTGAGGTTGACGCCTGCCCGACCGGTCGGGTAGAGTGCTTGCTTCCGTTTGGTAAGACCAAGTCGTTTGACGGCGACCTATATGAAGCGGAAAATCTGAGTTATCCCCCAACCTGTTTTATGAGCACATTACAAGCGATGGATATTGAGTTGCCCGTGCGTCTGGGTCGGCTCGGCGAACTGGCGTACAACGTATGGTGGAGTTGGCGGCCGGAAGCGAGCTGGTTGTTCGAGTATCTGGATCCGGCGTTGTGGGAGTTGACCTATCACAATCCGGTGAAGCTGTTGCGGCAGATCTCGCCCGCGAAGCTGGATGCGGCGGCTGTGGATCCGGTATTCCTGCGGCGCATGGACGGCGTGATGCTTTCGTTCGACCGGTGTCTGAGGGGAAGCGGGACGTGGTTCAGCGAGCAGTATCCGCATCTGGCGAGCCATACGATTGCCTACTTCTCGGCCGAATTCGGCGTGCACAGTTCGCTGCCGATATATTCGGGCGGTCTGGGCATTCTTGCGGGCGATCACTGCAAGGAGGCCAACGATCTGGGTTTGCCGCTTGTGGGGGTCGGGTTCGTTTATCCGCAGGGGTATTTCCATCAGCGCATTTCTCCCGAGGGGCGGCAGGATGCGGTGTATGAGCGCTTCGATTACAACGCGGCGCCGATTGAGCCGCTGATTACGCGGGAGACATCGGGGCGGCCGCTGGCGTTGCATCTGGACGGGCGCACGATACACGTTTCGGTATGGCGCGTGCGGCTGGGATCGGTATCGCTGTTTCTGATGGACACGGACGTGGAGGAAAACGAGCCGTGGGATCGCGAACTCTCAGCGCGGCTTTACGGCGGAGATCAGGAAACGCGCATCAGGCAGGAGATGGTGCTCGGCATCGGCGGAGTGCGATTGCTTGAAACTCTGGGAATACGCCCGGCCATCTATCACGCCAACGAGGGGCACGCGGCTTTTCTGATGTTGGAGCGCCTGCGCAGTCTGGTTCAGAGCGGGATGAGTTTTGATTCCGCTGTAGAGCACGTGCGCGCGACTACCGTATTCACTACGCACACGCCCGTGCCCGCGGGCCACGACGCGTTTCCGTTCCAGCTTGTAGAGAAGCATTTCGACGGTTACTGGGATTCGATGGGGCTGGACCGCGAATCGTTTTTGAAGCTGGGCGGGCACGAAGACGCGCACGGTGGGATGAGTTTCAACATGACGGCGCTGGCGCTGCGGCTTGCGGGTCACCGCAACGGCGTGAGCGAGGTGCACGGGCGCGTTTCGCGCAACATGTGGACATCGATCTGGCCCGAATTGCAGGAAGACGAGGTTCCCATCTCCTCGGTCACCAACGGCGTGCATACGCCGACCTGGGTGGCGCCGGAAATAGACCGGCTGTATACGAAACATCTTGGTCCTGACTGGCTGCAAAAGCACGACGATCCCACGCTATGGGAGCGCATAGACGCGATTCCGGCAAGGGATCTGTGGGAGGTGCGGCAGCAGCTCAAGCGCAAGCTGCTGGCCTTTATGCGCGAGCGGGCGCGGCGCGGATGGATGTCCGAGGGGCGCAGTCCGCTGCACGTATTGACGGCGGGGACGCTTCTGAACCCCGAGGCGTTGACCATAGGGTTTGCGCGCCGCTTTGCTACGTATAAACGCGCGCTGCTGTTGTTCAGCGACATCGAGCGACTCAAGAGCATACTGCACAACGAGTGGCGTCCGGTTCAGATCATCTTTGCGGGCAAGGCGCATCCGGCCGACGGTCCCGGTCAGGCGCTCGTGCATCAGGTAAACGAACTGGCGCGCGATTACAACCTCGGCGGCCGCATCGCGTTTGTCGAGGATTACGATATGCACGTCGCCAAGTATCTTTATCGCGGCGTCGATGTATGGATGAACAATCCCCGCCCGCCCCTTGAAGCAAGCGGAACTAGCGGCCAGAAGGCGGCGCTCAACGGCGTTCCGCACCTGAGCGTGCTCGACGGCTGGTGGTACGAAGGATACCAGGGGACAAACGGCTGGGCGATCAATGCCGACGTGCCGGAATACGCAACCGACGATGAACGCGATGAAGCGGATGCGGCGGAAATTTACCGACTGCTGGAAGAAGAAGTCGCACCGCTTTATTTCGACCGCGACGCCGACGGTATTCCGCGGCGCTGGGTGAGTCTCGTAAAGGAGGCCATACGCCTCGCAGCGCCCGTTTACAGCGCCCGCCGCATGGTCAAGGAGTACGCAACCCGCATGTACCTGCCCGCGATGGCTGCGGCGGAACAGGCCGAGCGCGAGTAGCGGTAAAGATTGCGGAACAAACGAAAATAGACGGAACATACGGATGGTTCTCATTCCGTACATTCCGTCTATTTTCGTTTGTTATCGGGTTTCTCTCACTCGACTTCGCTGATGCTCTTTACCATCAGCTTCATTTCGGCAATCGAGCCTTCGACCTTGAACTTAGCGCCGGCGTCCTTGGAGCTGGCTTTGAGTTTTGCAAGGGCCATTTCATTGCCCTTTTCGTCGAACTCATAGAACTTGCCGTCGGCGTAGACGCCGAAGCCGCTCTTGGCGCAGTTCTCCGAGACCGCGCAACTCCGTTTATGCCCGGCGATGTCGGAGCGCTGCGAGCAGGCTTTGTCGATTATATGGCCCGTGAGCGTGACAGTTTCACCCTGGGCGAGACCGAAGACGGATAGCCCGGCAAGAAGCATGGCGGCGGTGATAAGGGAGTAAATCTTTCTACGCATTTCAGTCCTTTCGGTATCCTTAAGGTTTTCCTTCAGGTTTCCTTCTGTTTCCCGTCCAGATGCACGTTCAGGTGTACGCCTACTGCACGGCTTGCGAGATCGGCTTGGGAGCGATGCGGGCATTATACCACTGGAAACTAAAAAAGCAGCTACTTTCGGAGTAGCTGCTTTCGATTTGCCCGGCGCTTTGCGTCCCTAGAGCGCCCGGGGACTGCGATACTGCTCGTATCGGCGCGTCGGTTCGTATTTACTGGATGAGGACGACTCCTTCTTCGGCGGGCCTTCGAGTCGAATGATCTCGATGGCCTCCTGATAAACGCGCTCCAGATTCTCCGGCTGGAAACCGTTGAGGCGGCACGCGCGAATGTGCGCGCGCACTATCTCCTCAACCGCATCACGGCCGGTTTCATCCAGTTCCTGGAGCGCACGGAGCGCCTGTGCTGAGAGCTTCATAACGAGATGACCAATCCTTTCCCAAGATGATTTTCTATTTCTATAATGCAAGTCGATTCAGCCACGTGAGGAAGGAATCGGGCAGCAGTTTACCATAGATTCTTATCGTGTCCACAAAATATTTTAAGGCTTTCGTGATATCCGCCATATCGCTGAGCAATATACTAATTCCTTGAAAACACTATATTTGCGGCGTTTTGTGGTTGGACTTTCGAGGTTGCAGGGATGCGTGCGGCGCGTGATACAATGCTGGGCTTCGACGAGGTTGAAAAAAGGGTGGGAATTACTGAAATGGCAGGCCTTTTACGGATTGCAGCTTCGACTTACCTGAATTCGGCGCCGCTGGTTTACAGCTTCGCCGAGGGGCGATTGCGCGACAAGGCGGAGTTTCTGGGCGATACGGCGCCGGCGCGCTGTGCGGAGATGCTGGCTGCCGGCGTATGCGATGCGGCGCTGATTCCGGTGATAGAGTATCAGCGGATACCGGGTGTGCAAGTCATTCCGGGAGTTGCAGTTGCATCGGAATGGAAGGTGAGGAGCGTATTGCTGGCCGCGCGCAGACCTCTTTCGGAGGTGCGGCGCGTAACTCTCGACTCCTCGTCGCGGACCTCGCAGGCGCTCGTGCGCATACTTTGCCGTTACCGCTACGGCATAGAGCCTGAATTCGTCGAGCGGACGCCCGATCCTTCGGTATTTTGCGAAAACATGTTTGAGGCCGGCGATGCGGCGCTTGTAATAGGCGATCCGGCCATTCAGCTTGCGGCCTCAGCCGGCGCGCTCGGCGTGCGCGTCTACGATCTGGCCGAGGAATGGCGATCGCTTACGGGGCTTCCCTTCGTCTTTGCGGTATGGGCCGTCAGCCGGGATGCGGCGAAACGGTTTCCGGATGCGGCGAAGCTGTTTGTTGCCGCAAAGGAGGAAGGCATAGGGGTGCGCGAACTGCTTGCGGCCCGGTATGCGGAGGATCTGGGTCTGCCGAAAGCGGATCTGCTCGATTACCTTAACAGGAACGTCTGCTACGACCTGGACGCGGAAAAAATCGCGGGCCTGGAACGGTTTTTTGATCTGGCGCAAGCCTGCGGTTTGATTGCGGAAAACCGGCGCCTCGTATTTGTGCGCGAGGGTTTTGCATCGAAAGCAGGAGAGACAACGGGACAAACGGAATGAGACGGCGGAATGAGACGGAACAAACGGAAAGTTTGAGGATTTCCGCAGTTTTCGTCTGATTCCGTTTATTCGTTTTCACCGCGCGGTGGCGCCGCCGTCTACAACGAAGGTTTGTCCGGTGACGAAGGATGCTTCATCCGAAGCGAGGTAGAGAGCGAGGTGGCCGATTTCGTCGGGGCGACCCACGCGCGGTATGGGCTGGGTCGATTCGAGATGCGCCACGTGATCTTCGTTTTTCCAGAAATATTCGCTGAAATCGGTCTGAATCAGGCCCGGAGCGATGGCGTTGACGCGCACGTTTGCCCGACCGAATTCTACGGCCCAGGTTCGCGTCATCATAATCAGCGCGGCTTTTGTAGCGCTGTAGAGCAGTCCTCCCGGTTGCGGGCGCAACCCTGCGATCGAGGCGATGTTTATAATCGAGCCCGAGCCGCGTTCGATCATCTTCGGCGCGGTCAGACGGATGAGCCTGAGCGCCGAGACTACGTTGAGTTCGAACATTTTTGCGAACATCTCGTCGGTGACCTGGAGCGCGGGCCCCTGTCCTATGTTGGTCGCGCTGTTATTGACCAGAATATCGACGGGGCCGAGTTGCCGTTCGGTTTCGGCGACGAGGTTTTCAAGTTGATCGATCTTTCCTACGTGGCACGCAACGGGGATTATGCGGCCCGGAAGTCCGGCGAACTCTTCGGCAGTAGCCTGAAGGTTTTCCATCTTGCGGCTGGCGATGACCACGCCGGCGCCCGCTTCGGCCAGACTCTTTGCGATTGCCTTGCCGATGCCGCGGCCGCCGCCTGTTACAATCGCTGCTTTCCCCTGCAGATTGATCGATGCACTCATCTGAAATTCTCCTTAGGTCCTGGATTTATGCTTGATGACGGATGAAATACGCCACAACTTCGCATGAATCCGCCCCGCTTGACAAGCCGTTGCGCGCTTGTTGATACTCGGGGTTCGTCCTTTCGCCGTCTCAGAAGCCGGTTTTTAACAATGTAGCGATCAATGCAGGGAGAAACAGACTGCCATGGAAGCCGAAGCAAAACTCAACGTCCGCGATCACGAAAGTTTTTATATCAACGGCCAATGGGTGAAACCCGCAGGCCGGGGTTCAATCGAGGTCATCAATTCTACGACTGAAGAAGTCTGCGGGCGCGTGCCCGAAGGTTCGGCCGAAGACATTGCTGCGGCCGTGGCTGCTGCGCGTGCGGCATTTCCCGCCTGGTCGCAGCTTGCGCCCGCCGAGCGCAGCGCCTATCTGGCCGCGATTGCTGCAAAACTTCAGGAGCGCCGCGACGAAATCGGGCAGATTATCGCAGATGAAGTCGGCATGCCCATAGGTCTTGCTACGGCAGTGCAGGCCGGATTGCCCGCAGCCGTATGCGGTTACTACGCAAAACTCGCCGCCGAGTACGGGTTTGAAGACGAACCCGTAGGCAATTCCGTGATCCTTCGCGAGCCCGTGGGTGTGGTGGGCTGCATCACGCCGTGGAATTATCCGCTGCATCAGGTGATTGCAAAGGTGGCGCCGGCGCTAGCCGCCGGCTGCACGGTAGTGCTCAAGCCGAGCGAGGTTGCGCCGCTGACGGCGTTTGTGCTCGCCGGGGTCATTGATGAAGTCGGGCTTCCGGCCGGAGTGTTCAATCTGGTTACGGGATACGGGCCGGTAGTCGGCGAGGCGCTTGCCGCGAACGCGGATGTGGATATGGTTTCGTTTACCGGTTCGACGCGCGCGGGAAAGAGGGTAAGTGAGCTTGCGGCCGGGACGATCAAGCGCGTCGCGCTGGAGCTTGGCGGCAAGTCGGCGAACGTGATTCTGGACGATGCGGATTTCGAGCGCGCCGTGCGCAGCGGCGTCAGCAGTTGTTATTTCAATTCGGGACAGACCTGCTCGGCGCTTACGCGCATGCTTGTGCCGCGTTCGCGCCACGACGAAGCCGCAGCCATTGCAAAGGCCGCAGCCGAGACTTTTGCAGTCGGGGATCCGAGGGACAAGAAGACGAAACTCGGGCCGCTGGTTTCGGCCGCGCAGCGCGAGCGCGTCCGCGATTATATTCAGCGGGGGATTGCCGAGGGCGCAACGCTCGTAACGGGCGGCGCCGAAGCGCCCGAAGGATTGGAAAAAGGCTACTTCGTGCGGCCTACGGTTTTTGCAAACGTAGATAACAGCATGACGATTGCGCAGGAGGAGATCTTCGGTCCCGTGCTTTCGATCATTCCGTACGATGATGAAGATGATGCGGTGCGCATCGCAAACGATACGGTTTACGGGCTTGCGGGCGGCGTATGGTCGCAGGACGTAGATCGTGCAAAGCGCGTAGCGCGCAGGCTGCGCACGGGTCAGGTTGAAATCAACGGCGGCAGTTTCAATCCGCTGGCGCCGTTCGGCGGTTACAAACAATCGGGCAACGGGCGCGAACTCGGGCGCTACGGCCTGGAAGAATATCTCGAAGTGAAGGCGCTGCAGATGTAGGGAAAAGTGATAACGGAACAAACGGAAAATGACGGAACAGACGGAATGAATGATTCTTCCCGTATTTTTCGTTTGTATCCGTTTTGTTCCGTTATCTCCATCAATGTTGATGAGCGTGTAATGACTCATTTTGAAGCTATCGGCGGTGAAGAAAAGATACGGGCGCTCGTAGATCGTTTCTACGATCTGATGGATGAATGCGAAGAAGCGGCGGCGATCCGCAAACTGCATCCCGAGGATCTGACCGAGTCGCGGGAGAAACTCTATGAGTTTCTGGTGGGCTGGATGGGCGGGCCGCCGCTTTACGTCAACAAATACGGCCACCCGCGTTTGCGCGCCCGCCACGTAAGGTTTCCCATCGGAGTGCGCGAGCGCGATGAATGGTTGTGGTGTATGTTCCGGGCGATGGATGAAACCGGAGTGCCCGAACTGACGAAGGCGCAATTGCAGGGGGCGCTCTCGGGACTCGCCGATTTCATGCGCAACAAAGAGGGCTGAAAAGAAGGCTGAAAAGAAGGCTGAAAAAAACGCCGAAAAGAAGGTTATATTGACGGGTTTGAAAATCATTCCACTCGGAACAAGTTCGGGGCGGCCCACTACTGCGCGCAACGTCAGCGCCCTGGCGGTCGCCGGCGAAGGCGAATGGTGGCTGTTTGATTGCGGCGAAGCCACGCAGATGCAGATAGTGCGTGCGGGGCTGTCTTTTCACAAACTCGCCGGCATATTCATCACACATCTTCACGGCGATCATTTCAACGGGTTGCCCGGTCTGCTTTCGACTATGGCGCTCGAACAGCGCAGCAAGGAACTCGTGCTCGCCGGACCTTCGGGCATATCCCAGTATCTGGATACTCTCGGCCGGCTGCGGATACTTTTCTACAATTTTCCCGTAGAACTGCACGAACTCGGCCCCGGCAGGTTTCGCCGCGAAGACGAAGCGGTGGTATTTGAATCGGAGCGGCATACGGTCATTGCGCGCCCGCTCGATCACCGGATTTACGCCTTGGGGTATCGGTTGGCCGAGCGTCCGCGGCCCGGGAGGTTCGATGTCGAGCGTGCGCGAGAACTCGGGATTCCCGCAGGGCCGCTTTACGGGCAATTGCAGCGCGGAAATTCCGTGACGCTTGCGGATGGCGGAGTAATCGAGCCGGGAGAGGTCGTAGGGCCGGAGCGGGCCGGGCAATCGGTGGCGTATTGCCTGGATACGAGGCCGTGCGCGAATGCAGTGGAACTGGCGCGCGGAGTCGATTGTCTTGTGCACGAGGCGACGTATACGAGCGAATTGGTGGAAGAGGCGCGCGCTTACGGGCATTCGACTGCCGGGCAGGCTGCGGAAACTGCGCGCGAGGCCGGGGCGAAGAAGCTGCTGATTACGCACTTCAGTTCGCGGTACCCGGATGCAAGGCCGCTGCTTGAAGAGGCAAGGGCGGTTTTCCCGGCGACGGTGATGGCGGAGGATCTCGTAGAAGTAGCGGTTTAAATAAAATCACACGACTTCGGGACAAAAAAGAGAGATAGACGAAAGCGCTTCTTGGACAATCAGCTTGCATACTATACATTTAGTACGGCTACATGTATAGTACGATGGCATGATCGATCGACCATTTTGGTTAAAGCGGATCGAATCGGCGTGGGATGAAGCGCCGATTGCGTGGTTATGCGGTGTCAGGCGTGCGGGCAAGACGACGCTGGCGGAGAGTCTTGGGGCGGAGCGCATTTTTTACGTCAATTGCGATCTCCCGGTAGTCGAGGAGATGGTGCGCGATCCGCAATTATTTTTCCGTTCGCTGACGGCGCCGATCGTGGTATTCGATGAAATTCACCAGCTTCGCGATCCGACGCGCCTGCTCAAGATCGGTGCGGATATGTTTCCGGAACTGAAGCTGCTCGCCACCGGATCATCAACCCTCGCTGCGAGCCGCAAGTTTCGCGATACCTTGACGGGGCGGAAGCGACTGGTGCATCTGACGCCGGTTTTGTGGGACGAGCTGGATGCTTTCGGCGCAACGCTCCAGCAGCGGCTCTATCACGGCGGCCTGCCGCCCGCGTTACTGGCAGAGTCGAAGAAGCCTTCGTTCTACCGCGAGTGGATGGATTCGTTTTTCGCCCGCGACATCCAGCGGCTTTTCGGCTTTCGGGACATCAATCGTTTCAACGCGCTGTTGGGATACCTCCTGCGTCAGAGCGGCGGCCAGTTCGAGACGACCAGAACGGCTTCCGCTCTCGGCATCACCCGGCCGACCGTAGAGAGCCATTTGCAGGCGCTCGAAATCACCAACGCCGTCACCCTCGTTCGCCCGTTTCACGGCGGCGGTCAGAATGAAATCGTCAAGCAGCCGAAGATCTACGCTTTTGATACCGGATTCGTGAGTTTCGCCCGCGGCTGGGATCCGCTGCGTATGGAAGATTTTGGGGTGCTTTGGGAACACCTCGTCCTCGAACATCTGCAGGCGCATTTTCCCGATCTGCCGATCCGGTACTGGCGCGACAAGGCGGGGCGGGAGGTGGATTTTGTTCTGGCGCGGCGGCGGGATGAGGTGGATGTCATCGAGTGCAAATGGGATCCGGGCGCTTTCGACGGCGCGGCCCTGAGGATCTTCCGCAGTTACTATCCGAAGGGGCGCAACTATCTGGTGACGCCTTCCGGCGATCCCGCGCATATGCGGCGATACCGGGATTTTGAAGTGAGCATTTGCACACCCGCAGGACTTGGCGCTTGAATGCGTAAGATGTCGGAGCCAAAACTGACTCTCAGGATCTGATCCACGAATATTTGCGCCGGTGTGCGCTGCGTGAGACAGCAGGAGAGATAACGGAACAAACGAAAATAGACGAAAATTACGGAAAAGGTGAATATTTCGGTAGTTTTCGTCTATTTTCGTTTGTTCCGTTATCTCTCTTTTTTGTCCCAATGTCGTGTGGTTTGATTTAATTCTTCTACTGATAAATGACGGGCGGGAACTCCGCGCTGCGGCTGCCGCCCTTCCTGCGTTTGTTCTGCTGGGCGCCGCGATCCGGGTACAGCGGAATGTACATCCCCCTGCTGCGCCCAAGCATATCGAACAGTTCCCGGTTCATCTTCTTTACCGTCCCGGCGTGCGCCGGATCATTGATCAGGTTTCGGCGTTCGAACGGATCGTTTTCCAGATCGTAGAGTTCATCCGTATCCCATATGCCGTGGTAGTGGATGTATTTGAAACGGTCGCTGCGCAGCGCATGAATCGTCGGGGTTTGCGGGAAGTTGCGCTCCCAGTAGTATTCATACAGCAGCGCCGATCGCCACTGCGTTTGCTTCCCCTCGGCTATCGACAGGAAGCTGCGGCCGTCCATCGTATTCGGCGCGCGCATACCCGCGGTTTCCAGAAGCGTCGGCGCAATGTCGATGTTGGCTACGACCTGACTGACTTTCCTCTCGTTTGTCCCGAACATCTCAGGACAATGCGCTATCATCGGCACGCGCATGGATTCTTCGTAAGCCGTTCGTTTGTCGATCAGTCCGTGTTCCCCGAAGGCGAATCCGTTGTCGCCCATATAAACTATCAGCGTCGAATCCAGCACGCCGCGCCGCCGCAGTTCATCCATAACGCGGCCCACGCTGTCGTCTACGGCAAGCAGCGTTTCCGTATACCGCTTGTAGTATTCGGCGATGTCCAGATCGCTGTGATAGGGAAACTCTACGCCGTGCCAACTGTTGCGCTGATCGCGCACCCAGCGCGGGCGCAGGTCGCCGCCCTGAGGGTCAGCATCGATCGACGCGGGCGGCGTGAATACCTTGTCGGCGTAGCGTCCTTTATGTCTGTCGGCGGGGATGAATTCGGCGTGTACGGCCTTGTGCGAGAGATAAAGCATGAAGGGGCGATCGCTGCGCCGGTTTTTCAGCCAGTCGATGGCGTAATCCGTAAGTTCATCCGTAATGTAGCCCCGTTGCGGGACGCGCCGGCCGTTGACGTTCAATCCGTCTTTGCCCGGCAGATAGGTTCCCTGTCCGCGAAAGCTGACCCAGTAATCGAAACCCGGCTGCGGGTCGTCGCCCTCGCCGCCCATGTGCCATTTGCCGATAAACGCCGTGTCGTAGCCCGCCCGTTTCAGGTATTGCGAGAAATATACGGTGCCGGGCGGAACCGGATTGTTATTGTCCACGACGCGGTGGCGATGTGCGTAAAGGCCCGTCAGTATCGATGCGCGCGAGGGCGAACAAAGCGATGTCGTCACGAAGGCGTTCGGGAAATGAACGCCCCGGCGCGCCATTGCGTCGAGGTGCGGGGTTTCGAGAAAAGGATGGCCCAGGAAACCGAGTGCGTCGTAGCGATGATCGTCTGCAAGTATAAAGACTATGTTGCGGGGTTTGCGCGCAGGGATTTTCGCCAGTCTCGTCGCACTGCCTGATCGCTGCGCTAATACCTCGGCTTGCGGGACCGCGGCGATGAAAACGATCAGCAGCACGACGACGAACGGGCAAAGAATTCTCCTCATCTTTACCTCTTTGATCTATTCAGCGTATTTCGCGTGTTTCCGCGTGTTCTGCGGTTATCTCTCTTTGCGAAAAGAATACTCCATCCATAGCCGCCATCCTGTACGACTTGGGGCGGTTTGGGTGGAGATGAATATTCACATCGGGCGACTTAGCCCGATGGATCGTCTTTACCTTGATTTTCAATGTAACGCTTGATGACCTCCAACGCAGCGCCGCCGCAGGTCAGAACGCAGTAGGAACGATGCCAGAAAACAGGCTTCCAATACGTCTTGCGAATCTCGGCGCTGAAATCTCTGCGGATGAGTCGGGAAGAAACAGTCTTCAGGTTGTTGACCAGCTTGCTCAGTTCGATGACTGGCGTCGCGGCAAACAGCAGGTGAACGTGATCTTGTTCGCCGTTGAATTCAATCAAGCCACACTCCCACTTGCCGAGCGTATCTTCAAATATCTCGCGCAAACGCATCATCATCGCCGGACTGATTACCTTGCGCCGGTATTTGGTCACAAGAACCAAATGATACTGAAGCGAGTAAACACTATGATTGAGGGTTGAAAGTGCTTGTTTTGCCATCAGGAACTAAGTATAATGCCGTGAGTGAAAGCATACAAGTTCAAGTTAAAAATCAATTCCAGGTTTGAGCAAGCCTGCGTTTCGACGCTCGATATTTGCCGTGAACTCTATAACGCTTCGCTTCAGGAGCGCCGGGACGCCTATGAACTCAATCACATTTCGCTCAACTACAACTCTCAATCGGCACAGCTTCCTGAGATCAAGGCCATCCGCCCCGAAGTTGCCGCCGTCTACAGTCAGGTGCTTCAAGACGTTCTGCGACGCTGCCAGAAGGCGTTCGACAACTTCTTTCGCCGCCTCAAAGCGGGTGAAAAGCCGGGCTACCCAAGATTCAAAGGCAAGGCGTTCTTTGATTCGTTTGTCTATCCGCAGAGCGGTTTCAGACTGGAAGGCGACAAGCTGCACCTGAGCAAGATCGGCTCTTGCCGTGTCCGTCTTTCCCGTCCAGTTGAAGGCAAGATCAAAACCTGCACGATCAAACGCGAAGCTGATGGCTGGTTTGTGATCTTCGCCGTCGAAAGCAACCAATCGCGTTTCATTCCGAAGACTGGCAAGGCGACGGGGATTGACCTGGGGATAGAGTGCTTTGCCGCCGTCTCCAATGGCAAGCGAGTTGATAACCCGAAACATTACCGCGCCGCCGAAAAAGAATTGAAGACAGCTCAGCGTAGAGTTGCGCGCCGAAAGAACAAGCGAAGCAACCGGCGCCGCAAGGCCATCAACATTCTGGCGAGAAAGCACCTGCACATCAAAAGGCAGCGCGCCGACTTTCACCACAACACGGCGCTCGACCTCCTTCGCCGTTACGATCACATCACCATCGAAAATCTGAACGTCTGCGGGATGGTCAGGAATCATCATCTCGCTAAAAGCATCAGTGACGCGGGCTGGAATCAGTTCGCCATGATCCTCACAAGCAAAGCTGCGAATGCTGGCCGTGAAGTGGTCAAGGTGAATCCGGCCTATACGTCGCAAGATTGCTCCCAGTGCGGCAGTCGTGTGCGCAAGTCTCTGGCAACCAGAGAGCACCGTTGTATCAACTGCGGTTTTGTTGCGCATCGTGACCATAATGCCGCCATCAACATTCAAAAGCGCGGGGCACGTGCTTCGGGGATGGGCGACGACGCCCGTGTGAACCGAGAAGAATCCCCCTCTATAGCCGGTCATCCGGTTTAGTGGGGGAGGTGTCAATCTCAGGGCCTGTCGGTGGAATCGGCCGGTTTGTTGGCGTTTTCAACCTTGAAGGCGTCGCTTTCGAGCCGGACGCTGTAGGCGACTTCGACGAGTTTGCGCTCCTCGACTACTTCACCGTCGCGGTAAACCAGCACTTCGTAGGGAACGAGCGAGTTCTGTATGTAGCGAAAATCCTTGAAGTAGAGCCGGTATTTGACGGGGGGGGCGTCGGGGACGAGTTTTTCCTCGTAATCGAGGTAGATGACGCGACCGGTGCGGCGGCTGATTTCGTAGCGTGTTTTGACATCGCCCGGAAGCGTAAGTTCTACGAGGTCCAGTTCGTTGTTCGGCCCGAACTGTTTGGTGCCGAAGTATTCGAGTTTGCCGTCGTTTTCCTTGTAGCGCAGCAGCGCCTCGTAGCTATGTTCGTGGGCGCGGCGGAATGCGGCAACGGTTTCAGCCGAGGGTTCCTCGGCGACGCCGTTGTTGACGGTCCACATCTTCTCGCCGTCGAAGCCGATCATATACTTTGTCCCGGGCAAATCCAGATCAAGGAGCATAAGGTCTTCGCTGAGTTTTGCCTTGCGTATGAATTTCGTGACGGTGCGTCCCTCGCGCACTCCTTCCGGGGTCACGAACTTTATCAATCCGCGCAGGATGCCGTTGGCCTGAATGGTGTAGAGGGCCGCGCGGGTGCCGTAGGCAAAGATTGCGCGTTCCACTACGTCTTCGGCCTTGATGGCGGCCTTGGCGTTTTTTTGCGCCCGGACAGGTTGGAGGCAAAGCGCAAGCGCCGCCGCCGCAACCGCCGCAATCACTGCGCGACTGCGCAGGTTTGCGTTAAGAATCATTTTAGTTGACACCTCTTCAATGAATAACTACACTTCCCCGTTTCGCCCGACGAAAATAATACTCCACTGTGTGCAATTCCCGCCAGTCCCTGCCGGGGATGCAGTATGCGCGCCGTAAAGGGCGCTGAATTCAGGAAAGCAAGGGAGCAAACTATGAAAATCGGAATTCTGGTCGGCATGGAGAATACCTTTCCCCCGGCTCTGATCGAAAAAATCAACGGCATGGACGCCGGAGTAACCGCTGAATACATCAGGATCGGCGGCATAAAGATGGGCGAAGCAAGCGAGTACCGGTTGATCTTCGACCGCATATCGCACGAGATTCCTTTTTATCGCGCATTCCTCAAAAATGCGGTGCTGAACGGAACGATCGTGGTCAATAATCCGTTCTGGTGGTCGGCCGACGACAAGTTCTTCAACTATTCGCTGGCGACAAAACTCGGCGTAGCCGTACCGAAAACCGTGCTGCTGCCGCAGAAGGGCTACATTCAGGGCGTCACCGACGCCTCGCTGCGCAACCTCGAATTCCCGCTCGACTGGGAAGCGATCATCGATTACATCGGTCTCCCGGCCATACTCAAGCCATTCGACGGCGGGGGCTGGCGCGACGTTTACAAGGTGAATTCGCTCGAAGAACTCTGGGAATGCTACGACCGCACGGGAACGCTGTGCATGACGCTCCAGCAGTTCGTTCACTTTACCGACTATGTAAGGTGCTACTGCGTAGGGAAGAAAGACGTGCTGGTTATGCCCTACGATCCGCACAACCGGCGGTATGTGCCGCGCGAGGAGCGTCAGTTGCCTGCCGAGCTTGAAGATCGCATCATTCGCGAAACGATGCTGCTCAACGAGGCGCTCGGTTATGACTTCAATACGGTGGAGTTCGCCGTCGAGGACGGCGTGCCGTATGCGATCGATTTTATGAATCCCGCGCCGGACGCCGACATCTGGTCGGTAACCGAGCCGTATTTCAACTGGGTGCTGGACGCCGTAGCGCGAATGCTTGTGGATTACGCGAAGAACGGCGCGCCTACGCTCAGGTATCATCGCTGGAACCGTTTTCTCAATCCCGAAGCGGGTGCGGAACCGGAGGCGAAAACAGCGCGCAAATCGGGGCGACCGAAGGCAAAGAAGACGTAACTCTGAGAACGAGCAGGAAGAGAGGCGACGGTCTCTCTTCTTGCTTCGCCTGCCCCAAAAGCTTACCATCGCGGTCTGCAACGTCCCCGACTTTCCGGAGAGTGTCATGCCACTAGACAACGAGTTCACGATAGGCATAGAGGAAGAGTTTCAGATCATCGATCCAACGACGGGCGAGCTGCGTTCGCGCGTCAACGAGATGCTGGAAGAGGGAAGGATGCTGCTCGGCGAGCAGATCAAGCCCGAGATGCATCAGTCGATGGTCGAGGTCGGGACCGGCATTTGCGCAAACGTCAAGGAGGCGAAGGCCGACGTAATCCGGTTGCGCAGGACGATCGCCGAACTTGCGGGGCGCAAGGGGCTTGCGATCGTCGCCGCATCGACTCATCCGTTTTCGCACTGGGCCGATCAGCGCATCACCGAGCACGAACGCTACGAGGCGCTGATTCAGGAAATGCAGCAGCACGCGCGCGCGTTGCTGATATTCGGCATGCACGTGCACGTCGGGATTGCCGACAAGGAAGCAGCGATCGCCGTAATGAACGCCGCACGATATATGCTGCCGCACGTTCTTGCGCTTTCGACTTCTTCGCCCTTCTGGCTTGGTATAAATACCGGCATGAAGAGCTACCGCTCCGAAGTCTTCAAGATGTTCCCGCGCACGGGCATTCCGGATTACTTCGGTTCATGGTCGGAGTTCGAAAACTACGTCAACCTGCTGATCAAGACCGGATGCATGGACAACGGCAAGAAGATCTGGTGGGACGTAAGGCCGCATCCGTTCTTTCCGACGCTGGAATTCCGCGTATGCGACATCATGTCGAAGGTGGAGGAAACCATCTGCATCGCCGCTCTGTTACAGGCGATCACGGCCAAACTCTACAAACTGTACCGGCAGAACCTCGGCTTTCGCATCTACCGCCGGGCACTTATCAGCGAAAACAAATGGCGCGCGGCGCGCTACGGCATCGACGGCAAACTCATCGACTTCGGCAAACGCACCGAGGTGCCGGTTCGCGATCTGATCCTCGAACTGCTGGAATTCGTCGACGAAGTGGTTGATGAACTCGGCTGCCGCGAAGAGATCAACTACGTGCATACAATACTCGAGCAGGGCACGAGCGCCGACCGCCAGTTGCGCGTTTACCGCGAATCGGGCGGCGACCTGCGCGCGGTTGTGCAGATGCTGATGCGCGAAACGGTCGAAGGCGTGTTTTAAGAGAAACCGCGGAAGACGCGGAATCAAACGGAATACACGGAAAGTAAAATTCGGTTTCCGTGATTTCCGTCTTATTCTGCGTCTTCCGCGGTTTCTCTTGCTGTGAGCAGGACGGCGTCACTTTCGATGCGGCCGCGTGCGCAGGCCAGGTGACGGCCATCGCGCGACCAGGCGAAGCTGAAGATGCGGTCGGCGTCGAAGTTTGTGAACCTGCGCGGCGCGTCGCCGAGGATCGGTTGCGCCCAGAGGTTCGAGACTTCGTGGCCCGTGACGCAATAAATCACAGCCCGGCTGTCGGATTTCCAGCGCAGCAGCGGCGGCGAGGGCGGCGGATGATGAAATGTGCGCCCCGGCAGCGGAAGCCGGGGATTGTCCGTGTCATACGGCGCGATGGCAATCTTGATGCCGGTATTCGAGTCGTCGACGTAATAGAATGCGATCCAGTGGCCGTCGGGTGAAATGGCCGGGCGTGCGGCGTAATAATCCGTTATCTCTTCGGAATCGCCGCCCGCGGTCGGGATGCGGCGTAGCCGTGGGTGGCCGTCGCCCGTGGTTTCGTAGATCAGCCACTTCCCGTCGGGAGAGAATACGGGCGCAAGTTCTCCCTGACCGCCGGTAAGTTTTTCGGCCGTGTTTCGGTCCACATCGAACAGCCAGAGCGCGGTGCGGGATGATCCGCGCGCCGAGACGAAGGCGATTTTTTTTCCGTCGGGCGATACGGCGGGCATTGCTGCGTCTTCGATCAGAAGCTGCGGCGCACCGCCGGGGTGGTCGACTATCCAGAGGTCGGAACCGCCGCCCGCGCGATGAGCGCTGCTCCTGCTGCAGAGCAATCGCCCGTCGGGCATCCATTCCGTAGCCGTATGGACGCCTGCTCCCTCGATTATTTCTTCAGTGATCGGATGCGCAACCGAAAAATTTCCTTTGATTTCAATATTACCGCCTACCCATATGCGCAACCGGCGCCGGAACGCAATCGTCGCAATTTCATCTCGGTTGGCGGGCAGGCTTAGTCCCTGGTATGCATATTCGTCTTTGGTAACTTTATGGGCATCATCGGTAGTCAGCGACAATCTCAGTATCCGGTCGCCGTTGTTTAGAGGGTTGCCGTCCCAGGTTACTGCCAACAGGTTGACGCCGTCGTGCGACCAGTCGACGGCGCCGAGTCTGCGCCACGTTGCGCCGCCGAATCTTTGTTCGGTTCCGGTCGCTGCATCGATTTCAACCGCAACTGCGCCGCCCTGCCCGTCGTTTGCGGCGATGGCGAGTTTGTTGCCGTCGCGCGACCAAGCCGGTCCGTACAAGGAGTACGATTCAGGACGTTGCTTCGTAGCCAGGACTTCAGGGTTGAGTCCGCCGGAATCGCATACGATGATCGCGGTTTCCTGTGCGTGCGGTTCATTGCGCACGAAAGCAAGGCGGGAGCCGTCGGGTGAAATCGCAACGGGGCTGTCTACATCGTCGATCAGCAGTTCCGCCGCCGGTATCTCATCCGGATTCCCGGCAAGCGACACTCGATACAGGGCGCTCAAACGGCGGTCGCCTTTGGACGCGACGTAATAAAGAGCATCACCGAGCGGGGCGAAGGTAAGACCGCGGAAGTGTGTATCGGCGGATTCGGTCAGCGGGCGTCTTGTGCCGCTGTCTGCAAAATCAATCCACAAACGCGACTGATTCCGCTTGCGGCGGACAAAAGCGAACTTCCGGCCGTCGGGCGAGAGGGCAACCAGCGTTGCATCGCCCGTATCGGTCAGGCGCAGGGTTGTTGTTTCCCGGAATCCCACGATTGAACCGAGCACTTATGGATCGTCCTTCGCCAAAATTTGCCGTTCTACGGTCGTGATCCGGCCGCAGCGAACGGAAACATCGACAACCATTTTAGCGAAGAGAGAAAACGGAACAAACGAAATGGAACGGAACAAACGGAAACATGCTTTATTCCGTCTATTTCGTTCCATTTCGTTCCATTTCGTTTGTCCCGTTTTCTCAATTTGCGGTTCAACCGTAGCTTTCGCGCACGGCCTGCGCCGGGACGCGGAGGCGGCGCGATCCCAGGGCTATGAGCCATACGAACCCGGGAGTCGCCGCACCTAAATCACTCCACACGACATTGGGACAAAAAAGAGAGATAACGCAACATTCGAAATAAGACGGAAACTACGAAAATATTCGGCTATTCCGTTCTTTTCGTTTCATTTCGTATGTTTCGTTATCTCTTGTCTCCCGCTTTGTACCAATCCAATAATGCCGGATTCGGCAACGCCGCCGAATCTTCCGCAGGCGCCGATACCCCCGCGCCAAACCGCGGAGTCTGGCCGTAGAGTCCATCAGGAAAAACCGGAATTTGATGAACTCAC
>JAHBSF010000057.1 GCA_019639255.1 Acidobacteriota bacterium | reverse complement strand
GAACAGACGGAAAAGATCACACCCTTCCGTTTGTTCCGTTTATTCTGTTTGTTCCGTTATCTCTGTTTCCCACTACTTTGCCGTTATAGGTCAGGGTTTGCCGACCTTATCCTCGGCGATTTTCTTTTTCAGCGCATCGAGTTTTTCGCGCACCTGAGGGGCGTTCTGGGCGCCGGGGGATTCCTTCAGGTAGGCTTCGAGTTGTTCGGCGGCCTTGTCAAGCGACTGCCTCCGCCAGTTGAGGTTAAACAGGTAGAGCCGGACGTAGCTGAACTCCCGCCCGCCGAGCGCTACTGCGCGCACGAGTTCCTTTTCGGCGCGGTCCAGGTCTGCGGGCTGTTTTTCCATCAGCGCGAGTCCCAGGTTGAGATGGCACATCGGGTAGGTTTCGTCGATGCGGTTGGCGGATTCGAAGTGGCTGATGGCCTCGTCGAACTGCTTCTGCTGCACGAGTATTATCCCGAGGTTGATGTGCGGCAGCGGGTATTTCTCGCTTATGCCCAGCGCCCGCTCAAAAATCGCCCGCGCATCCTCAGTTTGATTGAGCATCAGGTACTGTTCGCCCAGTTTATTGAGCGCGTGCAGGTAATCGGGGAAGTGCCCAACCGCCTTCTGAAAATGTTTTACGGCGTCGGCGTGCTTGGACTCCCGCGCGCGTTTAAGGCCCTGTTCATACGCCTTTTTCGCGTCCTTAGGAACTTCCTGCAAATCGGCGACGGTGAGTATATGGTTTGTGGGCCTGGACTCCAGAACCGCGTCCTTGTCCCGCAAAAACACATTCACCATAAAGGTGCGCGACAGCGAACCGAATACTTCTATGGTTTCGGTCGTAGTCTCGTAGCTCTGCTGGTCTGAGGGAACAACTACGCGGTAGGTATTTCCGGGCAGCGAGCGGAACTCAAAATTGCCGATCGAGTCGGTGAAGGTTTCGCCCGCCACGCCTCCCGTGCTCAGTTCAAGCACGACGCGTATGCGCTGATCGGGCACGCCGCCGCTGGGCAGATAAACTTTGCCCCTCACGGTATGCGAAGTGTTTGCGGAAGCTGAGCGGCCGGAATTCGGATTTCCGGCGCCGGTTTGTGGAGTTTGTGCGAGCGCGGGCGCAAAGCAGAAAAGCAGGAGGAGGAAGGCCGAACAGAGCGTCGGCCCCGAAACTTCGGCAGGTCGATTCATAAATCACCTCACTCGTCGATTGTAAGAGAGGGGTAATCAGCGCCTTCTTCCAACTCCGGCGCTGCGGCGCTTTCTTCTCCAGCTCAGCCTTATGCCGATTCTCGAAAATGCCGTTTCAATTTGCGGTACGTATCGGATAGGTTCTCCGACAGCACCCGCGTCTCGCCGACTGTGGTCGTGAAGTTGGCGTCTCCGATCCAGCGCGGCAGGACGTGCAGATGATAATGGTCAGCGACGCCGGCGCCGGCCGCGCGTCCGAGGTTCATCCCGAGGTTGAATCCGTCGGGCCCGTACTCGGCTTCGAGCGCGAGTTCGGCCCGAATCGCCAGATCCATCATCTCATCGGTCGCGGGTTTAAGGGCTTTGCTCGGCCGCGACAGATGTTCGTAGGGGGCAATCAGCAGATGCCCGCTCGTATACGGATAGAGGTTCAGTACAACGAAGTTGAATCGTCCGCGGTGGAGTACATGCCGTTTGTCGTCAAGCTCCGGCTCCGCTTTCAACCGGCAGAATACGCAACCGGTCCCCGGCGACTGTCCCGAAACGTAAGCGGCGCGCCAGGGGCTCCAGAGAAAATCCGTCATAACGCTCTAACTCGTCCGGTCGGGAAGCCGCTTCAGGCAGACGCTTCAGGCCGGATTTTCGCCCGCAGGAGCGGCTGCGGATTCCGGGCCCGCGTCGACGGGTTCAGCAGGTGCGGCTTCGGCCTCGCTCGCCCCGTCCACGTTTATGAGTTCCTTGAGTTCCTTACCCGGCTTGAAGTACGGAACGCGTTTGGCCGGAATGTCTACGGGAGCGCCGGTCTTCGGATTGCGCCCGCGTCGCGCATCGCGCTGGCGGACGCGGAACGAGCCGAATCCGCGCAGTTCTATCTTCTCGCCCCGATTGAGGGCCTGGATGATGTTCTTGAAGACCTCCTCTACAATCACTTCGGAGTCCTTCTTGGTCAATTCTGCGGCGCGGGCTACCTCTTCCACGAGTTCTGCCTTGGTCATCGCTCCTCCTCGTCGCGACCGACGCCCAACTGCCGGCGTGCGCGTCACCGAAATCGCTGCGTTCACTTCCACTGATATTTGAATTTCACCGACGTATCGATCTCGCCGATGTGATCCGGAATCCGGCTCGGCAGCAGCCCTTCGAGATTCGAGCCGCCCAGAAGGTCGAGCAGCGAAAACCCCTTGCGCGGACGCGGCGGAGTAATTACCTGCGGCTCGCCCCTGATGCCGACCAGGCGGGCCGTTTCGCGCACCGCATCCTCGTAGTTGCCCACGGCGTCCGCCAGACCGTTATCGACCGCAGCCTGTCCGGTATATACGCGCCCGTCGGCGAGTTTGCGCACGCGCTCGGCGTCGAGTTCCTTGCGGCCCGTGCGTCCATCCACAACCGCCGCTACGAACTGGTTGTAGAGTTCCAGGATCATAGCCTGAAAGTATTCGCGTTCGCGCGGCGACATCTCGCGCGTCGGCGATCCCGTATCCTTGAACTCGCCGCTTTTGAATACCTCGGGCCTGATCTTGGCCCACGCCGCCAGATCCCTGAAATTGATCCACTCGGCGATCACCCCGATGCTTCCCGTAATGGTTCCCGGATTGGCCACGATCCAGTCGGCAGGCGCCGCGATGTAGTATCCGCCCGAGGCGGCTACGGTGCCCATCGAGACTACGATCTTCTTTTTCTTGTCTTCCTTGACCCGCTTGACTTCGCGGTAAATCTCCTGCGATGCGGCGACTCCGCCGCCGGGGCTGTCTACGCGCAGGAGTATGGCCTTGACTCTGCGGTCGGCGCCGTACTGCTTAAGGTGCCGGTTGACGCGTTTGGCCGTTTCATCATTGATGACGCCCTCGACGGGAATCACGGCGATGCGGTCGCCGCTCCCGCCGCTGAATCCGCCGTCGTCCGACATCAGCACTGCGCCGAATATCAGAACGATGCTGAATCCGACCATCATCACGCCGGCGATGATGAATATCCAGATGAGACTGCTTCGGTTCATTCCATTTGTCGCGCCCGCAAACCCGGGCAAACAGCGAATAAACGGAATAAACGGAAATCACGGGAACGCCGGGGCGTTCCGTTCTTTCCGTTTACTCCGTTTGTTCCGAATTCTCACCCGTTTGTCACGAGCGAGGGCCTCGCGCCCCAGACTATTTGTCGTCGTTCGAGGTGTTGAAGTCGGCGATTTCGCCGAGGCTCGCCATCCCGCCCGATTCGCTCGACGTGTAGGTACGCACGTCTATGATCGGTTCATCCTTGCCTACGGCGCGCGCAGACAGTCCGATCTTTTTCGCCTCGCGATCCATCTTCAGGATCTTGAATGCGATGCGCTGTCCGATCTTGACCGCATCCTCGGGTTTCTCGACGTGTTGATCCGAGAGTTCCGAGACGTGGCAAAGGCCCTCGATGCCGTCTTCGAGTTCGACAAAGGCCCCGAAGTTGGCAAACCGCGTCACCTTGCCCGCGACCTGATCGCCCGGCTTGTGCGTATCGAAGAAAACGTCCCACGCGTTCGGCTCCAGATCCTTGATCGAGAGCGAAAGGCGGCGGTTCTCTACGTCTATCGCCGTGATCATGGCCTCGACGTCCTGATTCTTCTTGAGCGCCTCGGACGGATGTTTGATGCGCTTGGTCCAGGAAATATCCGAAACGTGCACGAGTCCGTCGATGCCGTCCTCGATCTCGACGAATGCGCCGAAATCGGTCAGGTTGCGCACCCTTCCCTTCACGCGCATGCCGACGGCGAAACGCTCCGGCAGCGTGTCCCAGGGATTGGTCTCGATCTGCTTGATGCCCAGACTGATGCGCCGGCTGTGGGCGTCGACTTCGAGCACTACGGCCTCGACCTCCTGCCCCACCGACAGGATCTTCGACGGATGTTTGATGCGCTTGGACCAGCTCATCTCCGATACGTGCACCAGCCCCTCGATGCCCGGTTCAAGCTCTATGAATGCGCCGTAATCCGTGAGCGATACGACCTTGCCCTTGACGCGCAAGCCCATCGGATAACGCTCGGCAATCGTGCCCCAGGGATCGGGCAGCAGTTGTTTGTAGCCGAGGCTTACGCGCTCGCGGTCGCGGTCGAACTTCAGCACCTTGACCTGCACGTTTTCGCCTACTCTGAACAACTCGCCGGGATTCTGTATCCGTCCCCACGACATATCGGTGATATGCAGCAGGCCGTCGATGCCGCCGAGGTCAATAAAGGCGCCGTAATCGGTGATGTTTTTGACCTGTCCCTCGATGATTATGCCGTCTTCGAGGTTCTTGAGCGTTTCGCCCTTGCGCGAAACCATTTCCTCTTCGAGCACCGCCTTGCGCGAAAGCACGATGTTGCCGCGCTTCTTGTTGACCTTCAGCACGCGGACGTCGATTTCCTTGTTGCGGAAGCTGTCGAGGTTGCGCACGGGGCGGACATCGACCTGGCTGCCCGGCAAAAACGCAGGTATGCCGCCGATATCGACGCGCAGGCCGCCCTTGATGCGATCCACTACGCGCCCGGTCATGTTCGAGCCCTGGCGATAAGCCTGCTCGATCAGATCCCAGGTCTGCATGCGGATTGCATCGGCGCGCGAAAGCTCTACGTAACCCTCGTTGTTTTCCAGTTGTTTTACCAGGACATCGACCTGGTCGCCGGGCTGGACAAGGATCTGGTCGCCGTCGCGGAACTCCTCCAACGGGACTATGCCCTCGGACTTGAACCCTATGTCGATGATCACCGCCTGATCGGTAACCTTCTCTACGGTTCCCTTTACGACTTCGCCCTCGCTGATTTCGGCGTGGTGCTGCCGCTCGTGACGTTCGAGAATTGCGCCGAAATCCTCCGCTCCTGCATCTCCTTCACCGTTCGGCGATTCTGCTTCACTGGCCGCCGGCGCGGCCGTTTCGGCCGGCGCTGCGGGTTGAACCTCGGCGTTCGAGGTGGGTTCTGCGCTTTCGGTTGAACTCAAAGCCTTCTCCTGGGCTTCGGCGCTCGCACCGGCAGCGTGTGGATCTGGGGTCGTGGTTGACATTGAAACTGGACTTCCTCCTAGGCAGACTGTGCGGCCTTCTGTAAATCGCCGCATCTGAAATTTTCTTCAGAGAAAACGAACTATAAACCTTTTACGCGCAATTTGCCAAACGCGGATTTGCAGGCGGCGCGTAATTTTACGCGGACTGAAGAGAAACCGCCGGATACGCTGAATCGAACGGAATACGCCGAATAATGATCCCCGTTTCCGTGATTTCCGGTTTATTCCGTGTATTCCGCGTTCGCTCTATCTTTCCGCTGCGCGATTTCGTGAAGCTCGGCCACTACGCGCGCAATCATCCAGTCCGGCGTAGAAGCTCCGGCGCTCACACCCACGCGCCCGACCCGCTCAAGATCCGCCGGATCGATTTCCTCCGGTGTTTCAATCAGCATCGCGCGCGCACCGGCGCTGCGCGCCGCATCCACGAGTTTGTTGCTGTTGGCGCTGTGACGCCCGCCGATGACGAAAACCAGATCCACCGCGCCCGCAAGATCCCGCACCGCAGCCTGATTTTCTTCCGTCGCGTCGCAGATCGTTTCGCATACCTTCACTTCAGGCGCCCGATCCCTCAACACATCGCAAACGGCGGCGTATTTCTCCGGGCTGAGCGTGGTCTGCGCTATGACCCCGACGCGCTCAAGCACGGGCAGCAAACGCGCTTCCTCCTCGTTCTTTACTACAAAAGCCCCGTCGTCTATGTACCCGAGAATGCCGCGAATTTCAGGGTGATTGCGATCCCCTACAATGACTACTTCATAACCCTCGCGCTTCAATTCCAAAGCCTTGCGCTGCGAATAATGGACGTAAGGACACGTGCCGTCAAAAACCTTCAACCCGCGTGCGCGCAACTCCTCGTAAGCCTGCGGCGCCACGCCGTGCGCGCGAATAAGCACCATCCCCGAATCGGGCGGCTGCGCGGGATCTACGGCCGATATGCCGTCGCCCGCAAGCCTCTCGGTTTCCTGCGTATTGTGGATCAGCGGGCCGAGCGTCACTATGGGTAATCCGCCCGACCGTTCGCGCGCAAGATAGGCCAGATCCACGGCGCGTTTGACGCCCATGCAAAACCCAAGACTGTCGGCAAGGAGAATTTCCATTACGCTTCCTGCAAATTCCTGAAAGCCGCGGCTGCGACGACTTCCGCAAAACTCTATAGTTATCCGCAACTCACTGTCAAGCTTTTGGATAGCGCTGCACAACAGGCTTCCCCGCGCGGCGCAAGCGCAACAACCGGTCGACTTCCCGTTTTTCCAGTTCGCGCCACTCGCCCGGCCGCAACCCCGCGCCGCCTATGGAACCGATCGCAACGCGCCGCAGCCTCATCACGCTGTGCCCGATCGAATCGAACATTTTGCGTATCTGCTGATTCCTGCCCTCATACAAAACAACTTCATACCACGTGTTGGACGCAGTTGCGCTCAACTCGCGTATCTCCGCAGGCGCGGTCTTTACCCCGTCTATAACTACGCCGCGCCGCAAAAGCGCTATCTGCTCCTCGACGGGCCGCCCCTTTACCTTCACTTCATAGCGCTTCGGCACCTTCGATGCCGCCGAGGAAACCAGATGCGTGAACTCCCCGTCATTGGTCAGCAGCAGCAATCCCTCGCTGTTGAAATCCAGCCTTCCGACCGGATGCACCTTTCCGCGATGCTTACCTATCAAATCAATCACAAGCGGCCGGTTCTTCGGGTCCGATGTGCTCGTCAGAAAACCCGCAGGCTTGTTGAGCAGCAGATAGATTTTTTCCTGACGAGCAAGTTTCGTATTTATCAGCTTGCCGTTGACCTTTATGTGATCGCGCTCGGGATCGGCCTTCGTCCCGAGTTCCCTGACCACACGCCCGTTGACCGTCACCGCTCCGGCAAGGATCAGTTCCTCGGCCTTGCGGCGCGACGCTATCCCCGCCGCCGCCATCAGCTTCTGCAAACGCTCTTCCATAACATGGAAGAGGGATAACGGAACAGACGAAAATAGACGGAATAAACAAAATAACCATTCTTTTCGTTTGTTTCGTCTATTTTCGTCTGTTCCGTTATCTCTCTTACTCTCCCTTCACCATCGCCTGTTCATACCCGAGATTGGGCGCAAGCCACCGCTCGACTTCATCCACCGTCATCGCTTTGCGAAGTGCGTAATCCTCTACCTGGTCGCGTCCGATCTTTCCAAGCGTGAAATATCGGGCTTCGGGATGCGCAAAGTAAAGCCCCGAGACCGAACTCGCGGGCCACATCGCGTAACTCTCGGTCAGAGTTACACCCACGGCAGCCTCGGCCCCCAGCAGATCAAACAGCGTTCTTTTTTCCGTGTGATCGGGACACGCAGGATACCCGGGCGCGGGCCGTATACCGCGATACCGCTCGCGGATCAGGTCTTCCGGACTCAGGTTTTCATTCCTACCGTAACCCCAGTCTTCCCTCGCCCTGCGGTGCAGCCACTCTGCAAAAGCCTCCGCCAGACGATCCGCAAGCGCCTTGGCCATAATCGAATTGTAATCGTCGTGCTCGCGCTCGAAACGCTCGCACAACTCTTCGAGCCCTTCACCCGTCGTGACTACGAATCCGCCGACATAATCACAGAGTCCCGTCTCGCGCGGCGCGACGAAATCCGCAAGCGCAACGAGCGGCTGTGCGGCTCCGCGCTCGCCCTGCTGCCGCAATGTATGAAGGACTTTAAGCCGTTCGCTGCGCGATTGATCCGTATAAATTTCAATATCGTCGCCCGCGCCTGCGGCAGGAAAGAAACCATAAACGCCGCGCGCACGCAGCAGCTTTTTCCCCACGATTTCACCGAGCAACGCCTGCGCATCCTTAAAAAGCTCTGTTGCGCGCGCGCCTAGTCTTGGATCATCCAGTATCTTCGGATAAACGCCGCGCAACTCCCACGCGGCGAAAAACGGCGTCCAGTCTATGTACGGCGCAAGCTCCGACAACGGCACGTCGTCAAGCACGCGCACGCCGGTGAACGAGGGAGCCGCAACGTCATCAGCACGCCAAACGATGGGTGCGCGCCGTGCGCGCGCCGCATCGAGTGGAACAAGCTCGCGTTCCGCCTGATTCGCTTCGTGGCGAGCGCGGTCGCGCTGCTGCTCGCGCTCGTTTGCAAAAGCGTAATCGGCGCGATGCTCGGCGCTGATGAGTTTTCCCACCACGCCGACCGCGCGCGAAGCGTCGAGCACGTGCACGACCGGAGGTTCGTAATGCGGCGCAATCTTGACCGCAGTATGCACGCGGCTCGTAGTCGCTCCGCCGATAAGCAGCGGCAGGGTGAATCCCTCGCGCTGAAGCTCTCTTGCGACGTGCGCCATCTCGTCCAGAGACGGCGTAATCAGTCCGCTCAGTCCGACGACATCGACCTGGCCGTCGCGCGCAGCTTTCAGGATCTTCTCCGACGAAACCATTACGCCCAGATCTATCACTTCATAGTTGTTGCACCGCAACACTACGCCGACGATGTTCTTGCCTATGTCGTGCACGTCGCCCTTGACCGTGGCAAGCAGCACCCTTCCCTGCGCCTGCGCTCCGCCCGCTGCGCGTTCGGCTTCCATAAACGGCTGAAGATAGGCCACGGCCCTTTTCATCACGCGCGCGCTTTTGACTACCTGCGGCAGAAACATCTTGCCCGAGCCGAACAGGTCTCCCACCGTATTCATACCGTCCATCAGCGGCCCTTCTATAACCGCAAGCGGACGGCCGAGCTTCTGGCGCGCTTCCTCCGCATCGGCCTCTACATAATCCGCGATTCCCTTCACCAGCGCGTGAGCAAGCCGATCCTCTACGGGCGCTTCGCGCCACGCATCCTCCCTTACCGCAACCCTGTCCTGCTGTTTGACCGATTCGGCGAAAGCAATCAGGCGTTCCGTAGCGTCGGGGCGGCGGTTGAGCAGCACGTCTTCTACGAGTTCGAGCAGATCCTTCGGGATTTCGTCGTAAACGGCGAGCTGTCCGGCGTTGACTATGCCCATATCCAGCCCGGCGCGGATTGCGTGGTACAGAAAAGCCGAATGCATGGCCTCGCGCACGGCGTTGTTGCCGCGAAACGAAAACGAAATGTTGCTGACCCCGCCGCTTACTTTTGCGCCCGGCAGATTCCGTTTGATCCAGCGCGTCGCTTCTATGAACGCAACCGCATAATCGTTGTGTTCTTCTATGCCGGTTGCAACCGTCAATATGTTCGGATCGAAGATGATGTCCTGCGGCGGAAAGCCGACGGTTTCGGTCAGTATCCTGTAGGCGCGCGCGCAGATTTCCGTCTTGCGTTCGAAACTATCGGCCTGCCCGCGCTCGTCGAAAGCCATGACGATTACGGCCGCGCCGTAGCGCCGAATGAGTCTGGCCTGTTCGATGAATCCGTCTTCGCCTTCCTTCAGGCTGATGGAATTGACTACGCCCTTGCCCTGAATGCATTTCAACCCGGCTTCTATTACGGACCACTTCGAACTGTCGATGACCACGGGCACGCGCGCAATGTCGGGCTCTGTGGCGATCAGGTTGAGGAAATGCGTCATCGCCGCCTGGGAATCGAGCATGCCCTCGTCCATGTTCACGTCTATCAACTGCGCGCCGTTGTCGACCTGCTGCCGGGCCACAGCCGCCGCTTCTTCAAACTGTCCGGCAAGTATGAGTTTTGCGAACCTGGGCGAACCCGTAACGTTTGTGCGCTCGCCTATGTTGACGAAATTGGTGTCGGGCCGCAGCGTCAACGCTTCGAGCCCGCTCAGTCGCAAATAGGGTTCAATCCCCGGCGCTTTTCGCGGCCGGCAGTCTTTGACCGCAGCGGCGATTGCCCGTATGTGATCGGGCGTAGTCCCGCAGCACCCCCCCACGAAATTGAGCCAACCTTCTGCGGCCCAATCCCTCAGTTGCGGCGCGAAGGTTTCGGGCGTCTCGGGAAATCCCGTGGGCGAGAGCGGATCGGGCAATCCCGCATTCGGATAACAACTGACGTAAACCGGCGCAATCGCCGCGAGTTCTTCTATGAACGGCCGCATTTCCTTCGGCCCGAGAGCGCAGTTGATGCCGATGCTCAGCACATCAAAGTGCGAAACCGAGTTCCAGTAAGCCTCCACAGTTTGCCCCGAAAGCGTGCGCCCGCTCAGATCCGTGATCGTGAACGAACACATCACGGGAACGGCGTAACCGATTTCATCGAAGAGCTTCGATATGGCGAACAGCGCCGCTTTTGAATTGAGCGTATCGAATACCGTTTCGACTATCAGAATATCGGAGCCGCCGTCGAGCAGTCCGCGCGCCTGATCGTAATAAGCATCTACGAGCTGATCGAATGTTACGGCGCGAAAGGCCGGGTTGTTTACATCGGGCGACAGCGAGGCCGAGCGATTGGCAGGCCCCAGAGATCCGGCGACAAATCGATCGGCGCCCGGATTTTCCGATACGAATTCATCCACGGCGCGGCGCGCAAGTCTGGCGGCTTCGAGGTTGATTTCGTAGGCCAGGGCTTCCATTTTGTAATCCGAAAGCGATATGGCCTGCGCGTTGAATGTATTGGTTTCGATTATGTCGGCGCCCGCGTCGAGATACTCCCGGTGTATTTCCGCTATGACCTCTGGCCGCGTCAGCGCGAGCAGATCGTTGTTGCCCTTCAGGTCGTGCGGCCAGTCGCGAAAACGCTCACCCTTATATGCAGATTCATCGAGCGTGTAGCGCTGAATCATGGTGCCCATCGCGCCGTCGATTATCACGATGCGCTGCCGCAACAGATTCTCAAGCCGCTGTTTAACATTCGATCGGTCGTTCACTGTCATTTCTGCTTTCCGTGATTTCCGCGTCCTGAATCAGACCACGAAACATTGGGACACATCACTGGGTACGCACGCGCCAAAGCGTGCTTTCTTTCGCCGCCGAAAGCACGCGAGGGCGCGTGCGTACCCAGTTGCGGACTCCGTTGTGTGTACGATTCTGCTGTGGATTGATTTAGTTTCCGCACGTTCCGCGTTCTGTGTTCTCTTCCCGTCACCTCAGCGCCTCGAATACTTCGAGCGCGTGCGGGATCTTTCCGAACGGCGCCGAAACCTGAACGCCCTGCACGTAAGGGCGCACCTCCTGCAACAGCTCGCGCGCAATCTTCACGCCTTCCTTCAGCGCCCGAGCGCCGTCATCTATTCCGCGCATGCGATCCAGTATTTCCTGCGGCACCGAAACGCCGGGCACCTCGAAGTTCAGAAACTCCGCATTGCGGTAACTCGTCAGCGGCCATATGCCGGGAATCACCGGTATGCGGCAATGTTCTATGCGCTTCAGAAACGCCTTCAACTGCCCGGCGTCGAAAACCGGCTGCGTGATGGCGAACTCGGCTCCGGCCTCCACCTTCCATTCGAACCTGCGGATTTCGTGATCGAGGTCTATCGCTCCGGGATTTACGCCCACGCCGATGACGAAAGCGCTCGGTCTTCCAATCGGATTTCCGCCCGGATCCAGCCCGTGATTGAGCCGGTTGACCATATTCGCAAGCCCGATCGAGTCTATGTCGAACACGGCCGTAGCATCCGGATACGGCCCCATTTTCGGCGGATCTCCGGTTACGAGCAGCAGGTTGCGCAAACCGAGCGCAGCGGCGCCGAGAAGATCCGACTGCATGCCGAGCAGGTTGCGGTCACGGCAGGCGTAATGCGTCACGGCCTCTATGCCTACCTGCTGTTCGATGATCACCGACACGGCGAGCGCGCCCATTCGCGACTGCGCGCGCGGCCCGTCCGGCACGTTTACGGCATCGACTCCGGCGGCCTTCAACTGCCGCACCCCGTCGAGCATCTTCGAGGGGTCGCAACCTTTTGGAGGCACGATTTCGACGCTCGTGACGAACTCCCGGGCGGCGATCTTACCCGCAAAGCGCGAACGCTCGGCAAATGGTACGGGATCCGCCTTGACCTCGTGTTCTTCAACCGTGATTGAAGGAACCGTGCGGCGGCCCGGACTCAGGGCGCGTACGGCGTCTACGATCAGCTTGATGTGTTCGGGCGTAGTCCCGCAGCAGCCGCCGATGAATTTGACGCCGGCGGAAATCAACCGCTTGGCGTATTTCGCCATGTACTCGGGCGAGCACATATACATCTGCCGGCCCTCGACATCGCGCGGCATTCCGGCGTTGGGCTGCGCCGAGAGGCGGCGCGAGGTGAGCGGGCGCATCTTTTCGATCGCGGATAGTATCCCCTGCGGGCCTACCGAACAGTTGAGCCCGATTACGTCCGCGCCCTCGGCGTTGAGCCAGTGGTCGAGGC
Source organism: Acidobacteriota bacterium (assembly GCA_019639255.1). Lineage (GTDB taxonomy): Bacteria > Acidobacteriota > Blastocatellia > RBC074 > RBC074 > JAHBSF01. Next base: position 24,605 of record JAHBSF010000057.1, on the reverse strand, counting down.
GCGGGGTGAAGATTTCGGGCGGCGTGCCGTAGGCGGTTTCGCCCTGATCGTTGATCGTCACCTGCGCGAAGATTACGTGATCGCCGAGTTCGCGCACGGCGCGTATGGCCTGATACAGCTCGGCAAGATCGTGAAACGTTTCGAGAATGAAGCAATCGACTCCGCCTTCGAGCAGCGCTTCGGCCTGCTCTTTGAACAGTTCCTTGGCTTCATCACTTGAAGTCGGGCCGTAGGGTTCTATGCGCACGCCGAGCGGCGAAATGGCTCCGGCGACGAATACTTCGCGTTTGGCCTTGTCTGCGGCCTCGCGTGCAAGGCGGGCGGCGGCGGCGTTTATGTCGCGCAGTTTTTCATCGAGGCCGTGATGCGCGAGTTTAAGGCGCGACGCGCCGTAAGTATTGGTTTCAATTATCTCGGCCCCGGCCTTTATGTACTCCTTGTGGATGCCGAGCACGATTTCGGGGTTCGAAAGATTGACTTCATCGTAGCAGCGATTGATGTATACGCCGCGCGCATAGATCATCGTGCCCATCGCGCCGTCGAAGACGCGAACCCGGTCTTGCTGAATGAACTCGCGAAAATTGCTCATTACTCTGTAAATAAAGTTTCTTGAGAGTCTCAGCCGCGGTAGCGGCGAAAGATCTGTAGCCCAGGGCGCGAGCCCTGGGTGTGTGGTGAGAAACCCTGTAAGCCCCGGAGGGGCGAAAGATCTTTCGCCCTTTCAGGGCTTGCACATTCTTTTTCTGCTGACCTGGCGCTCACGCACCAGGCTACAGATCTTTCGCCGCTCCGCGGCTGAAAAACTTAAAGAACTTCGTTTACAGAGTACTCATCTTTTATCCGCGTTCTCCCTCTCATTCCATTAAAAAAGCCCCGCGTTGACATCCACGCGAGGCCGTTGCCGAAAACTGAATGTTGGAGTGGGATTTCTCCCGGCTCTTTAGCAGTTTTTTCGGTGGAGCAAGTCGCCTTAAATCGCCACGCGTCGATGATATTCAAAGCGGAGACAGAAGGATTCGAACCTTCGATAGGGCTTTACACCCTATAACGGTTTAGCAAACCGCCGCCTTCAGCCACTCGGCCATGTCTCCGAACGCCCCTTAGTATCGATATCAGGGCTGCCGATGTCAAGACAAGCAAAACCGTCGCTACGCTCATTTGTCGAGAGCGTCATTTCTTTACCCCGAGGCCGAGCGTTTCGCGACAGTACCGCAGGCTGCGCTCGAGTTCTGCGCGCTGGAATTCCTGTTCAGCCTGCCGGCGGTCCTTTCCTTCCGGCGCGCGGAAGGCTTCGCGGGGGCGTCCCCGCCTGGCCATCGCAACAAATGCCGCAAGATCCACCGCACGTACGCTCTCGTACGGCTTCCAGAACTCGGGTTTGAGGTACGGGTACGGCCGGTTGAATCCCGAGATGATTTCGAGTTGCACGCTCACGCCCGGGCAAAGTTCGGCGAAACGCGCGAAATAATCCTTCCAGTCCACCAGCCCGTCGCCCATCGCCGTCCACTGCACGACCGCGCCCTCATCCGATTCCCATACCATCGAATCGCGAATGCCCGTCGTTGCGGCGTACGGACCGAGGATTTCCAGGTTGCGGCGCGGGTCTTCGAGCGCCCACGTTGCATTGCCGGAATCGAGCGTTGCGCCCACGTAATCGCGCCCGGCCTCTTCGATCAGCATTACGAGTTCGCGCGCCTGCATATCTCCGGCGTGATTTTCGACCGCGATCTTCACGCCTGCGTCGAGCGCGACTGCGCGCACGGCGCGGCATACTTTGACCGTATCCCTTATGCGCGCCTCGATGCCGCCCTCGGACCTGCGGTCATCCGCATTGCCCAGATAACACCGCGCGACTTTCGATCCGAGCGCTTTTGCAATCCGTATCGTCAGTAGCAGACGTTGTTCGGCGCTGCCGTACCGGGTATCGAAGGTTTTTGAAGTCGGGCAAATGCTGCCCGTACCGACTTCGATCTCGATGCCGATGTCTCGGGCCTGCGCCCGTATCTCGGCGAGATAAGCGTCGCTGTGCCCTTCATACACCTCAAGGTCCGAAAACAGAACCGTATCGACTTTCTGCGTTGCGGCGTATTCGAGCAGTTGCGGCGCTCTCCAGCCCATTGCGCGGATGGAGTAATTATCGAAGCCGAGTTTGATCCCGGCGGGGTTGTTTGAATGATTCAGCGACATAATGGTGGTTGCAACTCCCGCCGTCTGCTGCAGGAAAGTGCGGCGCGTCGTTTTCATCAAAGTGCGGTTGTGGTTTTCGTCTATTTCCGACGTTTCCGTCCCATTTCGTTTGTTCCGTTATCTCTCATTATTCGCGATAAGAAGTATCCAGGCGGTCGAGTTTGCGCAGCAATCCCGGCCACGCAAGCGCCCCGCCCATTCCGCGCATAACGGCCGCGCTTGCAGCCTTGATCCCCTTCAGAATCTGATCCGGAATCGGGATCAGTTCCCTGCCCCCCGACTGTGAAAGGATCTGTATCCGGCACGCCCGCTCAAGCACATACATTGCAAGAAACGCATCCGCCACCGTCGGCCCCACGGTCAAAAGCCCGTGATTGCGCAGTATCAGGAAATTCCGGTCGCCGAGGTCTGCAACAAGGCGCGGCTTTTCTTCGTCGTTGAGCGCAAGCCCCTCGTAGTTGTGGTAGCCGAGCGAAGAGAGCGGAAACAGGGATTGCTGCGAGATGGCCAGCAATCCGTCCTTTTGCGTGGAGACGGCCACGCCGCAATCGGTGTGCGTGTGCATCACGCAATGCGCGTCGGCGCGAGCCTCGTGTACGGCGCTGTGGATGGTGAAGCCGGCCGGGTTGATGAAATACGGCGTGGGCATGACTATGTTGCCCTGAAGATCCACCTTCACCAGGCTCGATGCGGTAACTTCTTCAAACAGCATCCCGTAGGGATTGATCAGAAAATGCGTTTCGGGTCCGGGCACGCGGGCCGACAGATGCGTAAACACCAGATCGTCCCAGCCGAACAGTGCAACGAGCCTGTAGGCTGCGGCAAGATCGACGCGCAGTTGCCATTCTTCGGCCGAAACCGCTTCGCGAACGGCGGAATCCTTCGCTTCCTGAGCGCTGCTCATGGCATTTCTCCTTTCCGCGTCCAGGGTACGCACGCGCCCTCGCGTGCTGCTTGCTTCGGACGCGTGCACGCGAGGGCGCGTGCGTACCCAGGCTTAATCTTCCTCTTCCTTCCGCACACGTCCTTCGGCGACCGCCTGCTGCACGATCTTCTGCGCTATGTGCACGGGCGCTTCGTCGTAATGCGAAAACTCCATGTGATACGAACCGCGCGCGGCGGTTATCGAATTGAGGGTGGACGGATAGGTAAGCATCTCGGACATCGGCGCAAGCGCCTTTATGATCTGCTGGCTGCCCTTTGTATCCATTCCCTGAATCCGCCCGCGCCGCGAATTCAGATCGCCCATAATGTCGCCCGAACACTCCTGCGGCGCGAGCACCTCTACGTGCATGATCGGTTCGAGCAGCACGGGATGCGCCTTCTCTATCATGGCCTTGAACGCCTTGCGCCCCGCAAGCTGGAACGAAAGATCGTCCGAGTCTACGGTGTGGTACGAACCGTCGATAAGTTCGACCTTGAAATCCACGAGCGGATAACCCGCGATTGCGCCGCGCCCGGCTGCGTCGCGAATGCCCTTCTCTACCGCGGGCCGCCACTGCTGCGGGATTGCGCCGCCGAAGATTTTGTCTTTAAACTCGAATCCGCCGCCGCGTTCGAGAGGCTCGAATATGCACTTGCAGTCGCCGAACTGCCCGCGCCCGCCCGTCTGCTTCTTGTGCCGCCCCTGCACCTCTACGCGCGATTTGATCGTTTCGCGATACGGCACCTTCGGTTGATGCAGCGCTACTTCCACGTGATAGCGGTTCTTGAGTTTGGCTACGACGGTTTCTATGTGCTGCTGGCTTGCGCCGCCGAGTTCGAATTCCTTGGTTTCGTCGTTGCGATGGTAGCGAAGCTGCTGGTCTTCTTCGAGTATGCGGCCGATGGCGCCCGACAACTTGTCTTCATCCGCGCGGGATTTCGGTTCTATCGCAAAGTTGATCGCAGGTTCGGGGAAATTGACCGGTTCGTAATATATCGGAGCGCCCCTGTCGCACAGCGTATCGCCGGTCGAGGTTTCCTTGAGTTTGAGCACTGCGATTATATCTCCGGCGTGCGCTTCACCGACTTTTTCCACCGTCTTGCCCTGAACCAGGTGCAGGGGTCCGAGGCGTTCCTGAGCGCTTTTGCCTATGTTGTATAGCGTCGCGTCGGATTTGAAGGCGCCGGAGAATATTTTGAGTATCGTGATTTTGCCGAAGTTTTCGACGATGGTTCTGAAGACGTATCCGGCCGGGGTTTCGGAGTCGGTAACGTCGCGCTCGACTTCTTCGGCTCCGGGATCGGCGCTCGTGAGCGCTTTGACCGCGCCGAGGTCCGCGGGATTGGGCGCGTAAGCGGCTACGGCTTCCAGAAGCGGCGCAATGCCTATCATCGAGGTCGCGGAGGCGGCGAATACGGGCGTGAGTACGCCCGACAGGATTGCCTTCTTGATTCCGCCGATGAATTCATCGTCTGTGAGCGTGCCCGCATCGAAGAAATGCTCCATCAATGTATCGTCGGCTTCGGCGACCATCTCGATCAGGCGTTCGTGAGTTTCGTCGATGTAGCCGCGCCCCTCATCCGGCAGCGGTATTTCCCTGGCCTTGCCGTTGGCTTCGAATTCGTAAGCCTTCATGTGTATGACATCGACGACGCCGCGGAAGTTCTTTTCCGAACCGATGGGAAGCGTAAACGGGACGCATCCGCGTCCGAAGGTTTCGCGCAGGGCGTTGAGCGTCGCGCCGAAATCCGCGCGTTCCTTGTCCAGTTTGTTGACGACGAAAAAGCGAGGGCGCGCACGCTTGAATTCGTCGGCGTATTCCCACGCCTTTTCGGTCTGTACGCCTACGCCGGAAACTCCGTCTATGACGAAAAGCGCCGTTTCGCATACGCGCAGCGCCGGCCGCGCGTTGGCGATGAACGAAGCGTATCCCGGCGTATCTATCAGATTGATTTTCGTGTTCTGGAATTCTACGTAAGCGGAGGCCAGATTGAGGCTGATTTTTCGGGAAATTTCTTCTTCGTCGAAGTCGGTCGGAGCGGTTCCGTCATCTACTCGGCCGAGGCGTGTGCCTACGCCGCCGGCGTATAGCATAGCGGCGACCAGGGAAGTCTTCCCCGCGTCGCCGTGACCTACAATGCCCAGGTTTCTTATCTCCTGTGTCGTGTAAACCTTCATGATAGATTCTCCTTTCAGAGACGCATCAATTCGTGTGAGAGTGCCTTTGTATGGATGGAAGAGAGCACGGCCGGAGACTGTAGGGCTCCGGCCATCTCCGCGTCATACTAGCACAGCGACTTTCTGCGAGAAAAGCCGCACCAGCTTCTCCTTTTGTGCTAGGATGCAGACCTGTCGGCGATGGAACAGGAGACAAGGAGATGCAGAAATCATGAATCCAATAATGCACGATCCGGGCGCCGCCGTGCGCGCCGGAATTTTCACGGATCCGAGCAAAACCGAGGGGCAGTTCCGCGACTACCGCGCCGGAGTCCGCCCCGAAGTTCAGGAACTCTACCGCCTCAACCACACCAACCAGACGCTCGATTTCGTGCTCGCGCAAAAGCAGAAGTACGGCCAACTCGACCACGCGCGCATGAGCGTTTGGGACGCTATGGAGAAACTGAACCAGATCGTGGACGACAGCGATCCGGATACCGATCTGCCGCAAATAGAACACGCGCTCCAGACCGCCGAACAGATACGCCGCGACGGTCACCCGCGCTGGTTCATCCTTACGGGTCTGATACACGACCTCGGCAAGGTGCTTTGCCTGCTCGGAGAACCGCAGTGGGCCGTGGTCGGAGATACCTTCCCCGTAGGTTGCGCATTCTCCGACAGGATCGTTTTTCCGGAGTTCTTCGACGCCAACCCGGACTCGAAACACCCGGTCTATTCAACGCGCCTCGGCATTTACGAAGAAGGCTGCGGCCTCGACAACGTCCACCTCTCATGGGGACACGACGAGTATCTATATTACGTCACAAAAGACTACCTGCCGCCCGAGGCGCTCGCCATGATCCGATACCACTCGTGCTACCCGATCCACCGCGAGGGCGCCTACGATTACCTGCTCGACGAGCACGACCGCGAAATGCTCGAATGGGTGAAAAAATTCAACCCATACGACCTCTATACCAAGAGCCACGAAAAACCGAACTTCACCGAACTTCGGCCCTTTTACGAGGAACTCGTCGGGGAGTTTTTCCCTGCCGAGTTGAGGTGGTAAAGGCAAAGAGAAAACGAGATAACGGAATAAACAAAAATAGACGAAACAAACGGAAAGAAAGCAATGGCTATCTTTTAGTTTGTTTCGTCTATTTTCGTTTGTTCCGTTATCTCGCCTTGACGTCGTAGCACGCAAGCCAGCCCTGATTGCGCAGATACAGCCGTCCATCGCTTACTACGGGATGCGCCCAGCTGGGCCACCCCTGATCCGGTATCGTAAATCTACCCGTTTCCTTGTACCCGGCGGGCGTGGCCTCGGCCAGGCCGACTACATTGTTTTCGCTCAATAGATAAAGATGCCCGTCGGCGTAAACTACCGCCCCCTTGCCCACGCTGCGGTCCTTCCACATCACCTTGCCGGTTGTGTATTCCAGGCACGTCAATATGGCGTTTGAAAATCCGTAGACGTGGCCGCCGACCAGCACTACGCCGCCGTGGTGGTTCTGCATTTCCTTGCTGAAATAAACCTCGGTGGCTTTGACCTCCCCGCCCTGCGCCTTAAGTTCGAGCAGCGCGCAGCCCGTGCCGTAAGCGGATGTGAAAAACACCTTGCTGTCGGCGAAGACCGGCGTCGTTATGTTCGCCGTCCCGTTCGCCGCCGGGCGGTAAGTCCACATAAGCTTCCCGTCCGAAGCGCGCAAACCGACCGCCGAGCGCGAGGTGAACGTCATAATCGTGCGCACTCCGCCGATGTCGGCGGCAATCGGCGAGGCGTAATGCGCGCCGTCGCTCAAGCCCGTACTCGTCCATACGGTCGCTCCCGTCATCTTGTCCAGAGCGACGACCGATGCGTTCGGCCCGCCCGGCGTGACTATCACCCGGTTGCCGTCTATGAGCGGAGATTCGCTGATGAGCCAGCCCGGATTCTTGCCGCCGAAGTCCTTGAGTATGTTCTTGCGCCAGATCGGCGAACCGTCGCGCACGCGCAAACAGGCGAGATCGCCGTTTTCGGTCAGTACATAGGCTCGGTCCACGTCGATTGCAGGAGTCCCGCGCGGGCCGTTGCCGCGGCCTTCGTCTACTTTGGGCCCCAGCGCCGCCTGCCATATGACCTTGCCGTCGGCGCGGTTGAGGCAAAACAATATGCTCGCCGAACTGCTCGATCCCTGAACAAAAACACGGTCGCCCTTGATTGCCAGAGATCCGTAGCCCTGTCCGAGTGTATTGATCATCCAAAGCTGCGGCGGTCCGCTCGCCGGCCACGTTTTCAGCAGTCCCGTTTCGGCCGAAATGCCGTTGCGCATCGGTCCGCGAAATTGAGGCCAGTCAGAAGCAAATGCCGAAGCAAATGCCGAAGTGCGAAATCCGTACATAGAGGCGATCGATGCGCCGAGCGCGAGAAATCGTCGTCTTTCCATCCCAAAACCTCCGGAATCCTTGTCGATTGCTTTTTGTCGATTGCTTTCGGTTGATTGCTGTCAGGTTCGGTGTATGTTCGCCGTGTCGTTTGTTTGAACGTAGACGGCAGTTTATCATTGCACCCGGTATTTATCTACGACCCGGCCCGAAGCCGTGTTTCACCTCAATTTTTGAAAAGTTTATACTGGATTGGAATCCGGAGGTAACCCGATGTCCGAACCGCAACCCGACATAAATTCGCTGCTGCGCGAGGATCGCGTATTCAAACCGTCAGACGCCTTCTGCCGCAACGCGCACATAAAGAGCCGCGAAGAATACGACCGTATTTATCAGCGTTCGCTCGAAGATCCCGAAGGTTTCTGGGCCGAAATCGCCCGGGAACTCCACTGGTTCAAACCGTGGGACAAGGTTCTGGAATGGAATGAACCGTTCGCAAAATGGTTCGTCGGCGGCGAAATCAACATCTCTTACAACTGCCTGGATCGCCACCTCTCGGGCTGGAGAAAAAACAAGGCCGCAATCATTTGGGAGGGCGAACCGGGCGATGTCCGCACGCTTACCTATCAGCAACTGCACAGTGAAGTATGCCGATTCGCCAACGTCCTGAAATCCCTCGGCGTCGCAAAAGGCGACCGCGTAGCCATATACATGCCGATGATTCCCGAACTGCCCGTAGCGATGTTAGCCTGCGCGCGCATTGGGGCTACGCACTCTATAATCTTCGGCGGATTTTCAGCCGAAGCTCTTAAAGACCGGATAAACGACGCGCAGGCGAAAGCCGTAATCACGGCCGACGGCGGATTCCGGCGCGGTACGGTAGTCGAACTCAAACAGGCCGTGGATCGCGCAATCACCGATTGCCCGACCATCGAACAGGTCGTAGTCGTCAGGCGCACCGGCACGGAAGTTCATATGGAGGTGGGCCGCGACCACTGGTATCACGAACTGATGCAAAACGCTTCGGACCGGTGCGAGGCCGAACCGCTCGATTCCGAACACCCGCTCTACATTCTTTACACCTCCGGAACTACGGGAAAACCCAAAGGCATAGTTCATACGACGGGCGGATACGCCGTTCAGACCTATATAACGTCGAAATGGATCTTCGATCTGCGCGACGACGATACCTACTGGTGCACGGCCGATATCGGCTGGGTAACGGGCCACAGCTATATTGTTTACGGACCGCTCGCAAACGGCGCATCTGTAGTCATGTATGAAGGCGCGCCCAATACGCCGGATTTCGGCCGGTTCTGGTCCATAGTCGAGCGGCACAGGGTGAACATCCTGTACACGGCCCCGACAGCTATCAGGACCTTCGTCAAATGGGGCGAGCAATGGCCGCTGAAATACGATTTGTCGAGTTTAAGACTGCTCGGCACCGTGGGCGAGCCGATCAATCCCGAGGCCTGGATGTGGTATTACAAGGTCATAGGCAAGAGCCGGTGTCCGATTGTGGATACGTGGTGGCAGACCGAAACCGGAGCCATCATGCTTTCGCCCATACCGGGCGCGGTTTCGACAAAACCCGGATCGGCGACGCTGCCCTTTCCCGGCATCGCACCCGACATACAGACGCGGCAGGGCGAATCCGTTGCAGCGAATCAGGGCGGATTTCTCGTCATCACGCGGCCGTGGCCGTCTATGCTGCGAACGATTTACGGCGACCCCGAACGCTACCAAAAACAGTACTGGAGCGATATTCCGGGCAACTACTTCACCGGAGACGGCGCGCGCAGGGATTCGGACGGTTACTTCTGGCTTATGGGAAGGGTCGATGACGTAATCAACGTAAGCGGCCACAGGCTCGGAACGATGGAGATCGAAAGCGCGCTTGTTTCGCATCCGTCCGTAGCCGAAGCCGCCGTAGTCGGGCGGCCCGACGAACTGAAGGGGCAGGCCATATCGGCGTTTGTTACGCTCGAATCCGGACAATCGCCGACGCCGCAATTGAAAGAGGAATTGCGCCGCCACGTACAGCAGGAAATCGGCGCTATGGCCAAACCCGACGACATACGGTTTTCCGATGCGCTTCCGAAAACGCGCTCGGGCAAGATTATGCGCAGATTGCTGCGCGATATCGCATCCGGAGCTACGACCGTCGGAGACACCACGACGCTCGAGGATTATTCGGTCCTCGCCCGCCTGCGCGAAGACGAGGAATGAAGACGGATGAAGACGAATAACGAAACTGACGGAATAAACGGAAGGGCGAAATCTTTTCCGTTTGTTCCGTTTGTTTTCGTTTGTTCGGTTATCTATCTTTCGGCCTCGAAAAGGCGTTGAATCAATAATTGACAATCCCCGAAATCCTACCGTATAGTGGGCCGTCACAGAGGCTAAAGCGCCATCAGTAGTGGTTTCTCAGCAGTCTGCCCCGAAGGTGTAAACGCTCTTCATGCTCAGAATCGAAAAAGTTTTTCTCCAGGGATTCAAATCATTCTGCGATCCGACCGAAGTGGCCTTCGACGAAGAAGGGATCACGGCGGTGGTCGGGCCGAATGGTTGTGGTAAATGTGTGGATGGATTGACGCTGGTCACACTCGCCGACGGTCGGGAAGTGCAGATCCGAGATCTTGTCGAGCAGGCGCTAGTCAATTCGCAACAGGTCGACACCCTCGACGACGGTGTGCTGACGCGTGAAAATCCTCACGGGATTGAGATCCTTTCCCTAAATCCACAAACCCTTAAATTAGAACCCCGACCGGTAGCAGGGTTTGTTCGACGCGAAGCGACGCCGCATTTGCTTCGGGTACGGACACGGAGCGGAAGAGAGGTATCGGCAACCCCATACCATCCGCTTTTTACGCTGGATCGTGGCTGCCTGCGAGCTTTGAAGGCGGAAGAGCTGGAGGTTGGAACCCGTATCGCGCTGCCGCGCCGATTGCCTGTACGAGGCAGGACGACGGATCTCAGGACATTTGATGTACTTCGACAATTCACCCCACAGGATCGAATTTTCATCAGAAGTACGGATGAACTACGATCCTGGGCCGGCGAGGCGCAGGATCGTTTCGGATCTCGAACGGAATGGATGCGCGAAGCGGGAATCTCGGTGAGAACTGTTGAACGCCTGCGCATCGGCAAAGGAATCAGCACACAGGCATTGGCCAAACTCGCCCGCATTTCTGAAACAGAACCGCCTCTCAACGGCAAAATCAAATCCTCTGGCAGAGGGGAAGTGCTCCTGCCTGAGCGATTAACACCCGAATTCGCCCGTTTTCTTGGGTTGCTGATCGCGGAGGGACGCAATACAGCCTCAAACCAGGTCTGGTTTGTAAATACAGACCCGGCTATCAATGCCGAGTTTGCACGGTTGGCAGAGCAGCTTTTCGGTCTCAAGGTTCATCAACGAAATTACAAGCCAAATGCAACTGACAGCCTCATTTACTCGCGCGCCCTTGGGGCAGTGCTTGAGCGCGTCTTCAATTTTCCTGTCGCTTCCAATTCTGCGAATAAAGAAGTTCCGCCTCAAGTCCTGAATGCGCCCACGAAAACCAAATGGGCCTTTCTGTCAGGACTCTTTGAGGGAGATGCTTATATCTCAGCCCGTCACCAACCAAATGGTACGCGGCCGATGGCATTTATCGAATACACAACTGCAAGTGCAAAGCTGGCCGGGCAGGTCACATCGCTACTGCTTCAACTTGGAGTATTTGCACTTGTTCGACAGCACGAGAAATTTGCATCGAATACCCTTGGGAAGAATCGCCGCACCTACTTCTCTGTGCTTATCTATGGAAGTGATCAAGTCAGGTTCGTTGCTGAGCAATTGACTTTTATTGGTGAAAAGTCCAAGCGGCTGCAAATACTGCGAGAGCTGCCTTCGGCCTCGAACCCCAACCTGGATCTCGTGCCGTCAGCGACTTCCATTGTCAAAGAGGCGGCGCGGTTGGCGGGCGTCAGCGTCAAGGCAAATAGAAAAGGACATCCCAAACTCGCAGCATATGTTGAAGGGCGGTGTCAGGCGAGTAGAAATGGCCTGCTGGAAGTGCGGGATCAGATCCAAACCCTCGGAGCGTCACCTCGACTGGCAGATCAACAACTCGAACGACTGGAGGTACTAGCGACATCGGACGTCTACTGGGATGAGATCGTCAGCATAGAGCAAGTCCCTTCATCCGATCCTTGGGTATATGATCTGAGTATTGCCGAAACTCACAATTTCGTCGCCGGCAACATCATCGTTCACAACAGCAACATCTCAGATGCAGTAAACTGGGTGATCGGCGAGCAGCGCGCGCGCGCATTGCGCGGGGCGAAGATGGAAGACGTGATCTTCCAGGGCAGCCGCAACCGCCAGCCCGCGGGACTCGCCGAAGTCCTGCTGACGATGGTCGTTCACGAGACATTCGAGATTCGATCTGACAACGGGAAAGAAAGCGTGGAAACATCATCCGAGGAGACGGGTGATGGATCGGGGGATGGACCAAAGGCCGCGGCGGAGGAATCTGCTGAACGCCTCGGCTCGGAGGCGGCGGCAAAGCCCAGAGCGCGGCGCAGCATAAGGGCCGAAGCCGCATCGCGAGTGTTTCAGGAGGGCGAACGCGTAACGGTGGGGCGCCGTCTTTACCGCACCGGCGAAAGCGAATACGAGATGAACGGCCGCGCCTGCCGCTTGCGCGACATTCAGGATCTTTTCGCCGGCACGGGACTCGGCGGCGCACACTACGCGATCATCGAACAGGGCCGCATCGGGCAGGTGCTGTCTGCCAAACCTCTCGACCGGCGCGCGCTGATCGAAGAAGCCGCAGGCATTTCCAAATTCAAGATGCGCCAGCACGCAGCGGAGTTGAAGCTCGACGCATCCCGGCAAAACCTTTCACGCGTCACCGACATAATCGCCGAAATCGAACGCCAGCAGAACAGTCTGAAACGGCAGGCGGCGCGCGCACGCCGCTACCAGCGGCTGCGCAGCGAAATGCGTGAACTGATGCGCGCCGTATACGTAGCGGATTTCCGCGCAACACGTGCGGCGTTGTCGGATCTGGAATCCGAATGGGGGGCGACGGTAGAAAGAGAGACGGCGGCGCAGGAACGAATCGCCGAACTCGAAGCCGCCCAAACGCAGGCGGCAACCGAAGCATCCGGCGCTGAACAATCGCTCAACGAAACGCGCACTGCGGCTGCGAGCATCGATCTGGAAGCTGCGCGATCGAGGCAGCAGCATCAGTATTTGAGCGAGCGGTTGTCGACGCTCGGTTCGCGTGCGGACGAATTTGCGCGCGATCGCGAAACGATCACGGGGCGCAGCGGTTTCATAGAGCAGGAATCGGCGCGGCTTCGCGCGGAACTGCAATCGATCGAGAGCGAAATAAATGCGGTCGGCGTGGCGCTCGCCTCCGACGAGAATGAACACAGGAAAAAACTTCAAAGCGATGCGGAGGCTGAACAAAATCTCGAATCCGCACGCCGTAAACTCTACGATGCAACGACTGCGCTCGAACGCTGGACTCAGTTGAAGCGGCAGTTCGACGAGGCGGTGGACCGGAGCGAGACGCGCAGGCAGGGACTTGCCGCTGAAAAGTCGAGGGCGCAATCGCAGGCCGAAGCCAATGAACAGGAAGGCTCGGCGGTCGACGCCGAACGCGTGCAGCACGAGAGACGTTCGGCGGAAATAGCCTCGGAATCAAGCGAGGTGCAGATGAGGCTCGGCGCCGCTCGCGAGGAGCGCGCCGAACGCAGTCAGGCGCTCAACACCGCGCACAGGGACCTGACCGCCGTAGAGCACAGGCTGAAATCCCTTGAAGAACTCGATGCGCGCCGCGCCTATTTTTCCGAAGCCGTGCAACTGCTGCTGAGTCGAGCCGGTATGCAGAGTGAACATGCCGAACATTTGCAGGAACCAGGGTTTCGCATACTCGGCACGCTTGCGGATTTTGTCACTGTTGCACCGGAGCACGAGGCTACGGTTGAAACCGCGCTTCGCGACGAACTGCAATACGTGCTGGCGCCGGGCTTCGACGATGCATTCCGGGCCATAGAATTTCTGAAGGCCGAAAACGCCGGACGCGCTACGTTTATGGTCGTCGGGCTGCACGGCGCAGAAGGCCCGGCGCCGATCGTAAGCGGCGAGTGGGGAGATGCCGAGGAGGGAGATTTCCCGTCGGGTGAAATTCCCTCGGGCGATAATCAACATCAAGAGCAGCCATTGCTGCGGCCCGCAATGGCCCCGGTGCTGATTGACCTGCTTGGACTGAGGCCCGAGTTTGCTTCGGTATTCGCCCGCGCGCTGCCGCGACTCGCTGCGGCGCGCGTTGTGGATACTGCGGCGGATGCCGTAGAAGCGGCCGTCTCCAATGACGCTGATGAATCGACCGTATTTGTGACGCGCGCGGGCGAGCGAGTAGTTGCGGGGCGGTTGGTTACGGGCGGAACGAGCGCGGAACGCAGCGGCGGCGTGCTGGCTCTCAAGCGCGAAATAGTCGAATTGACGGAACGGTTCGGCGTTTTGAGCGCCGGAGTGCATACGGCGGAAATCGGCCTCGGCGAGGTCGATCTTCGGATTCAGACGCTCGATGCGCATCGCGGCGCGCTTGACGCCGAAATGCGCGGCATAGAAAAAGAGCTTGCCGTGCTGCGTACCCGGCGGCAGCAGTGCGAGCGCGATCGTGAGCGTATAACCACGCATTTGCGCGTAGTCGGGCAGGAAACCGCGCAGATCGAAACCGACCTGGCGGAGTATCAGGGCAAACTGGCGCACGCCGCATCGCAGACCGAGGAAGCCGAGCGGTCGCACGCTGCGGCCGAAGCCGCTGTTGCTGCGGCGCAGGCGGAGGTGGCCGAACTGCGCCGTGCATCCGACGAGCGTTCGCAGGAACTGTCGCGACGGCGCGCTGAGTTTGCGGCGCGAACCGAACGCAGGCGCGGTCTGCAAAACGACCTTCAACGACTGGAAAACGAGGCCGTAGACCTGGGCGAGCGATTGCAACGCACGCGGCTTGCCACGGTGGAAGCCGAAGAGCAGATGCATTCGGCGCAGGCTCAACTCTCGGATACCGCCGCGCGGCTTGCAGATTTGACCGCGCAGCAGGAGCAGATGAATGAAGATCTCAACCGCAAGAGCGCCGAGCTGCAAATGGTGCGCGAGCGGCTTGCGGAACTCGATCTTTTCGTGCGCGCCGCCCGCGAAGCGCAGGCGCAGGCGCGAGAGGATCGCGCGCGGCTGGAACTCGATCGAGTGCGGCTTACATCATCGCTCGAACATCTGGCCGAGTCCTGCTACCACGAACTCGGCGAGCAATTAAGCGCAATAGTCGAACGTCTGGAATCTGCTTCATCAACAACGCCGGAGCCGTCGATTTCAGCCGCGCAGCAGCATACATTCGCCGAAGCTGCCGAGGGGGATGACGACGAGGACGAAGCCGGCGAGACGAATCTTTCGTTCTGGCACGTTCCGGAAAACTTCGATCTTGCTGCGGCGAAGGCGCGGCTCGAAGAATTGCGGGCAAAAATCGACGCGCTTGGGCCCATAAACATGATGGCGCTCGATGAACTCAACGAGGTCGAGGAGCGATTCCATTTCCTGATCTCTCAGAGAGCGGATATAGAGCAGGCCGTTGCCGATACGCAGGCGGCAATCGCCGAAATCAAGCGCCGTTCGCGCGAGCGGTTTTCGGACGCTTTTCACTCGATCAACCGGAATTTCCAGGAAACGTTTCAGGAGCTCTTCGGCGGCGGGCGCGGCGAGATGCGCCTGATCGATGAAAGCGACATTCTGGAAAGCGGCATCGAAATCATCGCGCAGCCGCCGGGTAAAAGGCTGCAAAACGTGCTGCTGCTTTCGGGCGGCGAAAAGGCAATGGCGGCCATCGCTCTCGTGCTTGCGATATTCAAATACCGGCCAAGCCCCTTCTGTATTCTCGACGAAGTGGATGCTCCGCTCGACGAAGTAAATATCGCGCGGTTCGCCGACAAGGTTCTCGAAATGAGCCGGCAAACGCAGTTTGTGATCATCACTCACAGCAAGCGGACGATGGAGGCGGCGCGCACGCTTTACGGCGTAACGATGGAAGATCCGGGCGTCTCGAAGCTGATTTCCGTGCGCCTCACTTAGGAAGAGAAATAACGGAACAAACGAAACAAAACGAAACAGAACGAAAATAACGGACTGATCGATTCGTTTCGTATTTTTTGTGTTGTTTCGTTTATTCCGTTGTTTTTCTTCTTAATCCTGGGAGGAATCGACCGACGAATTCAGGAACGAGCCGCCGCCGAGAAGTTCATCGAGCGCGCGCAGGCGAATCTTTTTTACAAGACCGACCGAACGTTCGCTTGCTTCGCGGAATGCTAACGGTAGTTCTCGAAGCACAGTATCGAGCGTCATAGTCTGTTTGAATATCTTCTGCTCGATAACCTTCAGGCACTGATTGCGGTCCTTGGACATCGGCTGCGTTGTGCGCCGGGCGTAGGAGTCCGCGTAACTCAGCAGTTCGGCATAAAGATCGAGGTTTTGGGCCGATTCGCGGTATTGCTGGCTGCGCGCCTGCTGAAGTGCGGTGTTGAGCCGTGTATCGGAGATCTTGAAAGCGGCCTCGACGTGGGGTTTCGGTTTGCGCTGTTTGAGGATTACCTGCGTTTCTTCTTCGCTCAATTCGGCGGGCAGACGCACTCCCGCCTGCTGTGCGAGCGCAACCTCGCACGCCAGCATTACAAGCAGAAGCGAAAGCAGCTTCGGCCTCATCACAACATCTCCCGATCAGGGTACGCGGGGATCAACCGCTTCTAAGATAACACTTCATTTCATCGAAACCAAAACAATTCTGAGCCATTTCCGAACCGGCTCAGCGCACCACCGCGCCCTGCATGCTGACGATCGTGATTTTCGTCGCGCCGGGTTCCTCCTCCTGAATGGTCACGATCCTGCCGCCCTGCTCGGTTTTAGCATTGAACACCACTGTACGCTTGCCGTCCTGCCGAGAATCGAGCGTCGGGCCGTCATTGCCCAGCCGCGCGGTGTAAAAATCGACAACGTCATCCATATCGTCATCCGTAGTAAAGGTCGCTACGCCGAACCACCCGCGCCCAGTCGCGCCCCGGCCCTGAATCGACAGCGAACCGCTATCCTTTCCTGGCACAGAGCCCGGATAAATCGGCACGCCAAGTTGTTCTTCGGTGACGTTGCTGCCTGCGGCGACTCTTACCCCACCGCCCGGCACGTTGATCGAAACTTCCGACTGCCCGCCCTCGCCTTCCTGAACCGAAACGATGCTTTCAACCGATCTCTTGACGACATAAAACGCGCCGATGATCGATACGCCCGCCAGCACTACGATTACCGCCAGCGTGATGAGCACGATCTTCAACCAGTTGGTGGATCGCGGCGGAGGAGCGTATTGCGCCCCGGAAGTATATGTCGCGGGCGAACCGTAGGCGGATTGCGGCGGTACGTTGCTCTGATAGCCGCTGTAGTCCTGCTGTTGAGCGGGCGCTGAGGGTTGGGCCGGAGTCCCGCAGGACTGACAAAACCGCCCTCCCGACCGCAACGGATTGCCGCATTGTGCACAGAATGTAGTCATATCGGTTGCTTTCCGGAAGCAGGAAGAGGAGAAACAAGAAGAAGTGCTGATTGCGTGTCTTAAAAGCCCCGAAGGGGCGAAAGAACTGTAGCCTGGTGCGTGAGCGCCAGGTCAGATCGAGAAACGCGTCCAAGCCCTGAAAGAGCGATTGAACAATACGGCTTCCGCCCTTTCAGGGCTGGAATTGATGTTGGACTGAAACCCAGGGCTTACGCCGCTGGGCCACAGTTCTTTCGCCCCTTCGGGGCTTTTAAGACACGCACTCAATACTTTCTTCTTCTTTTCCCTTTCACCTCTCCGCCTGTCGCTCGGCCAATTCTCCTATGACCGGGATTTTCCATTTTTCATTGTTGTAGGCCTTGAACATAGAAAAGATCCACAACACGAATCCGCCCAACTGCAGAAGGTTGAGTCCCAGCCTCAGCAGCGCGTAAAGCCCCCAGGGCAGTATCAGGTACAATATGCCGAGCATTATGCTTACCGCGAAGATCAGGCCGAACATCGCGGCGCTCAAAAAGATTGATTGAAACGCGTGAAAGCGAACAAAACGGTCCTTGTTGTACGGATCGAGCACAAGAAAGATTATTCCCGTAACCAGACCCAGCACGTAGCACAGCAATCCCGCCACGTTCGGCTGCAGCCCGCCTGCGGATTGCGGTGCGACGTACTGCGGATGCTGGTAACCCGAGGGCGGCGCCTGTACCCCGGGCGAACTCGACGGAGGCGCCGAGGCCTGCGGCGACGATGAAGGCTGTGTAGGCTGGAACGGTGTTCCGCACTTGTTGCAGAAGCGGGCGACGTCCGCAACGGCGGCGCCGCAACTGTTGCAGTATTTCGGCATTTATTTGCTCCGGATTGGGGTCGGATCTAAACAACGCCTTTCGGCATCGCGCAATGATCCTAGTTGACAGTATTACGATTGTCAAAGTAGCTTTGTTTTCAACGCGCCCCCGTATCGAAATACAAACTCGACATGAAACGAATAATTATCGGCACAGCCGGACACATCGACCACGGCAAAACGGCCCTCGTCAAAGCGCTTACAGGCATCGACGCGGACCGGCTGAAGGAAGAAAAGGAACGCGGCATCACCATTGACCTCGGTTTCGCCGATCTTACATTGGGCGACGCGCACTTCGGCCTCATCGACGTGCCCGGCCACGAACGCTTCATCAAAAACATGCTCGCCGGCGCACACGGGCTCGATCTGGTGATGCTCGTAGTTGCGGCCGATGAGGGCGTGATGCCGCAAACGCGCGAACATTTCGAAATCTGCCGCCTGCTCGCAGTCAAATCCGGCCTCGTGGTCATTACAAAAACAGATCTCGTCGACCCGGAGTTTCTCGAACTCGTCGAGGCCGATATCGCGGACTTCGTCATAGGATCTTTCCTCGAAAACGCCCCCGTCGTATGCGTCAGCGCGCGCACGAATACAGGCATCGAAGAACTTAAAAAACAACTGCTGCGCCTGGCCTCTACAATCGAATCCCGCGACGACCGCACAATTGCGCGCCTGCCCATAGACCGCGTTTTTACCATCAAGGGATTCGGCACCGTCGTCACCGGCACGCTCGTATCGGGTCGCATTCGCTCGGGCGAAGAACTGGAACTGCTGCCGCCGGGAGGCCGCCGAACGCGCGCCCGAAACGTGCAGGTGCACGGTCGCGCAGTTTCCGAAGCCCGCGCGGGCGAACGTACCGCGATCAATCTTCAGGGCGTAGACGTAGACGAGGTTGTACGCGGACAGGTGCTGGCTCCCGCCGGACGCTTCAAGCCGAGTTCGATGCTCGACGTTCGTCTTCACCTGCTCGATTCCGCTCCGCGCACACTCCGCACGCGGGCACGCGTCAGACTGCATCTCGGGACGGCGGAACTGCTGGCGCGCGTCGTTATGATATCTTCGCCGCAACTCGAACCCGGAAGATCGGGATTTGCGCAGCTTCGGCTCGAAAGCCCCGCAGCCGCTCTGCCCGGCGACCGATTCATACTTCGCAGCTATTCGCCCTCGATGACCATCGGCGGCGGCGAGGTGCTCGATCCCCTTCCCGTAAAACATCGAGCCAGAGACAGTGCGGCGCGTGCGGATGTGCTTGCGCGTCTCGAATCCGCCGATCAAATCGAACGCATCGCCGTCTTCGTCGAAACCGCGGGTGAAGCCGGAATGGATTTCGCCGCAATCGCAGCCCGCAGCGGCGCATCCGATGAAGTAATTGCACGCGCCGCCGAGGCGATGATAAAGACGCGCCGCGCGGTGCGGGTCGGCGACTCTCAAACGAGACTCGTAGCACGCGCATCGTTTGACGATCTCGCAGCGCGCGCCAGGCAGTTGCTCAGGGAATACCACAAACGCGCGCCGCTCGAAGCCGGTATGCCGCGCGAAGAACTGCGCGAGCGCCTGTTTGCACACCTGCATCCCGACATCTTCCGCTCGCTGATCGCCGGAGCCGCAAGCAGAAATGAAATCGTCGCCGAACGCGATCTCATAAGACTCGCAACGCATCGCGTAGAACTGTCGCCGCAGGAGCAGGCGGCAAAGGAGCATCTGTCCGCAATATACGCCCGCGCCGCGCTGCGCCCGATCAGTCTCGACGAGGCAATCACCGAGGCAGGCCCGCAATTCGGCATAGATGCGCAGCGCGCCCAACGATTCGCGCAGATGCTTATAAACAGCGGCGAACTCGTGCGCGTGGCCGATCTCGTTTTTCACCGCACCGCACTCGATGAACTCAAAAGCACGCTTCAGCGTTTCAAAACCGAACGCGGTGCGACCATCGACGTCGGCTCATTCAAGGACCTGACCGGCGTATCGCGCAAGTATGCGATCCCGCTGCTGGAATACCTCGATCGTCAGCGTGTTACGCGCCGATCGGGAGAAACACGGGAGATACTCTGAGATGAAAACCGGAAGCAACCACGGAATGAACGGGAAAAAACTGAAAATGCGGAAACCGGCATTTCTTCCGTATGTTCTGTTATTTTCCGTGTATTCCGTATTCTCTATGCTTACTCCGCCTGCCGCCGGCGGGATTCAGGGAACCCCGTCGATACAGTTGCAACCCTTTCTCAGCGGCCTCGCGAGCCCGGTGCTCATCCGGCACGCGGGAGACCTCAGCAACCGGCTCTTTATCGTCGAACAAACCGGCATCGTCAAAGTGCTCCAGCCCGGCTCTGCAACTCCAACCGATTTTCTGAACGTCACAACGAAACGCTCCTGCTGCGGCGAACGCGGCCTTCTCGGTCTGGCATTCCATCCGCAATTTGCCGCCAACAGAAGATTCTTCATCAACTACACACGCGCCGGAGACGGCGCCACCGTCGTATCCGAGTTTCTGGCTTCGGCCGCAAATCCCAACCTGGCCGAAACGAATGAAAAGATTCTGCTGGTCGTAGAGCAGCCGTTTTCAAACCACAACGGCGGAATGATCGAGTTTGGATCCGACGGTTTTCTATACATAGCAATGGGGGACGGAGGCTCCGGCAACGACCCGGGAGACCGTGCACAGAACATCAATAATCTGCTGGGCAAAATGCTGCGCATCGACGTCGATAATCCCAACGGCGCGATTCCCTACTCTTCGCCCTCGACCAATCCATTCTTCGGTCCCGCCGAGGGCCGCGATGAAATCTACGCAACCGGATTGCGCAACCCGTGGAGGTTTTCTTTCGATCGGGCGACGGGTGAAATCTACGCCGGAGACGTGGGGCAGGGACAACGCGAGGAAATCGACATCATCACGCTCGGCGGAAATTACGGATGGCGCGTCTTCGAAGGCACACTGTGCACCGGACTCGGCCCGGCGCCGTGCGTCCCAACCGCCTACGTTCCGCCGATTACCGAATACAACCACAGCGGCGGGAGATGTTCGGTAACGGGAGGTTACGTCTATCGCGGCGCTCGCGGTACGCTCCCCGCAGGCAGCTATGTATACGGCGACTACTGCACGGGTGAAATTTTCCTCTACGAAAACGGCGCATCGAGAATCCTGCTCGATACGGCGTTCAATATTTCATCGTTCGGCGAGGATCAGGAGGGAGAGCTTTACGTAGTCCACCTCGGCGGAAGCATAACAAAAATCGTCAACACGGCGGTGCGCGCTGCGACAACCGTATCGGCTGCGAGTTTCCGGCCCGGACCGCTTGCGCCCGGAGCCATTGCAGCAGCATTCGGCGTAGCGCTCGCTACAGATACGGCCCAAGCCCAGTTGCCCCTTCCTGCGATTCTGGCCGGCACTTCCGTAAGCGTGCGCGATTCGGCCGGAATCGAACGTCCGGCGTCGCTGTTTTTTGTATCCCCGATGCAGGTCAACTATCTTGTTCCCGAAACTACGGCAGCCGGCCAGGCTGAAATCAGGATTACGGGCCAGGACGGCATCGTTTCTACCGGCGCGATAGACATTGCACCGGTCGCCCCGGGGCTGTTTGCCGCCAACGCAAACGGCGCGGGTGCAGCCGCGGCAATCGTATTGCGGCAGCGCGGCGACGGCAGTCAATCCGAAGAACCGACTGCGGAGTTCGATGCAGCGATAGGTGGATTTGTAGCCCGGCCGATAGATCTGGCGCCCGAAGATGAACAGGTATTCCTGATCCTGTTCGGCGCCGGCATTCGTGGGCGCAGCGCATTGACGGGAGTAACGGCAACGGCGGGCGGGACGCCTCTTGAAGTGCTGTTTGCAGGACCGCAGGGAACGTTTTTCGGCCTCGATCAGATAAACGCGCGCCTTGACCGCAGCCTTATGGGACGCGGCGCGGTCGAAGTCGAACTGACGGTAGACGGCATCGGGGCCAATCCGGTTATTGTCTCTTTCAGGTAATTCCCGATTTGGGAGAAAAGAGAGAATAACGGAACAAACGAAATAAACGAAACAAACGGAAATCGCCAAACTTTCCGTTTGTTTCGTTTATTTCGTTTGTTCCGTTATTCTCTCCCGATTTCTCCCTCGACCCACTCCTCGCCGTCGGCGAATACTTCCTTTTTCCAGATCGGAACGGTTTGTTTGAGCCGGTCGATGGCGTAGCGGCAGGCTTCAAAAGCCGCCCGCCTGTGCGGCGATGCGATCACAATCACCACGCTCGATTCCGATATGTCCATACGCCCGAAGCGATGGATCATGCCTATGCGCGCGACATCGGGCCATTTCTCGCGGATCTCCGAGCCTATACGGTGCATTTCCTTGATCGCCATCGGAACGTAGGCGTCGTAGTGAAGCTCGACTACGGGTCTGCCCCTGGTGTTGTTTCGCACCACGCCGTCGAAGGTCACTATCGCACCCGCCTCGCCCGCAATCAGCCGCCGTTCCAGTCCCGCCTTGTCTATGGGTTCGCGCGTAATCTCGAATACATCCATATCCGCAATTTCTCCTCCGGAAACGGGCGGAAACACAGCCAGCGTATCACCGTCTTCAAGCGACTGATCGGCGCGTGCGTGCTCTTCGTTGACGGCAAACAGCGCGCTGCGCGCAAAGCCGTCGAGCGCGGGGAAACGCGCCGAGATTGCAGAAAAAGCGGCAGCGACATCGGAACCCGAAGGCAGATCGAGCGAAAATTGATCGACGCATGCAGCCTCGCGACAGGCGCCGAAAAGCAATACCTGAATCGTCATAATTACATTCCGGATCACAGTCCGGATTACAGTCCGGTCAGTCCGGCGAGCGAGGGGGCAGCTTCGCCCGCATTCTCAGTTTCTTCAGCTTGCGGCGCATCGGTATTGGGATCGACCTCGTACTGCGAATCGCCTTTGGCGAGTTGATCTTCCTTGCCGTGAAAGCGCAGCGCCTCGATCAGGAAGTTGTCAAACAGCAACCGTCCGTCGCGGCTTTCGTTGCGGTGATCCCAGTACTTGTCGTACTGCCAGTCCTGGAAGGATTTTTCTATGTGGAACTGCACGCCGTAGATGAGTTGTTCGGGCGTTCTTCGCACCATCATCTGGTTTTCGGTCAGGTAGCCGCGCGCAAGCTGGCGAAATCCATCGGGCAGCCGGTCGAGTTGCAATCCGTGGTTCTGCCATATGCGCAGCAGGTGGCGGCGCTGCGTATACTTCTGCCAGCGGTAATCGGGACGGTCTGCAATCCCGGCAAATATCGGATCCAGCGGATCGGTGATCTTGACGAAACGGTACTGATACTCTACGACGCGACCCGTGCGACGCTCGCTCGGAAGTCGTCCGTCGAGCGTAACGATTTCGGCGCCGAAAGCCTGGCCAACAAGCTGATGCCCGCCGCATATGGCGAGCACCGGAACCGTTGTTCTGCGTATGAAATCAGCAAACTGCGCGAGCAGTTCCGGATTGTAGAGATCGAAATCGCGCAGCGTCCCGCTGAGCACGATTGCATCGGGAGCGAATTCGGCGATGAGATCGTCGTCGAGTTCCGAGAGGTGAACAGTGCGCACTACGGGCCGGCGGATGAGTTTGCGGATGTTGGTTTCGATATTGGCCATGGCGAGCGAGGCGATGAACCGCTCCAGCCGCAGCCAGCGTCCGGCGTGAAAATCGGGTTCGCGCCGCGCAACATCCGAAAAATCGCTTTCGTGCTTGATCAGGTTGTCGACCAGAACCACGCGCATCGTATCTACGCGCGGTCTGATCAGTTCATAAACGCAGTAGCGGTTGTCGCCGCCCTCGATCACTTCATTCATAGGTGCCTGCCTCGTTGTGAGTTTACTACAAGTAAGAGAGTCTACGGAACAAAGGAACCGGCGGGTGTGATTAAAAGTGCGACTCAGAGACTTTGTCGGCCGAGTTGAGGCAACCTCAGGAGGGAAACTACTTGCAAGGAGAAAAAATGATGGCTGAAAACGTGAGGCGGGGAGTGAACCGCCACGTGCAATTACGGCGGGAGGGAGACGTAAAGACCTTGCCCCCGGCGCCAAAGAAAATCGCCGTCCCAAGGCCACGGTCGTGCGTCTGGCTGTTGCTCAAAGAGGGAGAGAAACTGACCGAAGAAGAACGGATTGTGCGCCAGGCGGTATTGGACGCCAGCCCTGTGGTGGGGCAAGGGCTGAAACTGGTCGAGTCATACCGCATGTACGGGCGGGCCAATTTCGACGGGTGCGGCTCTTTTAGAGAGTGTTTAAAAGCCCCGAAGGGGGCGAAAGATCTGTAGACTGGTGCGCCAGCGCCAGGTCAAATCGAGAAACGCGTCGCTTGCGGGCAAGCAGCGACTTCGATGAATACTGGGACTTCCATCTCCAGCAGGAGTACAAACGCAACCACGAAGCGCGGTATGAGAATGGCGACGTGCCGAAGCCTTTGCCGGCGTCGAACAGCGGCCAAAAGGCTTCCGGCTCAGGCTGGTGAAATGACTGCGCCGCGGTTGTTATGAGTCAAACAACAACGAGTAACAATCGGATATGACACTTGAGAAGCCATATCTCCGGCAAACCGCCTTGTTTGA
>JAHBSF010000056.1 GCA_019639255.1 Acidobacteriota bacterium | reverse complement strand
CGAAATGAAACGAAAATTACGGAAAAGTCGAATATTTCCGTTTGTTCCGTCTAATTTCGTTTGTTCCGTTATCTCTCTTTCTTTCCAGACCAGGAATTGCCGTTGCGAAGCGATCTGAAACGTTCGCACGAAATCGTTATATCAGCATATATCTCCTCGATCTTCGCGGAGTCGAGACGCAGAAAATCCTCTGCAACCGGCGCTACGAGCACCCCGGCAAGGTCTATCGCCGCCGGACTGATCGTCAGCTTCGCGGCGCCTTCTTCAAAAAAAGCAGAAGGACGGTGGCGTTCCCGGGGAAAAACCGTAATCCGGTATAATTCACCGTATTCGACCATAAGGTTTATCATCGGTTCAGGCTCTGTTCCCCTCGAAACACGACCCAAACCATCCATAACGCGGCAGAACCAGTCTTCAAGCGCGCCCACATTCGCAGATTCTCCAACAAGTACATTAATACGATAATCGTCGAGCGTTCCGACCTTCACGGTTACTAATTCATCTTTACTGTTATGACAGGCACTTTCTTGTACATGCTTAAAGTCATGCATCAAGGGGAGTCGAGCTTTCAGCGCCGCCTGAAAATGAAGGTGATCGGGCGCCGATGCGCCGCATGCAGGGCCGTTATAAAAAACTGCAAACTCCTCACCGAGCGCGCGCGCAAGCTCAAGCAAATCACAGAGATGTTTTCCGATGATTTGAGGACGATGCTCCCTGGATGCGATAACCATATGCGACGGCAGTACGGGAAACGGATTGCACAGGATTGCGTAGCGTCCCAGAAAGTCGATTCCCCGTTCCTGGTCCGGCATATTTTCAGGGCAAAGGAAACAGTTGCGGCTTTTGATGGCTTGCGCGTCTACTTTTGCCGTCGTGCTTGTGATGCGCTGCGGGTTGTGTTGAACGATTACGTAGCCGCCCCGTGTGCGTATCTCGCGTATCTCTGCACGATCGAGCGCCTCTATCCCCTCGCGCAGTCCACTCCACATCACGATTTGTTCGGCAAACAGTTCGGCAATCTGTTTGGCCAATCCTCCTGAGGGTAGTAAAACTTCGGGGTTGACTTGTAATCTGCTCGTCCAATTCATATTACGAAGCGCCGCGATTTCGGGCTGCACGGGCGCATATCTCCTGCGTTCGTATCGAATCCTTGTATGCATCGTACCTGTTCATCGTCCCGAGCGGAAGCGCACTATCGGAATTTCCGCCCCATCGGCGGGCAAGATATATCGAATCGTAAATACGGCCGATCTCGTAGTCCCTGCTGATTCGCAACGCAACCGCATAATCTTCACCATAACTAACATTCGGGAGCCCCACCTCACGTAATACATTAACATCGAATGCACGCGGAGCGCCGAGTCCGTTTATTCGCAGTGCATTGTTGCGTCCGTTGTCCGGCGTCCACTCGCTGTGGTCGATCAACCCGGGAGGCAGTTCATTGAGTTCGAAATCTACGGTCGTGTAGGAGCCTATCACCATGGCATAACGATCCTCTCCGAATGCTTCTACGATGCGTTGAAGCGTAAACTCATCCGCATATAAATCATCCGAATCCAACTGCACCGCATATCGCCCGCATAACCCCGAATATATCGCTTCGTTCCAGCATCCCCCAATCCCCAAATCCTCTCGTACCGGTATTATGTGTTTTACTCTGGCGTTATCGGACGCAAGTTGCGCCAGAATTTGAGAAGTGTCGTCTGAAGAGTGGTTATCGACCACTAGGATATTGAAATCGAAGTCGGTTTTTTGCGCCATAGCGCTGCGGACTGCGTCCCGAATGGTTGCGGCGCGGTTTTTTACCGGGATTACGATGCTTGCGCGTTTGTCATACGTGGCGGCTGTTTTCGGCGCAGACTTGAAGTCGGGGCTCAGCCAGGCGCCCACCCGTTTCAAATGCGCCGTGGCGATGGTTTCCATTTCGATCTGGTAGGCGCGCATAGCTGGGTTCACATAATCGAATACCTTTTCGCCCGTAATGCGCGCGTCCGGCGATTCACGAGTGTAAAGCGGTTCCGGAATTCGCACTATCGAATACGGCGAGGATTCTGCGATACGCAGCCGCAGGTCATACAGGCCCCCCCACGTCAGATTCCTCAGCCCCGGTTCCCTTTCGTCGAGCAATCGGGCGGCCCTGTTTTTACTAAAAAGTATCATGCCGCCGAAATCGAAATTGTCGCGCACGCTGCCCCGCGTGTAATCAATAAGCGGATGGTCCTGAACTCCCGTTTCCGTCAAATCGCGAAAGTCGGCGTAAACGATCCCGGCGCCTGTGTCCCGGGCAACCTGCAAATAACGCTCTAACGAACGCGTCCCGAACCGAATCCGGCCGCCGGGAAATACGAAGAGAAGATACTCGGAGTCGCAAATGTCCAACAGTTCCTCCACCACGCGAGACGAATAGAATCCGTCGACGGAAATCGCTCCGGTATCAATGGGCGATCCGTTGCTTTCCGGTGTTATCAGTGCAATCGTCCTCTCGATCAACGGATGAGTACGGATTTCTGCAACTGCGTTACGGTTGTCGGCGGAGTCAGTGTATGCAAGTGTTATTGGGTTCATAGATCCTGTCGGTTCCCGGATTTGCTGCAGATCTCGGTGATCGCTGCATCTTTAATTGCTCGATTGTCTCAAAACCGGGCAGTCAACGGCAAGTTTTGCGACCGGAATTCCTGCAACCCACACAACGGTTCATGCGCTTATCCGGGGTTTGAACTGCCGAGGTTTGACTTGCACCCCGGGCGACCGCTATGCTGACACGTCTTTGCGACCTCTTCGGTTGCAATTCTTCATTTTTCGCACATGAGTGAACTTGATCGGATCTGCGAGCGACTGCGCGGGCGCATGCCGGATCTTTCCGGCCTGACTACCACACAGAAGGATCGGTTTGCCGGTACAACGCAGGCCGCTGTAGCAGTGCTTTTACGCGAACTCTCGGGCGAGACGCAGTTCCTTGTAATCGAACGCGCCAGAAATCCCCGCGATCACTGGTCGGGGCATCTTGCCCTGCCCGGAGGCCGGCGAGACCCGGCGGATAGGGATCTGCTGGATACCGCAGCGCGTGAAGTGTTTGAGGAAGTCGGTATTCATATTCCGGATCGCAGCGCTTTTATAGCCGAGTTGGGGAGCATTTCGCCTGGAAATCCGCGCCTGCCGCGGATTTCCGTTACTCCATTCGTCGCTTTGGCTCCACCCGAGTTCATCATTACCCTCAGCGCCGAGGTAAGTACGGCGTTCTGGGTAAGCGCGAATGAATTAAAAAGTGCGGGCGCCCGCGATGAAGTAAGCCTAGTGGTGGACGGTATCAGATATCGATGGCCGGCTTACGCTACCGAACGCGGCCCGATCTGGGGAATAACAGAAAGAATTCTGACCGAATTTCTTGCATTTCTGGACTAAACCGATCCGCAGTAGATTGGTGCAATGCCTGAGAACAGATAACGAAACAAACGAAAACAGTCGGAACAAACGAAAATATTCACCTTTTCCGTATGTTTGGTTTCCTTTCGCTTGTTCCGTTATCTCTCTTTCTTGTTTCCGGATATTGCGGTCCGATTTAGTCCTCAACCTCACCGGAGGCAAACGTGTCGGCAAACGAAGGCCCTAAACTTGTTCGCCATTTCGGAACCCTTCAGGCCACGGCCCTGAACATGTCCAACATGATCGGAATCGGCCCCTTTATAACGATTCCGATTCTTATGTCCTACATGGGCGGCCCTCAGGCCATGCTGGGTTGGCTCGTCGCGCTGCTCATAGTAATCCCGGACGGCATGGTCTGGAGCGAACTCGGTGCGGCTATGCCCGGTTCAGGCGGATCCTACGTATACCTGCGCGAAGGGTATGGGCCGGCCCGTTTCGGCCGTTTGATGTCGTTTCTGTTCATCTGGCAGTTTATCTTCAGCGGTCCGCTGGAAATCGCCTCCGGGTACATAGGTTTTGCACAATACCTGGGTTACCTATGGCCCGGAATGACCGGTTGGCAGACCAAAGCCGTAGCTGCGGGTGTCGGACTGCTCAACATCGCACTCCTGTACCGGCAGATCCGCCATATCGGTCGAATAACAGTAAGCCTTTGGGTCGGAACGATGCTCACGACTCTTGCGGTTGTAGCTACGGGCGCGTTTTATTTCGATCACAATCTGGCGTTCGACTTCCCCCCGGGCGCATTCAATTTTTCGCTGGGCTTTTTCTTCGGACTCGGTCAGGCGTCTCGCGTCGGCGTGTACGACTATTTGGGATATTACGACGTCTGTTACATAGGAGAGGAGGTGCGCAATCCCGGGCGCGTTATTCCGAAATCCGTGATTATAAGCGTAATTGCGGTGGCTATGATTTACATCGCGATAAACTTTTCGATCATAGGCGTGGTTCCCTGGCGAGAGTTCGTGCCCGCCGATGAGCATAAGCAGGCAAACTTCATCGTCTCGATTTTTATGGAGAGGATCTGGGGATCGGGCATAGCATCGATCTTCACCGCCATGGTTTTGTGGACGGCCTTCGGCTCCGTATTCGCCCTGTTGCTCGGGTACTCGCGCATTCCCTATGCGGCGGCGCGCGACGGATATTTTTTCCGCGTTTTTGCACGCCTTCACGAGCGCGGGCAGTTTCCCGCAGTATCGCTCGTCGTCATCGGCATAATTTCGATACTCGGCAGTTTCTTTTCGCTCGGTATGGTGATTGACGCGTTGATTACTACGAGGATTCTCGTGCAATTCATCGGACAGATCTTCGCCGTAGAACTGCTGAGGCGAAACAGACCCGATATGCCCCGGCCCTACCGCATATGGTTTTATCCGATACCGAGCCTTATAGCGCTTGTGGGTTGGATCTATATTTTCGCTACCTCCGATCCGAGCATGATCGTTTTCGGTCTCGGGACATTGGTCCTCGGCATCCTTGCATTCTTGTTTTGGACCTGGCGCGGGAAGAAATGGCCCTTTGCCGAAGCCGAGGAGGGGGTTTAGCCCCATTCGTATACCATATGGTACGACGCCTGACGTAAATCAGTACGCGCGAGGGGTTGCAGCTTATTGCGGCAGAGCGTGTATTATCGGCGCTATATATTGAAAAGAGTTAACTTGTAGGCTTCACTAAATATTGGCATAATCCTTGCACTTCTCCTTTCAGGATAGTGGGTAGTGAATTTATAAGGATCGCGTGCACTATAACGATGCCGCGACGAATCAGGGAGAAGCAATCCGCCTCTAGTTGGGGGCGTGAGGGAGCAAAGATGAAGCGATTGATGAAGCGATTAACGATTGTATTGCTGTTGGTAGCGTTCACCGCCGGAGGTCTGCGCGGTGCATCGGCCGCACCATTGTTGCAGGATTCGCGAAAACCGCCGGAAAAGGTCAAGGAAAAACCCAAGCCTACGCCCGACCGCGGCTCGAAGGATTCGAAGGACGATAAAAAGAAGGATGATAGAAGGAAGCCGTTTTTCCTTTCCTGAACCGGGAGATCATGCCGGGCTTCGGATGAGGCGGCGAACAGAAAACCGCCGGATTTTTCCTTTGTTCCGCTGCATTCCGTATCCTGAGTTTTCTCTATTTCCTTGCAGAAGCGGAATTTCTGCATTCCTCTGCGGTTTTGCTTCCTCGGATTCCGCCGACCTCCTCTCCGCAGTAAGTAAAGATTAATAAGAAAGCAGTCTCTATTTTTGAGGGTTTTGGATATAATTGCGCTGGCATCTTCACTGCCCGGCTCCGCAGAATCCGAGGAGGCAAGATATGGGATCCGCCAGAATTAAACGCAGACTCCCGCTTTTGTTGATTTGTCTAGCTATTGCAGTACCTGCAGCGGCGCAAACGCCTGCGAACACATCACCGCTCTCCGAGAAGGAGAATCCGGAGATGATCGGCAAGCGTAACATCAACAAGCACCAGATAAATTTCTATTCGCTTGAAAAAGAGGTGGCAATCGGCCGGCAGTTCTCCGCCGAAATCGACCGCTCCGCCAAGCTCATAGACGATCCCGTGATTGCGGAATACATCAACCGCGTCGGGCAGAATCTCGTTCTGCATTCTGACGCCAAGGTGCCTTTTACGATCAAGGTAATCGACAGCGACGAGGTCAACGCTTTTGCATTGCCCGGCGGATTCTTCTACGTAAACAAGGGACTGATCCTGACGGCTGACAACGAAGCGGAGCTTGCCGGCCCGATGGCGCACGAAATTGCTCACGTTGCGGCGCGTCACGGAGTAGAGCAGGCCTCGAAGGGGCAGCTCGTAAACTGGGGCACGCTTCCTCTGATTTTTCTGGGCGGATGGGGGGGCTTTGCAATACGGCAGGGGGCGGCCATAGCCATCCCAATCGGCTTTTTCAGGTTCAGCCGCGGAGCCGAAGAAGAGGCCGACATGTTTGCCGCTCAATATATGTGGGCTGCGGGCTATGATCCGCACGCACTCGTAACTTTCTTTGAAAAGCTTCAGGCCAAGGAAAAGAAAAAGCCGGGCACTATGGCGAAGATTTTCAGCACGCATCCGGTCGTAGGCGATCGCATCGATAAAGTGAATGCGCTGATTGCACGCTTCCCCGAACGCAGTGAATACATGATCAATACCTCTGAATTCACTCAGGTTAAAAACCGGTTGATTTCCATGACCAATGCGCGGGTGGTTTCGAGTCGCACGGGAACGAGCGCCGAACGCGATCAGCAGCGGCCTACACTCAAGCGCCGGCAGCCGGGTTCTCCCGATTCATCGGATCCTTCAGCATCGCCCGCCCCCGGTTCTGCAGAGGGCGATGCCAAATCATCCGGCGACCGACCCACGCTTCGGCGCAAGAGCGGGGAAACCAAGCCGCCAGACAACGATTGATCACGACATTTTTGCAGGGTTGCATCGTCCACTCCTGATTGGGCGCGAGTAATCGATCTCGCGCCCATCTCTTTTCCATCAAAGAATTTTCGACGCGGTTCCGGCAATGCGCCGCAATCGTTTCATTGCATTGAATTGACGGCTGAGTGTAACATTACGGCCGTTTCGCATCTGGTGCGCTTCCGCAATCAAATTCAATCCGGTTCCGACCTGCCGGCGCCGGCCGTGCCGCGAACTTGCAGTAGTGCGGATTCCATTTTCTCCAGCAGCAAGGAGGCATCGAGTGAAGATCTCTCTTGAAATTAACGGTAAAAAACACGAAGCGGATGTTGAACCCAGGCTGTTGCTGGTTCACTTTCTGCGAGACGTCGCAAATCTCACAGGCACCCATATAGGATGTGAGACTTCTCTATGCGGCGCCTGCACCGTATTGCTTGATGACGCTGCAATAAAGTCCTGCACAGTGCTTGCGGTTCAGGCCGACGGATGCAGGGTCACTACAATCGAAGGACTCGCCTCAGCGGGTGAACTCCATCCCGTGCAAAAAGGGTTCTGGGAGCATCACGGCCTCCAATGCGGTTATTGCACTCCCGGGATGATTATGGCCGCCTGCGGATTGCTGCGCGAGAATCTCTCGCCCTCCGAAGCCGAAATCCGTGAAGGACTCGAAGGCAATCTGTGCCGTTGCACCGGGTATCAGAATATAGTTGACGCCGTTGAATCCGCTGCGCGCGAAATGGCCGGCGCAGTCAAGTAGGAGGCAGTTATGTCCAGCAATGGAAAAAACGAAAAATACGTCGGCCGCCCCGTAAAACGCACGGAAGACCCACGACTCATCCAGGGGCTTGGCCACTACGTCGACGATATCAGACTCGCCGGCGAACTTTACGTCGCATTCCTTCGCAGCCCATACGCGCACGCTCGAATCAACTCGATAAACACAGATGCCGCTCGCAACGCATCGGGCGTTGTCGCAATATTTACTGGCAGTGATATTGAAGGACGCGTAGGAAACGTTCCCACGGCTGCCGCGCTCGAAGGACTCAAGGTTCCCAAATATCCCGTACTTGCGCTCGGTAAAGTGTTCTTTGTGGGGCAACCCGTAGCCGCTGTTGTTGCAACTTCGAGATATGCCGCACGCGACGCCGTAGACCATATTGAAGTCGATTTTGAACCGCTTGATGTGGTAGTGGACGCCGAAGCAGCGGCGCAGGGCGGACCCGTCATTCACCATGATTTCGGCGACAACATCGCCTATGTGCATCGGGCCGGAATCGGCGACGTAGATGCCGCGTTTGCATCAGCAGATAAAATCGTAGCGCAGAAGATGCATCACCAGCGGCTTGCTCCAATTTCGCTCGAACCGCGCGGTGTGCTTGCGAGTTTCCTGCCCGGAGAACAGCAACTCACGCTCTGGACCTCGACGCAGATTCCGCACCTTCTCAGAACCCAGGTTGCAATCATGATCGGGTTGCCCGAGAACAAGGTGCGGGTCATTGCGCCGGAAGTGGGCGGCGGGTTCGGAAGCAAACTCAACGTTTACGCCGAAGAAGCGCTGTTGAGCTTTATTTCCATGCAGTTGCACAAACCCGTAAAGTGGATCGAAACGCGCCGCGAAAATATGTCCGCAACCATTCACGGTCGCGCACAATCCGGTGTTGCAGAACTCGCGCTCAAAAATGACGGCACGATTCTCGGCCTTCGCTACACCGTTACCGCCGATCTCGGCGCCTACCATCAATTGCTGACTCCCGCCATCCCGACTCTTACCGGGCTGATGCTTTCGGGGTGCTACAAGATACCGGCTATTTCGATGGTCTGCACCGGAGTCTTCACAAACAAAATGGCAACCGATGCTTATCGCGGGGCGGGTCGCCCCGAAGCCACTTATGTCGTCGAACGTTTGATGGACATAGCCGCGCAGGAACTCGGGATCGATCCCGTAGAATTGCGGCGAAAGAACTTTCCGACACCCGATGAGTTTCCGTTCGCCACCGCTACCGGGCTTTTTTATGACAGCGGAAATTATCAAGCTGCACTCGACAGGGCTCTCGCCATGGTCGATTACGACAAACTCCGCGAAATCCAGAAATCCGATACCGCCGCCGGACGCCTTGTCGGGATCGGAGTGTCCACCTATGTCGAAATATGCGCACTTGGCCCTTCGGCCGCTATGCCGGCAGGCGGATGGGAAAGCGCAACCGTGAGAATCGAGCCCACGGGCAAGGTAACCGTCATGACCGGCGCTTCGCCTCACGGACAGGGACAGGAGACCTCTTTCGCGCAAATTACCGCGGATATGCTGGGCGTCGACCTCAATGACGTATACGTAATACACGGCGACACGGGCATCGTGCAGTACGGTATCGGCACCTTCGGCAGCCGCGCTACGGCCGTGGGCGGCACCGCCGTTGTTTACGCAACCGAGAAGCTGATATCCAAGGCAACGAAGATCGCCGCTCACCTTTTAACCACGGATGAAGAAAATGTGACGTTTGAAAATGGCGTCTTCAGCGGCGCGCCCGACGACAAGCAGGTGACGATACAGCAGGTAGCTCTCGCCGCTCACCTTGCAAGCAATCTGCCGCCGGATACCGAACCGGGCCTTTCGGCCACATATTTCTTCGAACCGAAAAACTTCACTTTCCCCTTCGGCGCCCACATTTGCATCGTCGAGGTAGACCGGGATACCGGCGACATAAGGATCAAACGGTATGTAGCGGTAGACGATTGCGGGAAGGTAATAAATCCGCTTCTCGTGGAAGGCCAGGTGCACGGAGGAATCGCGCAGGGGCTTGGGCAGGCGCTGTTTGAGGAAGTGGTTTACGACGAAAACGGACAGTTGATCACTGGTACGCTGATGGATTATGCGGTGCCGAAAGCGCACCAACTACCCCGTTATGAGCTTGATCGGACCGAAACGCCCACCGATGTCAATCCGCTCGGCGTCAAAGGCGTAGGCGAGGCGGGCACTATCGGCTCGACTCCGGCGATCGTAAATGCAGTCATCGATGCGCTGCGACCCTTCGGCGTCAAGCACATCGATATGCCGCTGCGCCCGGAGAAAATCTGGCGCGTGATCTCCAACCAGTGAGGCTTCGGCCATAAGGAGGATGCGATGATTCCAAGCAATTTCGAATACCACGCGCCCACATCGATCGAAGCCGCCCTCGATCTGATCAACCAATACGGCGACGACTGCAAAATACTGTCGGGCGGACACAGCCTTATCCCGGTTCTGAAACTGCGCCTTGCGGCCCCGGCGGCTGTCATCGACATTGGGCGCATTCCAGGGCTGAGCAGCATCAGCCTCGACCGGGACCGGCTGCGGATCGGAGCCCTTGCCACCCACGCATCGATTGCCGCGTCGGATATGCTTGGCCAACTCTGCCCGCTGCTGGCAACCACCGCGCACCAGATAGGCGACCCTCAGGTTCGCAATCGGGGTACGCTCGGAGGAAGCCTCGTTCACGCAGACCCTGCGGCGGACTGGCCGGCAGCCATACTTGCGCTCGATGCCTCGATTACGGTGCGAGGCAGCGCCGGCGAACGACATATTGCGGCGAACGACTTTTTTGTGGATATGCTGACGAGTGCGGTCCAGCAGGGGGAAATCGTAACCGAGATTTCAGTCGCGGTTCCGGCGCAACCCCGAGCGTCGAGCTATATTAAAGTTGCGCAATCGGCGTCCGGCTTCGCCGTCGTCGGTGTTGCAGTGCAACTGGAAATCGACAACGGCGTTTGCGTTGGAGCCCGGATTGGAGTGACCGGCTTTGCACCAAAACCGTACCGCGCATCGTCCACCGAAAATGCTTTGAAAGGAAACCCAATCACGGAGGATTTGATATCGTCAGCGGCGGCATTGGCCGATTCCGAAGCAGCCGATGCAATGAACGACATCCACGCTTCGGGTGAGTATCGCCGGCATCTTACCCGCGTGATTGCCGCACGCGCTCTACGTGCGGCGGCGAGGGTCTGAAAGAGAGATAACAGAACAAACGAAAATAGACGAAACATACGGAAATTCCCATCTTTTCCGTAGTTTTCGTCTATTTTCGTTTGTTCCGTTATCTCTCTTCAGCGCTGTAGTTATTCGGTCTTGAAAGGAAGCGGGTCTCCTCGCATGATGAATGGCCGCAATCCTTTATCGTCCTTTACAAAAATACCCACCCGGCTGGATTTCAACTGAGCGTAAAACACAATCTGCCCACGATCGTTGATTGACGGCGTTTGAGCAAAGTTATTGAACTCCTCACCTTCATTCAGCCCGGGACACAGATCTCCAGACATTGCGATTGCCTCGACGCCTTTGGCTGTTTTGAGAAAAATACCGGACCTTATTCCCTCCAGACGCGCCGTAAAAACGATATCGCCTTTGTTGTTGAGTTCAAGATTTGTAAAGTCTGTGAATACGAACTTGGGATTTGCGTCACGCGTTGTAATCACGGTCTGGGCCGGCCCTGCGCCCTTCAGGAAAATTGCACGCCCGGCGCGCGGGCCGTCGTAGAATCCAATAAACGCAACCTCGCCCTTGTCGTTTATAGCAGGCGTCCGGTTGCCGAAACCCAGAAACTTTGTACCGCGTACCGGAGACGGCCTGCCGTCGAGCGCAAGCAGGTCGATGCCGTCCGGACGCGCCACGAATATGCCCGCGCCTACTCCTACGCGCGAAAGAAAAGCAATCTCGCCTCTTTCGTTGATGCGAGACGGATAATAGTGTTCGGAAAATACCGATGTCTCACCTGGTGCAATGCGCTGCCCGCTGCGCGCGACGATTTTAAGCTGCCCTTTTTCTCGAATGAACAATCCCCTGCCGTCGGGGTCGACGTAAGCCGAAATAAAGGCAATCGTGCCTTCTGAGTTGATTGAAGGATTGCTGAAACTGCTGAAACGCGACGGCATGTTCGGCACTTCCTGTCCAAATTGGAGAAGGTTGGTAAGGCCCTTGTCATCCCAGATGAACAGGCCGCCGTTGCGATTCTGACTCACCTGTATGCCCGGCGTCGGCGCCTGTCGATTCTGGTCTGCGGGCTGTAATGGGGATGCTGAACCGAACGCCGCCATAAATACGGAATGGTTCCTGTTGTTTACGGTGAAGGGGCCGAAGCCGTGTATCTGCTCGTCCAGGTTGGCGATCTTATCGCTGTCACGCACAAAGCTCCACGAGCCGTCTTGCTTCCGGATGAAAATGCCCTGCCCCCCGCTCGGTGACCTGGGATCTATATAACGCCCTATGAACGCCACATCCCCGTTTGCATTCACCTGAGGACTGAAAAACGTGCCGAACTGATTGGGCAACAACTGCACATCGGTCATCACCGGCAACCCGGCGCGCCTGTCGGTGACGGGCACCGGATCTTCTTCTTTTGTTTCCTTCTTCGGCGTCTGAGGCGGAGTCTGCGCCTGATCAGTAGAACTATCGGAACTTGCGAAAGAACTTACTCCGCCGGGTATCGAACCCACCGTCATGACCGCCGTCAATATCACAATCGCGAGGCTATACCTCAATGCCCCCTCACGCATGAATTCTCCTCCTTGTTCATTTCGTCCGCGCAATGATCGCTGCAACGCACGTTTACATCTACGCCTTGTCAGCTCAGACCGCGCTTGAATGCCGCCTCGATCAGTTCGCGAAAATTCTGCTGAAATCCCCGCAGATGCATAATAAGCTCGCCATCCTTGCCAAACACGAATGTCTGCGGGATTATCTCCGGGGCGCCGGCGCCGCTGAATGCCTGATACATTTCAGTCGTAGAAAACCCGAGCCTGTACTTTACCGAATACTGTTCGCCGAACATCCTGACCAGGTCGCTCTCCAGCTCAGGCGATTCGACCGACAACCCGATGATCTCAACCCCCCGGTCCCTGTACTCCCGATCAAGAGCCGTCAAAACCGGGATTTCCCTGCGGCAGGGTCCGCACCATGTCGCCCAGAAATTGATTGCAACGACCTTTCCTTCCGCAGCGCCTCGATTCAGCAATTGCTCCAGCGATTCCACGCCACCGTCAAGGTAGCGCACTTCAAAATTACGGGGCAATAACTCCCTGATCGGCGTGGGGGACGGCCATGCGATCCGGGGCTCCCTTGCGGCGGTTCTTTCCAGCGAACTTTCCGCACCGCATCCTGAAAAAGTCAACGCGGCAACCGTCATCAACAGGAAACCCGAAAATTTCCCAATTCCGCCCACACAATTCCAATATCTGAATCTCATCCTCTTTTGCGCTGTTTTGTATTCTGATTGAATTGCGGGATTGCCGGCCCCGCCCCGCAGCGTATCACCTGCTCGCGTTGATCGGCAATCAACATACGCTGCACCTTGCTTTTCATCTGCGCACTCAATCCCGCGCACGCGGGCTCAACGCGCATTATCATCTGATGCCAGGCCGATTCCAGTTGGTCGGCCAGATGAGACATACGCGTGATTTCATAAGGAACCGCTACCTCATCAACTCCAATCCTCGCAAATACGGACAGGAATCTCGCCGTAGCCAGGTCCGGACAAATCAAACGGCGCTTTCCGATCTTCAACTCGATGCCCAGCAGTGTATGAAATATTTCCACAACATTCGCCGGCTGCGGCGAACTCAATCGGAACCTTCTTGTGCGCAACGTGCGTACTTGCACACGATAGATCCCGGCTATCGTTCCGTCTCCCTGAGTTGCCAAAATGTCGCGCGCAATATCCTCCGCTCGCGGACCACGCTTCCTTACCGCTTTTTCCGTTGTCCCTTCCGGCTTACCCATAGGTTTGCGACCGCCGATTAGTATACTTCCCGCTCCCGCATATTTTACAGCCTTTCCCGGTCGCAATCAGGAATACGCCGATTAGAAAAACCTCAAGCTGCGATCGTATCACTCGGCAACAAATCAAATAGACGGAACAATCGGAAAGGAAGGTGCGTTTCCGTTCGTCCCGTCTATTCGCTTTGAAACCATTCGTTGGGGGAAGGGTCAGCGAAAAGCCTCCTGTATCGCAACGCGCGCCGCGCCGCGCCCCTGATTGAGCGCGCCCAATACGCGATCAGGCATCAAGCCCAGGAAAAATACCCCTGCAAGCGTCAGTACAAGCACAGCCGTTACTCCCGCTCCGACCTTTGGCTTACTGAAGCCTGCCGGCAACGGGCGGAAGAACATAACAATAATCGGATACAGATAATAGTAAATGGAAATGATGCTGTTGATTACCGCGACTATTACCAGCCACCTGAGCCCGGGCGTCGATTCCCACGCGGATCTGAAGACGAAAAACTTGGCGATGAATCCTCCCGTAGGCGGAATTCCGGCCAGGCTGAGCAGAAAAATGGCGAGTGAAAAACTCAGCAGCGGCGTCTCGAAACCAACCCCCGCATAATCCGAAATCTCCGTCTTGCGATCTCCGGGCCGCGCCAGCATTTGAATCACGGCAAACGCGCCGATGTTCATAACCGCGTATGCAAGCAGGTAAAACGCCACAGGCCCAAAATCGCCCGTAACAAATCCCACGAGCGCGTAACCCGCATGCGCAATGGATGAATAGGCAAGCATGCGTTTGATGTTCTTCTGCGTCAGCGCTACCACATTGCCGATAGTCATCGTCAGCACGGCGATCACTGCAAGCACCGATACCCAGGTCTCCTGCAATGTCTCACCCACGCCTGTAGTCGGAGAACTGAATCCCACGGCGAATACGCGCAAAAACGCGGCAAACACCGCAGCCTTCGGTCCGGTCGCCATAAACGCCGTCACGAGCGTGGGCGCGCCTTCATACACATCCGGCGTCCACAGGTGAAACGGTGCGCTTGCGATCTTGAAACCGAAACCTACCAGCATCATCGCCGCTCCGATCAACAGCAGCGGCGGATAATTTATCGCACCCGAGGCTATCGCCTTCTGTATACCGACGATATTCGTAGTTCCCGTTGCGCCGTAAACAAGCGCAATTCCGTAAAGCAGGAATGCCGTGGCGAATGAGCCCAGCAGAAAGTATTTGAGCGAGGACTCATTGGCCCGAACGTCGTATTTTCTGTATCCCGCAAGAATGTAGGTCGCAATCGAGGTGGTTTCCAGCCCCAGAAACACCATCACCAGATCGCCGGCCGAGGCCATCATCAGCATTCCGGCCGAGGCGAACATAACGAGCGAAAAGAACTCGCCCGCCGGCAATTCCTCGTCCTTGAGAAACTGTCCGGCAAGCAGCACCGCCAATATCCCCACGATCACGATTATGAACGAGAAGATCAGGCGCATGTGATCGACCACGACCATCCCGCTGAAATAATCACCGCCAAACGGCGTCCAGGTTCCAGTCCAAAGCCCGGCCAGCGCTGCGAGGGTCAAACCAAACCCTATGATCGCAACGAGCGCGTTCGTTCTCCGGGCGCCCTGTTTCGAGAATGCATCGATCAGCATGATCGCTACGCCCGTGAGCGAAGTTATAATCTCGGGTGCAATCGCGCTATAGCTGATGTTCAAGTCTGCGAATTCCATAAGTTTTGCGAATGTTCCGCCCGCTTATTTCGCTGCGCGAATGATTCGTGTCTCTACCGCATCTTTTACTGCATTAACCGCCGGCTGGGTCGCGCGCAAAAACAGCATCGGCATAACTCCCATAATTATCGCCATTGCGACCAGCGGCAAAAGCCCCGCCTTCTCGCGCCAGTCCAGGTCCTGAAGCTTTGCGTTTTCTTCCTTTTGAACCTCGCCGAACAGCACCCGTTGCAACATCCATAGCAGGTATACTGCCGATAGTATTACGCCCAGCGCCCCAATCACTGCGAACGTCTTTGCATAGGGAACCGAAGACGAAAACGCACCTATCAGTATCAGAAATTCGCCTATGAAACCGTTTAGCAGCGGCAAACCCAGACTCGAAAGCGCCACTATCAAAAACACGGTCGAATATCCCGGCATCGGCGTTGCTATCCCGCCGTAGTCGGCGATCTCGCGCGTATGTCTCCGCTCGTAGACTACGCCCACGCAATAAAACAGCGCGCCCGTAGATATGCCGTGATTCAGCATTTGGTAGAGTGCGCCCTGCAGCGATTGTTCCGTAAAAGCGAATATGCCGAGCACCACAAAACCCAGGTGACTTACCGATGAATAAGCGACGAGCTTCTTCATATCGGGCTGGACCATCGCTACGAGCGCGCCGTAAATGATGCCTATAACGGCGAGAGTCATCATAACGGGCGCCATATCGCGCGAAACCTCGGGAAACATCGGCAGATTGAACCGCATAAGTCCGTACGTACCCATCTTCAGC
The DNA here is from genome assembly GCA_019639255.1 of Acidobacteriota bacterium. GTDB lineage: Bacteria > Acidobacteriota > Blastocatellia > RBC074 > RBC074 > JAHBSF01. The sequence goes on along the minus strand of JAHBSF010000056.1, from coordinate 21,838 downwards.
AGCACGCCGGCGAGTATGATCGATCCGGCCGTAGGGGCTTCAACGTGCGCATCAGGCAGCCAGGTATGCAGCGGCCACAATGGCACCTTGATGCAAAACGCCAGGGCGAAGGCCAGCCACAGCCAGAGCTGAACATTGTGCGAGATCGTCAGCCGCCCGCTGGAGATGTTCGCCGTGATCTCGATTATGTCGAAGCTCGTTGCCCCGTTGAGGAAATACAACGCGATGATCGCCACCAGCATCAACAGGCTGCCGACCACCGTGTAGAGGAAAAACTTGATCGCCGCGTAGATTCGACGTTCCCCGCCCCAGACGCCGATCAGGAAATACATCGGAATCAGCGTTATCTCGAAGAAAAGATAAAACAGGAACATATCGAGCGAGACGAATACGCCGAGCATTCCGGTTTCAAGCACGAGCATGAAAATCATGTACTCGCGAACCCGCTTCGTTACGCGCCAGCTCGCCAGTACAGAAATCGGCATGATGAACGTCGTCAGAATCACCAGCCATATGCTGATGCCGTCGATTCCTACGAAATAATTCACGCCCAGAGTCGTAATCCACGGCGTTCGCATTACCATTTGCGGCCCTGCCTGCGACTGATCGAAATAACCCAACGTCGCAAGCGATACGGCGAACGTCGCGATGGTGAAAAACAATGTAATCCACCGGTACTGTTCGTCGAGTCGCGCTTTCTCAACGCCGCGCGAACCCCAGAATATGCCGTGAAGCAGCAGCGCGGCCGCGCCCAGGAGCGGGAGGAATGTAATTATTGAAATTATCTGCGATTCCATAGTTTACGCCACTCGCTACCGCAAAGCGAAAAATCCGACCACAACAATTGCGCCGAGCAGTATCGCTGCCGCATAACCCCTTGCATAACCCGTCTGCGAATGCCGCAAAACACCCGATAACCCGGCAATCGCCGCAGCCGATCCGTTCACGATTCCGTCGATGATCTTCACATCCACGATCTTCCACAGAAAGCTGCGCGATACGTCTACAAGCGGACGCACGATCGCAGCGCCGTAAAATTCGTCGACGTAGTATTTGTTTTCGAGCAACCGAGGCATCACCTTCAGCGGCTGCCTGTTGAATATCACCCAGCCGAGTCCGATGCCCAGAAATGCAATCACGATCGAAATGCCGGTAAACAACCGCTCCATACCTACATCGTGGGAAGCGTGCGAATCGGCGGCGGCCTGACCCGTTGCCGTGACCTCACCCGCCGCTGCGTGCACTACGACATCGGGAGTTCCGATCGCCGGCTCAAGGAAATGTTCGAAATGATTCTCCGAATGAATTCCCACCAGACTGCTCAGGGCCGGCGGCACGCCGACATACCCGCCGACAACCGAAAGCACTGCAAGCACTGCAAGCGGAATCCACATCACGGCGGGTGATTCGTGAGGTTTACCGTGACTCCCGCCGTGGCCGTCGCCGTGCCCGTGATGTGCGTCACTGCGCCCGAATCGCTCACTGCCCCAGAAGGTCATCACCATTAAACGCGTCATGTAAAATGCAGTGAGGAGCGCCGTAAGAGCGCCCACGACCCACAGTACACTACCCCATCCGTGCGGCAGGGATTCCGTAGCGAACGTTCGCCAAAGGATTTCATCCTTGCTGAAAAAACCGGAAAACAGGGGAATACCGCATATCGCTAGCCAACCTGCAGCCATCGTAGCCCACGTTATCGGCATGTATTTCTTCAACCCGCCCATCTTTCTGATGTCCTGTTCTTCGTGCATACCGTGTATGACGGAACCGGACCCGAGAAACAGCAGCGCCTTGAAAAATGCGTGCGTCATTACGTGAAATATCGCGGCCGTAAACGCACCCACGCCGCAGGCAAGGAACATATAACCGAGCTGCGACACCGTGGAATACGCCAACACCTTCTTGATGTCGTTTTGTGCAATACCGATCGTGGCGGCTAAAATAGCCGTAACCGCTCCGATTACCGCGACCACGGCCAGCGCCGTGGGGGCCTTGACGAAAATTGCGCTGCACCTGACGACCAGGTATACACCCGCCGTGACCATCGTTGCTGCGTGTATCAGCGCGGAGACCGGCGTAGGCCCCGCCATCGCATCCGGCAACCATACAAAGAGCGGTATCTGCGCGCTTTTACCCGTGGCGCCCACGAAAAACAACAGTGCAATTCCCGTAAGCACTCCAACTGCTCCGAAGGCTTCCACGGGCATTGCAGCCGCCTGCGTCATTATGCTCTCGACGCCGTCCTTGGCGACGAAACTGATGGTCCCGAATGTGGTGAAGGTCAGGAATACGGCGATCATGTAGCCGAAATCGCCGATGCGGTTGACTATGAATGCTTTTTTGGCCGCGTCGCCCGCTTCCTGCTTGCGGATGTAGTATCCGATCAGCAGGTAGGAGCACAATCCTACGCCCTCCCATCCGACAAACAGCAGCAGCAGATTGTCGGCCAGCACAAGCGTCAGCATCATGAACATAAACAGATTCAAATACGCGAAAAACCGGTAAAAACCCGGATCCCCGTGCATATAGCCGGTAGCGTATATATGAATCAGCAGTCCGACGCCGGTAATAAAGAGAATATAAATGCCGGAAAGCGGGTCGAGCAGATATGCGAAATCCGCGTGAAAACTGCCGACCGAAAGCCACGTAAAAAAGTGCTCAGTGTAACGGCGCGCATCGGGCGGAAGGGGCAGCAGTTTGGTGAAAAACGCGGTAAAGGCGAGTACTGTCGAAACGCCTACCGACCCGCAGGCAATAATCGCGACGGCGCGTTCACCGAGTCGTTTTCCCAGCAGTCCGTTGATGATCGCGCCGATCAAGGGCGCAAGGGTGATCCATTTCAACATAGCAAGTTACGGGTTCGGTTTTTAAAGTCCTTAAAGCTTGAGCAGGTCGGCTTCATCGACGTTCAAGGTCTCGCGGTTTCTGAACAGCGATATGATGATTGCAAGGCCTACAGCAGCTTCCGCCGCTGCAACAGCCATCACTATGAAAACGAAAAGTTGGCCGGTCGTCTGATCCAGGAAGCGCGAAAAAGCAACGAACGTCAGATTCACGGCGTTCAGCATCAGTTCGATGCACATAAACAGCGCAATTACGTTACGCTGCACCAGCACGCCAACCACGCCGATCGAGAAAAGCACGGCGCTCAGCGCCAGGTACCACGACAATGGAATCATCACATTTCTCCCCAACACAAACTGCGGAGATCTAAATCAAACCACAGTAGAATGGTACACACAACGGAGTCTGCAACTGGGTACGCACGCGCCCTCGCGTGCGTTCGGCGGCGAGTGAAAGCACGCTTTGGCGCGTGCGTACCCAGTGATGTGTCCCAATGTTTCATGGTCTGATTGAGGAAGCAGGCCTCACCACCGCCAGGAGTTTCCATCAATGCCCCGCTCCCACGGTTTCAGTTTCGTGCGCCTCGTCTTCCCGCTCGAGCTGCGCCGCTTCGATCTGTTCGGCCGTGACGATTGTAACTTCGCTTACGGTTCGCTCACGGCGTGCAAGCAACATCGACCCGACGATCGCCATCAGAATCAGCACCGATGTCGCCTCGAAGGGCAGCAAATACGTAGTAAACATCGCATTGCCGATCGACTCTACGGTGCCGAGTATCTGACCGGGCGGAACCGCTCCCTGAGCCGGCAGCGGCTTCGGGTCATAGGACACAACGCGAATCACAAAATAAACTTCAGCCAGCAATGCAACAAACAGAGGCGCGGCAAGCCATTTCAGGTACCGCTGCCGATCAATCTTCGATTCCTCTTCGCGAATGTTGAGCAGCATGATCACGAATACAAACAACACCATGATCGCGCCCGCATAAACGATGATCTGAATTGCGGCGATGAACTGCGCGGCGAGCGTGAGAAAAAGCCCCGCAAGCGCACAAAGCGTTACGATCAATCCTATGGCGCTGTAAATCGGATTGCGCTGAAGTATCACATTCAACGCTCCCGCTACTGCGATCGCGGCGAAAAGAATAAAGAGTATTTCCATATCAGCACACTATTACGATAGATGGCGGAACGAACGAAATGAGACGGAAACTACCGAAACAATCAATTTTTCTGTGGTTTTGGCATCATTTCGTACGTTGCGTTATCTCTCATTCCTCTTGACAGGCAGCAATCACAGGGCAAACAGCGCAACTATGGCCGAAAGCACGATGTTAAACAACGCCGCCGGCAACAGGAACTTCCATCCGAAGTTCATCAACTGATCGTACCTGAAACGGGGCAGCGTGCCGCGCAGCCATATATAAAGAAAGATGAAGAAAAATACTTTTCCGAGAAAATAAACCGGCCCGAGCAGCGGAAACTGATCCACAAACGGGCCCTGCCAACCGCCGAGAAACAGTACCGTAGCCAGCACGGAGGCCGTGAGCATGTTTGCGTACTCGCCCAGGAAAAACAGCGCAAACTTCATCGCGCTGTATTCTGTGTGAAAGCCCGCGACCAACTCGGTTTCGGCTTCAGGCAGGTCAAACGGAATCCGGTTCGTTTCAGCAATCGCGCTAATCAGAAAAATGAAAAACCCGAGCGGTTGGAACCAGAAAATGTGCCACCCCAATCCGAAAAATCCGCCCTGCGCCCTTACGATTTCCACCAGATCCAGCGACCCGGCCTGAAGCAACGCTCCGATTACGGAAAGCGAAAGCGCGAGTTCGTAGCTCACCATCTGCGCCGAAGATCGCAGGCCGCCGAGCAGGCTGTACTTCGAGTTGGATGCCCAACCGGCAATCACAATCCCGTAAACGCCCAGGCTCGTCATCGCAAAAACGTAAAGAAGTCCGACGTTGAAGTGCGTAACGACCAGATCGATTTCCCCTACCCACGGAAGGTTTACCGTTCCGCCGAAGGGATAGACGATCATGGTCATAAACGCGGGCACGAGCGCGACCAGCGGGGCAAGCAGGTACAGCCACTTGTTTGCCGCAAGCGGTACGAGCTCTTCCTTGAAGATGAACTTCAAAAGATCTGCAAACGGTTGCAGCAATCCCTGCGGCCCAACGCGATTCGGTCCCAACCGATTCTGTATGACAGCCAGTACGCGGCGTTCGGCATAAACCGTGTAGGCGAGGATGATCAAGACAATATGAAATACGACTACTATCTTGATCAGCGCTTCCAGCAAAAATCCGACATCAATAGACATAGTCAATCGGGATGGACGTTCGATTTTCCGCGTATTCCGTAAAAATGCTGCGTATTCCGCGGTTATTACCTGTGATCACTCGGCGACATCGACGGATTTATGCCGGAAAGACTACCGGCGATTCGCGCCCATCTCCTGCCTTCAACATCTCGGAGTAGCGCGTCTGCAACGGGTAACGACCGTGAAGCCGGGAGCCGGCCTTTGCCGTTAATTCAGATGAATCCACTTCAATTTCTTTATTGATTCTGTCGGTCTCGGCAGAGAGTCTAGCCAGCAAATCGGCGCGATCTATTCCGGCTGAGTCGGGCGGAGCAGCACTGACCTGTATCGCGCCCTCATTGGCCAGCCTGTTATGGGTCAACCCTGCGCAGGCATTCACGCGCTCGGAGATTTCCTTGAATATCGCGCGCACCTGGCCCTGGTATCCGAAATCCGATCCCATAAGTTTTGCAATCGAACTCGTAATCATCCAGTCCGGACGGGCCTGTCCCACGGGTGGAATCACGCGACGAACGAGTTGCACCTGACCTGCGTTATTTACCTGCGTGCCCTGGCTTTCTGCAAAACTCGTCGACGGAAACACAACGTGGGCCGACTTTGCGGTTTCGGTCATAAACTGATCCTGCACAATCAGGAGCTTCAACTTGCCGAGCTGCGTCCGCACGTGACTCTCGTCGCCGTTGGCTTTACCCAGCAAATCCTCCCCAACTACATATAGAGCCTGAATACCGCCGCCGCTGCCGTTGATCATCGCCTGCGCCGAAAGCCCGCCGCGAAGCGAGGCGTCCATTCCGATAAGACAAGCGCCCAGCGAATTCGAATAACGAAACAGCGGGACGAAAGAAAATTTGGTGCTCGTGCGTGCGGGTTCCGCCCCAACCTCCAGTGTTGGATGCGCGACTATGGATGTAAAGGGATTTTCATTAACTGCCGGCTTGTTGGTCGAATTCGTCGATCTGACCTGCCTTTGCAACGCATCCAGATGGGCGTTGCGCGCCGCGGTTGCGACATCCGCACTCGGCGTAGCGAGTTGGGTTTCAAACAGGGCAAGCGCTTCTACAGCGGTTGCTTTCAGTTCATCCCCGAAAATCACAACGACGCGTTCGCTTTCAAGCAGCACCTGCCTTACGAACCGTAAATCATCGACGCCAACGCCCGCAGCAGCCGCAGTTGCCTCAATCCTTGACGGTGCAAGCAGCGCCTCTACAACTGCGCCCTCGCTTCCCTCCCGCACACGAATCGCTCGTTCGGCCTGACGCTCCAGCCGGCTCGGCATCGAGTTGACCATCAGAAGCCGCGCCGATTTCTGCCTGACTGCCCATCGAATGGAAAATGCCGTCAAAGGATTTTCCTCATTCGGGTCCGAACCGATAAGGATTATGGTGTCGGCGTTCTGAATGTGCTCCTGCGTGGCAAGTACGGGAATGCCGTATCTGAAAAAGCTTGCAGTATCTATCTCGTCCTCGTCGTGATAAAAGTCGGCGTTGGGAGTGCCGAGCGTTTCAGCGGCAAATTTCCCGAGAACGAAAAGATCTTCGTTAAGAAGCCTTGCGGCGCCGATCGCGCCGAGCGCAGCGCCGCCGTCGTCATTTTTGATTTCAGCCAGCTTCGATGCGGCGAAATTCAAGGCTTCGTCCCAGGTAGCCGGAACCAGGTATTCGCCACGCCGGATCATGGGGCGGTCGATCCGCTGCGGGCTGTGCACCGCATCAATCGTGTATCGTCCGAGAGCGCAAAGAAAGTCGTTATTGATGCCGCCTGCCGTACGACCGCGCCCGTCGCGCGCAACGGCGCGAATGAACTGTTCGCTGCGCGTGCCGGCGAGTATCGAACATCCGTCTGAACAGTAATTGCAGATCGTTGGAGTCTGTTTCAGATCCCACGGGCGCGCTACGTATTTATAGGGCACGTGCAGCAGCGTCCCCGTTGGGCATACATCGACGCAGTTGCCGCAATCCGAACACTCGACCCATCCGCCGAACGAACTGATCACGGTGTGCGACCCGCGATTAACCGCCGTAATCGCGAACTCATCCATCCACTCTTCGCACACGCGCGTGCAGCGCTTACAGGTAACGCAACGCTGCGGGTCGTTGTAAATGAACGGAGAAATCTGGCGTTCCAGAGTGGGTTCCTTGTCCTCAAAGCGCGAACGCGTGCGATCCTCGCCGAATCCGAAAGTCTGATCCTGCAGTTCGCACTCGCCCGCCCTGTCGCATACCGGACAATCCACCGGATGGTTTGACAAAAGAAATTCGATCATTCCCGAGCGTACGTCCTCGATTTCGTCCGATGCCGTGGTAACGACCATCCCATCGGCTACCGGCATCGTACACGCGGTTTGCAGTTTCGGGATCTTGTCCACGCGAACCACGCACATGCGGCACGAAGCCTGCGGCGTTAGTCCGCGGAAGTGGCAGAAGCGCGGCAGATATACGCCGTTCATCTCGCACACTTCGATTAGCAACTCTCCTTTGGGAGCGGTAACTTCCACCCCGTCGATTGTCAGCTTGACGGTTTCCATGTCGCTTAATTGCCCAAATAACTTACTGTTAATCTGCGGCGTGCATTTTTATCTGCACCAGGTCGTGTTTGATTCGCCGGTCGAAGTCTTCGCGGAATTTATCGATCGCCGATTGCACGGGCATAGCAGCGGCATCGCCCAACGGACAAAAGCTCTTGCCGAGAATCTTGTCGGCAAGCTCGTGAAGCAGCTCTACATCTCCCGGTCGGCCCTCATACCTGTGCATTCGCTCAAAGACCTTCTGCAGCCACCGAGTGCCCTCCCGGCAGGGCGTGCACCATCCGCACGATTCGTGATGATAAAAGTGCGTCAGGTTTCGGGTGGTCTCGAAGATATCCACCGTTTCATCCATCACGATCACGCCGCCCGACCCGAGCATCGATCCTACGGCCGCTACGGACTCATAATCGAGACCACACTTTTCAACTTCTTCAGCCGTGATTATCGGAACCGACGACCCGCCCGGAATTACGGCCTTTAGCTTCTTTCCGTTCCTTATGCCCCCGCAGTCTTCGTAAATCAGCTTCGACATCGGATAGCCCATTGGAACTTCGTAGTTCCCCGGCCTGACGATGTGTCCGCTGACGGTGAAGAGCTTTGTGCCGCCGCTTTTTTCGGTTCCAAGCGCGCGATAAGCGTCGCCGCCGTTTGAAATGATCCAGGGCACGGCGGCCAGAGTTTCTACGTTGTTGACTACCGTCGGTCCGCCGTAAAGACCTACAACGGCCGGGAACGGCGGCTTCAGGCGCGGGTGGCCGCGCTTGCCTTCGAGGGATTCGAGCAGCGCGGTTTCCTCGCCGCAAATGTAGGCGCCGGCGCCGGGATGTACGTAGAGATTGAATTCCCTGCCCGAACCGAGCACGTTTTTGCCAAGGTAACCGCGTTCGTAGGCCTGAGCGATTGCGCGCTCCAGAATCTCTTTTATGTACCAGTACTCGCCGCGAATATAGATGTAGCTGTCGCGCGCATTGAGAGCGTAGGCTGTTATTAGCATGCCCTCGATCAGCATGTGCGGATCCCAACGCATAAGGTCGCGATCCTTGCCCGTGCCGGGTTCGCTTTCATCGGCGTTGCATACTACATATTTGGGCCGCTTGGATTCCTTCGGGACGAAGCTCCACTTCATACCCGTCGGAAATCCCGCGCCGCCGCGTCCGCGCAGCGCAGATTTCTTGACTTCCTCGATCACGGCCTCCGGCGTCATTTCGCGGAATGCTTTTTCGAGCGCAGCGTAGCCGCCGGTCTTTATATAGACGTCAATGTCGCAGGCTTCACCCTTGAGATCGAATCTCGTCGTCAGTACCTTTGTCATATCGTTTTCTGGGCGTTAAATGAATGCTCAGACCAACTCGTCCACGATCTTGTCTACGCGCGCCGTATCCACCTGTTCGTGATAATCGAAGTTCACCTGAAGTACGGGCGCCAGGTCGCAGTAGCCGAGGCATTCAACCTCCATAACCGTGAATTTCCCGTCCGAAGTCGTTTCACCGAGACCTGTACCCAGTTTGCGACACAGATGTTCTGTAATTGCCTCGGCGCCGAGAATCTGGCACGAAATCGTACGGCAGACCTGCAACTTGTATTTGCCGACGGGTTTTCGCGAATACATCGTGTAGAAGGTGACTACCTCCTCCACCTCGTTGACGCGCATGTCCAGACGCCGCGCAATGTATTTTACGTCTTCATCGGTAACGTAACCGTGTTCTTCCTGTGCGATATAGAGCACGGGGAGTACGGCAGAGCGTTTTACCGGATAATGCGTCAGCAACTCATCTATTTTATTTTCGTTCGCCTCGCTGTACATAGGCTGCTGTCAGGTCCGATTCCTGTTTGGGCTCAATGGCCGGAAATATTGATGATTGCAGGGATATCCGCGCCGCTTATCGGTCTACATCGCCCAGGACGATATCTATGCTTCCGATTACGGCCACGACATCCGCCAGCAACTGCCCTTCGACCATTTTGGGCAGCGCCGCGAGATTAATAAAAGATGGGGCGCGCACGCGTACGCGCCACGGGCGTTCCTTGCCGTCGCTCACAATGTAATAGCCTATTTCGCCGCGCGCCGATTCGATCGGGAAATAAACCTCGCCGATCGGAACCGTAAAGCCCTCGGAAGCGAGCAGGAAGTGATGAATCATCACGTCGATGTGCTGCTTCATCAGATCGCGCTCGGGCAGCTTGAGCTTGGGATGATCCGACAGCACCGGCCCCGGATCCTTCAGACGAACAAGCGCCTGTTTGCAAATCCTTACGCTTTCGCGCATCTCGTCCATACGGACCAGGTAACGAGACCATACGTCGCAGCCGTCATAGACCGGCACATCGAAATCGTAGGTATCGTAGCCCGAATAGGGTTCGGATTTGCGTATATCCCAATTGACGCCGCTGCCGCGGATTGTCGGTCCCGACAGCGCCCAATCGATTGCGTCCTGTTTGGAAATCCGTCCTACGCCCTTGGTTCTGCGCTGGAATATGCGGTTGCCCGTTACGAGTTTTTTCGCCTCGTCCAGGAACTTCTCGAATCCGGGAAGGAAATCCGTCACCTGCTGTACAAAATCACCGGGCAAATCCCAGCGGCATCCGCCGATGATGAAGTAACTCTGATGGAACCGCGCTCCCGTGGCCATCTCGAAGAAATCGAGCATCTGTTCTCGTTCGGTGAAGGCATAAAAGAAGGCCGTCATCGCGCCGATGTCCATCCCGTGAGTTCCCCACCACACGAGATGCGACGTGATGCGGTTCATTTCCGTCAATAGCACGCGAATGTTTCGCGCACGTTCGGGCGCCTCTATGTCGAGCAGCTTCTCGACCGCCAGACAGTACCCAAGGTCGTTGCCCATGGAGTTCAGGTAATCCATGCGGCAGGTTATCGTCACCACCTGCTGCCACTTCTCCTTCTCCATGGTCTTCTCCATCCCGGTGTGGAGATATCCGATGTCGGGCCGCGCCTCGACGACGGTTTCGCCGTCCAAAACAAGCTCCAGCCTCAATACACCGTGCGTCGAGGGATGCTGTGGACCGAGCGACATGGTCATCCGTTGATCGGCAAGCGGATCGGGCCGGCGCAGCGCCGTTATGGATGCCGTCGGAACGACGATCTCTTTACTCTGCATATCTATAGATTTCCGTTAGTAGCCCTTGATCGGAAAGTCCTTGCGAAGCGGATGCCCCTCGTAATCGGCCGGCATCAGTATTCGTCTCAGATCCGGATGCCCGTCGAAATGGACGCCGAACATGTCGTAGACTTCGCGTTCCTGCCAGTTGGCCGCCGACCATACACCCGCTGCAGTTGGAATTACTGCGTCGTCTTCTTCGAGCAACACCTTGATGCGAAGGCGGTGGTTGTGATCCAGCGAATACAGATGATATGCGACGGCGAAACGAGGACTTGCGAATTCTCCAAGATCCACGCCCGACAAATCGCTCAAATAGTCGAATCCGAATCGGGGATCGTCTCGCAGAAACGTCAGCAGTTCGATAATTCCCTCGCGGCGAGCAATAACGGTTACCTCGCCGGCCGCTTCCCGAATCTCTTCTATCAGGTGGCCGAAGTCCGCTCGCAGCACCGAAGTATCGGCGTAACGCTGCGACTTGACTGCAACCAAATTCCCCGCTTTATCTTGTTCGCTCATACGTTTTCAGTCTGAACCGAGGGGGTTCAGGCTGCATCCTCGTCGCGATGCGCCAGCACCGAATCGCGTTCGATTTTTTCCTGCAGCTTCATTACCGCGTAGATCAATCCTTCCGGTCGCGGCGGACAACCGGGCACGAACACATCTACCGGAACAACCTTGTCCACGCCCTGCACGATTGCATAATTGTTGAATACGCCGCCTGCCGAAGCGCATACGCCCATCGATATGACCCACTTGGGTTCCGGCATCTGGTCGTAAATGCGCCTGAGAACGGGGGCCATCTTGATCGACACACGTCCCGCCACAATCATTACGTCGGCCTGTCGAGGGCTTGCCCGAAAGACCTCGGCGCCGAAGCGCGCCACATCGTGTCGCGGATCGGTCATGGCCATCATCTCGATTGCACAGCATGCAAGCCCGAAGGTTGCGGGCCACAAACTGGATTTGCGCGCCCAGTTAATCAGCGCGTCGAGTTGCGTGGTCAATACCTCCGGCATCGCTTCAGCGATCTTGACTTCGAGTCCCATCCTTACTCCCTGTACGACTAAATCCCGTGCGGGCTACCCGCGGTTCCATTCAAACAGGCCCTTCTTCCAGGCATATATGTATCCCACCAGGAGAACGCCGATGAAAATCATCATTTCAAAAAAGACGAACATCTTCGAGAGCGATTCGCTCAACCCCCTGAAAACCACCGCCCACGGAACCAGAAATATCGCCTCAATATCGAACAGTATAAATAGCATCGCTACGAGATAAAACTTAACCGAAAACCTCTGGCGCGCCGAACCCACAGGATCCATTCCGCACTCGTACGGACTCAACTTCGCACGCGTGGCCTTCTTCCGGCCCATAAGATGCGAAATTACGATGTTCATCGCCCCGAATCCTACGGCGATCGTGAATATCATCAGTATCGGCAGGTATTGCTTCATGCCACGCTCTCCGCAATGCGCTTTCGCTTCCGGTAGTCTCCTGCGACTTTCAGCCGTTTACAGCCAGTTTCGTTATTTAAGGCGCCGCAGGAGTCGATCTGTTCAAGGTTGAGAATAATAGTACAATGTACGGGGTCGTGCAAGGAACGGGAGGGAGGAGAGATAACGGAACAAACGAAATGAAACGAAAATCACGGAAAAGTTTACTATCTCGGTGGTTTCAGTCTTATTTCGTAATGTTCCGTTATCTCTCTTCCCTGCGTAAATTGGCATAAATAGGCTACTTGACAGTGTTTTCGTGGAGGTGATAAGGTTTGGCGTGAGTAGCCGGCGCCACCTTACGGCTATTCCGCGAACAAATTCCTAACACGGCAGGTCGCGTATGAACGCATCGGCGGAAACTCTGGATGGGCGCAGCCGGGAGATGCTTGCTCATCTGATCAGGACGCACATAGCCACCGGAGAACCGGTCGGTTCCCGCACGATTGCGAAATTAACCCGCGAGGGGCTTTCTTCAGCCACTGTTCGAAACACGATTTCGGATCTGGAGGAGGCCGGTTTTCTTGAGCAACCGCACACATCGGCGGGCCGTGTGCCTACAGACAAGGGCTACCGTTTTTACGTCGATCACATAATCGAACAGGCGCGTTTGAGTGAATCCGAGCGCGACCGCATAGTACGCGGAATGTTTTCAGAGCGTTGGTCGAGCGCGGATCATCTGCTTTCGCGCGCATCGCATCTTTTGAGCGAGTATTCGGAAGGCGTCGGTATTGTCGTTTCACCAAATCATGCGCACGAAGTAATTCAGCACCTGGAATTCGTTCGCCTGAGCGATGGGCGCATTCTGGTAATTACGGTCTCACGCGGCGGGATCGTCCAGGACAGGATTGTAAGGGTGCCTGAGGCTTTTACACAGGAAGAACTCGACCGAACCGCCCGATACGTAAATGCGAACTTCGCGGGACAGACTTTACCAGCTATTCGCGAAGAACTCATACGCCGTATGACCGAGGAAAAGGCGCTCTACGACAGATTGCTGCAAAACGCCGTGTTGCTTTGCGAGCAGGGACTCTCCGACGATGTGAATGCCCAACCCGATGTTTATGTCGACGGCACGTCGAACATAATTGCAAAACCGGATTTTGCCGATACTGAACGGATGCGCGAATTGTTTAGAATGTTTGACGAAAAGGGGCGCCTCGTAACCCTCCTCACCGAATGCGTCGAGTCCGCAATGCGGCAGAGCGTAGCGGTGAGGATTGGTTCGGAGAACAACATTCCAAGTCTGCACGGGTGCGCGGTAATCACGTCGTCCTACGGGTTTGACCAACAGGTAGCAGGCAGCCTCGGTGTAGTCGGTCCGATGCGTATGGAGTACGCGCGCACAATCAGTATTGTCAACTACGTGGCGAGACTGCTCGAACGTGCGTTGTCGGAGATCCCGCAGACGACCGAATCCTGAAGCAGTGCAGAAACGTTTGTTCTGCCGGAGATCTTCATATTAATATATTGCCGAGGTTCGGCATCCGCACCGTCGTTGACGCCGACGCCTCTTGATTCGGAAGTCGACGGTCGCCAAACCGCGTACGAGGCGGAAGCTGCCGATCGGAGGAAGCAATCGGAAGACTGAGACTTATGACCAGGTATCGAGCCCTCGGAACGGGCAACGATTTTATCGGGGCAGGTTGACCCGGCGCGTAATCGTCGGTCGCCTGCCGTAGCGGAGGATGCGATGGGCAAGCGACTGACTGACCGGGAACGGCTGCTTTTCAAGGTAGACCGGCTCACCGATACCGAAATTCGCGAACTTCTTGATTACGTATCCATAATGGAAACGATGAAACAACAGGAACGCGACCCCGAACAATTTGAGGACGAACTGCTCAATCTTCTGGCCTCTGCGCACGAAAACAGGCGGGCCCGTGTCGTGTTTGAGTGGGAAGGCGTTCGGCGGCAGAGCAATTCGCCCGGGCGATAATATGCCCGTCGCGCGATTGTTCCGACGGCCTGATGCCGTGGGGTTGTAGATTGCCGCGTCCGTGGTTGCCCAATTCGATTTGGAACGAAAAATTTTCCGGTCGAAAGTTTTCTGGACATCCTTTTTTCATTCGACTATCATCGAAGCGTCGTCCCCACAGTTTAGTACCCCGACAACGCGCGGTTGGCGGGTACCCTGATTATGAAAAAATCGATGACGGTAATGACCTTCTCCTCAGGGGAAGGCATATACACATAGCAGTTCGGGGTGAAACAAGTATGGTGAAAACCTCTGGATGCCGGATCTCAGGTGTGAGGACAGTCGATTCCGCACGCATAAAAACGTTTGTTGTTCTGGGCTTGGTGCTGTTGCTTGCGCCGGCGATTCTGGCCGATGATCTTGAATCGAAGAATACCAGGGAAGCTAAGAAGCCAAAATCAGGTGAGAAAGCTGAAAGCGACCCGGCCGGCGTCAAGGTCAAGGTCAGCAACTTCGGCAAGGTAACGGATTTTTATTTCCGGGGAGCGCAGCCCAAGCGCGCCGACTACAGACAACTCGCCGAAGTCGGCATCAAAACCGTTATCGACCTGCGACACGATCCCAAGGATTTCGCCCGCATTGGGGCCGAACAATCAGGGTTGCGATACATCAATTTTCCGATGAGCGATCATGATTACCCACCTGCGGACACTGCCGAGAAGTTCCTCAAGCTGATCAGTAATGAATCGCTCTGGCCCATCTATGTGCACTGCGCAGGCGGTCGCCACCGAACCGGTGTGATGACGGCCGTGTATCGCCTGACCGTGGAAGGTTGGGATATTCAACGCGCGTATCGCGAGATGAAGGACTACGATTTTTACACACGATGGGGCCACGGCGAGATGAAGGAATTCATCTACGATTACTACAAGATCCTTCAGGAAAAACGCGCGGCGCTCAACGGTGCATCTCCGGCTGCCGCTACTGACGCCAACGGCAGATAGATTTTCACATAAGACATCCAATAGAAAGAAAGATAACGGAACAAACGAAATAAGACGAAAATTACGGAAACATTCAACTTTTCCGTAGTTTCGTCTTATTTCGTTTGTTCCGTTATCTCTCTCCCTCCTGAACCGGGTACTGCTGTCTGTTCAATTTTTACCGCTCGGAAGCGTTGACGTCACTCTGTACAAAGAAAGATTCTACGGCTTCGATTTTTCTGGTCACAGGGCACGGGGGAAGGCTCTGCAGGAATGAGCGTCCATAGCTTTTCGTTACGATTCTGGGATCAAGTATCGAGATTACCCCCCTGTCCTGCGCGCTGCGTATAAGGCGTCCGATTCCCTGTTTGAGAGTGATGACGGCCGCCGGTATCGAATACTCGCCGAAACTGCTTCTTCCCTGCTGGTCAATCAGGCGTTGTCGCGCCGCTACTACAGGGTCAGTCGGTACCGCAAACGGCAGCTTGTCGATTATCACGCACGAAAGCGCCTCACCCCGTACATCTACGCCCTGCCAGAAACTCGAGGTAGCAAACAGTACGGCGCCCCTCTGTTTCCTGAATTTTTCCAGCAATCCCGACCGTGCGGCTTCACCCTGCATCAGCACTGGAAAATCGACCTCGGGTTCAACCAGACTCCTCAACATCTGCATCTGCGTATAACTGGTCGAAAGCACGAATGCGCGGCCCGAGCTTGCGCGCAGCAAACGTATGATTTCCCGGGCCGCCGCCGATGCAAATTCCGGACTTCTGGGATCCGGCATTCTGGGGGGCAGGTAAAGAAGCGTCTGCCGGCCGTAATCAAAGTTGGATTCGGCGATCAGTTCATCAGCATCGGGCACGCCAAGTCGCGTCTTGAGAAAATTGAACGAACCGGAACTTGTAAGTGTTGCCGATGTGAGTATGACCGAGTCCGTCTTTGAAAACAGCCTGTCGTTGAGAATTCCGGACGCATCTATAGGAGTGGCCTGCAAAAACACGCCGCGGCCGCGACGCTCCCCCCAATATACAAACATCGGGTCATCGCCGACGGCGATAAAATCCAGGTCGAATCGCATCTGCTCGATTCTCCTGAGGATCGCGTCGGACTCCGGCGGCGGTTCCTTGACGGTTTCCAGCGCCCCTTGCAGGCGTTGCAAGGAGGTCTTGAAGGCCATAAAGCGCTCACCGGCAATCGTGGCTTCAAGTTCTCCGTCAGCCCGTTTGCGGGCAAAGAACTCGGGGTTGATGTTAAAGCGTTGCTCGGCGCTGAACTGTGTGCGCGAATCCGAGCTGAAACTCATCCAGAATTGATCGGCAAGTCGTACAGCGCGCGCAGAAGACTTTGTGATTTCGCGTGCACCATCGGTATCCGTAAGCGGGAGGCGCGATATGTCGCCGATCAGGTCTTCTAGCTGATAGCTGGAAACCGATGCACCGAAATACTGAGCGGAAATATCCTCGATCTGGTGCGCCTCATCAAATATCACCGCCGAGTAATCCGGCAATACCTGACCCCATTCTCTTCCCCGCAAAGCCAGGTCTGCGAAAAAAAGATGATGATTCACAATAACGATATCCGATTCCAGAGCCGACTGCCTGGCCCGCGTAATGAAACATGGATCAAAACTCGGGCACTTGGATCCAAGACAGGTATCCGACCGGGCGTCGAGGTGCCTCCAAAACGACAGATTCTCCGGCAGGTCGGTCAACTCCGCGCGATCTCCGGTATCAGAGTCGTAAGCCCATCGACGTATCTCATCGAAATATCCGATTTCCTCCATTCCCTCGAGGACCGGCGCCGTTTCAGCGCGCTTCAGCCGATGGAGACAAACATAGTTTGAACGCCCCTTCAAATAGGTGGCACGAAAGCTTCGAGGCAGGATCGACTGCAGAAACGGTACATCCTTGAAAAAGAGCTGCTCCTGCAGATTCTTGGTCCCGGTGGAGATGATTACGCGCTTGCCGATGCCGATAGCCGGTATCAGATAAGCCAGTGTTTTTCCGGTTCCCGTACCGGCCTCGACCATCAAATGCCGCCTGTTCTCAAGCGCTTCTGCAACTGCAGACGCCATGGCCATTTGTCCCGGACGAAACTCGTAGTCCGGATGGTTACGCGCGATTAACCCGTTGGGACCGAATACTTCTTCCATACCTGTTCGTAATTTCAGCGATTCTCCGCCGGTTTCAGCCTCGCCGGGACTGCTGCCCGTGCTGACGATGCGAATAATTGATAACCGCGGCAGTCTAGCATGTATTCACGGCCGTTTAGCAGTCCGTCGCATCCGATTGACTGCTTTCCCCCGAGTTAAATTGTAACCCACACTGCCACTATCTCCGTATTAAGAGCGTGTCTTAAAAGCCCTGAAGGGGCGAAAGATCTGTAGCCCAGCGGCGTAAGCCCTGGGTATCACGCCAACATCAATTCCAGCCCTGAAAGGGCGGCAGATCCCCGCTGTATAGGTCTTTCGCCCTTTCAGGGCTCGGACGTGTTTCTCGATCTGCACTGGCGCTCGCGCACCAGGCTACAGATCTTTCGCCCCTTCGGGGCTTTCAAGACACGCTCTAAGAGACGGACTGCGGTGACGGTGCATATATATAGTTGTAAAACGGCATCGGATGTTGGCATCTAAATTCTAAAAAAGTTGAATATCCGGCAGGAAAACGCGGTGCGCGCGTTCGACTACAGAAGGGTTAATGCCGAATGGGTCAATTGAATCGCGGGTGCTGCTGGAGTAGAATGCCGGTATTCGGTAAAGACAAAGCGTTTTTTTAAGCTGATGAAGCAACAATAAGAATCACGGTTACTGAGCGTCCGGATCAGGTTTGCTGGGAGCCCCCAAGAAACCGGGTCGGATGCGTCCACCACAGGGAGGCAAGAATGACAGGAAAATTTCTGAGGCTGGCAATCGCCGTTTGCGCCCTTACCCTCAGCGCATATACCTTCGCTTTGGCCCAGGTAGGCCGAATCGAGGGAGACGTAAAGAAGGCGGGGACCGAGGAACCAATCATTGGGGCAACAATCGAGATTGTGCGAACCGATATCAGGGGAAATTACAAGGTCACGAGCGACAAGAAGGGGCATTTTATCCACGCCGGCGTTCCCTATGTCGGGACCTATACCCTGCTTGTCTCCGCCGACGGTTACGCGCCAACCTACCTTGCCGGAATACGCCCAACCGGCGAACTGATGAAAATTGAACTTTCGGAAGGCGACGGAAGAAAGCTCACCATCGACGATGTGAAAGCGTTAGCCGGGGGTGCAAGGCCGGGGGCTGCTCCTGCCTCTACAAAACAGCAGGCTGAAGACGCAAAGAAGCAGCAGGAAGAAATCGAGAAGATCAAGGCTTCCAACGAAAAGATCAAGGCCGACTTCGAGAACATGAAGAAGTCTTTCGAAGAGGGCCTTGCGCTCAACAATCAGAAAGACTACAGCGGGGCCATTACAAAATTCAAAGAGGCGCAGGGCTTCGACCCTGACCAGCACGTAATTCCGGCCAATCTCGCTCTTGCGCTTTACAACCGTGGCGCAACCCAACTCAATGCGGGGCAGCGCGATGCTGCAAAACAGGATTTTACCGACGCTGCTGCCGCTGCCGGGCAGGCTATACAGATCCTTGAACCAAAACTCAGCGACCCGGCGCAGGCCGTGCAACTCAAGAAATCCAAGGTCAGTTATCTGAAGATCAAGGCTGACGCCCAGTCCGTTCTCGCACAGCGCTTCGGCGATACGGCCGCTGCTGAAAGCGCCGTCAAGGATTACAATCTGGCGGCGGAGCTTTCCGATGTCGCCGAAGAGAAAAAACAATTCTCGCTCAAAGCGGCCAAATCCTTGTACGAAGCCGGGATGATCGAACAGGCTATAGAAGCGTATTCCCAGTTTCTTACGAAAGATCAGGACAATATAGAGGCCCTTTACAACCTCGGTTTGGCTTATGCCAGCGTGGCCAAATTCCAGGAATCCGCCAATACATTGCAGCGGTTCGTGGACAAGGCCCCGGAAAACGATCCTCGCGTGGCGGAAACCAAAGCTGTAATCAAGGATCTAATTGTCGGAAACAATCTCGAACCTCCCAAATCCGACGATAAGAGCAGGGGAAGGCAACCGGCCCGCCGGCGCCCATAAACTTATCGGGTTCGAGGGGCGGAACTGCTCGCCCGAGATAACGGAACAAACGAAATGAAACGAATGGAACGGAATAACTGAATATTGCTGAATATTTCCGTAGTCTCCGTCTTGTTTCGTTTGTTCCGTCAACTCTCTTTTACGCCCAAATGCCGCAGGAGGATGTATGTCGCCAAACGAAATCCTCACCGCATACCGAAAGCGTCTACAGCGTGCCACGATAGCGGCAACTGCGTCCATATGCCTTTCAATAGGGCTCGCAGCAGGATTCTTTCTTTCGGGCCCGTCGAACCGAAACATAGTTGGTGCGCGAGACCTTCCCGAAGAGCTTTCGTCATCGTTTGTAGAAGTTGCCCGACAGATTGAAGCCTCGGTTGTGAATATCTCAACCGTTGCAACGGGTGCGGGCCAACAAGGGGCCGGCAATGGCATTTATTCCGGCGAGCACGTAGAAACCCGGCGCGGAGTCGGATCCGGAGTAATCGTAGACGAATCGGGTTTCATTCTTACAAACCATCACGTAGTCGGCGGAGCAGACCGAATCCGAGTGAAGCTTTCGGACGGTACGGAATACACTGCCGTGAGGGTTGGCAATGACCCCGAAACAGATCTTGCAGTAATTAAAATTGACGCCAAGACCCGACTCCGGGCCGCACGTCTCGGTGATTCCGATAAGGCCCGAGTTGGAGATTGGGTTTTGGCGATCGGTTCCCCATTTGGGCTCGACCAGACCGTGACGGCGGGCATTATCAGCGCGAGGGACCGCGAAGCCACAGATCTGCGAAATCGCCCGAGTTACCAATACTTTCTTCAAACCGACGCGGCGATCAACCGCGGGAATTCAGGCGGCCCGCTAATCAACCTCGCCGGTGAGGTTATCGGCATCAATTCCGCAATTGCTACATCCACGGGAGATTATAACGGTATCGGATTTGCTCTCCCCTCAAACGAAGCGCTGGCAATTTACAGGCAGTTGAAAACCCGAGGCCGCGTGGTGCGCGGTTTTCTCGGCGTCGTAACCGATCCGGTAACACCCCAGATTGCAAGGGTGTATGGACTTGCCGCTGCACGGGGCGCAATCGTGAGCATCGTGCCCGACACATACGAACTCGACGGTCGCGAAATCCCGACGCCTGCAGCTACCGCAGGGTTGCAGGTCGGGGATGTTCTTTTGGAATATCGCGGCGAATTGCTTCGAAACAACCTGGATCTGACCAGACGCATTGCGGCTACGCCGGTCGGCGAAAGCGTCGAACTGTCATTGTGGCGTGCCGGACAAATACTGAAGGTCCGAACCCCCATCGGAAGGAGACCCTCATCAATCATCGGCGCTCCGGAAGAGGCGCGTTCCCTTTCAGGCGAGACGAGAGTTGCGAAAACTCTTGGGATCGAAATCGCGCCGTTGCCTGCCGCCCCCCCACGAGATTCCGCAACGCCGAATCTTCGGGGCGTCGTCGTTGCAAAAGTCGATGCAGCCAGCATTGCAGAGGATGCTGAGTTGAGGAGAGACGACATAATTGAAAGCGTGAACCGGGCGCCTGTTGCAACGCCGTTGCAGTTCAGGCGCGCGATGGAACGCCTGCAACCTGGAGACCCGGTTGTAATGCAGGTATTCCGGCGCAGATCTTCTACGCCGCGCCGCTTTGTTTCATTTACTATGCCGTAATCAACAAGTTTTGTTTGCTGAATCTCAAATGGCCCAGCGTTGCAAACCCAGACTATTAGAGGCCCCGATTTGTCGTGGAGTTGGCAAATTGTTCCTGATCGTGTGTCTGGCTGTAACCCTTGCATCGCAGGCTGCTGGTATGCAACGTCTTGGAAAGAAGGGCAAGCCTCCGGAAAGTACCGTATCCGCAGAAAACCGAAACGACGCGGGAAGAGAATCGCGCAGGCAACCTCCCGCTTCGGATCGAATTGCAGCAGCACCCAAAGATACCGCGCCGAACACTCGCCCGGTCGCGAGTCCCAAAGCGGCAAATACCCGGCAACGAGCAGGTTCAAGACCTCAGCCGCAACCGGCAACGGGCGGTAGAACTGCCGAACGGTCCGACGCAAACGAGAGTCTACCTCCGGCAAGCCCGCCTCAAACCGATTATTCAGCCGCTCAGATCGAAGCAATCGAGCACAATTCGCAGCGTTACCACACCGTTTCAAAGCAAATCAGCCAGACGCCTGCCGGCCGTCCTTCCAGCGGCGACGGAAAGGGAAAATTCAACATTTCAAACCGCCGGATCGAGGTGGATATTGCTCCCGAACGTATCGTGGAAATCCAAACTGCGCTGATTGCAAGGGGATTGCTGACGGGAGAACCAACCGGTCTATATGACGAAGCAACGATCGAGGCTATGCGGCGGTTTCAACTCAGCCTTCAGATAGACGTCACCGGATATCCGACTGCCCACGCACTGAAGCATCTCGGTCTAAATTGATCGATAAGAGAGAAAATGGAACATACGAAATAATACCGAACAAACGGAAATATTCGCCTATTCCGGAATTTTCGTTTCATTTAG
>JAHBSF010000055.1 GCA_019639255.1 Acidobacteriota bacterium | reverse complement strand
TTTCTTTTTCTGCTGACCTGGCGCTCACGCACCAGGCTACAGATCTTTCGCCGCTGCGCGGCTGTAAAACTCAAAGAACTTAATTGGCAGAGTACTGAACACCAAAATCGAAACCGCTGTAATTGATGGTGAAATCGTTTATGACAAAGGAAACCGACAACAGATTTGTACTTATCGGAGGCACGCTGATCGACGGCGAAGGGGGAAATCCGATTCGCGACGCAGCCGTGCTCGTTGCGGGCAACCGTATCGAGGAGGCGGGGCGGCGCGATGCGGTGAACATTCCATCAGACGCAGGGATTGTAGATGTTGCGGGTAAATTCATTCTGCCGGGACTGATCGACGTACACGTTCACTATCAGGGATGGATGGGCGAACTGTTTCTGGCGCACGGCGTGACTACGGTCAAGGACATGGGCAACGACGTCGAGTGGATCTCGCGCGTGGCCGGTGAGATTAACGGGGGTGAAACACGGGGGCCTAGGATTGTTTACGTCGGCAACGGTCTGGACGCGCCTCCGCCGTTTCGGGAGCACCACGTAGGTCTGGAGAGCTCGGATGCAGCACGGCGGGCGGTGAGATTGCTTTCAGAGCACGGAGCGTCGGCAATAAAAGTAAGGGAGAAGATTACGCCCGGGTTGCTTGCAGCCGTATGCGAGGCTGCGCACGAGCTTGGGATACCGGTGACCGGTCATCTCGGTCACACGAATGCGCGCGAGGCGGCGCTTGCCGGGATTGACGGACTCGAACACGCCACTGGTGTTGTAGAAGCAACAGCCGAACACAGCAAACCCGCCGAACCGGGTTTGAACGATGTGCAGCAGTTCATCGCCGAACTCAAGGCTTTCGCGCTAATCGATCTTGAAAAGGCCGAGGATCTGATTGGTCTGCTTGTAGAACGTGACGTTGCGTTGATTCCGACTTTGTCCACGTGGTGGAGGATGGCATCGCACAGGCGCGAACAGTTTGCAGTTGAAGACGCCGAATACACGCGGATTCCCGAACTCAAGTACCTGCCTGAATTCATCCGACAGTTTCTTGCTGCGTCATTCATTTTCAACGTCGCCGACGAAGACGATAGCAGACAGATAGCCGCGGGTTACGAAAAGATCCGGCGCGTAATCAGGCGGCATGCGGAACTTGGCGGCCGAGTGCTTGCCGGATCGGACACGATATACGCGGTGCCGGGGTTGAGCCTCATACGCGAACTCGTTGTTATGACCGATGCCGGATTCAGTCCTATGGAAGCGATCGTGATGGGCACGCGCGACAACGCGCGGTTTATCGGCAGGGGCGAGAGTCTGGGCACGATTGCAGCGGGCAAGATTGCAGACATCGTTGTTACTGCGGCCGATCCGCTTGAACACATCGCAAATCTTCAAAGCGTGGAGATGATTTTCAAGGACGGGAGTGAAGTGGATCGGAATTATAACCCCGATTACGGTATATCGACCGCAGCGCCGAATCTGACAAGACCGCTTTGGCTTGAACGAAGGCTGCAGGATACAGCCTGAAATAATTGTACGTTGGAACCAATCAATCCACACGAATTCGAAAAAAAGAGAGATAACGGAACAAACGAAAATAGACGGAACAGACGGAAAAGGGGATTGATTCAGGCGAGGCTAACGGGGAAAACGGGCGATAAGGAGGAGAGCCGGACGCGAATGGAAGAATCAAACTACGGCAAAGAGGATCGGCTATATCACGGTTGGATCGTGGTAATCGTTTGCCTGACGGTAATGACGTTGCTTGCGCCGCTGCTTGCATCGTTTTCGATCTTCTACGTCGCGATCATGAAGGACCTGAACTGGAATCGCGAGGAAACCGCCATTGCGGTAGCGATATTCCTGGTGGTCAACGGGCTTGCAGGTCCGGCTGCGGGCGCGTTGATCGACAGATACAAGGCGCGATGGCTGATGCCGATCGGAACTATCGTTACCGCCGTGGCTTTGTTCTGGATGAGTCGAATGGCGAGCACGTGGGAGTTTTATCTTGCATACGGAGTGCTGGCTTCCGTCGGTTCGTCGCTGATTCACCTGGTGACTTTTTCGACGATTGTTTCTAACTGGTTTGTGCGCCACAGAGGGCTTGCAATCGGAGCGGTGACTGCGGGACAGGGGCTGGGGCAGGCGGCGATCCCGGCGATTCAATACCTGATCGATACAACGGGATGGCGCGGCGCATATCTGGTAGTCGGACTGGTGATATTCGTTATTCCAACTGTTCTTATACTGCTGTTTCTGCACGGGCGTCCCGAAGAAGCCGGCGTATCGCTTTCCGAAGAAAGGTTGCCGTGGGAAAAGCGCCGCGTACAAGGTCAGGCCGAAGCCCCGGCGCAGCAGGCGCGATCATTTGGTTTTGTGATTGTGGATCACAACTGGGCGGCTACTGATTGGACCGTTTTTCGCGCGATGCGCACTTTAAGGTTCTGGCAGTTGACGTTGCTGATTACGCTATTCGGCGCCGGGTACATGATGGTGAACGTTCAACTGGTGGCTTATCTGGAAGACAAGGGCTACAGCTCGATGCTGGCAGCATCGGCCGTCGCGTGGCAGGGCGTCATTTATATTTTCGGGCGGTTTCTGGGCGGAGCGCTTTCAGACCGTTACGGGCGCGAAATGGCGGTGACGATCAGCGCCGGGATATTCCTGCTGTTTCTGGTGTTCCTGTACGCTGCGGGAATGACCGCCAGCCCGATGTTGGTTTACGCGTCGGCGACTCTATACGGGATCGGCGGTGCGATGCCCTTGCCGGCGCTGATGGCTGCAACCGGAGATATTTTTCAGGGCAAACATCTGGGCGCGATCATCGGCGTGTTGATGATCGGAGGATTCGTCGGGGGCGGACTCGGTGCGTGGCTGGGTGGGCGGCTGTTTGATGCGATGCAGTCTTACAACCCGCATTTTGTATTGACCGTATTGGCGACGATCGCTTCGGCGGCGCTCATCTGGTGGGCCAAACCGAGCAGCGTGCGAGCGGTGCGTGCAACGGCTGTTTGATCTGCGGAGGTGGCAATAATGATAACTGAACAGGCAACAAGGTCGGCTGAAATCAGGGCCAAAGTCGGTCATCCGGTAATCGACTCGGATGGGCACATGATCGAGTTCGAACCCGACGTGCTGGATTACATAAAACAGGTAGGCGGCGCCGGCATGGTTGACGGTTATCTGTCAGCAATCGCAGGCAGCAGGCTCTTTGGCTGGGATTACGTCACACAGGAGGAGCGTCTGGATAAACGCATAGCGCGTTCGCCGTGGTGGGGCGCGCCGACTAAAAACACGCTCGACCGCGCAACCGCTACGCTGCCGAGGCTGCTTTATGAACGCCTGGACGAATTCGGAATCGACTATGCGATTCTGTTTCCCTCCGTTGGTATGACGGCCACATATCCCAAGGACAGGGATGTGCGCAGAGCCGTGTGCCGGGGATACAACACATATTACGCCCAAATGTACGGCGAATATTCCTCGCGCCTTACGGCGGCGGCGATCATCCCGATGCAGACGCCGGAAGAAGCAATCGAGGAACTTGAATACGCAGTAAATGTGCTGGGGCTGAAGGTGATCTTTATGCAGGCATACGTGCGCCGTCCGATCCCGGCCGTGTTGCGCGAATCGCCTCAGGCCGCACGTTGGGCGTTCTGGCTCGATACCTATGGGATCGACAGCGCCTACGATTACGATCCGGTTTGGGAAAAATGCCTTGAATTGAAGGTGGCGCCTTGTTTCCACACCGGAGCAACGGGTTGGGGCAGCCACAATTCGATTTCGACGTACTGTTATAACCACATCGGAAATTTCGCTACAGCGGGTGAAGCAGTATGCAAGTCGCTTTTTATGGGCGGCGTGACTCGGCGGTTTCCGGGCTTGAAATTCGGTTTCCTCGAAGGCGGAGTTGGATGGGCGTGCAACCTGTACGCGGATCTGATCGGGCACTGGGAGAAGCGAAACATCAATGCGCTGGAAGATCTGAATCCGGCAAATCTGGACCGAAGCCTGTATGTGGACCTTTTCAAACGTTACGGCGGAAAGATGGCTGAAAAACTCGACCAGCTTGGAAAAGACCCGTTGGGGTTGGGCGCGGGCGCGGGTATGAACGAGGAGATGCTTGAAGATCCGCCGATGAAAGATGAGTGGATACACTGCCGTATAGAACGGCCCGAAGACATCAGGAAGCTGTTTGTCGAGAGTTTCTATTTCGGCTGTGAGGCCGACGATCCGATGAACGCCTGGGCTTTCAATGACCGCGTCAACCGGTTCGGTGCAAAACTCCGGGCGATATTCAGTTCAGACATTTCACACTGGGATGTACCGGATATGGCTGCCGTCGTCGAGGAAGCATATGAACTTGTGGAAGACGGATTGATTACTGAAGAGGATTTCAAAGCGTTCGTTTTCACAAATCCCGTTGAGTTTTTTAGCGGAGTCAATCCCGACTTTTTCAAGGGAACTGTTGTCGATGGCGAAGCAGAGACTGTGATTCAAGGTGCGGCGCAACGACACTGCTCATGATGAGTTACGCGGAAGAAGCTGAAAGAAGCAAAAAGCAGATGCGGAAGGCGCAGAATCCATCCATTAAGGTTTCATTAAGCGTGTTCCGTGTCGTTTGTTTTGTAATTTGGATCCTGATGTCGATGAGTATGGCGAACAAGACGACCTACGGCAGCGGAGCGGAAATATCCGTCGGTGCAGTTGTGATTTTTACAGGCGCCGGGAGTGATGCCGCTGCACTGCGTAAGCTGGTTGAGGCTTTCGAAGGAGAGCGGCTGTGCGTATCGCAGGTCGAACTGCCGCACCGCACCGGAAAAACTGCTGCAATCAAAAAAGTAAGGACTGCTATAGCGGATCTGGCATCGTCGTGCGGCGCGCAAGGAGACCGGATTGCTGTTGTTGCCGAGCGGGACGCAGCCGACGCTGCAATCCTCGGCGCGAGATCCGAATGGCGGGTAAAAGCTTTTACGCTGTTTTCCGGAAGACTGAGTGCGGAGGCGAAAACCCTGCTTTCCAAATGGCGGGATAACCCCACTCTTTGCGTGGTGGACAGCAGCGACAAGACTGCATTGCGGGATCTTACCGATGTCTACTTTTCTTCCGGGCACTCCGATTCCGACATCAAGGTACTCGATGATGGGGGCAGCGGGCTTGCATCCATCAAATCCGATCCCTCGATCGCCGGGTTCGTCGCGCAGTGGGTGGGGCGGGGGCTTGCTTCAGTAGGACGCGCGCAGGAAGTCACCTTTTTGACCGAAGACGGCTGGAAGATTTTCGGCAATCTCCTGCTGCCGGATTTAAAGGATGATGACCGAAACGGGAAATCTCCCGGTGTAGTGCTCCTGCATTCGGGACGGAGCGACCGGTTTGTATTCGCCGATATGGAGCGATTGCTTGTGCGCGCGGGTTTCGCCGTCCTGAATATCGACTGGCGCGGGCGCGGAAAGAGCATAAACCTGGGGCGCTATTTCGATCTGTCAAAGGAAGTGCGTGCGCAGGGCGGAAATGACGCAAAAGCCGCAATTGATTATCTGGCGAACCAACCCGGAGTCGACGCCGGTCGGATCGGTCTTGTCGGGATCATTCACGGAGCGGAGTACGCCGTGCGAGGTTCGATCGGCGATGCGCGTGTAAAAGCATTGGCGCTATTAACGGGTTATATACCCATCAATGATCGGGAAAGCTCGTATCTGACGAGCGGCGACGTACACGTATTGTATGTCTCCTGCACGGGCCACAAACAGGTAACCGAGGCTATGCGGAAACTTTACGCAGCGACTCCGGACAAGCTCACGCGCATGGTCGTGTATGAGGGAGGGGCAATCGGTTATCAGCTTTTTGAGCTCGACGAAAAGTTCGAGCCGATGATCGTGGAATGGCTCAAAGAAGGGTTGCGGCAATGAGAACCGTTCGCGCCGTGATGTACTCCATCACCGTAGTTTCATTGATGTGGGGCGCGGCAGCCGGATCTGTGAATAACGAGATGAAGGAAAGCGAAGTAAATTTTACAACTCCGGATGGATGGCGAATCAGCGGGTCGCTTTTTATTCCGAGTGGAGCCGTGAAAGCGCCCGGTGCGGTTTTCGTGCACGCTTCGCGCCACGAAAGCGATGCTTACGGAAACATCAATGCACCGGGCATCCCGCAAACGCTCGGACGCGCAGATACCGCTACGTTGAGAATAGACATACGCGGACGAGGCGCAAGCCGCGAACCCCGGGTATTCAATTCTCTTGCGCCGTCGGAGCGCGAAGCAGTGCGGATCGATATTACCGCTGCCATTGATTTTCTCGCTTCGCAACCGGGCGTGGACGCCGGCCGAATTGGAATTGTCGCCGAGCAGGATTCCGCCGATGCCGCACTGATTGCCGCTGCCGGGGATCGGCGCGTAAAGGCATTCATACTGATCTCGGGGCGCTTGGGCGCTGAAGCGAAAGCAGCAGGCGCAGCGAGCCGGGCGGCCGTGTATTGCATGGCAAGCAAGGAAGACCGGCGCGGTTTCAGGGATATGACCGATGTCTATCTTGCATCGAAAAGCAAAGCGAGTCGTTTGCGGATTTTTGAGGGACTCGCTATGGGGACGACGATGTTCAGCACATTTCGTTTCGAGCGGCCAGCCGAACGCCCGATCGACGAAATCGCGGCGGAGTGGATGATCGAGCGGTTGACGGCAACGGCCGCCGTATCCAGAGCACGAAAGAATTGATTACTCAGATGATTGCTTTACGAAACATTCGGACCGGCAGTGCAATCGTAATCGGCGTTTGCGCGCTGCTTTGGGCTTGTATTTCCGGGTTCGGGCAATCTCCGGCTGCACCTGAAATCACCGTTCTTGCAGGCGGAACGTTGATCGACGGCAGGGGAGGTGCGCCGCTCAGGGATGCTGTAGTCGTTATCGAGGGAAATCGGATTTCGGCCGTAGGCAGGCGCGGAAGTGTCGTTGTACCCGCACGGGCAAAGCATTTGGATATATCGGGCAAGTTCATACTCCCGGGCCTGATCGACATTCATGTTCATTACAACGATTGGATGGGTGAGCTTTTCCTGGCGCACGGTGTGACTACGGTCAAGGACGTAGGCAATTACGTCGAATGGGCAGCGACGGCGAGCGAGGAAATCGATAAGCGGCTGGCGCGCGGGCCGCGTCTGTTCTTCACCGGAAACGGGCTGGATGCGCCGCCGCCCGCGAGGGAGCACTTCATCGGCATCGAGAATCCTGAGACTGCGCGCCGGGTCGTACAACTGTTGCACGAGCGCGGCGCCGTTGCCGTCAAGGTGCGCGAGAAGATGACGGCGGACCTGTTGCGCGTGATTACAGCCGAGGCGCACAGGCTCGGGATGCGCGTAACCGGACATATTCGCAAAGTGGATGCGCGCGAAGCGGCGCTTGCCGGAATCGACGGACTCGAACACGTCAGCGGTGTGGTGCAGGCGACCTGGGATCGTCCGCTTGAAACCGATCTCGATGCGCTCAACGAATATGTCAGATACATCGAGGAGCGAAAATCATACGCGCTCATCAATCCAAAGAAGGCGGCGATTCTCGATGATCTGCTGGTACAGAAAAAAGTAGCGCTGATTCCTACCATAAGCGGGCGGTGGCGCATGGTGTCGGAGAGGCTGGATGAATATGCGCGCGAAGACGCAGAGTTTGCGTCGAATCCGCTTCTTGCATATGTGCCCGCTGATGCGCGGCGAATGTGGGAAACGTCGGCGATTTACAAGCTCGAAAAAGCCGGGGACGCGGCGCTTGTCAAAACCGGGTGGGAGAAAATCCGTGAGTTGCTGTTGAGGCATTACAGTAAAGGCGGGCGGGTGCTCGTGGGATCGGATACGTATTTATCGGTGCCGGGTCTGAGCCTGCAGCGTGAGATGCAGATGCTCGTGAACGCCGGGTTCACAACCCGACAGGTGATCGCGATGGCCACGCGCGACAACGCGGAGTTTCTGGGCCGAGGTTCTGAATTGGGGACGATAGAGCGCGGCAAGCTTGCAGACCTTGTAGTGGTCAATGCCGATCCGCTTGTGGATATAACTGCGCTGCGCCGGGTCGATATGGTGATCAAGGACGGGCGCGTAGAAGACACGAATTATCATCCGGATTTTTCCGTTCCGACACGCAGAAGAACGCTTGAACGGCCGTTATGGATAGAGCGGCGACTGAACGAGGAAGCCGCCAACCCCGGAACAAACGGAATAGAAAAGAAGGCGGGGAATGAGACTGCGTTTCCATCTGCAGGTGTCCCGATGGAGGCAAATCAGCGAGCAGGTGTGCTAGCTCTTGTAGGCGCTACGGTGATTGATGGAGAGGGCGGCGCTCCAATCAGAAACGGAGTGATCGTCATACGCGGCGATCGCATCGTCAGCGTCGGGCGGGCGGGGAAGGTTCGGGTGCCGCAGTCTGCGCGTGTAATCGACATTGGCGGGAAGTACGTCATCCCGGGCCTGATCGACATGCACGTGCATTTCGATTCATGGATGGGAGAGATGTTTCTGGCGCACGGCGTTACGACGATAAAGGATCTGGGGAATGACGCCGTATGGTGCAGGCAGGTTCGAGACGACATCGAGTCGGGGCGTGCGCGGGGTCCTCGGTTTTTTTATGTAGGAAACGGAATCGATGCTCCGCCGCCGGTTCGTGACCATCACATAGGACTGGATGACCCGGTACAGGCAGGCAGGGCCGTGGAGTTGCTGCACTCGCGCGGAGTTGCTGCAATCAAATTGCGCGAAAAGAGCACTCCCGAATTGATTCGTGCTGCGGTCAAAGCCGCGCATCGACTCGGCATTCCCGTTACAGGGCATCTCGTAAACACGAGTGCGCGCGAGGCGGCGCTTGCCGGCATAGACGGGCTCGAGCACGCGACGGGAATAGTCGAAGCAACCGCTACGCGTCATTTGAAGCCCGATCCCGCGCTAACCGACGTGCAGCGCTTCGTCACCGAACTGAAAGCCTTCGCCCATATCGACGATGCGAGGGCGGAAGAACTGGTGAAATTTCTGGCTGCAAGGAAAGTGGCGCTCATACCGACTATGGCCAACTGGTGGCGTTTTGCGTCCGATCGCAGGGACGAATTTGCTCGCGAGGATGCCGAGTATTCAAAAAATCCCTCGCTTGAGTATGTGCCGAACTACATACGTCAGGTATGGGCTACATCGGCGCTTTACGACATCAAAAACGCCGAAGACCTTGCCGAGGTGAAAGCCGGATGGCGCAAGGTGCAGGCTTATATGAAGCCGTATGAAAAGGTCGGCGGGCGCGTGCTTGCCGGTTCCGACACATTGATATCCGTTCCGGGTCTGAGTTTGCTGCGGGAACTGATGATGCTGGTAGACGTGGGATTCACACCGATGAGGGCCATAACCGCCGGCACGCGTGACAATGCGAATTTTCTCGGGCAGGGGCGAAACCTCGGAACGATTGCTGGGGGTAAGTTGGCCGATCTTGTAGTGCTGGGCGCTGATCCGCTTGAAGACATAGGCAACCTGCGGCGGGTTGAAATGGTTTTCAAGAACGGGCGGGAGATCGACCGCACATATCACGCCGATTACAAGGGACCGACTCCGAAACCCAGGCTTGAGCGTCCCTTGTGGATAGAAAAACTGCTGACAGACGGCAAAACCTCCGGGCGTTGATGTCCGGTCATTTGGGGAAATGATATGCGTGATCTCGTTTATGGTTATCTCAATCGCGATATTACCAGGCGCGGGTTTATCAGGAAGATGACGGCAGCCGGATTCACTGCCGCGGCTGCACGCGAAGTGCTCGGCTCACTTGCTTCCGTTGAAGCGGCTCAGAACGGCGCGGATGGAGCAAAGGTCGTTCAGGGTACGGGCGGGGAGTTGCTTGTCGAGCAGTTGATCGCAGCAGGAGTCGAGAACGTCGTAGTGTCCAACTCCTCGCATTTGAGGAATGTTCTGGATGCGATGGTTGATCACCCGAAGATCCGTCCGATTCTTGCAGTGGAAGAGGGAGTCGGCGTAGCAATTGCATCGGGTATTGCAATGGCTTCCGGCCGCGTCGGGGTTGCGATGATGTCGGTAGCGGGCGCGCCGCACGCATCGTCGAATATGTACAACGCAATGACGGCCGGGTTACCGGTAGTTGTGCTGACCGACATGGTTCCGATCGAGTACGAGGATCGTGAAGGCATGTACGGCGGGCGCAACCTCCTCGGCGCTGCGGATTCCAATTCCAAGTGGCGCTGGATGGCGCAACATCCGGACCTGATCCCGGACCTCACGCGCAGGGCGATCAAGGTTGCATACACGCCGCCGGGCGGCCCGGTAATGATGACGTATCCCGAAGACATACTGGCGCGCGACGGCGTTAGAGCCACGATCATCCCCCAGGAGAGATTCAATGTTCCTGCGAAAATCAAGGCGCCGCCCGAGGCCATTGAAAAAGCAGCGCGCATGCTGATCGAAGCCAAAAGCCCAGCGATGTGCATATCGCACGAAGCGTGGATGAGCGGCGCACGCAAGGGCTGTATCGAATTGGCGGAATTGCTCGGTATACCGGCAATGCGCGTGCTTATCGATTCCTGGGTGGATACGTTCCCGACCGATCATCCGCTGTTTGTCAACGCAGAATACACGCCTACGGTGCGGTTCCCCCGAAATGTGGATGTCTTGCTCGTACTTGGGGGCAGCATGCCGAATCCGGGGCGGGCAAAAACGATTCACGCTACCACGGCGGTGGATGAGCTCGGCAAAGTGCATCCGGCAGATGTGCCGATGGCTGCCGACGCCGGACAGGTAGTCGAGGACATTGTCGCAGCGATTAAGGGGATGGCCACAGCACAGCGGCTGGCGTCGATTGCCGCGCCGCGTATCGAGGCCGTGAGAGCGTTTGACAAGTCTATGCGCGAATCCCTGCAGGCGGTCGCAAAAGCGCATTGGGACAATAATCCGATTTCCTGGCCGCGTGTTGCTTTGGAACTGGATGCGGCTCTCGATCCCGACGCGCTGATCGTGGATGAACTCAGTACTGAGAAAACAAAGATCTTCAGCTATCTCAGGACTCGCGACGGCGGAAGAACCCGAATCGGCCGCAGCATTCATCAGGCGCTCGGATGGGGCGTAGGGCTCGGCGTCGGAGCAAAACTGGCCCGCCCCAATCAGCAGGTATTGTCGATAGTGGGCGACGGGGCATTCCTGTTCGGGCAAAGCGAAGCTCTTTGGAGTATGGCGCGCTATGAGGTTCCGGTAATCACTATTGTGATGAACAACCGGAGTTACAACGAACCTCGGCAGCGGATACTCGGCAAGATGGGTAAACAGGGGCAGACGGGCAAGGATATGTACTGCTATCTGGGCAGCCCCGATGTTGATTACGCGCGCATTGCATCGGGTTTCGGCATAGCGGGGGAGGTTGTGTCGAATCCCGGCGACATCAAAGCCGCGCTCGGCCGCGCCATCAGGGCTACGCGCGAGGGGCGGCCCTACCTGATTGATATGGTAGTCGAACGCAGCGGCATTGGGGCCGAATCTACCTGGTATCCGGAGTATTCGGTAGCGAAACGGCGCTCGCGTCAGGTGTGACGATGAAATCTCAACGAAGAACAATACGGGTGTTGATCCTGATCGCATCGGCAGTGTTCGGCGCGGCGGCAGGGTTAGGCGTCGGGGAATCCACGGCGCAGGACAGCGTCAAGCGCGAAGTCGGGCGGCGCGACGTATCGGAGTTGATGCCTGAGGGCGAGGGCAAGGGGTTGATACTGGCTGCGTGCACGCAATGTCACAGTCTGGTTTCGACTGTTCAGCAGCGCAAGAACGCCGGAGAGTGGCATCGCACGGTTCTCGATATGGTAGCGCGCGGGGCGCAGATTCAACCGGGCGAAGTTGCAGTTATATCGGCTTATCTTGCGAAGAGTTTCCCGCCCGGCGCTCCGGCGGCGGATGCCGGCGCGCAGATTCTGCAACCGGGCGGTGCATCCGGAGTAGATCCCAATTCAGCGGCTGCGCTCCCCGAAGGCTCGGGCAAGGCTTTGATCGTGAAAGCGTGCGTGGAGTGTCACGGGCTGGATCGAATCACGCTGCGCAGAAAGGATGAGGCTGCGTGGCGCGCGAGCGTCAAAGATATGGTGAGGCTGGGTGCTGAGTTGAAACAGGGTGAAGAATCCGTAGTTGTCGCTTACCTGGCGCAGCATTTCGGCCGAACATCATCTGCTGTGGGAAGCGCATCGGGCGCGGGCGGAATGCAGGCGTCACGTCCAATAGATGCGTCCCAGGCTTTGCCGGATGCGGAAGGCAAGGGGTTGATACTGGCTACGTGCGTGCAATGCCACAATCTGCGAACGGTGACTGCGCAGCGAAAAAGCGCCGCCGAGTGGCGTCGCACGGTCGACGATATGGTTTCGCGCGGAGCGCAATTAACGCGCGAGGAATCCGAACTCGCGGCACGTTACCTTGCCGGCGCGCTTGCACCGGGAGCGAAATGAAACACGGTCACGGAAACGGGATGGACGTGATGATGAGCAGAAAAAATGGATTGCTGATCCTGTGCGCCGCCGCAGTTCTGCTGCCCTGGATGATTACGGTTGGTTCGGGGCAGAGCGGCGGCGCGGGATCGGCGCCTGTGTTCAGCGAATCCGAAGTGTCGTATACGACCGAAGACGGATGGACGATTGAGGGCACGTTGAGCATACCGGCGTCGGTCCGGGCAGGTGAAAAAGTACCCGCGGTTTTGCTGGTTCATTCTCCCGCACACGATCGCGATATTTATCGCGGCCAGCATCAGGTGGGGGTCAACACATTCGCTAAACAGTCGCTGAGATCCTCGCTCGGCAATGTAATAACACTGAGGATCGACATCAGGGGGCGCGGACGCAGCCGGTTCGGACGGGACTACAGTTCGCTTCCGCCGGACGAGCGGTCGAGCGTGTATCTCGATGTAGTCGGAGGAATTAAATTTCTGGCGAACCACACTCAGGTTGATGGCGGCCGGTTGGGAGTCGTCGCCGAGGGAGCGAGCGCTGAAGCGGCTGTGAACGGCGCGATAGGGGATCAGCGCGTAAGGGCTATGGTGCTGCTTTCGGGACGGATGAATTCATCTGCGAAGGAAGTCATCGGCGAGCGCCCGGATATGCCTCTGCTTTGTCTTGCAAGCAAGGAGGACAAGACGGGGCTTCTGGATATGGCCGAGGCTTACAGCCGGTCGAAGCATCCATTGAGCGATTTGATGCTGTTCAGGGACATCGGCTCCGGCAATTCGATGTTCATTATGTGGGCCAACAAGAACCCGGAAGCAAAAACTCTTGAAGCCGTAGTGGGCGAGTGGTTGTCGGCTCGCCTAAAGGATGCGCCGGGGCCTGTTGAGGTTTCTTTCAGGACCGAGGACGGTTGGACGTTATACGGGAATCTCCGTCCTGCACAGGGCACGGCGGGCGCCGATGCGCCGGGTGTGATTCTTATACATTCTTACCTGACTGACCGCAGCGTCTTTGAGGATCTGGAGCGGATGCTGTCGGCTGCCGGAATGGCCGTGCTCAATTTTGATTTCAGGGGGCGAGGCAGGAGTCAGGGGAAAGGCTCGTATTTCGATTTGCCGCAACCGGAACGCGATAACGCATACCTGGATGTCAAAGCGGCGACCGAGTTTCTTGCGCGGCAACAGGGAGTCAGCAGGGATCGGATCGCAATCGTGGCTTCGTCGATCGGAGTGAAATACGGATTAAAAGCATCTGTCGGGGATGCGCGAATACGGTCGTTTGTGATGCTGGGCGGGATGCCGGACAGTCCGGATGTGGAGAAGGCCGGATTCCCGATACTTTTTGTAGCAAGTCAGGGATTGCCGCCGATTACGCAGGCGTTCCGCGAGTTTTACCGCATTCACAAGGATCGGGGAAGCCATCTGCTCGAGTACGAGGGTGGATCGGTTGGTTATCAGTTGTTCGATCTGGACAGGAGCATCGAACCGCTGATCGTGCGATGGCTGAAACCGCAGTTGACCATTCCATGAAGCGGAAAGTCTACGGGAAAAAATCATGAAAAAAGGTCATACAAAAGAGCGAAAAAGAAAGAAGAATCTTTCGCGGCGCGACTTCATCAAGACGAGTGCAGGCGCAGGAACCGCCGCCATTGTAGGCGCGGCCGCAATAAAAAATGTTACACCCGCGGAATCGATCGCTCTGACTGAAACGGCAGGAGGATCGGCAGGTGCATTGAAGGCGGAAGCGACGAGGATTCCTTCTTTGCACGTAGGTTTTCCGATCGGAGATCGAAACTTCGTGCTGCATCCGAGCGAGCTAGGTGCAGCGGCGTCGGGCCCTGGAGTTGCGCGCAATGGAATTCTGTTTGCACTTGGGGATACGCTGATTCCATCTGCCCCGGCCGATCCGGGCTACAGGGATCTGGAATGGCACGGCATTACGGATGAAGTCAGCCGCAGGATCGAGATAAAGGATGAGGATCTGGAATTCTTCGATCGCGCATGCATTGACGCCCTGGGCGGAAGATTCACTGCGTTGAATGAAAATCAACGCGCGGATTTTCTCTACAGGATCATTCGCGGCGAAGGATCGAGCGATCAGGCGTCGCAGCAGAAACTCAGGGAAGTTTACTCACACGTGCGCGAGATGGTCTTTACCGTGTACTACCAGAATTTTCCCGAACAGTCGTGGCCGAGGGATGCGTTAAGAGCGCCGCTTGTCAAACCCGGCGACGCACATCAGATAACGAATCCCAATACGACAAACGTTTTTACTGGCTGGGATCTGGCGGGTTATGCGGGGCCGCTTACCTGGGAAGAAGAGGAGCGGCGCAGAACCTACTTCAAAAAGATCAAATGGCAGGAATAGTCCAGGGTTCGATCGGTAACGGCGAAACAGTAGTGGAGTGATTTCTATGAAACAGTTGATGATGGTTTGCGCTTTGGCCTTATTGCTTCTGTGCGGCGCGTGTGAACAGCAAAAGCCGCAAGGGAACGCTTCAAAAGGGATGCTGAGGCACGTCGTTGCATTCAACTTCAAGAGCGATGTGCCGCAGGAACTCATAGACAAGATACTGGACGAGGCGCGCACCGCACTTCCGACCATTCCCGGCGTCAGCAACGTCGTAGTCGGGCCGCAGACCAGCGACTGGACCAACTACAAGTACGGTGTCTCGATCGACCTGAAGGACAAAGAGGCGAAAGCCGTGTACGCCAACAGCGCGGAAAGCAAGCGATTGCACGAGCAGTTCAAGCAGTACGTCGAGAGTGAAGTTGTAATCGACATTTTCAATGAGTGAAGAGAGAAGTGAATTGACGATGCAGAGGAATATCGACGAATGGAACTGATCCCGGTTTAGAAAGAAAGAGAGATAACGGAACAAACGAAATGATACGAAAATTACCGAAAAGTTGAATATTTCCGTGTGTTCCGTCTTATTTCGTGTGTTCCGTTATCTCTCTTTCTTTCTAAACCGGGAATTGCTGATACAACATTCGGAATGATACGAAACCAAACGGAACGGAGGGGTTATGCCTACATATGTAATGCTGGTGAAAATGTCGCCTGATCTGGCGAAGAATTTCGGCACGATGCAGGAAATAGGCCGAAAAGTCGGAACCAGGTATCGCGAAGCGTGTCCGGACGTAAAGGTTACGGCTCATATCGCATTGATGGGGCCGTACGATTTTATGGACATCTTTGAAGCGGACAGCGAGGAGAGTGCATTCAGGATGGGAGCGGTGATTCTGTCTTCGGGATTTGCATCCTCGGTCGAAACGTGGACCGCAATGCACTATCCGAGGCTGCTCGAAATTACGAAAGATCTTTAGAAGGAGGAGCTGATGGCTACGTTTGTGATGCTGGTAAAGATGTCGCCGGAGCTGGCAAGGGATTTCAAGAGTATGGAAGCAATCGGCAAGCAGGTCGGCGCCAAATACAAGGCTGCTTGCCCTGATGTTCAGGTATCGCATCACCTGGCGCTGCTTGGACCGTACGATTTTATGGACGTGCTCGAAGCTCCCGATCAGGAGGTCGCCTACAAGATGGCTTCGGTGATCCGATCGAGTGGTATGGCGTCTGAGGTCGTCGTCTGGCCGGCGATTACTTTTACTTACGAAAAAATGCTGGAGCTGACTTCAGGTTACTGAAAGCGGCTGAAGGCTCTCAGCCAACAACAGAGGGGCGTTGCAAGTGAGTGAGAAAAGAGTTTCGCGCCGGGAGTTTCTTAAACGTTCGAGTGCGGGAGGAGTGGCTGCGGCAGTTATTCCCGGCGCACCCATTGCTGCAATGGGTGAATCGGCCGCAAGTGTTCAGGTAGATCGACGCGCGATCTTCGCCGCACTCGGCGACGTATTGATTCCAACCGATCCGGGGGATCCCGGCTACAGGTCGCTCGAACCCTACAAGATCACCGAAGAGGTAATGAAGGGGCTCAGCGCGATCAGGGATGCGGATCTGGATGCGTTCAACAGCGCGAGCGGCGACTTTTTCGACGGGCGCGTGTTTTTGCAATTAACCGAATCGCAGAGGGCCGACTACTTGCGGTTGATAATCGACGGCTCACAATTCGCCGACAAAGCGCGTCTCAGAACATTACAGCGCATTTACAGACAGACGCGCACCCGCGTCTTCGATGTTTACTATCGCAACTATCCGGAAAACGTCATTGCACGCGACGCCGGAGGAGTTCCGATTCTTAAACCCGGCGACAGGCATCAGATCACGAATCCGAATACCAGAAGGTTGCGAACCGGCTGGGACGTTACGGGCTTCCGGGGGCAGATGACCTGGGAAGAAGAAGTAGCTGCACGTGCGCGCAATCGGCGGCTGGGTTTGCATAAATGACGGTTTAGATCACGGCGAACAAGGATGCGGAATCAGGAGACAGGCGGAAATACTTTTTACGACGCGATAGTAGTGGGCTCCGGCGTTGGGGGCAGCATCGTGGCAGCGCATCTGGCCGAGCGGGGAGTGAATCCTCAAAACGGCGAACGGTTGCGAATTGCGATGATCGAGGCCGGTCCGTACTGGAAGGGAGAAGTGCGGCCCGGCTACGGCGCGCCCGAGCGTCGAAGATTGATCACCAACTGCTTCAGCGACGACGCGGCTGATCGTATGTGGCCGTGGGGC
Source organism: Acidobacteriota bacterium (assembly GCA_019639255.1). Classification (GTDB taxonomy): domain Bacteria; phylum Acidobacteriota; class Blastocatellia; order RBC074; family RBC074; genus JAHBSF01. Next base: position 21,192 of record JAHBSF010000055.1, on the reverse strand, counting down.
ATGGTCAAGATGGTCGGCGGTTCGACGATGCATTATGGTGCAAGCGTTTATCTCCCTTACCCGGAAGACTACGAGGACTGGATCGCCGAAGGCACAGACTGGTCCGAGATTGCGTGCCGCAGTGCGGCGGAAGAAGTCAGGCAAATGTACAACATTCATGCCGAACCCGACGCCGTATTGAGTCGGGGAAGTCTGATGTTCCGCGACGCCGCGCGAGCGTTGGGCCGCGACGTACAGAAGGCGCTCGTCGGGCGCCGCAACTGCCTGTATTGCGGATTCTGCGAGGGTGGGTACTTCTGCCGCTACGACAGCAAGATGAATGCGATGACTACATACATTCCGCGCGCTGAACGGGGCGGAGTTGAAATCATTTCGGACGCAGAAGTCGAACGTGTAGTGATCGAGAAAAAGGGGGCGAGTTTCGCGGCTACCGGAGTGGTCTACAGGCGGGGAGGGCGGGCGACGGAGCTGCGCGCCGGGAAAGTGATAGTGAGCGCAGGCGTCATAGGCACGCCGCTTCTGCTTTACCGCTCGGGTTATGGTTCGCGCGAGGATCTGGGCGACCGGCTTTTAGTCGAGAACAAAAACATAGGCAGGCATCTGGACATTCATGCTGCGATCGTCGTGATGGCGATGTTCGATCGTCCGATAAAGGATGCGGCGCGGGGTGCAGCTCCCGCCGGACATTTCTTCCTCGATGATGCGGGGCCGGGCGGCCGGGGACGGATGAGGATCAAGGACAGCGGGATGCTGGGCGTAGAAGAACCCTGGGGGCTGGCGTTTTCTCCATTTGCGCCCGACTTCGGACGCGAACATAAGCGGTTTATGAAGCAGGCGGCAACGCGGCGGGGCGGGACGCTTGTAGTACTCAAAAAACCCGAGGGTTATCGCGGAAGTGTAAATCTGAAGGCTGCCGAGATGGAGTATGAAGGCAACGACGCAATAGTCAAACGAATGCGAGAGGGCGGTGAAATCTCACGCGAAGTGCTGCTGAAGATGGGTGCGAAAAATATCATCGGTACGGATATGCCGCCCATATATCACATTGCACACGGCGTGAGCACGTGCCGCGCCGGGTCCGATCCGAAAACCTCGGTAGTCAACGCCAACTTTGAATCGCACGATGTCGACAACCTCTTGATTTGCGATGCGAGCGTGCAGCCTCGTTCTGCTTCCGGGGATGCTGTAGGCCCGCTTGCGACGATATCGGTGCTCGCTGCACAGCGGATCGTCGCAAATCACTTCAAGAGAGGTTGAATACTTTAAGAGAGATTACGGAACAAACGAAATGAAACGAAAATTACGAAAAGTTCAATATTTTAGTAGGTTGCTTTGAAACATTTTCGAAGATGAATACAAGCGAACGCAAAATCAGTTTTCTGACAGCAGACGGAATCACGATTCACGGAGTATTACATCTGCCCGATGGGGCGGGTTCCGGCAATCGGGTATCTGCTGCACTGTTGTTGCACGGAGCCGGACACGATTGTGAAGCGTTTGCTTCATTCGTCTATCCGGGTATGGCGCAGTTGCTTGCGTCTCAGGGCGTAGCGGCGCTGAGGATCGATTGGCGCGGAAGGGGTTTGAGCATCGGCGACCGCGAATTTCATTCTTTCAGCGACGAGCAGCGTTCCAGTATCAGTCTGGATGTCAGGGGAGCGCTCGAATTTCTTTCGGCTCAGCCTGAGATAGACGCCGATCGGCTTGCGATATTCGCCGAAGAGATCAGCGCCGAATGGGCTGCTGCGGGGTCTGAGGGAGATCCGCGCGTCAGGGCAATAGCCTTACTTTCAGGCCGCTTGAGCAAAGAAGCCCAAGCTTCGCTCGGGAAAAGAAAAGACGCGCCGGTTCTGTGCGTGGTGAGCAAGGAGGACAGGCGCGGGTTTGCAGATATGTCGGCCGTGTTTGCTGCTTCGAATCATCCTGAGAGCGATTTCAAGTTGTATGAGGATATGGGGCGGGGAACCACGATGTTTACGCTCTGGCGCTACAAGTATCCGGATCAAAAAGGCGTGGACTTTCTCTCGAAGATGCAGGGCGTGGATACGGAAAAGATAGGATTGCGGCCCCGCGATCCGGGCGATGAAAAACCGATTGAAAACGTAATCTGCGACTGGATCGGTGTGCGGTTGAGATCTCTCGGGCGACTGCGCGAGGTGACTCTTGAAACTGAAGACGGATGGGAGATTTTCGGCAATTTGCTTACGCCGGATGAGGCGGGAGACGGCAAGCGCGTGCCGGGCGTAGTGCTGCTGCATTCGGGATGGAGCGATAGGCACATCTTTCACCGGATAGAAAGATTGTTTGTCAAAAGCGGCATTGCAGTGCTCAACATCGACTGGCGCGGAAGAGGAAAGAGCCGGGGCAAGGGAAATTTCTTTACATTGCCGCGCGAGGAGCGCGATCGCGGCCATCTGGATGTAAAAGCAGCAATCGAGATGCTTGCATCGCAACCAGAAGTCGATTCAAGTCGAATGGCGGTGCTTGGCGCGTATCTGGGCGCAAAACTCGCAGTTGGCGCAGCGCTCGGGGATAAACGCATACGAGCGCTCGTTATGCTTTCGGGATTCATTCCAAGCGGAGCGGAACGCGAAAGCATTCTTAATGCTCACTGGCCGATGCTTCTGATCGGAAGCCGGGGATTTGCTCCCGTAACGAATGCGATGGCGGATCTTTATGAAATGACCCGGGATCGCGGAAGTGAACTTCTTGTATACGACGGCGGAGCGCTCGGCTATCAACTGTTCGACTATGACGAAGGACTGGAACAGCGGATCGTCAATTGGGTTGATCAGCACACGGGCGAGAGCGCGACTGGACAGTCTGCGGAGGAAAGCGATGGAGAGTCTTGAAGCGAAAGTACTGGCGATGATAGGCGCGATCATATTGTTGTTGCTGGCGGCGCTGGTAATGCTGCCGTGGAGGAAACGATTGCGCCGCCCCCTGCGCGGTGTGCTCGTTGTTACCGGGTTGCTGGCGCTTATCGTTGTCGGAATCTTTATTGTAGCTCCCCAGTTTCCACGGCGCTTCGGGCTTGCAATGACTACAAATACGGCGCAGACGAGCGAAGCGCCGGAGTTTCCGGAGTTGAAGACGCGCGTATACAACGCGCCGCTACCGGTAGTGTTCGCCCGCGCCGCAGCGCTCGCTGCAGAAATACCGAAGTGGGCGGTCGAGTCGCAGGACGCCGAAAGCGGGGTAATAAAGGTCGTATGGACATCGACGCTCAGGGGATTCAAGGACGACATCACTATAACGATTCGGGGCGAGGGCGAAACAACTCAGGTAGATGCGCATTCGGCGTCGCGCGAGGGTAAGGGCGATATAGGAATGAACCGCCATCACCTGAAAACCTTTCTCGAAGCGCTCGATGAGAAGATGAAGTGAACTGCAGAAGACTCAGGAGAGATAACGGAACAGACGGAAATAGACAGAACAGACGGAAATATTCAATTTTTCGGTAATTTTCGTATCATTTCGTTTGTTCCGTTATTTCTCTTCTGCGTCCCAAGGTCGTGAGGAACCAAGCGATGGCTGAGATAAGGAATTACGATGTAGTCATAGTCGGGGGCGGGACGGCAGGTTGCATCGTGGCTGCAAAATTGTCCGAAAAGGGTATCGATCCCTCAACCGGCGCAAAGCTCAAGATCGCAATGATCGAAGCCGGCGCGTATTTGAAGGGCGATCCCAGGCCCGGATACGGCATACCGCTCAGACGTCAGTCTTACACAAACATTCCGCGGGATATCAAGTTCGGGCGCAACTACGTAACTCCGCAGGGGCGCGGAAGGGGCGTAGGCGGGAGTTCGCTTGTTTTCGGCAGCGGGGCGTGGACGCCTTTTGATGAAGATTACGACGAGTGGCAGGAGGAAACCGGCGTCGACTGGACGAAGGAAAACTTCAAGCCCGCGGTCGATGAAGCGCTGCGCGTATTCAACGTTCATTTGCAGCCGCCCGCCACGTTTTCCAATCGGCGCTCGACGGAGTTGTTCAGGAAGACGGCCGAAGGCATGGGGTATGAACTTCGGCCCGGCCACGGCCGCGCAGTAAAAAACTGCATTTTCTGCGGCCATTGCGCCGATCGCCAGCTTTGCAAATACGACTCAAAGCAGGGAACGCTCGTTACACACGCGCCAATAGCGGATCGCAACGGAGTCGACATCATAGCCAATGCGCGCGCAAAGCGCATCATCATAGAGCGAAGCGGCGGCCGGGCTGTGGCGCGAGGTGTAGTAATCAAAAAGCTGGATCTGCCCGATCATATTTATCCCGGAGATGAGTTCGCGGACTGGGATTCGGCGCGAGAGATTACGGTGCTGGCGAAGAAAGTCATAGTCAGTTGCGGCGATCTGGAAACACCTCCGCTGTTGTTCGCCTCGGGTTACGGATCGAAGGAAGACTGCGGCGACAGGTTGATTGTCGAGAATCCGAATGTGGGTCGAAATATAGACGGTCATTACGGCGAGGGCGGACAGGTTGGCGTCGTTGGGCTGTTTGACGAGCGGGTATCGGGACAGGACGGAGGCTGGGGTGTAGACGAGTTTCTGCATTTCCAGACCAAAGTCGGCGATGACAGGATCGTGCTTTTGAACGGATACGGGGCGCCGCCGTTTTACGGCTTTTTCCACGGAATTCCCGAACGCATTGCGCTTTCGCCTTTCGCTCCGCCCGCGGGCCAGGTATTTGCGGATGCGATTCCGCTATTGCCGCCCTTCGGACAGGCTCACAAGGATTTCATGCGCGGAATCTGCAATCCGTGGGTCGAACCTACCGAAGCGTCGATGAGGGCGCGAGAACCGATGTTGCGGGCCGCGCGCATCGCGGTTGACACGAAGCTTCCGCGTCGAGCGCCACGCGGGAGGATTACGTCTGAAAGCAGCGTCCAGATTTTCGGTCCCGAGATCGTCGCTTACAGCAGGGAAACCGGCAAGGAAGAGCGCATTTATCGCAGCATACACCCCGAAGTTCACAAGACGTTCGCCGCCGGACAGGAAATTGCAAAGAAGATTCTGGAAAAGATGGGGGCGAAGAAGATCATTGCCGAGCCGATCATTCCGCGCGGCGGATTGACGTTCAAATGGCTTGTCGGGGGTGTGCGCGCGGGCGTCGATCCAAAGAATTCCGTCATCAATCAGAACTTCGAATCGCACGACATCGACAATCTGATGATAGTCGATGCGGGTTCTATTCCGCGATCTCCTACGCTCGGGTTGTTCCTGACCGTGGGGATTACGGCGATCTTTGCGTCCGACCGCATCGTTGCACGTCATTTTACGAGAAGACGGCAATAAATTCAGGCGAGAGAAGATACATAACCAAACATAGGAGGATAAATGGCAAAGTCGTTTCTGAAGGAGCTGAAAGCCGCAAGGGATGAGTGGCACAGCATGAATCACCCGTTCATCGACCTGTGGGAGCAGGGCAAACTGACGAAGAAGCAAACGGCCGTCTACGTCGTTCAGCACTATCATTTCGTTACCGATTATCTCAACTGGCTTGCATACCTTTGGGCTACGTGTCCGGAAAAAGACGTCAAAGACAGCATACTCGATAACCTGAAAGAGGAAGAAGATCCCGATGACCGGCACCTGGAGATGCTCATTGATTATGCGAAAGCGTGCGGATTGAAGCGCGGGGACGTAATCAATGCAAAGGTACTTCCGTGGACCGAGGCGCTCAAGGATTGGGGGTGGCGCTTCATCTATCAGAATCCGTGGCCGGTATCGTGTGCCGCGCTGATGATCGGACTGGAATCGCAACCGCCGCAGATTTACACCCGTGTTGTACCCAGCCTCCACAACAACTACGGCTGGGATCCGGGCGACCCGAAGATTCGCTTCTTCCGCGGGCATATCGCTGCGGACGAAATCCACAGTGCGCGCGGATTTCAGATGACCGCGAAGTATTGCAATACGCCCGAACTCCGGCGCGCTGCAATCGAGGGCGTACGCACTGCGGCGCGCAAGCGCTGGAATCATATGAACGGCCTTTACCGGTTCGCCGTTCACGGCAAGTCGGACGACACGCCGGAATAATGAATTCGGAGACTACTCAAAGAAACATCAGGAGAGAGTTAACGGAACAAACGAAATGAAACGAAAATAACGAAAAAGTTGAATATTTCCGTCTGTTCCGACTTATTTCGTTTGTTCCGTTATCTCTTTTTTCCTTATGTCGTGCGGAGTGATTTGGTTTTCGCGATTTGAATTCAGTGAGAACGGAGGGGAATAGATGTCGCGACTGAAGCTCGAACGAGTAGAGAGGTGTTTACAGCAGGGGAAAGCAAAAGCACTGGAACTCGGCGTAGAAGCCGCGATCGTGGTTGTGGACGAATCGGGGCGATTGGCCGGGGCGCTCAGAATGGATAACGCGCTGTGGATAACGCCGGAAATAGCGCAGGCAAAAGCCGTCACTACATCGGCGTTTCGAGCCACCACTGCAGAACTCGAAGAACGATGGAAGCCGCGCCAGCTATTCGCGCAAAGCATCATCGGGCTGGGACCCGGGAGGTTCGTGCCGACAAAAGGGGCGGTTCCAATCGTGGAAGACGGCGAGGTGATCGGAGCGGTGGGCGTAAGCGGCGGAATCCCCGCAGATCTGGATCATCAGATTGCAGAAGCCGCAGTGCTGAAGGACTAATGGTTCGGAAGGTCTGATGATGAAACTGGGTCTTATAGGGTATGGAACAATCGGCCGCGCTGTTGCACACGCGGTCAATACAGGGCGCGCGGGTGCGTGCGAACTTGCAGCGGTGCTAGTCCGCGATCGAGGCCGTGTACCCTCGGTTGACTCAGAACAACCCGATTGTCTCGTCACTGCCGACCTCGATGATTTTCTCGCAGCGGATTCGGATGTTGTCGCCGAGGTCGCAGGGCATGCAGCTCTGCGACTTTATGCGGTACCCGTGCTTCGAAGCGGTCGGGATCTTATTACGGTAAGTGTAGGCGCCCTTGCCGACGAAGAACTGCTTGCGGCGGTTCGAACCGCTGCCGCGCAGGGGCACAGCCGGCTGCTGATACCATCGGGTGCAATCGCGGCTCTCGACGCCGTTTCGTCAGCCGCAATCGGCAAGATAGACGAGGTTACGCTGCTTGTGCGCAAACCGCCCGCGGCCTGGAAGGGAACGCCTGCGGAAGAGGCTGCGTCGAGAGTCGCAGGTGAATCCGTATGCGTATACGAGGGCGGTGTACGGGAAGCCGCCGGGTTATTTCCGCAAAACGTCAACGTGGCTTCGGCGCTGAGTCTTGCCGGAATCGGATTTGATCGAACGCGAATTCGCATTTGCGCCGATCCGACAATAAGTCACAACACGTTTGAATTGATCGTTCGTGGGGATTTCGGCGAATTGTCGCTTGAACTCAAGAATCGCCCGTATCCGGAAAACCCGAAAACCGGATACCTGGTAGTAATGAGCGTCATCAAAGCAATACGGCGTATTCAGGAACGCATCGTTGTCGGTTACTGATTATTTATGGACGGTGAGGATTATTGATGCAGTCATCTACGGTAAAAACTTATCAACTGCTGATCGACGGCGCTTGGGTCGATTCGGCAAGCGGAGAAACATTTCCGGATATCAACCCTGCGAATACTGATGACATAGTGGGTCATTTTCAGCATGCAACGCTTGAGCAAACGCGGCAGGCCATAGCTGCTGCTGCTGCTGCACAACCTGCGTGGGCCGGAGCAGGCCCGTCGCGCCGCGCCGATGTGCTTTATCGCGCTGCACAAATCATCGACGACAGAGTTAAAGAACTCGCAGTGCTGTTGACGCGCGAAGAGGGAAAGACGCTTGCAGAAAGCACGGGGGAAGTAAAACGCGCTGCGGCAAACTTCAGGTTCTATGCGGCGCAGGCGCATCTCGTGGGCGGCCAGACGCTGCCTGCCGACGAAGGATCGACGTTTCTTTATACGCTGAGGCAGCCGCTCGGTGTTGTGTCGGTCATTACGCCGTGGAATTTTCCTATGACCATACCGGCGCGAAAGATCGCCCCCGCGCTCGCCGCCGGCAACACAGTAGTTTTCAAGCCTGCATCGCTTACCCCTTTGCTGGGGATAAAACTTGCCGAAATACTTGCCGAAGCCGGAGCGCCTTCGGGCGTAATCAACGTAGTGACGGGGCGCGCCGGAGTAGTGGGCAACGAACTCGTAGAGAACAGGGCGATCAGCGCGGTTACCTTCACCGGTTCATACGGCGTCGGTGATGCAATACAACATCGCGCGGCGACTACGTGCCGCACGCAGCTCGAAATGGGAGGCAAGAACCCGATCATCGTTCTTGAAGATGCAGACCTCGACCTTGCGGTCGCGTGCACGATACAGGGTGCTTTCGGATTGACCGGGCAGGCTTGTACGGGCACCAGCCGGGCGATTGTGGTCCGGGATTTAGCCGATGCATACACCGAAAAGCTTATCGCCGCGGCCGCAAAGCTGAAGATTGGAAACGGGCTCGATGAGGGAGTAAAAATCGGACCCGTAGCGGATCTGAGCCAACAGGAAACGATCCTTGATTACATAGAAATCGGGCGGCAGGAGGGCGCGGAATTGGTGTTTGGCGGTCGAAAGCTCAGCGGCGACGCATTCGATCGCGGTTATTTCATCGAACCCGCGATTTTCCGCAATGTTAATCCGCTTATGCGCATTGCACAGGAAGAAATCTTCGGGCCCGTACTTGCAATCATCGAGGTCGGTGATTTCGATGAAGCAGTCGCTGTAGCGAACGGAATCGAATACGGATTGTCCGCTTCTATCTGCACGCGCGATCTGAACCGCGCACAGCGATTTGCACAACTGATCGAAGCAGGAATGGTGAAGGTAAATCAACCTACCACGGGCGTGTCGGTCAATGCACCGTTCGGCGGAGTAAAGAAATCGAGTACCGATACATTTCGCGAACAGGGCAGCGCGGCGATGGATTTCTTCACGCGAGTGAAGACCGTATCGATCAGATACTGAAACCATGCCCGGTTCAGTGGGAAAGAGAGATATCCGAACACTTCCATTTCTTCCGTTATCTCTCTTTTCCCTAAACCTGGAATTGTCGGGAAATCATAGATGGAAATGACAAGTATTCGGGATTTGCTCAACAGCGGTGATTCGCACCGCACTGCGGTAGCGGTGGCTGGAACCGGGATAGCCGTCACTTACGACGAATTGCGAAATCAGGTTGATGCATTGACTCGTCGACTCAACGAATTCGGGATCGGGCGCGGGGACCGCGTGGCGATTGCACTTCCGAACGGGCTTGAGATGATCGCTGCATTTCTGGCTGCTGCAGAAGCAGGCGTCGCAGCTCCGCTGAATCCTGCTTACAGGGCCGACGAGTTTCGCTTTTATCTGGAAGACACCGATGCACGGGCATTGATCGTTCCGCTCAATGGAGCCGAAGAAGCCCGCAGTGCAGTATCGGAAAATATCCTGCTGATCGAAGCCGATCTGGACGCAGAAGGGAACGTGCGATTCACTGCGGCGGTTAATTCAAACCAACCCCGCGCGGCGCAGCGACCCGCGTCGGACGAAACTGCGCTGGTCCTGCATACGAGCGGGACTACAAGCCGGCCAAAGCGCGTGCCGCTTTCGCACTCCAACCTGATTACTTCCGCTCGCAACGTGTCATCGACTTATCAGCTTACTGCTGAAGACGTATCGCTGTGCGTGATGCCGCTTTTTCACGTGCATGGACTCGTGGCGTCGACCCTTGCAACTCTATACACAGGCGGCGCAGTTGTAGTTGTTCCGCGATTCAACCCGCTTTCGTTCTGGTCGGCAGTGCGGGAGTACAAGGCTACGTGGTATTCGGCGGTGCCGACGATTCATTCACTGCTTCTTGCGCGGGCGAAATCGGGTGCAAGACCTGCGGGGGCCGAGAATCTTCGTTTCATCAGATCGTGCAGCGCGTCGCTCCCTCCCCAGATGATGGCCGAAATGGAACAGAAGTTGGGCGTGCAGGTGCTTGAGGCTTACGGCATGACCGAAGCCGCGCACCAGATGGCTTCAAATCCCCTGGCGCCGCTAGTGCGAAAACCCGGTTCCGTCGGTCAGGGAACGGGAGTAGCTATTGCAATCCTCGACGCACAGGGCAACGAACTACCGGCTTTCGTCGTGGGTGAAGTATCGATCAGGGGTGAAAACGTCATCTGCGGATATGAGAACAACGCAGAGGCTAACGCTGCTTCATTTACAAACGGCTGGTTTCGCACCGGAGATGAAGGATACCTGGACGGGGACGAGTACCTGGTGCTGACCGGGCGAATAAAGGAGCTTATCAATCGCGGAGGTGAAAAGATTTCTCCTCGCGAAATCGACGAGGCGCTGCTTGCCCACGGTGCGGTGGCTGAGGCAGTCGCCTTCGGCGTGCCGGATCGGGTATACGGCGAAGAAGCGGCGGCAGCAGTCGTATTGAACACTCCCGTAAGTGAAGCCGAATTGATCGCTCATTGCCGGACTCTGGTCGCGGAATTCAAATGCCCGAAGAAGATTTACATCGTAGACGCCATTCCGCGCACGGCGACGGGGAAAATTCAACGGCGCAACGTTGCTGCCGCGTTTACCGGCGATGAGGGGAAGGGATGAAGTTCGCCGTAGTAGGAGCGGGCGCAATCGGCGCGTTTGTAGGCGCGTTGCTTGCCAAAGCGGGCGAGGACGTAACGCTGATTGCTCGCGGTGAAAACCTGCGCGCGATGCGCGAGCGAGGAGTGCGCATAACGGGCGCACTCGGCGAGATGGAAATCCGGTTGCCGGCAACCGACGATCCGGCTACGGTCGGCGAAGTAGATGTAGTACTGCTGACTCTGAAGGCTCACAGCCTGACCGATATGGCCTCGCGTTTGTCGCCGCTTCTCGGTGCAGATACGTCCGTAGTCAGCGCACAGAACGGATTGCCCTGGTGGTACTTTTCTCGCCATGGCGGACCTTGGGAAGGGATGCGACTTGAATCGGTCGATCCCGGCGGAGTGATTGCTACTCACATTGAAGCCGAGCGCATTATAGGGTGTGTGATCTATTGCTCGACGATTATGACTGAGCCGGGCGTCATTGAGTTCATCGAGGGCACGAGGTTTCCGATCGGCGAACTCGACGGCGAAAAGAGCGAGCGCTGCCGGCGAATATCCGAGGCATTCACGCGAGCGGGACTGCGATGCCCGGTGCGCAGCCGCATAAGGCACGACATCTGGGTCAAGTTGATGGGCAATGTCGTGTTCAATCCCGTCAGCGCATTAACGCGAGCGACCGTCATAGAAATCGTGCAGTTTTCGCAAACACGCGAAACGGCGATCAGGATGATGGAGGAAATCGGGAGCATTGCAAAAAAACTCGATATAGACCTTGGGATTTCAATCGAGCAGCGTCTTGCCGGCGCTGAAAAAGTGGGCGCTCACAAAACGTCCATGCTTCAGGATGTAGAGGCGGGCAGGCCGTTGGAACTGGAAGCCGTCGTAGGCGCGGTAGTTGAACTGGGAGCCAAGCTCGGCGTCGATATGCCGTACACGAGGGCGATATATTCGTGTGCAAAATTGCTCGGTAAAGTGCTGGGAAATTGAGTGAATGCGAGTTAACGAAACAAACGGAATATTGCGGAAATCACGGATATTGGCGCCCTTACCGCGAATCGGGTTTGCTTCCGTGTATTCCGGGGTTTCGGTTTCGCGCGCACTAATGGTTGTTTGCACGGCTATTGTTCTGGTCGCGACAATGGTTTCGGCCGGAGCCGTGCAGCAGCAGATAGATCTCGCGCGTTATCCCGAAGGGGACTCCCGCACACTGAACACCGCCCAATACCTGATCAATCGCGAAAATCTCACAAGACGGGCGGTACAGTTCGGACGGTTGCTCTTTCATCACGATTTCGCCGAAGACGAGCGAAGCGGATGCAATGGTTTGCCGTGCGTGCAGCGCAACGAGCGGGCAAGGACAGGCCCGCCGCAGTCGATGTTTGAAGCCTCATCGTGTGCAACCTGTCACAGTCAACCTGCGGGATCAGCCGGTTTCAGCGAAGCGCGGCATTATACGTTTACCTCGGGCAACACGATTCGCGGCCCCGATATGTTCGGGCTCGGGCTGATTCAACAACTCGGTATCGAAGCTACTGAAGATCTCAAAGCCGCATCGCGTGCGGGCAGACCTTTGGTTACTGCAAACGGCGTCGACTATGGCTCCGGTTTGGGCGTCGGCTCCGGGCGGGCAATCGAAACGGACCTGGTGGTCAGACCATTTGGGCGAAAGGGTGTTGAATCGCACTTGCGGGCTTTTGCATCGCGCGCGGCTTTCAATCATCTGGGTCTTCAGGCTCAGGACCGATTTCAATGTCCTGCCGGTGATCTGGACGGCGACGGGCGATGCGACGGGCCCGTCAAAGCGGGAGTCGATCCGGACGGGGACGGATCGGCGGATGAATTGACGCAGGGCGGGTTGTCGCTGCTCGAACACTACCTGATCAATTATCCGGCGCCGGGACGCGGTCGAATTACAGAAGAAGTACGAGAGGGAGAGACGGTGTTCAAAGCGATAGGCTGCGCCGAATGCCATAGACCGGGTATGCGCATACGGAGCGATCCGCGCATCGAGCATTTGACGGTGTTCTGGAATGAAAAAAACGCCAGATTCGAGGCCGAAAGGCGGCGACTGGTTCGGGCGGTGGATGACGGGTATCAGGATCCGGACCGTATGCGCGCCGTATTGCGTGCGGAGCCGAAGCGGGAAGGGCTGGTAGTCGATTTGTATTCCGACCTGAAGCGACACGATCTGGGGCCGCAGAGGGCGGATCGCAGCGACGAAGAGGGAGTAAACAGGTCCGTTTTTGTAACGCGGCCCCTTTGGGGAGTGGGGAGTTATACGGCGTTTATGAGCGACGGCAGCGCTCCGACGCTTGAAGACGCTATCCTGCGTCACGGCGGCGAGGCGCAATCGACCACGAAACGATATACCGCGCTGCCTGTTGCAAAACGACGGGCGGTGACTGCGTTCCTCAAAAGTCTGGTGCTTTTCAGCGTGGACGATGTTTTAACTGCAAAGATTCCGATAACGGCAGGCGATTTGCCGTGAGGTCGAAAGGAGGCTTAAGGATGAAAACCAGGGCTATCTGGCTGGGATTGAGTTTTTTATTCGGTGCAGTGCTGGTAGTGATGGTTCAAGGGGGCTTTCATCGCGCTGATGCGACGGCTTCTGCCGAGCAGTACGTTTCGGTGCGAGCGCCGAAACGCATACTCGTGCCCTTTATGCATATGCGCGATTTCGGTTCGGGCGCCGGTCACGACTCCAGATCGGGTGAAGGGTTGCTCGGAGCCGGCACTGAGATAGAAATCTGGAATACGGATGAATCGCGTTCGCTGACGATAACCGAAATATATTTCAATGCCTGGGACGGCAAGTCGCAGCTCGAAGGCTCCAAATACGGCATTCCGCTCCCGCTGGAACTGAAACCGAAGACCCACTATCACTTCAGTTCATTCTATGAACACGTAACGCTTCCAGTCCCCAGGCTGACTAAAGAAAACAAGAACTTCATTCACGGTTACCTCGCCGACATTCGCTGGACGGGACCCGCGCCGCGTGTGCGCGGATGGGACAAAGGCGTAAAGAACGGCGAGTACATTCACGTAATGCCCGTAACGGTCTTTGAGGAATAGATGAAGGTGCAACAGGCGGCTACGCGGAAGTGGCTGGCATTTGCAAGCATCGCGATGGGCACGTTTATGGCCTACGTGGACATGAACATCGTCAACATCGCACTGCCCGTTATCGCCCGCGACTACGGGGTCGGCTTGTCGGACGTAAAGTGGGTAGTGACTGCATATCTGCTGATGGTCACGGCGCTTGTCGTGATATTCGGCCGAATCGCGGATTTATATGGAAGAAAGCGGCTGTATGTATTCGGTTTTTCGGTTTTCACGATCGGCGCTGCGCTGTGCAGCATTGCGCCCACGCTCTGGATGCTGATTGCGTGCCGGGCTATCGAGGGCATAGGCGGCGCCGCGCTTATGGCCAATGGGTCGGCGATACTGACCGAGAGTTTTCCGCCGGAAGAGCGCGGCAAGGCGCTTGGGAGCCTTGGTTCGGTTATTGCACTTGCGGCGCTTGCGGGTCCGCTGCTTGGCGGCATCGTTTCGGAAAACTTCGGATGGCGCACGATTTTTCTACTCGTGGTTCCTGTCGGAGTAATTGGTTCGGTGCTTGCGCTGAGGGCGCTGCCCTCGGGTGGGGCGGGGCGCCAGGGCGAGCGATTTGATTTCGGTGGTGCGGTAACGCTTGTGGCAGGGCTGACGTGCTTTTTGTTTCTGACCAGTTCGATGTCGAGCACCGACGGCGGCCAATCTACGGGCGCGATGTTGTTAATCGGGATGACTGTGCTGATGGCGGGATTTCTCCTCATCGAGTCGCGGGTTGCGCATCCGTTGCTGGATCTGAGTCTATTCAGGAATCGGGCGTTCAGTGCAGCGATTGTAGCCAGTTTCCTGAGTTTCTGGGCAATGTCGGTGCTGTCGTTTTTGCTGCCGTTTTATCTCGATCGCGTAAAGGGAATGTCACCGACGCAAATAGGGGTCCTGTTCATTCCGGTGCCGTTGATATTGTTTATCGTCGCGCCGCTTGCAGGGCGTTTGTCGGATCGGTTCGGCGCACGATTGATTTGCACATCGGGCGCAGTAGTCAATTTTCTTGCACTGCTGGGTATGAGTACGCTTTCGACCGAGACATCGACACTTGGAGTGATCTTGCGGATGTTGCCGTTTGGCGTGGGATCGGGACTTTTCACGCCGCCGAACAACAGCGCCATCATGGGCGCGGTTCCCAAAAGCCGTCTGGGTATCGCATCCGGGATGATCAGCGCCATCAAGAGTCTGGGTTCCATGAGCGGCGTTGCGGTAACAAGTTTTCTATTTGTTATCCTGCAGCAGTATTTTCGCCGTCAGGCGATTGGGCCCGGAGCGGCTACGGCGGATCTCGAACGTGAGACGTTCGCGTCTGCCGTAGCTGCGCTGTTTTTGATTTCGGCGGCGATCGTCGTCGTCGTCATATTCACATCGCTCGTGCGCGGTAAAGAAACGGAAGAGAGATAACGCAACAGACGAAATAAGACGGAACAGACCGAAATATTCAACCGTTCCGTGATTTTCGTTTCATTCCGTTAGTTTCGTCATCTCTCTTCAAGAAGACACGCGTCAGTAGCCGATAGCGCATCCGTCCTTCCGAGGATCGGATCCGCCCATCAGCAATTCATCTGCGACCAGGATTACCTGACCGCCGCCGTAACCCTCTTCGGTCTGATCGGCCTGAATTATGTGGCCGCGAGCGGCAAGTGCATCGCAAACGTTCTTTGAAATACCGTCTTCGAGCGCAATGGCGCCGCTTTCAAGTATTCGGAATCTGGGCGCATCGAGAGCCGCCTGCGGGTTCATTCCGTAATCGATCAGGTTATTTACGACCTGAAGATGGGCTTGCGCCTGCATAAGTCCGCCGACTACGCCGAACGAACACCACGGAACACCGTGCTTCATAACGAGTGCGGGAATGATCGTATGAAAGGGGCGTTTGCCGGGTCCAAAGCGGTTCGGATGTCCGGCTTCGAGAGTAAAGCAAGCGCCGCGATTCTGAAGCACTACGCCGGCCCCCGGTACGGTTACTCCCGAACCGAAGGCTTTGAATACGCTGCTTATCATCGAAACGACATTTCGCTCCCGGTCCACCACGGTTACGTAAACTGTGTCGCCGGCGATGTCGGGATGTCCGGGATGAGCAACGAGGGCGTGATCGCGCGAGATCATCTTGCGACGCTCGGCGGCATATTGCTTCGAGAGCAGACTTTCGAGGGCTACGGGTTCGCGCGGATCTGCGACATATGCGTGCGAATCCGCAAGCCCGAGCTTCATCGCTTCAATCATCAAGTGCAGGTGATCCGCCGAATGATGCTCGATTCCAGACTGGTTGAAACTCTCGAATATGTTCAGCGCAACTAGAGCTGCGAGTCCCTGATTATTGGGCGGGAGTTCGACTACTTCGCAATCGCGATATGAAGTTGAGATGGGTTGAACAAAATCCGAGGAATGAGCTGCAAGGTCGTTGATGTGCATCGAGCCGCCCAGTTCGTTGACGGTTTTGACAATTGATTCGGCGAGTTCGCCCCGATAAAAGTATTCGCATCCGAGATCGGCGATGCTGCGCAGAGTTCGTGCAAGGTCGGGATTGCGAAAGATTTCTCCCGCAAGCGGCGCACGTTGCGCGGGCAACCACACGCGGGCGGATTCATCATTTTGCCGGAGTTTGCGCGCGGCTCGCGCCCACATCTGTGCGGTTATTTCGGGGACGGGAAATCCGTGTTCCGCAAATTCGATTGCGGGGGCCAACGCTTCTTTGAGAGGTATCGTTCCGCAGGTTGCAAGGCAGCGGTCGAGTCCGTCAAGCGCTCCGGGCACCGTGACGCTCAGGGCTCCATCCATCGGCACGCGTTGATGGCCCGCTGCAAGCAGGGCATCGGGTGAAGCGAGTTGCGAAGATCGTCCGCTTGCATTGACGCCAATCAAGCGACGTTCACGGGCGAGCCAGATGATCGCGAAAAGATCGCCGCCGATGCCGGTTGACATCGGTTCGATTACCGAGAGTACCGCCGTGGCCGTGGCCGCAGCATCGACGGCGTTCCCGCCCCGGCGCAGCACATCGATGGCGGCTTCGACTGCGAGCGGTTGACTCGACGCCGCCATGCCGCGCCGGCTCATCACGACCGAACGGCGGGAGTGGAACCGGAAGTCTGAAAATTGCATGGTCATTTACCTTTTTGAGTGTGAACGAGCGGTTCGATAAATACGGAGATCCAGATGAATCCGATAAAATTATTTCTCTTTGCTGTATGTATATCGAGTCTGGCGATGGCCGACGGCGCGCAGGTAGCACCGGTTTCATTTCGCGCGCGCCTTGATCTGCCGGTGAAGAATTATCCGCAAGCCGTCGCTGCCGGAGATCTTAACACAGACGGCATCCCGGATATCGTAGCGTCGAATTTCGGTTCCGGACAAATAAGCGTTCATTACGGACAGGCGGAAGGCGGGTTTGCAGATCCGCGTCAGTTCAAGGCCGGGAGCGGGCCCGTTGCGGTCGCAATCGCCGATTTCAACGGCGACGGCCGGCCCGATATCGCCTCGGCAAACTGGTTCTCATCCGATGTAACCATCCTGATAAATGACGGACGTGGCGGTTTCGGATCTACAGTACTCTTAAAGGTCGCACAAGGTCCGACTGCCTTGGCTGCCGCAGATCTGAACCGCGACTCGAAAGTGGATCTGGCTGTAGCGTGCGGGTTTGCAAATACGGCGATGGTATTTCTCGGAAACGGCAAGGGAGAATTTTCATCTCCCGCCTCGTTTCGCACCGGGAGCGAGCCTCGATCCGTCACGGCCGCGGATCTCAACGGTGACGGCATAGTTGATCTCGCGCTTGCAAACCGGCGCTCGGCCAACGTATCGGTGCTTCTGGGCGACGGTGCGGGCGGCTTCAAGGCCACCGATGAACTTGGAGTCGGCGACAATCCGGTATCTACAGCAGCGGGTGATTTCAACGGCGACGGAATCCCTGATCTGGTTACGGCTCATCCAAAATCGGGTTTCGTTACCTTGTGGATCGGGGACGGGAAGGGGCGATTTGCGCCTCCGCGCTCATTCAATGTTGATACTGAGCCTCAGTCGGTAGCGGTCGGTGATTTCAACGGTGATCGCCACGCAGATCTGGTTGCAGCCAACCGCTTTTCCGGCACTCTTTCGGTGCTTCTAGGCGATGGAAAGGGCGGTTTCGGTACGGCGAAAAACTTCAAGGTCGGCGATAGCCCTATGTCGGTTGTTGCGGCGGATTTCAACCGCGACGGCAAGCTGGATGTAGCAGTCGCAAATCGGGATTCCGAAAACCTGTCGGTCCTGATGGGCAACGGTATGGGCGAACTTATGACTGCGGCAAGTTTTGCTGTAGGCGACTTTCCGCGCGCCGCCGCGGTTGCGGATTTCAATCACGACGGCAATCCGGACCTGGCGGTGAGCAGCTTTCCAAAATCGTTCGCCGTGATACTGGGCGACGGTAAAGGAGGATTTTCCGCTCCCTCGATGTTTGCAGCCGGCGACGGTCCTCGCGCCGTAGCGGTCGCCGATTTTAACGAAGACGGTCACGCGGATCTCGCAATCGGTAATGAAAACTCCGCAGATGTTTCGGTACTCATAGGCGACGGAAAAGGAGGGTTTGCTCCTCCCGTGCACTACACGACCGGAGGCGGGCCGAGTTTTGTAGTCATTGCAGATTTCAATCTCGACAAACACGCTGACATCGCGGTTGTGAATCGCGACGACGATACGCTTTCAGTCCTCTTCGGCGACGGCAAGGGAAAGATGTCTGCTGCGGTCAACTACCCCGTCGGCAGGGGCCCGAGCGGCGTGGCTGCTGCGGACTTCAACGGCGACGGGCGTATGGATCTTGCTACTGCCAATCTTTTCGCTTCCGACATCTCGGTACTTATAAACGACGGCAAGGGCGGATTTCTTAAAGAGGTGCGCGTAGGCGCCGGGGGCGGCCCGTTTTCCGTCGTTAGCGCGGATTTTAACGGCGACGGGCGTATGGATCTGGCTACTGCGAATACGGCGAGCGCAAATGCGTCGGTGCTTCTGGGCGACGGCAAGGGGGGCTTTTCCGCCGCACGGCATTTTGTCACAGGTGAAACTGCCGCAGTGCTGATTTCCGCAGACCTGAACGGAGATCGCAATGCCGATCTTGCAGTGGTGAATTTTGGATCGGCGACGGTTTCTGTGCTCGCGGGCGACGGGAGAGGCGGTTTCGCCCCGGCCGTTCATTACGGGGGCGCGGCTGCGACTCGCGCAGTAGTTGCGGGAGATTTCAATCGCGACGGCAAGCAGGACCTGGCAATAGTCAATCGCGATTCGGATACAGTCTCGATCCTTATCAACAATCGCTGAAAAAAAGATTACGGAACAAACAGAAATCAGAAATGAACGGACAGAAATGAACGGAACAAACGGAACCTGTAACACCTGGAAGCGAAGTTGCACAAAGGCTGTGTTTGCGATGGTTATATGTCTTTGTGTGGGTTCGTCCGGTGCGCTCGCTGACGAAAAAGATGTGTCGTTCAGGACCGAAGACGGCTGGACGATACACGCTACCCTGACGATGCCCGACAATCCGGCCGGAAAGTCGCCCGCCGTCATTTTTTTGCCTTCGTTTGAACACGACCGCGCCGCATACGGTGTTTACCGCGATCCCGGACCGGGGCGCGGGCAGTATCCGGGCATCGCTCCGGAAGTTTCAAAAAGAGGCGTCGCTACATTGAGGCTGGATCTGCGCGGGCGCGGCAAGAGTACGGGCGCTAGGGATCTTCACTCATTCACCGAGGAAGAATTGTCGCGGATATACCTGGATGTTCGCGCTGCAATCTCGTTTCTTGCTCTGCAATCGGGGATAGACGCCGATCGAATCGGGCTGGTAGCCGCGGGCGCGAGCGCCGATGCTGCGGTACTCGGATGGAACGGCGATCGTCGGATAAAAGCGATTACGTTGCTTTCCGGCAGACTCGGAGATGCGGCGAAAAAGCGCCTTGCCGCCAATCCCGAAATCCCGATGCTGCTGCTGGTGAGCGGGGAAGACCGTCCGGGATTTACCGACATGACGGAGGCATATTTCTCCTCAAAAAGCAGCGAGACCAATATTGAGGTATTCGATGGCCTGGGCGTAGGAACCTGGATGCTCAGCCTTTATCGGGTTCGATATCCGAATGAAAAACCGCTGCACGAGCAGATTGGGGTATGGATGGCGGAAAAGCTGCTCGACGCCGGACGATTGTCTGAAGTTGCCTTCGATACCGAAGACGGATGGAAGATTCACGCAAACCTGCGAATACCGCAGGGATCGGACGGGAAATATCCGGCCGTAATACTTCTGCACTCGGGCCTGAGCGATCGTTACGCCTACAGCGAACTTGAAATTTCACTTGCTCGCGCCGGACTTGCCGTACTCAACATCGACTGGCGCGGCAAAGGAGCGAGCACGAACAAGGGCAAGTATTTCGACCTTACGAGGGTTGAGCGCGATGTGGGGCATCTGGACGTAAAAGCGGCTGTGGCCTTTCTGTCGACGCAACCCGGTGTTGACTCTTCCCGCATTGGAGTGCTCGGAACGGTACTTGGCGCCCGTTACGCTATGGCCGCGCTTGCCGAGGAGCCGAGAATTAAAACCGGCGTCGTGCTTACCGGATACATTCCGACCGAAAAGGAAAAAGCATACCTCACTACTCATAACGTCCCGGTGCTTTATGTAACGAGCCGCGGTCACGGCCCCGTAACGAAAGCGCTGACCGAGATGCATCAGCTTACGAGGGACAAGGGCAGCGAGTTGATAACGTACGACGGCGGCGCGATTGGTTACCAACTCTTCAAGCTGGATAAAACTTTGTCCGGACGTGTAGTGCATTGGTTGCAGGAAAATCTGAACAAGTGAAGCAGTGGTGGAGGCATCCGGCGTGAACACCAAAACCCAGAATATGATTTGCAAGGGAAATATGAGAGACGGCATTGCTTTTCCGGGACGTTCGTCTAAATCCGGGATTTCCGTGATTTGTACTTTCCGCGTGTTGTTCCTGAGCGTGCTGGCGACGGCGGCTTTCGGATTGACGGCATTCTCGCAGGCCCGGCTTCCGGAGCGCGAAATCACCTTCAGAACCGAAGACGGATGGACCATATCCGGGATGTTGAGCGTTCCCGAAGGGCAAACCAATCGCGCTCCAGGGGTGCTGTTTCTTCACTCTTATGAGCACGACCGGGATGCTTACGGGCAGTATTTGTATCCGGGCCTTGCGCAGATCATCGGGGCGCGTCAGGCAGCCACATTGCGGATAGATTTCCGCGGGCGCGGGCGCAGCGCGGGCGCAAAAAAGCTGCACCTGTTCAGCGACGAGGAGCTTGCGAATCTGAGGCTGGACGTAAGTGCCGCGCTCAGGTTTCTGGCAATGCAACCCGGCGTGGATCCGGATAGGCTGGGCATCGTCGCAGAGGGCACGAGCGCCGAAGCTGCCGTAATGGGTTGGAGCGGGAATCCGGGCGTCAAGGCGATGATTCTGCTTTCGCCGCGTCTGAGCGAGGCTGCAAAAACGCAGATTGCGAAACATCCGGAACTGCCGCTTTCGCTCGTAGTCAGCAAGGAAGATCGCGAGAGTTTCTA
>JAHBSF010000054.1 GCA_019639255.1 Acidobacteriota bacterium | reverse complement strand
TGCGCTTTGAATTTGTCCATGGTCAAACATGAACTACGAGTGGGATCAGAAGAAAGCTGAGATCAATCGTCGCAAGCATGGCGTTGCATTCGATGAAGCAGCTACAGTATTTTTGGACCCGATGGCAGTGTCCGGCGCTGATCCTGATCATTCCTTGAGTGAAGAGCGGTATATTACCTTTGGGTTTTCACGGTTGGGCCGCCTGCTTGCCGTCAGCCATACTTACCGACCAGGTGCGATGCGTATAATCTCTGCCCGCCGCGCCACACGCAGTGAAAGGAAGATTTATGAAGAAGGCTAAAGACGAGATGCGCTTGCAGTACAGTCGCTCCGATTTCGCGAACCTGGAACGCGGAAAGTTCTATGCCGAGGCGGCCAAAGGAACGGCTGTCGCCCTGCTCGAACCGGAGATCGCCAAGGCATTCCCAACATCCGAAGCTGTCAACGAAGCGTTACGCGGTCTGCTCACACTTACGCAACAAACGGAGCGCATAACCCGTCGTTCCAGCGGGCGCGCCAAAGCGCGCCGCTGAACTCCGACGTTAGGCGGCACGGAGGCGGCATCGGGGAGGTGACTCGTGAAGCATATCTTCCGCTGGAAATTCCTACGCTGGGTTCTGCTCGGCGTTGTGGTGGTTCTTGTGGGCATCCAACTGGTGCCCGTGGATCGGTCGAACCCGCCAGTCGAGGCGGAAGTCCCTGCGGAGGCGAACGTGCACGCCATACTGCGGCGGGCCTGTTATGACTGCCACTCCAACGAGACGATCTGGCCCTGGTACAGCAAGATGGCCCCATTCTCCTGGCTGGTCGCACGCGACGTGCACGAGGGCCGTAAGGAACTGAACTTCTCGACCTGGAATCGCTACACCACGAAGCAACAGCTCAAGAAGTTCAAGGAAAGCTGGGAGGAAGTCGCGGAGGGCGAGATGCCCCCGTGGTTTTACCTGCCCGTACACCGAGACGCCGTCCTCTCAGCCGAGGACCGAGTGCTTCTGCGCACATGGGCTCTCAGCGCGGCTCAGGCGCTTGGACCGGCTGGAGAAAAGTGACTCCAGTAAAAAGCGTCTTGATGGTCCTTAGAGAAGAGGATCGCCGAACCAAGTGCTGCACCTGACTGCCTTCAGCATCCGCTCCTGCGTCGCTCCCGCTTCCGGCAGCAGGTGAGCGTCAGCGTTCGGCAACAGAACCGTCCCCTCGACAGAAAAAATGGTAGAATGAAACCATGATACAGAAGATTGTCCGGAAACACCGCTTGCAAGAGCGTGCCGCCACGCACGATGACTTGGTCTATTGGCTGAGCAAGACGCCCGAGGAACGTGTCGCCACCGTCGACTATTTACGCCAACAGTATTATGGAAATGCAACCAGACTTCAGAGAGTTGCTCGCGTTATTCAACGCCCACCACGTTGAGTACCTGATTGTCGGCGGGTACGCCCTCGCCTTTCACGGTGCACCACGTTTCACCGGGGATCTCGATATCTTCGTGAAGCCTGATACGGCCAATGCCCAACGTATCTTGGCCGCCCTCGAGGCCTTTGGCTTCGCCGCGGTCGGCTTGACGCTGCACGATTTTGAACGCCCCGATCAGGTTGTGCAACTCGGTGTCCCTCCCGTGCGTATTGATCTGATTACCTCTATCACTGGCGTCTCCTGGGACGAGGCGTGGGCAGGCAGAATTGCCGGGCGCTATGGGGATGTTCCGGTACACTACCTTGGCCGGGACCAGTTTATTGCCAACAAACGTGCGACAGGCCGGGCGAAGGACGTGGCAGACCTGGAAGTGCTTGGGGAAACGGAAAGCCAGGGGCCTCCTGCGTATTTCGGTGAAGATGAACACCGATTCCGGCGAACGTGAACACCTGCGAGATGAGGGCGGCGCCGGGAGAAGAAATTAACCGTTGGTGTTCATGATAGTCAAGCAAAGAGCCGGAAGTGGGTGTCCGTCAGCATTTTGCGTCGTCTCCCAACTTGGCGTAAAAGGATCTTTCGGCCCCAGGAGGCGTGCGATATGCGGACAACGATGACGCGGGTGATGGTTATCCTGCTCCTGCTGGCGGATGTCGCGCCGCCGGCGGAAGCGCAGGTCGATCAACAGCGCGCACAAGAGTTCTTCAAGGAAGCCCAAGCCCTCTGTGAGCGCGACGGTGGGCGCCTCTGGGGGGTGTCGATCTGCGCGCCGATGGTGATCGGCGACGCGCGGACGCAGACTTTCGCCACCAGCCAGCCTCCGCCGGATGCGCCTCGACCGAACACCATAGGTCTACTGAACGGGCCAATTCGGTGGGGCGACACGCTGTGGGCGGCGATGACCTGGGAAACAATCGCCAACTGGCCGGCTGGCACGCGCGGCGAGGCGTTCCTCCACGAGTCATTCCACATTGTGCAGATGTCCAAAGGCATCGCGACACCAGACCGTAGTCGGCTCGGGCCGAACAGCCGGAACGAGAATGAACATCTGGATGCCGTCGACGGGCGCTACTGGTTGCGCCTCGAATGGCGCGCGCTGGCGCGCGCATTACGGGAATCAGGAGAGCCGCGCGCTCAGGCTGTCCGCGAAGCGCTAGCCTTCCGTCGGTCCCGTCTCGCGCGATATCCCGAACACGTCGTCAGCGAGTACATCCTCGACATAAACGAGGGACTCGCCTCGTACACTCAGGTCGTCCTTGCCGCACCGTCCGGGGATGTCGCGATCGCGCGCGCTCTCGAGCTTCTGGCGGGCGCGGAGGACGGCGAGAGCTATGTGCGCACCTTTGCGTACAGCTCCGGTCCCGCCTATGGACTTCTCCTTGATGCAGCGGCGCCAGGCTGGCCACAACGGATGCGACCGGGCGATGAGCCGGCGGAGTTGTTGATGCGTGCGCTTGGTGTCCAACCCGCCGCGGACGCGGCGGCCGCGGCGCTGCGTTACGGCGGGGCCGAGCTTCGCGCAACCGAGGAACAGCGCGACCGGCAGCGGCAGGCACGGATCGCCGAGTTGCGCCGGCGGTTCGTTGAAGGCCCGGTGCTTGTGATGCCGGGCGGAGGCCGTGGACTCTCGAATTCTCTCGGCGCCCTAGTGATTCCCGACGTCGGGACCATCTACTTCCACGCCTATCGAATGACCGGACCGTGGGGTGAGCTGGAGGCGGACAGTGGCGTGCTGGTCTCGAGCGATGGCCGAGCGCGGCATCTGCCGGCGCCCGTGCAGCGAAACGAGACGACGGTCTCCGGGGCTGGGTGGACGCTCAAGATCGCGCCTGGATGGGTAGTCCGCGAGGGAGCACGGCGGGGCGACTTCGAAGTCGTACAGGCATCCGCGCGGCAGTCCCCGGTGACAACCGATGTCGTGTATGGTCACAAGGATGGTATGGCGCTCACGTTCGACGTGCATCGTCCAGCGCGCCCAAATGGGGCTGGCGTCATCGCGATCGTAAGCGGCGGGTATCAATCGAGCGTGGAGATGAGTCGTCAGATCGTCGGCGATTACCTGGCGCCGTTGCTGAACGAAAACGGATTCACGGTATTCGCCGTCAGGCACGGCAGTAGCCCGAGGTATCCACTACCCGCGATCGTGTCCGATGTACGACGGGCCGTCCGGTTCATCCGGCAGCACGCCGGGGACTACGGCGTCGAATCCAACCGCATTGGTGTGTGGGGCGCTAGCGCCGGGGGGCAGCTCGCGCTGCTGCTTGGGACGACAGCCGACTCCGGCGATCCGTCGGCCTCCGACGCCACACTCAGAGAACCCAGCCGCATCGCAGCCGTCGTGGCGTTTTATGCGCCCACGGATCTCTGGCGATTCGAGAACAGGCGGTCGGTCCCGGCCCTGGCGGCGTTGACGGAGGCCCAAGCGGGACAGTACTCACCCATTCGCTTCGTTTCGTCCGGGGCCGCCCCGTCGCTCATCGTCCACGGCGACGCCGACGACGGCGTCCCGATCATCCACGGGGAGTCGATGCACGCGGCGCTGATCGAGGCGGGCGTGCCAGCGTCGTTTCTGCGCATCGCCGGCGCCGGGCACGCGTTCGGTGGCGCCGATCTCGAGCGCATCAACCCCGCGGTGGTTCGGTGGTTCGAACGGCACCTTGGGAGCGCGGCGAAATAGAAGCCGGATCAGCACGGTGTACTTCGGCGCCTGCTGCTGTTCCGGATTGTCCTGGATCGGTCGGAGAACCCGTCCCCGATGCGCATGACGCCTAACGTGCCGTTAGACTTCATGTAATGGTAACGGATTCTCCAGCCAGGAGTCCTGGTATGTATCAATGTTGAGATTGCTGCTCCTGTCGTCACCCCTGCCGGCATTGATCATCGGAATTCTGGTGATGCAGCGGAGTACTGTGAACCAGGGGATTTGGGTTCAACAGCTCGTTGCAGGCTTCACAATAATGGGGCTCTGCGCAGCTCTCAGTTTCGCGCCGCGGTTGCGTCGGCCGCTCGGATTCCCAATAGGGGAGATCTCAGTGGTCGTGGCCCTGCTCCTACTTGCTGCCACCCTTGCGCAGCCTGGCCTCGAGGGTGTGCGCCGCTGGGTGCCCATCGGTCCGCTGCAGTTGAACGCGGCCTTTGTAGCCCTGCCAATCCTTCTCGTAGCGTTCGGCATGATCCTGGCAGTAGCTCCGCGCCGAACCTGGGTCATCCCGCTCGCCACCGCCATTGCCGCGATTGTCCTGATGCTTCAACCGGACCCGTCACAAGCAACCGCGTTTGGCGCGGCCGTGGTCGTTCTGCTCCTGCTGCGGAGTTCGCCAACAAGCAGGGATTGGCTTACGGTTGGCATCATCCTGCTGTTGGCTGCTATCGTGGCTTGGACAAGACCTGATCCGCTGCCGTCGGTTCCTTACGTGGAGGGCATCCTCGGACTTGCCGGGAATCTAGGCACAGTTTGGGTGGCAGCTTCTCTTCTCGCACTGGCATTGCTTCCGATCCCATTCATTGCCGATGCACTAAGAAATCCACACGGCAGCCGCATCAGCCTTGCGGCCGCCGTGTACTTCGCAATCGTTTCCAGCGTTCCGCTCCTCGGGCCGTACCCGGTCCCTGTCCTGGGGTTTGGTCTTTCACCGTTGGTCGGTTACTGTGCTGTGCTCGGATGGGTTGTCCTGAGAAGCCCGGCGGAGAGGTCTGCTCGGATTGTCTATCGGGAGCCAAGTAGGCTCAGGCCCTGAAGTCTAACGTGGCGCTGAACCTGTCGGTCGCCTGCGGCGCCCGCAGGTTAGCGCCGAGGCATTAGCCCGCCATGACCTCGAACAACGCAATCACTCTCGACCCGAAGCGCTGCGAATGGAGTTCAATATTCAACAATGAGTGAGCAGTCGGTCCAAGACATCCGAGGGACAACGCGCTGGCTGGGGCTGTTGGTATGTCTGGGAGTATGCTTCAGCGCGGCTTCGATGGGAGCGCTATTCCCACCAGGTGACTGGTTTGCTGGTCTCAATAAGCCGTCCTGGAATCCCCCCGGCTGGGTTTTCGGACCGGTGTGGAGCGCGCTTTACACGATGATGGGGGTAGCCGCATGGCTTGTCTGGCAACGCGGCGGAGTCGTAGCGCAGCGTCAGGCGTTGATGTGGTTCGTCATTCAACTCGCGCTAAATGCGGCGTGGACGCCACTGTTCTTCGGACTGCACCTCCCCGCCATTGCTTTCGGAGAGATGCTACTGCTGTGGGCCGCAATCGCAGCGACGCTGCTCGCTTTCTTTCGGGTCAACCGCCTCGCGGCGTGGCTACTTGTGCCGTATCTCGCTTGGGTGAGTTTTGCGGCGGTGCTAAATTTCATCATTTGGAGGCTGAATCCGTGAAGCGGTTAATTCGACCCCCTTGTTCGCCCTGGCTCGTCGTGGCAGTTCGCAGCAGGGCTGATCGGGTTTCGTATGACGACCACCCCGGTCCGCCTGGCCGCTGGTGGTGGAAGAGCCGAGGCCAAGGAACTGGGGATGTCTAAATCAGACCACACGACTTCGGGACAGAAAAGAGAGATAACGGAACAAACGAAATGAAACGAAAATTACGGAAAAGTTGGATATTTCTGTCTGTTCCGTGTTATTTCGTTTGTTCCGTTATCTCTCTTGAGTCTCACTCTTTGTACCAATCTTCTGTGGTCCGATTTAGCCCGTGTGCGGCACTGCAAGGAAGGTAGGTCACGTATTCCTGCAAAGCCGATGATTCTTCTCACAGGCGCCACTGGTTATGTCGGGGGGCGGTTGCTGCCGCTGCTGGTGGAAGCCGGTTGGCGGGTGCGGTGCCTGGCGAGGCAGCCAGAACGATTGGCTTCTCGCGTACCGTCGGGCGTCGAAGTCGTGCCTGGCGATGTACTTGATGCCGCGTCGCTTGTGCTGGCCATGCAAGGGGTCGAAGCCGCATACTACTTGGTGCACTCCATGGGTGCGACCGGCGATTTCGAGACTCAGGACCGGATCGCGGCGGATCACTTCGCTGCTGCCGCATGCGCCGCGGGCGTACGCCGGATTATCTATCTCGGCGGTCTGGGTGAAGATGATGCCGGGCTGTCAGCACATTTGCGCAGTCGGCATGAGGTCGGGGAGCGGCTGCGCGCGCACGGCGTGCCGGTGGTCGAACTGCGTGCGTCCATCATCATCGGTTCCGGCAGCCTGTCGTTTGAGATGATCCGGGCGCTCGTTGAACGACTTCCGGTGATGGTGACGCCGCGGTGGGTGCGGGTCAAGGCGCAGCCCATCGCGATTGGGGACGTACTGCATTACCTGCGCGGGGCGCTGACGGCGGAAACCGGCGATCGCCACCTCACCATCGAGATCGGCGGACCAGATCAAGTCTCCTATGGTGAGCTGA
The DNA here is from genome assembly GCA_019639255.1 of Acidobacteriota bacterium. Classification (GTDB taxonomy): domain Bacteria; phylum Acidobacteriota; class Blastocatellia; order RBC074; family RBC074; genus JAHBSF01. Next base: position 32,117 of record JAHBSF010000054.1, on the reverse strand, counting down.
TGCGTGAGTATGCCCTGCAGCGTGGGTTACGGCGCTGGATGATCCCCGTGCCGTTGCTGACGCCGCGGCTCTCCAGTCTCTGGTTGGGTCTGGTCACACCACTGTATGCCCGGGTTGGACGTAAGTTGATCGATAGCCTGCGTCACCCCACGGTGGTGCGCAACGACGACGCAATGCGAATGTTTCCAATCCGGCCGGTGGGCCTGCGGGAAGCAATTGCGAGCGCACTGAGAAACGAGGACTCGGCCTTCGCCCAGACCCGCTGGTCGGACGCCTTATCCGCCGCCGGGGAGTCCCGGCAATGGGGCGGGGCGCGATTTGGCAACCGGCTGGTGGACTCCCGATCCGTGCTGGTGGCGAGCCCACTGTCGGTGGTGTTTGCCGCCGTGGAGCGCATCGGTGGCGCGACGGGCTGGTATTACGCGAGCTGGCTCTGGACCCTGCGCGGCTGGTTAGATCTGCTCGCCGGCGGTGTGGGAATGCGCCGGGGGCGTCGTGATCCACAGCGCTTGGTGGTGGGTGACACGCTAGATTGCTGGCGGGTCGAGTGCATCGAGCCGGGCAAGCGGTTGCGCTTGGCCGCCGAGATGAAACTGCCGGGACGGGCGTGGCTGGAGTTCGAGTTGCAGTCGCTCGATGGCGGAACAAAACTGCGTCAGACGGCCACGTTCGACCCGTTGGGACTTATGGGGCTAACCTACTGGTACGCTGTCTGGCCTTTGCACCAACTCGTGTTTGCAGGGATGCTGCGCGGCGTTGCGCATGCTGCCGAGAACAACGTCAATAGGCCCAAGTTGCATGAGCACGGAAACCATGCGGTCTAACACCGTTGCAGCGGACGGTCCGCTGCGCGGCCCGCCGCTGAACCGGAACGTTAGACGCCCATACAATGCTGTTGCCTTAAATGCCCAGTGATATAAATTCGCGTGGAGGTAGTGATGACCATTGATCTTAAAGAACGCTTCGTCGTAGATGAAACCGGCAACCGTTCGGAGACTATGATCATCGTTGCCGCTTCTTCTTGATCGAGATTTTCTTTGAGACCTCAGCGACGGCTTGCAACTCGTGTTTGAATTCCTCATCCGACAAGTTGAGGGATGGTATCCCTTGTCTGTTCAGCAGGTCGAGAAATTCGTAACAGTCAAGATCCAGCACTTGAGCTGCGTACCCGGCTGAAATCTTCCCCTGCTCGAACAGCCGCAGCACGGTTTGCTCTTTCAGCACCTGCTGCGCAGCCGACAGATAATCCTCTTCGACCGCCGTGCCTTCTACTTCCTTCGGTACAGAAAACTTCACGACTTTCGACATGCCCCCCCCTTTAATTCCTCAACGTATGATTGCACGAGTCGGAAGGGAATATACAGCAAACAGAGCGGTGTCAGATGTTCGGATCGTTGCGCGGTTCCGCGGCCGGCTGCTGAATCGCTCCTCGAGATATTGGGATGCATCGTGAGACAGCAAGAGAGATAACGGAACAAACGAAATGAAACAAAAATTACGGAAAGTTTAATATTTTGGTCTGTTTCGCCTTATTTCGTTTGTTCCGTTATCTCTCTTTTTTGTCCCGAAGTCGTGTGGCGTGATTTAGCCTGCGTGCGCCTTGCGGCAGGAATTTTCAGGAAAGCCGGATGCGGGAAATCCGCACGTCCGGTTTGACGAGGAGCGGCGGTTTACCCTCCCCTACTCTACTCCTCGGAAAAGTGTTCAACAAACCTGAAGTTTGTCGAACATTGCACGCCGTATTTTCATTGGTTCAGATCGGCGCACGGCGGCATGTTTAGCTCTCTTGCGTCTCTGGTATCGGCTATCTACACAAACCCGGGATGGAACCCTGGGCTACTGATCTTCCGCGCGGCTCGCGCAGCCTACCCGCGCAGCCACGACTGCTCGAGATTCGTACACTTTAGACAGTAATAGTTGTTTCCCTTTATCGAGTACCCGTCTTCCGCCAACCGGATCACGCGTTTGCACGCGGCGCATTTCGTCGGTTTGTATTTCGGCGGGTTCTCCAGCCTTGCGAAGTTGTATTCATTGGTTCCGTACCAGACATACATCTCCGTCTCAAACATCTCCCTACATTCTCCGCACTCCTGCCAGGCTCCTTCGTGCTCCTCGTTGTAATGCGAGGCGCACAAGGTGTAGCGACTATGGTTGCGATGGCAGCTATTACGCGCGTAAGAGAAGAGCACATAAGAGTCTTCGTCATCGCAGATCCAGTTGCCGCAGCAATACGTCTTTGTGAGGTTCCCGCTCTTGCCGCAAAGTCCGCAACTTCGCGCTGCGGGCTTTCGCCCCGAGGATGATTGACCGACGCGCTGCTTTTCCGGTTTTGCCTTTTTCGGTTTCATTTGAACTTATCCCCCATCGGTTCGAGCAATTCGGATCGTTGCGCAGCCCCCTTGCCGGCTGCTAGAATCCACACCAATGTTCGCCGTAAGGAAAATTCCGGCCGCCGCATTTGCGCTTCTGCTGAGCGTCGGCGCGATGTGCGCGCAGATATGCGACGTGGGCTGCCTTGCCGTATACGACCATAACGATCGCACAGCATACAACCTCGCGGCTACGGCATCCGAACCCGCACATGATACGAGCGCTTCGGGCCATTGTCACCGCCGGGACGGGGCGCAATCGCAGAACTCGACCCGCGCGCCGCAGCGCCCGCAGCCCGATGAAGACCACTCGTCGAACTGTCTTTCACACGGACACGCGGCCGCACTCATCAAATCCGCGCACAATCCCGTCACCGACGCCTCTGCCGCCAACGCCGCTGCGGTCGCATTCCTGTTTTACTCGTCCGATCTTTCATTCGATCGCCTCATAGACCCGTGCGCGCGCACGCTTCCAGAGCCTTCGCCTCCGCACTCCGCGCTTCACTCGATACTCAGAATCTAATCCTCGATCGATTTTCATCGCCACTGCAGGGCGACTGCAGGGCGACTGCAGGTATGCAACGGCAGGCGCCGGGGGCTGTATGCGTCCCGGGAACCTCGTTGCATCGTTTGCTGCATCTACCGATTGATGGAGGATGGACATGCGTTTTGTTCGACTGCGCGCCCACGCGCGCGCAGCAATAGTCATTATTATCGCCGCGTCGGGTTATTGCCTTGCGCCGGGCGCGTTGCTTGCGCAGCAGCCGGCAACCGCCGCACCGCCTACTTTGACGCTCGCCGACCTCGAACGTATGGCGCTCGAAGGCAATCCCACGTTTGCGCAGGCCGAAGCCGCCGTGCGCGCAGCCGAGGGCCGCCGCGTGCAGGCCGGTTTGATGCCGAATCCCGTAGTCGGTTACAACGGGGAGGAATTCGCCTACCGCGCATTCGGAGATAAAAGCGAGCACCTTGCATTCTTCGAGCAGACGTTTCCGCTCGGCGGGAAGCTGCGAAAAAGCCGCGCCGTGGCAGCGCAGGAAAAACTCCAGGCCGAACAGTCTTCGGTCGCGCAGCGGCAGCGCATTCTCAACGCCGTGCGCATGCTTTATTACCAGGCGCTCGGCGCGCAGCAACTCGTAGAAGTGCGCACCGAACTCGCTCGTCTTGCCGGCGAAGCCGTAAAGATCACGGGCGAACTCTTCAACGTAGGGCAGGCCGACCGGCCCGACGCCGCGCAGATCAACATCGAAGCCGAACGCGCCGCGCTCGATCTGATAATGGCCGAAAACGAACGCGATCAGGTGTGGCAGCAACTCGCAGCCGTTATCGGAAATCCGTTCCTTAAACCCACGCGGCTCGCCGGTTCGCTCGATGAAAAACCGCCCGCGCTGGATCAAACCGAACTGCTCGATCAACTGCTCGCAAACAGTCCCGAAATCAAACGCGCGCAACTTGGCGTAGAACGCGCGCGCGCCGCTCTTGCGCGTGCAAAGGCGGAAGTCGCACCCGATCTTTTCGTGCGCGGCGGCGTCGGCTACAACCGCGAACTGCTCGAACGCGAAATCGCTCTGAACCGCCGCACCGGTCCCGAATCGCAGGTCGAAATCGGCATTCGCATTCCGCTCTTTAACCGCAATCAGGGCGGCATCGCGGCGGCGCATGCCGAACTCGATATGGCCGAAAGGGAAGTGCGGAGGGTGGAACTGCTGCTGCGCGCGCGGTTCGCTTCGACGTACCGCACGTATCTCAATGCCCTGCGCGTAGCGACGCAGTACGAACAGCGCATCGTGCCGCAGGCGCAGAGCGCATACGATATGTACAGCGCGAACTTCCGCCGCATGGCGGCCGCTTATCCCCAGGTGCTCATCGCGCAGAGGACGCTGTTTCAGGTGCGTGTGGAGTACGTCGAGGCGCTCGTACACGTATGGCAGAACGCCATACGGCTGCGCGGCTACCTGCTTGAGGGCGCACTCGATGCTCCTCCGGCCGCAGGGATGACCGAAGAAACGAAATGAACGCAACATTCGAAATGAGACGAAAATCACGGAAAAGTTGAATATTTCCGTCTCTCCGTCTATTCCGTCTTATTTCGTTTGTTCCGTTATCTTTCTTTTATGACCCGATGTGGTGTGGCTTGATTTAACGAAGGTGATAAAACGATGAACTGGATGCGAAGAAAGTTTTTGCGCGGATCGAGTCTGCTCGGCGCCGGATTCCTGCTTGACCGCACCTCGGCCGCACAGCACGAACATCCCGCGCCGGCGAAAACCGTAAAACCGGGCGGCGTCGTTCCCGTGCAGACGCCCGATCTGGAAAAACTGCCCTTTACGATGGATCAGGGCGTAAAGGTATTTCACCTGACGGCCGAAGTCGTCCGGCGCGAAATCATGCCCGCATCGCACATGGGACCGGCGCGGTGGATGAACGCCTGGGGATATAACGGCAGCGTGCCCGGCCCAATGATAGAGGTCAACGAGGGCGACCGCGTGCGCATAGTCTTTACAAACAAGCTGCCCGAAGACACGACCATTCACTGGCACGGGCTGGAAATTCCCATCGAGATGGACGGCACGCCCTACATCAGCCAGCCGATGGTTGCGCCGGGCGGAACGTTCATTTATGAGTTCACGCTCAATCAGAACGGAACTTTTTTCTATCACTCGCACGGCGCGATGCAGGAAATGATGGGGATGATCGGGCTGTTCGTCATTCATCCGAAGGCTCCGCACGAGCCGCGCGTAGACAGGGATTTCGGGCTGATTTTACAGGGCTGGGCGCTGCTTCCCAACAACGATACGCCGAATACGATGGCGATGGAATTCAACTGGCTGACGATCAACGGCAAATCGGCTCCGGCTACGACGCCGCTGCTTGTAAAACAGGGCGAGCGCGTGCGAATACGCATGGTCAACATGGGCATGGATCATCATCCGATCCACATTCACGGGCATCAGTTTTTCGTCACGGGAACCGAAGGCGGGCGCATACCGCAGACGGCGTGGTATCCGGGAAATACTGTAATCGTCGGGGTAGCGCAGGCGCGCGATGTGGAATTCGATGCGGTGTATGCGGGCGACTGGATGCTGCACTGTCACCTGCCGCATCACATGATGAACCAGATGGTATCGATGGTCGGGCCGATGGCAATGTCGCACGGCGGGGGATCGGAAACGGGCAAGGGAATGGAAGAGGGAATGGGCGTTGTCAGACAGGGGCACGCGCTCAGCGATGGGCTTGGCCCCGGTTTCGGGCGCGGCATGGGGATGACGCGCAGCGAGGGCGAGGCGGCGCACAACATCGGCCGGCGCCCGGACCAAACCGGACATCAGCACGCCGGGCACGGACAATCATCCGAGGTCTATGCCTGTCCGATGCATCCCGAAGTGCGTTCGGACAAGCCGGGCAAGTGTCCGAAATGCGGTATGGATCTCAAGACGGTGGGGATGAGCGAGGAGCAGAAACGGCAGGTGCCCGGTTATCCGCAGGACGATATGATGATGATGATCGTAGACGAGGCCGTGGACAAACCGGAGAATTACGGTCTGGCGCCCGGCTGGTCGGCGTCCTTGCAGGGAATGATGAATCTCATTCGCATATTGCCGCCGGATAAGTATGAAGAAGTGATGAAGCGCGTGCGAGAGGGAAGGGTCGAAAAACCCGCCGCGCACGAGCATAAACACTGAGACGACGGCTATTCCCGGTTTGGGAGGAAAGAGAGATGACGGAACAAACGGAATAAAACGGAACGAACGAAAAGATTGGCGATTTCCGCGCTCTTCCGTGATTCAGATGCGCCGTTCGAGTTCGCGGCCGAGCAATCGGAAGGCTGCGGTCAGCAGCACGACGGCCGCTGCGGGCGCAAGCAGCGGCCAGGACGATTCGCGTTCCAGTTCGGTCAGATCGGCTGCCGCGGCGAGCATCGTGCCCCAGCTTGCCTCGGGTTCCTGCAATCCGGCGCCGAGAAAACTGAGCGTTGTTTCCGCAAGCAGGAAGGCGGGAAACATAAGACACAGTTGCGCGGCTATGTACGGCGCGGCGCTCGGCAGTATGTGGCGGCCGAGTATGCGCGCCTGCGTCAGGCCAAGACTTGCCGCGGCTGCGACGAAATCGCGCTGCTTCAGGTCGCAAACCACACCGCGCACCAGTCGCGCCATTTCCGCCCATCCGAGCGCAACCAGGCATCCGATCAAAAGCAGCGCGGCGCTGCCTGCCGGCAGTTCGATCGGAAATACGGCGCGCACCGCCAGCACAAGCACCAGCGTGGGCATAGCCAGCACGAGGTCAACCGTGCGCGATATGATCGAATCGAGCCATCGCGGGCTGTAACCGGCGAGCGCGCCCAGAAACACTCCCAACGCTCCGGCCAACAGCGTCGATACCGGCGCAAGAAGCAGCGAAAAACGCGCGGCAATCAATAGCCGCGACAGCCGGTCGCGCCCGAGATGGTCTGTCCCCAGCAGATGAATCCGGACTTGTTGCGCATCGGAATCTTTGGGCGCCTCGCCGAATTCCTCTTTATCCTCGGGCCGGAGCCCGAAGATGTGGCGGTCAAGCGGTATGAAACCGAAAAGGCGGTAACGGTATCCCGATGTAAACAGCGCGATGCTGTATCTGCGCCTGCGGTTTTCCTCATAACTTCGCGTAAGCGGGTCGGAAAGATGCGAAGCGTATACAAATGGGCTGCGCCATTGCCCGGTTTCGTCGCGCCAGTGCACGGCGCTCGGCGGCGCATTGGGGAATTTGCGATTTTGTTGGCGGTAATCGTACGGAGCAAGGAAGTCGGCAAACAGCGCTGCGAGCGCGAATCCGGCAATCAGCGCCAGGCCGATTGTGAGGCCGGAACCTGAGGCAAGGCGCGTTGCGCCGGCTTTGGCGTATCTCCCGTATTCAGTCATGGCGCACGCGCGGATCGTTGAGCCGCTGCAGCAGGTCCGCCGCCAGGTTTAGGGCGAGGACCGCAAGCGTTGCAATCATCGTGATCCCTAGCAGCAGCGGCATATCGCGGTTTCTGACCGCGGTCACGGTCATATCTCCCAGCCCCGGCCAGCCCAGTATTCGCTCGACCGGTACGGAACCGCTGAGCGTTGCGGCAAGCGCAGCGCCGGCCGTGACCAGAAGCGGGGCGAGAGCGGGGCGAAGTATGTAGCGGCGGAATACCGTGCTTTCAGCAAGCCCCCTGGCCCTTGCCGCCAGCACGTGATCGGCGCGCGCAGTAGACCGGATTACAGCGAGGGTCTGGGCCAGAAAAAACGCCGTCAAAGGCACGCTCAGAACCAGAATCGGCGCCGCCGCGCCCAAGAATCCGACGTGCGTCGCGGCTTCCAATAACTGCAATCGTGCAATGAGCGCCAGCGCTGCAAGCGCCAGAATGATTCGCGGTATCGACGAGCCTGCCAGTACCAGCGCTTCGCCGAGTCGATTCCATAACGAGTCGGGCCTCCGCGCCGCCGCCATCCCGATTGCCAGAGCCGCCGTCCAGCCCAGCACCCAGGCCGGCGCGGCTACGGCAAGCGTGCGCGCCAACCGCGGCCACAGGAGCGTCGCTACCGGCGCGCCGTAAGAGATCGATTGTCCGAAATCGCCGCGCGCAAGCGACCCGAGCCACAGCAGGTAGCGCTTCAGAAGCGGCTTATCCGCGCCGTAAATGCTTCGCAGCGCCGCTGCCGTTTCATCCGACAGGCGGCCTTCGAGCCGCCACTGCGCCGTAGGATCGGCTCCGGCCAGCGCCAGCAGCACAAAGATCAGAAACGCCGTAAGCAGGCATACGGCCAACATTTCAGCCAGTCGCGTCAATATCAGCTTTTGCATATCTGCTCCGTAACGCCCGTAGATGCGGGCTCGGGCGAGACTTTACGACCCGCAACCGGTAAACTTCGTTTTCAAGTCGCAATTTCGCGTTTTATCCGAAACTCATTCGACCAATGACCGGATGTGCTGTGAAACCGTCGTTCCTGTTTTTGCGCGCCGCGTTGATTGCCGTCGTTGCGACCGCAGCCGTTGCCGCCTGCCGCAGCGCACAGCGCCCGGATGCAGAAAACGCGGACGCGGGCGGGCGCGTTGCAGAGCGCATAGTAGGGCGCGCCGGCGGGAGCCTTCGCTGCCGTATATCGGCTGCGCCCCGGACGCTCAACTATCTGCTCGCGGCCGATGAACCATCGCTCATCGTAGCCTTCTACCTGATGGGCGGGCGTCTTGTCGAGTTCGACCACGATACGCAAAGCTACGCGCCCGGGCTTGCCGAAAGCTGGACGCGGGCGGGCGACGATCGCACTTTCGAGATTACGCTGCGCGACGGCGCGCGCTTTTCCGACGGGTCGCCGGTGACGGCTGCGGACGTGGAATTTACGTTTCGCGCATTGTATGACGAGCGCACGGCGTCTCCGGCTTTTCGCGACGCCATGCTCATCGAGGGCCGGCCCATAGAGGTTGCAGCGCTCGATACGCGCCGTTTGCGCATGATTTTTCCGCGTCCGGTCGCAACCGTCGAGGGTTATTTCTCGAACCTTGCAGTGTTGCCGCGCGCACATCTTCAGGAAGCCTTCGATTCGGGCCGTTTTCGCGAAAGCTACGGTATTGATGCCGACCCTGCAACGATCATTACCGCCGGGCCGTTTGCCGTGAAGTCCGCAACCCCGGGCGAGCGCGTGCAGCTTCGGCGCAATCCCCATTACTGGAAAAAGGATTCGGCGGGCAATTCGCTGCCGTATCTGGATGAGCTTTCAATCGAGGTCGTCGCAGATGCAAACCTTGCGCTCGTGCGGTTGCGCGGGGGCGAAATCGACCTGTACGACCGTCTGCGCCCGGGCGATTATGCGGCCCTGCGAAACGAGCAGGGCGCGGTGCGCGCCGAAGATCTCGGCCCCGGTCTTTACACCGACCACATGTGGTTCAATCTCAACCCGGGCGATGGAAAGGCGCCGCATCGCCGCGCGATATTCGCCGATGTACGGTTCCGGCGCGCCGTATCGCTTGCCATAGATCGCGACTCTCTCGCGGGTATAACGCTTCGGGGGCTTGCAACTCCGCTCGGTAGTTTTGTATCTCCGGGCAACCGTTTCTGGGTCGCGGCGGACCTGCCGCCGATTCGCCGCAATCAGGAGCAGGCCGAGGCGGTGTTGCGCGAAATGGGCTGCGTGCGGCGGGGCGAGGAGCCTACGCGTCAACTACTGTGCAACGGCGTGCGCGTAGAATTCACGCTCCTGGTTCCGGTGGAAAGTCAGCCGCGCGTCGAGATGGCGGCCGCGATTCAGTCGGATCTGGCAAGGCTCGGAATTCTTATGCACGTTGCGCCGCTCGAATTCGGCCAACTGTCGCGTCGTTTGAACGAGACTTTCGACTATGACGCCGCGCTGTTCGGGATTTCCGTTACCGAACCCGATCCCTCGTCGTACGCCAATTTCCTGCTGAGCGGCAGCCCGTCGCACCCCTGGGCTCCGCGCCAGCCGCGCCCGGCCACCGCGTGGGAGGCGCGAATAGATGCCCTGGTCGCCGAGGTCGCGGGCGAACGTAATTCCGAGCGCCGCCGCGCCGCATTCCGCGAAATCCAGCATATACTCGCCGAACAATTGCCCGTCATACCGCTCGTCGCCCGTCATCTGACCGCAGCCGCACAACGGCGAACGGGAAACTACAGGCCAAGCGCACTGCCGCCCTACTCGCTGTGGAACACAGAGGAACTCTTTATCCGGCCCTGAAGAAACACAAGCTGCCGGAAAGAGAGATAACGGAACAAACGAAATGAAACGAAAATTACGGAAAAGTTTAATATTTCCGTTTGTTCCGTATCATTTCGTTTGTTCCGTTATCTCTCTTACCTCCTGCCGTCGGCGATCACTGCAAGCGCGCGCGCAAGCTCCGCACGCGTCAATGCGCGTTGCGGCGAAAAGGCCAGGCCGTCCTTTTCCAGCAGCCCGCGCGAAAGCGCTACGGCGACATACCCGCGCCACTGCGCCGGAATCTGCGCCGTATCCGAGAGCAGAAGCGATCCGGAGAAGGTTTCTGCATTCCGGCGCAGTCCCGCAGCGCGTACAAGCGCTACGGCCGCAGTCAGTCGGTTGACCGCTTCGTCGGGACGGAAATTCGCTCCCGGGTTCGTATCGTAAAACAGCGGCCCTGCGGGCGCAGCGTGTGCGCTCTCAACCATCGTTCGCGTCGACAGATCGCGCACGTCCGTGTACAGGGGCGCGGCGGCCAGATACTGCGGCGCACCCGCCCCGCGCACGAGGGCCGTTGCAATGTCGGCGCGCGATACGGGAAACTGCGGGCGGAAGTTGCGCCCGTAAGCGGACAAAACGTGCGTGCGCAGGCTTTGCAGGATGGCCTGCTGCATAGTGGAACTCAATGCAGATATATCCTCCACCGGAGCATAATCGACGCGCGCAATCGCATAAGCGCCCGTGACCGCCTGCGGCGCGCCTAACAGCCCGAGCGAGTGTTTTATCTGGATCTCCCACGCGCCCGGCTCCGGGTCTTCTACAGAAACACGTTCGCGGTAACCGGTCAATAAGGGCAGATTGAGCGTGTCGCCGGTGATGCGGCGGCCGCGCGGATCCACGAGCGAAAGGTTCAGATCGTTGATGTTCAGAAGCGATCCCCACGAAATTTCCGCCGCCAGATAAAGCGCTCCCTGCGGCACAGTCAGTTTGGTCCGGTGGGTTTGCAACGGTATCACGGCGCCCGATATGGAGCGCGCCGGTTCGGCTACAAACTCCGCCTGCTTTCGTTCGAGCGTTGCGCGGTAAAGCCCCATGCGCCGTTTGGGGAATGCGGCTTCAAGCAAGGCCGCGTGTATGTTAAGAAGGCCCGCGCCCACTTCGTAGCTGTGATAGGGCGGAAGCGGCGTGGCGGTGCGCTGCAGCAGGTCGCGTATCTCGGCGGGACCGAGCGCGGGATTGGCTTCGAGCAGCAAGGCTATGGCGCCCGACACTACGGGCGCCGAAAAACTCGTACCCGTTCCAGTCGTGTATCTCACCCTCTCGCTTGCGCTCAGTTGTTGCAGATCCGAGCCCGTCGCGAGCCCGAGCAAACCCGTCAGGTTCGCAAGCGAAGACGCACGCAGGCTTACTACTCCCACTCCCGGAGCTACGAGCGTCGGTCCCACGGCGGACGCAAAACGCGCCCGCGCGGAAAAGGCGGCCAGTCGTGCGAGATCGTCCGTAGCCCCGACGCTGATTACCCACGGAGCCATCGCGTACGGGTTGAGCGTCCCGAGGGCGGGTCCCGTGTTGCCGGCGGAAAACACCACGCTTACGCCGCGCTCGGCGAGCATCCTTGTCGCAATGTTTACCGGATCGTGCGGATCGAATCCTCCTGCAGCCGAAAAACTGCAATTGACCACGCGCACCCCCTGCGCGGCGCCGTGCGTCAACAGATAGTCGAATCCCTCAAGAACGTAAAACAGATTCGAGCCGCCCGCACTCAGCCCTAACAGCCGCGCGCCGGGAGCAATCCCGGCGTATTTTCCGTTCGATTGCGCGCCGCTGCCCGCAATCACCCCGGCGACGAAAGTGCCATGCCCGGTCGTGAGATCGGTGTTGGCCTGGTTTTCCGAGTAAACCGGGTATCGGAATCCGAGCGTCAATCCGAACGTCCCGCTGAGTCGCACGTTGTTGACTACGCGCCCGGCCAGATCCGTATGCGTTGCATCTATGCCCGTATCGAGCACCGCCACGGTCGTCCCGCGCCCGGTCAGTCCCGTATTGCCCGAAATCGCGAGCAAATCGGCATCTGCGCGCGCGCGTTCCGCCCCAACCAGTCCGGCGCCCGCAACGGCGAGCGGCGCAAGCGTGCGATTGGTGTAAAGGGCGCGCACGTTCGGCAGTTCGGCAATCTTTTTCAACTGCCTGCTCGTTGCAAAAACGACGACCGCGGGAAGCGAGCGAAAGCGCGTCCCGCCGAGTATCCCGATCTGGGAAAGGTCTTGCAGATCGTCCTCGGTGGGCGGCCTGTGATAGACGATCGCCGCGTTGACGCCGCTGTCGTCGGTAGCCTGATTGAGCAGTCCGGCGAGCAGGTTGTCGACGCCCTGAAGACCTGTTTGCGCGATTCGGAGCAGGCCCGTAACCGAGAGCGTGTCGAACCCTTCCAGACGCACATCGCGCCCGTCGCTGCCGTGCAGATGGTCGATGCCCGCAAGACTCAGCGCGCCCGACGGGATCGTGAAAATACGCCCGTCGATTCCCGTAGCCGTAACCCCGTCGGCTGCGGCGATGAACAACTGATCGATGCCGGTCGCCGAAATCCCGCTGACTTCGTTCATCAGCAGCGAGTTCGGGCCTATAAGCGTCAGGCCGTCTATGCCGGTTGCGCTGACGCCGTCGATTCCCGTGGCCGTGACCCCGTCGGCGGTTCCTATAAAGATCGAACTTACGCGGTGGGTTTGCCCGTCGATACCCGTAGCCGTAACCCCGTCTATGCCCGTAGCCGTAACGCCGTCGATACCCGTGGCTGAAACGCCGTCTATGCCGGTAGCCGTAACCCCGTCGGCGCGCGCCCAACGCCCGCCGCCTCCCGCTGCAAGCAGTTCGACGCCGTCGGCGCCGGATATATTATGCGCGCCGCGAATGTCTACACCCGCAGCCGCGGCGATCGCGAGCGTTGAAATTCCGTGAATGCCCGATCCGCGTGCGGCGACGGCGAATGTTTTGCCGTTTGCGTCGGTTGCGGTCAGGCTGAGGGCATTGCCGATCCGCAGCATTCCGACGCCGGTTCCGGTAATTCCGTCCGCGGATGTAAGGCGCCGGTTTGGGCCGCCCGCATTCCTGAATCCGGAAATTCCCGTGGCGGTCAATTCCTCGATGCCGGCAATCGACACGCCTTCGGGCAGGCGCACGACGACCGATTCAACCGCATAAGTCCGGCCGTCCGCTGATGTCACAGTCAGTCCGTAATTGCCCGTCGCGGTGATCTGATCGGCCCGCGCAGCAAACATCTCGCCCACGCCTTCGGCCGTAATGCCTCCGGCCCCGGTATAGGTTGCGCCCGCTGCGCCGATCCTTGTCGTCGCGCCGGAATCGCTTCCGGAAACGCGAGACGCCGGATAAAACCCGAGAACTGAAATTAAAATCAGGCCGATCGCAGCCGGGAGGGAAGCCCCCCTCAGACGCCCGAAAAGAAAGAGAGATAACGGAACAGACGGAAATGTACGGAACAAACGAAATGTTTGACCATTTTCGTAATTTCCGTCTATTTTCGTTTGTTTCCTCATCTTTTTCTCTATTGAAGAGCGGCCGGCTCAAAACCAGAGTTGCTGAAAGGCATCCTTCTTTCCGTCGATTGCGTTTATTCCGTTTGTTCCGTCGTCTCCGTTTCCTCTGCCACGAGTTCGCGGTAAAGCGCCTGGGTAGCCTTTTCGGGTTCAGCCCATGCTTCCTCTTTCAGCCGGCGTCTGAACCCGTTGTAATGGTCCCGCACCGCAGACCGGTTGCCGAGCGCTGCATGCGCCCGCATCACCAGACGGTGTATGTTTTCCCTGTACGGATCTATCCCCAACGCATTCGCCGCCAGTTGCAGCGAATGACTCCAGTCTGCGGACTGTTGCGCAAACCGGATCAACGCTTCGAGCATGAGCAAATACTGTTCCTGATAGTAGGCGCGCTTCTCCTCGATCCAGTTTCCGCCGCCGGCTGCGAAAAATCCCCCTCTATAAAGGCTGACTGCCCGTTCATAACATTCCTTCTCGCGAGCCGTATCATGGCTGCGGTGCGCCGCATGGCCTTCCGAGGAAAGCCGGTCAAATTCTTCAGTATCTATGAAATAGGAGTATTCGGGGTTAAGCCGGTAGTGGCCGTCGCTGAAGAGGAGAAAATTGCGGCGCAGCGGCTGATTGCTGTTAAGCGCCCGGCGTATGTGGGATATGGTGGGGTGCAGATTTTTCATAGCAAACTCGAACTCCGATCCGCCCCAGAACACGTCGATGATCTGATCTCTGGTTGCACATCGGGCGCGCTGTACGGATATGAAACACAGTATTTCTTTGGCCCGTCGCGTAACCCAGGCTTCGGGCGAAAGAGGGCGTTGCGGATCGCGATGGATTTCGACCGGGCCGAGCAGGCGAATCGTGAGGTCGGAAGCATTGGAAGAAACGACCTCGGCGCGCCGTGAAGGTGCGTGCGTTGCGTCCTTCGGCTGCGCGGCCCCGAGCAGTCGCTCGGAGAGCAGTTCTCCGGAAGCCGCAAGCAGCTCGGGATGTTCGCCGACTTCGCGTCCGAGCCAGTATTGGTAATCGTAGCGCGTGGCAAGTTCGATTGCTCGCCGCATGGAGTTGCGGGCATCGGCCTGCCTTCCGGCATCAAGCGCGCATTGCGCCAGCGCCGCCTGCGCCTGAGCCTCGCAGAAAAACATCTCATTGCTGCGAAAAAAGTCGAGCGCCGAGGCAAGCTCGCTTTCGGCCTGATGCGCCCGGTTCGATGCAATCAGAATGCGGCTCCAGGCGAGGCGGGCCGTATGCACTCCGATCTGATTGCCGCACGAGGCGCGCGCCTCGATCAACTGTTCGATGAGCATTCGCGCGGCGGCGGCGTCGCCCGCGCCCAGATTGAGAATTGCCTGTTCTTCCTGCAGTTCGCGTTGCATTTTATCGATGCCGGCTGCGGCATAGGCGTGCGCCGCCTGATCGTAGTTTGAAGCGGCCTGCACCGCATCGCCGAGTTCACGCCGCAGGTTGCCGCATGTTTCGAGTATCTCGCCGAGCAGCGCCGTCAGATGAAACCTGCGGCACAATTCGAGCGCGCATTCGAGATGCCGTTCGGCTTCCGGAAATTCTCCGCGATAGATGCGGCACCGCGCGAGGTTCAGATGTCCGGTGGCATCGTGCGGGCGGGCGGATGCGGTTTTATCCGGGGGAAACAGCCGCTGCAGCCAGCGGATCGCTTCGTTGAAATCCCCGCGCAGCATCGCCGGAAGACCCAGGTTGTGCAGGATGACGCCAACCATCGTTGCGTCGCCGCATTCTTCCGCAGCGTGCAGCGCCGCCCGAAAGGCTTTCTCCGCTTCGGTCCATGTTCCCAGCGACAAAAGACACAAGCCGCGCGTGTTGCCGCACTGTATTCGCACACGCGAGTTGTCGCCCGGCAGCGCTTCGGCTTGCTTCAGCAGTTCGAGCGCCGACGCCGTATCCCCGCGGCGCCGTGCAATGCTCGCCAGCGCGTGCAACGCTTCGGCCTCTCCCTCCGCGTCATTGCACCCGCGCAGCAGCACAACCGCGCGGTGCAGCATCGCCTCGGCGGATTCATAATCGCCGCGCACGCGTTCTACTTCAGCCCGGCACACAATCGCGCGCGGAAAACGCTCCAGCGCCTCAGCCGGAAGCGCATCGACGGCGCTCGCCACCGTTTCCAGCGCCCCGGCCTGAAGCTGCGCGCGGCCCCCTTGGGCGATAACCTCGGCTGCGCGCACGAATTCCCCGGCTTCCAGCAGATGGTTGATCGCTTCGTCCCATCTGCCGCGCTTCAGCATTTCTTCGGCGATCCGCACGCGCTCGGCGGCTTCCGCAGCCTGCCCCTGCGTGCGGCGCAACCGGTCGCGCAGGAAGGTCTGAAACAGCGGATGCAGGCGGTACTCCTCGCCGCCCCTGTCGCCTGCAACCGTCATAAAGATGTTTCGCCGCAGCATAGACTCAAACAGCGCTGCATAATCCGCGCCCGGATATATCGCCGCGCACAGATCCGGTTCGAGCCGATCCATCAACGCCGCCCACATAAGAATCCGCTGCATTTCGGGCGATTCCTCGGCCAGAACCTCTTCGGCGAAGTACTCGAATATCTCCCGCTCCGTTTGCCGCCATACGTCGTCGCTCCGGGATTGCACGCGCGCGCTGCGCTCCAACGCCCGGCGTACGAAATGCAACCCCGTAGCCCAGCCCTGCGTGCGCTGCTGAAACTCGGCCAATTGCGCGGGATCCGCCTTGAGTCCGAATACCTCGCCGAAAATCGCCGCAGTTTCCTCCATCGTAAACAGCAGTTCGCTGCGGTCGATGATGTCGATGACGCCCTTTGATTTCAGGCGCGCCGTATGCAGCGGGGGCATATCGCGCGAAATAAGAATGATGTGTATCAGATCGGACAACCCTGCAATCAGGCGGTCGACGAGGAAATGAACCGGGGTGCCGGCGCCGAGCAGGTGATAGTCGTCCAGAACGAGGACCATCTGCCCTTCGGCGTGGTCGAGCATCTCGTTGAAGAGTATCTCCGCTGCCTGCTCGTGGCGCCGGGCGATATGTCCCGAATCGGATTCCAGGCAGGCGAGCACATCCTGTCCGAAAGCTGGAAAGACGGCGCGGATGCCGTGCGTCAGATATGACATAAACACGGCCGGATCCGCATCCATGCGGTCGATCTGATACCAGACATAAGGATAGGGTTGCGCGCCGGCGAAATCGGCTACGAGCGTGGTTTTGCCCGATCCGGCGTCGGCCGCAATTATCGTCGCCGCAAGGTCCAGGTTTGAATGCAGGCGCGCAAGCAAACGCTCGCGCCGCAACCTGAGCGGCCTGACGCGCGGCGCCGTCAGCTTCGCCCTGACGATCATCCGCGCGGGCATGTATGCTACAGCCCCCGCCGGCTGCGGCAATGAGTCCAGGCGATGCACATACTCCTGCATATACCTTGATCTCTTCGGGGGACAACAGGACGGAAAACGATTGTAACTGAGACTACTTACGGGCGCAGTATACCAGCATTACAAACCCGGTCAAGTATTTGGTTCCGTGGCTGCGTTGCTCGAAAGGCGTGGGCGTATCCGGCGTGCAGGCGGCGGAGGAAAGAAGAACGCGGAAAGCGCCTGCATTGGCAGGAAAAGAGCGAAACTGCACACTCCTTAAGCGCTTTCCGCGTTCACAAGTTTTGAATCCTGGATTGCCGAGTGGACTACATGAAGATCAGGAATGCAGCAGGAAGATCGGCAAAGGGCCGCCCCGCCCCGGATGCCATCTTCCCGCTGCAATCCACCGGATCCCCAGCCGGTGAAGCTCCCGTCTTCAAATGTGTGACGCGGATTGGCGCCACGTCCCGAACTCTACACAAACCCTCTTGAGGAAAACTTGAGCCGCCGCCGCCGGGCCATCCAGTCCGGCGGCGGCAGCATCGGCATACGGGATTTTACGGAGACGCTAAAGTGAAGACGCCAAGAGGTTTCAGGAATCCGCGGCTTTTAGATCGGCGGGGTCCGTAAAATAAATTATTGACAGCCCCGATAGATGCCTGCTATTAGTCTGGCGCATCAGAGCCAAATATCCCTACAAGCACACATACCGCCCCGGGAGCGTGCATTTGGCCGGAAGTCGAGCCTGAGTTCGTCCATAAGCCCCAACACATAATCCGATCGCTTCGGATAAAGACGGACACAGTTTGCCTTTCGGATGGAAACGGTGTTTGCGGTGAGCGGAATGAAAGGCATCGCTTTCGAGGCAGCTTCAGCCGTCGGGCATCCATAACCTCAACCAATTGGGGAATACTCTGCACACATAGCCTGTCGATGCGCCGCAGCCGGCCGATCGAGTGCAGCCTGGAACCCCCGGCATCACCCGTCGAAACGCTTCTGAACAGCGATCCTTATTTCATCGGCCCGGCCGGATTAATAATACGTGGGATGATTGGGGAGGTAGTGATGAAAACAACCCACGCAAAGGTTCTGATTATCTGTCTGCTCTTCAGCCTGGCTTTCGCAGGCATATGTTATCCGAGACGCACATCCGCACACACTACGCTCAATGTCTGCGGCACGGTCAGCGTCTATATACCGCCCACGATACTGACCCCGGGGCTAGTGACCATCAACCTGATACCGATTCCCATACTGTTCGGCGCCGATCTGCAGGGAGCACACCTTCTAACAGTCGGCGCAAACGTATGCGCATCGGTCAACCTGAATCCTCAGGGGTTGCTTACAAGCGGTCTTATCACGCTCAACACGACCACTACGGTATCGGCCTGCGGGCAGATCACCGACTATCAGGCCGCCACCGCAGGAACTCCCGGAACGATTACGATCGGAGGTCTTACGTTCCCGATCGCGGCCGGCGCGCTCATCACCGGGGCGGATCAGATAGAGATCGGAGCGGAAGCCTGTCTTTCCGCAACCCTCAACGCGCTCGGGCAGATCACTGCTCCAACAACGATCACCATCGAGGCGACCACAACCCTCAATGTTTGCGGTGTAGTCAGCGCGTACCAGGCGGCGACGGCAACCGTCGACGGATTCATCACCATTGCGGGAATAACATATCCTGTACGGGCAGGCGCTGAACTTGCAGGCGCCGACCAGATTGTATCCGGAAATTACTTCTGCCTGGGCGCTACTCTCAATACAGCGGGCAAGATCATAGCTCCGAGCACCATCTCGCTCGGCGCTGCGACTAACATAACAGTATGCGGAGTTGTTACCGCATACCAGGAAGCTACGGCAAACGCTCTCGGTTCGATAACCATCGGCGGAGTTACTTATCCGATCGCCGCCGGGACGTTGCTGAACGGGGCCGACCAGATAACACTGGGAAACTACTTCTGTCTGACGGCGAATCTGGCCGCCTCGGGGCAGATAATTCCGCCCTCGTCGATCGAGGCCGGCAGCACCGTTACCCTCAATGTTTGCGGCACGGTTACGGCATATCAGGCGGCGACTGCGGATGCGAACGGTTCGTTGACGATCGGGGGAATAACATATCCGATCGCGGCGGGAACCGTGCTCAACGGCGCCGATCAGATCAACCTCGGATCGGACTACTGCCTGGGCGCAACGCTCAGCGCCGCAGGGCTGATCATTCCGCCAAGCACCATCACGGCCGTCGTAACGACGACGATCAATGTTTGCGGCGTGGTGACTGCATATCAGGCGGCGAGCGCGGGAGCGCCGGGCGCGATCACCATCGGCGGAGTAACTTATCCGATCGCTGCAGGCACTGAAATTACCGGCGCCGACCTGATAGAACTCGGCGCTTACCGGTGCCTCAGCGCGACGCTCAACGCGCAGGGAGAGATAATCCTGCCGAGTTCGATTTCGGCCGGAGCCACATCTACACTGAGCACGTGCGGCGTCGTTACCGCCTATCAGGCGGCTACAGCCGGCGCCGACGGTCTGATCACCATCGGCGGCGTGACCTATCCGATCCTTGCCGGAACCACGCTCGGCGGCGGCGATCTGATCACCGTGGGGAGTTACCTTTGTTTGAGCGCCACGCTGAATGCGAACGGGCGGATAGTGCCGCCTTCTTCGATAAGCGCAGGCGCAACGACATCCATAAACATCTGCGGCACGGTGAGCGCATACCAGGCGGCCACAGCCCTCTCGAACGGCTTTATCACCATCGGAGGAATAACCTATCCGATCGCCGCCGGAACCGTCATTCAGGGACAGGACGAGATAACACTGGGCGCGGATTTCTGTCTCGGCGCCACGCTGAACGCAACCGGACAGATAGTGCCGCCGAGCACCATAACGACCGTGGTCACGACTACGATAAACGTATGCGGCGTTGTAACCGCGTACCAGGCGGCCACGGCCGACGCCGACGGTTCGATTACGATAGGCGGGATGACCTATCCGATTCTCGCCGGTGCGATCATACAGGGCGCAGACCAGATCATCGGCGGAACCTACTACTGCCTGAGCGCAACGCTGAACGCGCAGGGCAGGATCATAGTTCCGAGTTCGATTTCGGTTGGAGCGACAACGACGGTGAACATCTGCGGCACCGTTACGGCCTATACCGCAGCAACCGCGAACTCCGACGGCTCGATCACGATCGGGGGTTCGACCTTCCCGATCGCGGCCGGAACCGTCATAAACAACGCCGCGCTGATTCAGGCCGGTACGAACCTGTGTCTGAGCCTGACGGTCAACGCGCAGGGCCAGGTCGTGCCTCCCAGCTCCGTAGTCGTGGACGCAACGACTACGCTGTCAATATGCGGCCAGGTGACGGCATTTACCGCAGCTACAGCAAATGCACCGGGCTCGATTACCATCGGGCAGACAACCAACCCGATCGAACCCGGCGTCACGATTGCGGGCCAGGGCTCAATAACCCCCGGACTCGTCGCACGACTGGATGCGACGATCAATTTCATAGGACAAATATCAATCCCAAGCTCGTTGACTATCGTTCCGAGTTGCGAACCAACACCAACACCAACGCCGACACCAACGCCAACACCAACGCCAACACCAACGCCAACACCAACGCCGACGCCGACGCCGACACCGACGCCAACACCAACGCCGACGCCGACGCCAACGCCGACACCGACGCCGACGCCGACACCGACGCCGACACCGACGCCGACACCAACGCCAACACCGACGCCGACGCCGACGCCGACGCCAACACCAACGCCGACGCCGACGCCAACACCGACGCTGCCGGCCTGTGAGGGTGCTGCCGTCGATCTACCGTTGTCGACGTTCGGGTTCAAGACGACGCCGGTATTGACGGATGGCGACTTATTCCTGCTGCCGCAGCGTGTAAGGTTGACGATTACGTCGCAGCCGATCGATGCAGCGAGGTTCTTTACGGTGAACACTGCGAGCTTCGGAGCGAATTCCGCACAGCTTGGAGGATTTCCGGGGCTGAATCTTCAGGGAGTTACGACATCGACTCCGGGTATTCCGCTGAGGATGATTGCGTGCACGGATCGACTCCGGGTTGCCAATTTCACGGTAGCGCGTGGAGGGAATGCTACGGGAGATCAGGTTGCAGTATTCATCCGCAACGCCGATGGCGGCGGGTTACGCAATCTCGCTACCTTCCTTGTAGAGGATGGAGGACTGCGGTTGATTGCCCTGAACGGGGATGTTCGTTTGTACAGGGCAAACCGCATCGGCAATGGGGCCGGGATGCTTGCGCAGGGAGCATTGATTCCGTTCAGCAACGCGGCCGGAGCCGCGGGTGCAAGAACCGATCTGCTTACGCTGCAATTTCCGGATGATCCGGAATCGTCGTTTGCTTCCTGCATGCAACTCGGTCTGGACATCAATCGCAGCAGCGGCAGCGGGAGCACTTCATTTGTGTTTACCGATCTGACCGTTATGCGTATGGAACAGGAGGGCGATCCCGAGCGCCCGGGCATAGGGCTGCTTGGCGGTCTGGACGGGGGATTCCCGACCAGCGCCCCGTGCCTGACGGCCTGCCTGCCGTGTCCTGTCGGCAGTCTGGCAGTAGTATCGGCGGCGAGTTATAACGCGCTGTCGGTTGCGCCCGATTCAATTGCCGCCGCATTCGGATCGGGGCTGGCAAATATCACTCTGAGTGCTGCGCAGTCGCCGCTTCCAACAGATCTCGGCGGTGTAACCGTCAAGGTAAGGGATTCCAATGGAGACGAACGCCTGGCGCAGCTTTTCTTTGTTTCTCCGAACCAGATCAACTACCTGGTTCCGGCTGAAACGGCCCACGGGCCCGCAACCGTCATTGTCAACGATGGCGACGGACGATTTTCGACGGGATCGATCCTGATCAACCCCGTAGAACCGGGTCTTTTTTCGGCCGGTTCCGACGGGCAGGGCCTGGCCGCCGCCTACGTGGTGCGGGTCAAACCGGACGGCTCCCAGATAATCGAGAATACCGTTCGGTTTGATGCTGCTCTGGGCATCTTCGTAGCCGAACCGATCAATTTCGGTCCACAGGGAGACAGTCTGTACCTGGTGCTGTTCGGCACCGGATTCCGGAATTACCAGAATCCGGCCGATCTCAGCGTCAGGATCGGCGGCATACCGATGCCGGTTTCGGCTGCCGGGCAGCAGGGAACTTTCCTCGGACTCGATCAGTTGAACGTGCTGCTGACCTCGGATCTCGTGGGAGCGGGCGCGGTCAACATTGAATTCAGAGTGGGCGGAAAGATGGGCAACGTCGTAACGGTCGTTTTCAACTGATCCGCCTCGACGGTGGAAACCGCGCACCGCTGGTGACAACGAGGTAAATTAGACTCAAGATAACGGAACAAACGGAATAAAACGAAACAAACGGAAAAGAGTGTACTCTTCGGTTTATTTCGTTTATTCCGTTTGTTCCGTTTTTTGTGCATCTCATCAGCCGTTGACACGGACCGTGCCGAGCGTGTAGAAATTGTCATCTGCGCCGTCGCCGTCGTGCGCGGTGATGAGTGCGGAAAGAGCACAGGCAACGAGATGAATACAATGAAACGAAATTCCCTCTTGCGACGAAGACGCGGTCCGGATCGAGATCGCTCCTATACACACGCTCTCTCCTCGCTCGGCTGCTGTCCCTGCTCCTGTTGTTGCCGCTAACGGGCTGCGGCGCGTACTATCCGGCGCCGCAAAATTCTCCGACGCAATTCAAAAGTTCGCCGAGGCTTTCCAAGCCGCGGCCCGGTTTATTTTTCAGGCTATCCCGATGCACGGGCGAACCTGAAACGGAACCGATGCAAACGGGAGGTTCATCAATGATGCACGAAGACAGGCAAGAGAGAAGAAAAACCACGGAACACACGGAACACACGGAACAGGCGGAAGAGATGGAAAGAATCGACGCGATATTTTGCGGGTTTGCTGAAGAAGCCCTGCTTGCCGATTACCGGTTGCCGAACCCGTTCTTTTTCGGCATCGGCGGATAGCAGTAAGGATACGGATTATGGAAACGAACGTGATCGAGGAGAAGCGAGGATTGAATGCGGCGATGCCGCTCGGGTTTCTGGACGAGCGCGACGAACTCGAACATTACGCCGAACAGATCCGAAAGTATCGCGCCGGAGCGCTCGACGAAACCAAGATGCAGAAGTGGCGCCTGCACTTCGGCACCTACGCGCAGCGCCAGGAAGGCGTGCAGATGCAGCGCATGAAAATCCCGGGCGGAGTGCTCTCGGCCGATCAGCTTCGCGCGCTTGCCGACGCTGCGGACCGTTACGCGAGCGGATTCCTGCATCTGACCACGCGCGAAGACGCGCAGCTTTATTACATCAAGCTCGACGAAGCGCCCGAGATGCTGCGCTTTCTTGCAGACGCCGGAGTTACCTCGCGCGAAGCCTGCGGCAATACCGTGCGCAACATCACCGCTTGCCACCTTGCCGGGATCGCGCCCGATGAGGCATTCGACGTTCGACCCTACACCGCAGCGCTTTTTCAGTACCTCGTGCGCAACAAGTACAACCAGAATCTCGGGCGCAAGTTCAAGATCGCGTTTGAAGGATGCACCGAAGATCACTCGGCCCTGCGCATACACGATCTAGGATTGCACGCCGTGACGAGACTCGGCGTTGACGGCGAGATCGAGCGCGGATTTCGCGTATTCCTGGGCGGCGGGCTCGGAGCCGCGCCGCAGGAGGCGCGGCTTTACACGGATTTTCTTCCCGTAGAAGAATTGTTTTCGCTCACAGCCGCGATACTGCGCGTATTCGACCGTTACGGCGAACGCAAATCGCGAATGAAGGCGCGGATGAAGTTTCTCATTCATACGATGGGATGGGAGGCTTTCCGCGATGCGCTGGATGCGGAACGCGAGCGCGTGGGCGAAATTTCATTTGCAGACGCAGATTCGCCGAATGCCGCGAGCCTCGATCCCGGGACTCGTTTTTCAACCGATGATCGCTCGAACGGGCTATCTCTGCTCGATCCGCGTACGCAGAACCGAGCCTTCCGCGAGTGGGTGCGCGATGCGGTAGTTGCTCACCGCGATGCGCATCTGCGCGGCGTAACGGTGCGGATAAAGCTCGGCGATCTGCCCTCGGATCGCGCGCGCGGGCTTGCGGAAATTGCGCGGCGGTATTCGCGCGGCGAGCTGCGCGTTACGATAGAGCAGAATCTTTTTCTGCCGTGGGTGCGCGCAGTGGATCTGCCGGATTTGTACGAAGATCTGGCAGGCGTATCGCTCGCCGATTCCGGAGCGGGAACCGTCAGGGATGTTACGGCGTGCCCCGGAGCCGATACCTGCCGTCTGGGGATCGCCTCGGCGCGCGGGCTTGCTACGGCGATTTCCCACGCGTTTGACGACGCGCTTGAACGTGATCGCGAACTTGCGCGCGCGATGAAGGTCAAGGTCTCGGGTTGTCCGAACGGATGCGCACAGCACGCTGCGGCCGAGATCGGATTTCACGCTGCGGCTCTTACAAAAAACGGAAAGACGGTGCCCGCGCATCTTTTGTTCGTGGGCGGACGCGTGGATAAAAACGGCGCAAGGTTCGGGCGTTTGCTCGGCAAATATCCGGCGCGCAACTGCGTCCCGGTTGTGGGCGCGCTGCTGAAACTTTATCGCGAACAGCGCAGTCAGGACGAAGCGTTTCACGATTTCATCGCACGCACGGATGATGCGCGGCTGAAGGAGTTGCTTGCACCGTGGCGCGAGATTCCGTCGTTTGAAGAAAACCCGGAATTCTACGAAGACTTCGGACACGAAAACGAACGCTTCGCCGTGCGCCCGTCGCTTGTAGGCGAGTGCGCCGGATCTACGATTGCCGAAACCGTGCCGCAACCGGATGCGGCGCGGGCGTGGCTGGAGCAGGGCGAGGCGTATTTTCTGCACGAAGAATATGAAGCGGCGAGCGTTGCAGCGTATGAAGCTGCGGCCTCGGCTGCGCGCGTGCCGCTTTACGCGCGGCTCGTCGATCCGTTTACTGCCGATGAAGCGCTGTGGGAGTTCGAGAATCTTTTCGTGCTGAGCGGAGAAACGAACGGGGCGTGGGCGCAAATCGGAGAGCGTTTCGGGCGTTTGCGGCGCGACGGCGCGAGCGAAGCAGGTGCGCGGACGGCTATTGACGAGGCGCGCGCGTTTCTCGAGTATTGCGCGGCCCGGGGAAGAGAAACTACGTAGTTTCTACGGGTCTGCCGAGCGGCAGCACCTGCGGGTTGCGCACCGATTCGGGCGCGGGTTCCCCGCCTGCAAGCACGCGTGCAACCTGGCGCGCCACATCCACGCACATCTTGCGGTACGCAACGTCGGTTATAGTCGCAACGTGCGGCGTTATGACTACGTTGTCGAACCCGAACAGCGGATGATCCGCGGGCGGAGGTTCTTCGGCCATTACATCGAAACCGGCGCCCGCGATGCGCTTTTCTTCGAGCGCCGAGGCGAGAGCCGCTTCGTCCATCATCTCGCCGCGTCCGGTGTTTACGATAATCGCCGAGGGTTTCATCAACCCTATCAGATGCGCATCGACGACCCCGCGCGTTTCCGGCGCAAGCGCCAGACTCACCGATATTATGTCTGCGGTGCGGAACAGTTCGTCGAGTTCCACGTAGCGGAACCGCTCGTCGCGGGTATTTGCGCTCCAGTAAATGATCTCGCAGCCGAAGGCCGCGCCGAGTTCGGCCGTGCGCCGGCCTATGCGCCCGAGGCCGAGAATGCCCATACGTTTGCCGTAGAGTTCGGAGTTGATGCCTATGCGCGAGCGCACTTCCCAGTTGCCGCGCTTGACTTCGCGATCCAGAAAAGCAAGACGCCTGCCTACGGCCATCATCAGCATCAGCGCGTGTTCGGCTACGGAATACGTCGTTCCGTCGGGCGAAAATATTACGGGCAATCCGAGTTCGGTTGCGGCTGCAACGTCTATGTTGTCGGTGCCCGCGCCGCAGCGGGCTACGCATTTGAGGCGCGAGCCGGACGCGAGTGCAGGGCGTGGAATGCGCCCGCGTCCGCGCGTGATGACGGCGTGCGAGGTGCTGCATTCATCGATGACGCGTTCGGGTGAAAGATCCGCGATCAGATGCACTTCTCCGATTTGCCCGAGCAATTCGACGGCTTCGTCGTGAATCGTTTCCAGCAGCAGGATTCTCATGCTTTCCGTTTGTTTTGTTTCATTTCGTGTGTTTCGTTGTTTCTCTTCATTTTCGCGGGAAGAAAGTTCGCAACTGTCCGGAGCCGGGGCCGCCGTAGCGCAGGATTACGCCGTCGCGGCCTACGGTCCAGGCGTCGTCGCCGAGCATCGTCACGGCGCGCAGCGGCGTGGTCGTTCCGCTGAAATCACGCCGCCAGTTGCGCCCGCCGTCGGTTGTTCGCACTATGATTCCGTTCAAACCTACGGCGACGGCGCGCCGGTCGGTTTGCGCGCGCACGCCGAGCAGGTTGCTGGGCACGCCGCTTATCTGCACTATCCAGTTTTCGCCGCCGTCGGTGGTGCGCAGTATCAACCCTTCATCGCCTACGGCCCAGCCGCGCCGCGCATCGGCGAATGAAACGCTGTAGAGCCAGCGCAGCGTGCCGCTTTCCTGCCGTTGCCAGCTTTCGCCGCCGTTTTGAGTTCGCAATATTACTCCGGCTTCGCCCGCAGCCCAGCCCCTTTGTTCGTCGATGAATGCAATGGATTCGATCCATAGGCTTATGCCCGAGGGCTGCGTCGTCCACGTCGCCCCGCCGTCTGCGGTGCGCCGAATCAGTCCGTTTTCGCCCGCAATCCAGCCCCATTGCGAACCGATGAACTGTATTGCCTGCAGGCTCAGATCCGTATCGGCGGGGCGCGGCGTCCAGGTTTCGCCGCCGTCATCGGTATGGAGTATCGCGCCGCGTTCACCTACGACCCAACCTCTCCGCGCATCCAGAAAATGTACGCCGCGCAGGTGCGCCGATACGTTTGAATTTTGCCTCGTCCAGTTGCGTCCGCCGTCGGTTGTGGCGAGTATCGCGCCGTTTAGTCCAACGGCCCAGCCGCGGGATGAATCCACAAAGGATGCGGCATTGAGCATATCGCCGTAGCCTTCGGTTTGCGGTTTCCAGGATTCGCCGCCGTCGGTAGTAGCGAGTATTGCGCCGGCTTCGCCCGCAGCCCATCCGTGTTTTTCGTCGGCGAATGCAATGGAATTGAGCAGTTGCGCGCTGTTGGAAATCTGCGCGCTCCACTGCGCGCCGCCGTCTGCGGTGTGCAGTATTGCGCCGTCTGCGCCTGCGGCCCATCCGTGTTTTTCATCCAGAAACGAAAGGGTGTAAAGATGCGAGGATGAATTGCTGCTTTGCGCGCTCCACTCGGCGCCGCCGTCGGCGCTATGCAGTATCACGCCGTCGAGACCCGCGACCCAGATTGAGCCTCCGGGATCGGCCCACGCCGCGAGCAGATTTCTGGTTGCGGGTGAAGATCTCGCTTCCCACGTTGCCCCGCCGTTTGAAGTGACGAGAAGGGTTGCGTCGGCGCCCGCGATTGCGCCGCGCCGCTCGTCCAGGAATGCGACGGCGTAGAGATGTTTTTTCGTAGGGCCGGATTGCCGCGTCCAGGTTTCGCCGCCGTTGGAGGTAGCGAGTATGACGCCCTCGACGCCCACGGCCCAGCCGCGCCGCTCGTCTATGAAGCGGACGGCGTAGAGGTGCTCGCGCGTATTGCTGCGCAGTTGGCTCCAGCTTTCGCCCGCATCGCGCGAGTGCAATATGACGCCGCGCGCGCCCACGGCCCACACGCGGCGGCCTTGCAGCGAGAGTCCGTAAAGCGGGGTCATAAGCGCGTGGCGCACCATCTGCCAGTTGACGCCGCCGTCCGAGGTGCGCATGATCGTTCCGTCGCGCCCAACGGCTACGCCGCGCGCGGGATCGCTGAACGCAACTGCGTAGATGGGATTTCCCTGCGGGCGCGGATTCTGCCAGCGCCACCAACCCGACGGCGAGGCAGGGCTTTGCCCTTCCGTCAGGCAGACTAGAACGAGTATTAACAGCGCGCGAACAACCCTTGAAAACATCTTGAAACCGGATGCGATTGGACCGCCGTCATGATATGCGCATCTGTCGGGTCAAGTCGATGGAGGGAAGGAAGTGGAGAAGAAGAAAGTGCTGAGTGCGAGGAAGAAGTGCTGAGTGCAATTTGGAACTGAAGAACTTCAATTAAAAGTATCTGTAATTAAAGTTCCTGATTTCCTGTTTGCACTCAGCACTCAGCACTCAGCACTCAGCACTTTCTTCTTCCCCTGTCAGTTGGTTTGATTTAATGAAGGTTCTCAAAGCCGGTCTTATCTATTTCTTTCTCGTCTTCGGAGCCGGGTTCGCACTCGGCCCCGTGCGCGTACTCTGGGTAGCGCCGCTTATCGGGGGGCGTGCGGCCGAACTCGTGGAAATGCCGATTATGCTCCTCGTCATCTTCCTCGCGGCACGCTGGATTGTCGGGCATTACGCGCTGCCGCCGGCGCCCGCTGCAAGGCTCGGTATGGGGCTTGTCGCACTCATTCCGACGCTGCTGCTCGAATTCACGCTCGTGCTGAAGCTGCGCGGCCTGACTCTGACGGAATATTTCGCCGAGCGCGACCCGGTTTCCGGAACCGTCTATTACCTGATGCTCGGCGTCTTCGCCGTCATGCCGCTGATCGTAGAGAGAAAGAGAGATAACGGAACAAACGAAATGAAACGAAAATTACGGAAAAGTTGAATATTTCCGTAGTTTCCGTCTTATTTCGTCTGTTCCGTTATCTCTCCTTTTCTTCCCGGGTTTCTCTCGCCGCATTATCAGGAGAACTGTCATGAACCGAATCGCAATGCTTATCATAGCCGCCGTGCTGCTGCTCGGCGCAACCGTAGTCGCCGGCAGCGAGGCGCGCCTCGTCCGCTACCCGCATTACCATCAGGGCCGCATAGCCTTCACCTATCTCGGCGACATATGGACCGCCGACGAAAGCGGCGCAAACATCAGGCGGTTGACCGTTCATCGCGCGCGCGACGTGTATCCGCGGTTTTCGCCCGACGGGCGGTGGATCGCCTTCTCAAGCGACCGCCAGGGCAATCACGATGTCTACGTCATGCCGTCCGAGGGCGGCGCGGCCCGGCAGTTGACGTTTCATTCCGCCGACGACGCCGTGCTCGGATGGTCGCCCGACGGAAAGTCCGTGCTGTTTTCGGCGCAGCGCGGAGAAGACTTCATGGCCAAGCTATATACGGTCGATGTAGAAACTACGCG
Organism: Acidobacteriota bacterium; assembly: GCA_019639255.1. Classification (GTDB taxonomy): domain Bacteria; phylum Acidobacteriota; class Blastocatellia; order RBC074; family RBC074; genus JAHBSF01. The sequence goes on along the minus strand of JAHBSF010000054.1, from coordinate 2,950 downwards.
CGAACGCTCCGCCGGTCCCGATATGGGGCTTTACGGTTCGTATTCTCCGGACGGCCGCCGCCTTGCGATAAACCGCCGCTCTCAGGCCTACTGGCGCAAGTTCTATCGCGGTTCGTACCAGAGCGACGTCACCGTGATGGATATTGCCGCGAAGAAATTCACCGATCTGACGGACTTCAACGGCATGGACGCATGGCCGATGTGGGGGCGCGACGGGCATATATATTTCGTAAGCGATCGGGATACGAACGGCGTAGCGAACATATGGCGCGTGCCGGAACAGGGCGGCAAATCCGAGCGCGTCACGTCGTTTACCGCCGGAGAAGTGCGCTGGCCGGGGATCAGCGCGGACGGAAAAGTGATCGTGTTCGAGCACGAATTCGGCGTCTGGAAGCTGGATACTGCAAGCCGCAGGGTCTCGCAGATAAAACTCAACATATCGGCGGAAACTCAGGAAAACATGGCCGAGATCCGCGAATTCAACTCGCAGCTCGATGATTACGATCTGGCGCCTTCGGGACGCCGCATCGTGTTTTCCACGCACGGCGAGATATTCACCGCTCCCGTAGAAGAGGGCGATTTGCGGCAGATAACCGACGGCCCGGCGCGCGACCGCGATCCGCAATACTCGCCCGACGGCAAGTGGATCGCATTCGTATCGGACCGCAGCGGACGCGAGGAAATTTTCGTCGCCTCGGCCGAGGGCGGCGGTGAAGCGCGCCAAATAACCAATATCGACATACTGAAATCAAACTTCCGCTGGTCGCCCGACAACAGGGAAGTCGCCTATACGTCGTCGGATTTCAAATTGCGCAAGTTCAATCTGGAAACGGGACAGACTACCGATCTCGCCTCATCGCGCTACGGCGCAATCACCGCCCCCGCCTGGTCCCCCGACGGCAAATGGATCGCTTACTCCAAACCCGATCATACGCGTACAAGCGACATATACCTTATCCCGTCCGCAGGCGGCGAAGAGCACAAAGCGACGTTCGATTCGGCTAACGAGATGCAGCCGCGATTTTCGCCCGACGGGCGCAAGTTGTACTTCCTGCGCAGTGAGCCGCAATCGGGCGGGCCGCCTTCGGCGCAGCTCTTTTCAGTAGTCCTCGAACGGCAGGACCGCGATCCCGATGACCCGGAAGAGCGCGCCGAAGCGCCCGAAGCCGAAGCCGGTTCCGAGGGCGGACCGAGACGGTCGGGCGCAGCTCGCAGCGCACCGGCCCGCGAAATCCCGATCGACTGGGCGGGACTTAAACGCAGAACGCGGCAGATTACGCGCATGCCTTTCGCCGTATCGAACTATGCAATCGCGCCCGACAGCCGGACCATAGTATTTCTGACGAGCGAACCCGCGGCTACGCGCAACATTCCCGTGGTTTATTCAATTCAGGATGACGGGCGCAGGTTGGCGCGCGTAACTTCGGGAAGCGGAGGAGGAGAAGAAGGCGGCGGCGGTCGCGGCGGATTCGGCGGATTCGGCGGCGGGATAGGGGATTTCAATTTCTCGCGCGACGGACGCACGCTTTTCTTCCGCGAGGGCCGTTCGGTGTACTCCGTTTCTATGGGAGCGGGAACGGGCGCTGCTGCGGGGCGCGCGGATTCGCCGCGTCGCAGGATCAATTTCACGGCGAAGGTCAGGGTGGATTATCCGGCCGAATGGGCGCAGATGTTCGACGATGCCTGGCGCACGATGAAGTACCGCTTCTACGATCCCGAAATGCACGGCAAGGATTGGGATGCGATGCGCGCGAGGTATCAGCCGCTCGTAGCTCACGTCGGCGACCGTCAGGAGCTGCTCAATATCATCAACGAGATGATCGGCGAACTCAACGCCTCGCACACGGGCGCAGCGCCGGGGCCGGGCGGCCGCGCCGGCAACGTCTCGACCGGGCATCTCGGACTTGAACTCGAAGCGGACGACGCCGCAGGGCGCTACCGCGTAACGCACGTTTATGAAAACGGCCCGGCCGACAAGGACTGGGTGAAGGTCTCGGTCGGAGATTACCTGATCGCCGTCGGGGGCGAGCAGGTTCGGGCCTCCGATAACCTGTGGGCGCGGCTCAATCACCGTCTGAACCGCAAGGTAGAGGCGACCTTCAACAACAAGGCTTCGGAGGAAGGCGCGTGGAAGGCGCGCATAGAACCGATTGCTGCGGGCGCCTACAGCCAGTTGAGATACGAGCGCTGGGTGCAGACCAGGCGCGAAGCCGTAGAAAAAATGTCCGGCGGGCGCATCGGTTATCTGCACATACAGGCGATGAACCAGCCGTCGCTGCGCAAGTTCGAGAAGGAAATCCGCGAGAATCGCGACAAGGAAGCGCTTGTAATCGATCAGCGGTGGAACGGCGGCGGTAACATAGAGCAGGAGCTTCTGGCCGTGCTCGTGCAGCGGCAGTACCAGATCTGGCAGCCGCGCGGCACGGAACAGTCGGGCCGGCCCTTCGCCGGATTTTTCGGGCCGAAGGTCGTGCTGCAGAACTGGCGGTCGGCGTCCAACGCCGAGATGTTTCCCGCAGGATTCCGCGCATTGGGACTCGGCAAGGTCATAGGCACTCCGACGATGGGCGCTGTAATCGGAACGGGCAGCTATTCGCTGATCGACGGCGCGACGGTGCGCACGCCGGGCGTGGGCGTATATCTCGCAGACGCGAAGAGAACCAATATGGAAAACACGGCCGTCGAGCCGGATATGCTTGTCGAGAATACGCCCGAAGACAACCTCGCAGGCCGCGACCGCCAGCTTGAAGCCGCCGTGCAGGAACTGCTCAAACAGATCGGCCAGAAGGGAGGCGTGGCGAGAAAAGAGTGAGAGGGAATTCAGAATACACGGAATGAAACGGAACAAACGGAAATAGACGAAAAACACCGAAATCGTAAAAACTTTCTGTTTGTTCCGTTTCATTCCTATTACAGTGTAAACAAAGTTCTTTGAGTTTTTCAGCCGCGA